>CAYQIY010000003.1:0-160075 GCA_964417635.1 uncultured Pseudomonadota bacterium | reverse complement strand
CGGCGGCACGTCGGTTGCGACACGTGAGGCGCGCAAACTGCTTGTGAGCCGCGTTTCTGATGCGGTAAGAGACGGTTACTCGCCTGTCTTGGTGGTGTCCGCGATGGGGCGGTTTGGAGAACCTTACGCAACAGATAGCCTCATAGACCTGGCCCGCAGGGTGTACAGAAGCACGCCTCCGCGCGAGATGGATATGTTAATGTCTTGTGGAGAAGTGATTGCGAGTGTAGTCGTGTCGAGCACGCTGATGAGCGCAGGCTTGGCAGCGGTTGCGCTAACGGGTACCCAAGCTGGTATCATGACTGACTCAGATTTCGGTAATGCTGGCGTGCTGCAGGTGAACCCAGAACGCGTGCAGCAACTGGTAAGCGAGTCACGCATTCCGGTTGTCGCAGGATTTCAGGGAAGCACAGCTGATGGAGAGATTACCACTCTCGGACGCGGTGGCAGCGATACGACGGCCGCACTTCTTGGCGCAGCTCTCGGCGCCGAATCGGTCGAGATATACACGGACGTGGACGGTGTGAAGACTGCAGATCCCCGACTCGTGCCGAAAGCTCAGACAATCCGCACTCTCACTTACGATGAAGTGAGCCAAATGGCAAACCAGGGTGCCAAAGTGCTCAATCCGCGAGCAGTAGGCATCGCCATGCGTCACAACGTCCCGATTCGCGTGCGCTCTGTTTTTGAAGACGCACCCGGCACACTCGTCACTGCTTTGGGTACAGCAGGTATATGGCCTGAGGCGCGCTCCGGCAAAGTGGTGACAGGTGTAACGCACATTCCTGACTTGTGTCAGGTGTGTCTTAGCGCAGGATCGGTGTCGCATACACTAGTGTTTCGTGCACTGGCAGACCAAGGCATAAGCGTGGACATGATCGCTGTATCCCGCGATGAATGCAGCTTCGTGATAAAACAAGAACTACTACAGGACGCAGCCCGAGTTCTGAGTGAACTCGGGTTGGAGCCTGAGGTTTGCGAAGACTGTGCGAAAGTGAGTGTGGTTGGATCTGGCATGAGGGGGCTGCCCGGCGTGATGGCTGGCGTGTCTGAAGCGCTCGAAAAAGCAGAGGTAGAGATTCTCAAGACATCTGATTCACACATAACCATCTCGTGCTTGGTTAGAAGCGAAGACCTTATGAAGGCGGCCAGAGCGCTTCATACGCAGTTCGGGCTTGATGCCGAGGGGCAGGGGTAACTGGCTGTGTTGGCACCCAGACCACAGCGCTTGCGACTTCTTAGACGAAGTGTCCTGCTTACTTCACAGAACTTGAGGAGGGGATTGCGATGAGACCTGTTAAGTGGGGTAGGGTGTTGACCGCCATGGTTACTCCATTTGACACACGCCTGGAAGTGGATTATGGGGCGGTGCGGCGTTTGGCGAGGTTTTTGACGGAGTCAGGCTCTGACGGATTGGTGGTGTGCGGCACTACCGGGGAGTCGCCTGCGCTCTCTCACGCGGAGAAACTGAGGGTGGTTGAAACGGTGCTCGACGAGGTGGGCGACAGCACAAGCGTGATTGCTGGTGCTGGCACAAACAGCCACAGTGATACGCTGATGCTAACACAAGAGTGCACCAAAGCCGGAGCGCACGGCATAATGCTTGTGACGCCTTACTACAACAAACCGCCGCAGGATGCACTGGTTGAGCACTTTCGCCGGGCTGCAGATTGCACGCACCTGCCTGTGCTTTTGTACAACGTGCCTTCGCGCACAGGTGTAAACATGCTGCCGGAGACTGTCGAACGGCTGGCCGAGGTGCCTAATATTGTGGCGCTGAAAGACGCTAGTGCCAATCTGGAGCAGACAACAGACACTCTGAGGAGAGTACCTGACGACTTTGTGTTGTACAGCGGAGAAGACAGCCTGACTCTACCGATCGTCTCGGTGGGCGGCTACGGTGTGGTCAGCGTTGCATCACATGTGGCTGCTCGCAGCATCAAGCGCATGATAGAACTCGCTGTTAGCGGGCAGCAGAGAGAGGCTGCAAAGGCTCACAGGGACTTGTATCCTCTTTTCAAGGCGGTGTTTGTCACCACAAACCCGGTTCCTGTTAAAGCGGCACTTGAACTGATAGGGATTGGTGTAGGAACACCGAGGCTGCCCCTTCGCCAGGCCTCTGGCAAGGAAATCGAATGGCTGAAAGAGGTCATGACTGACCTCGGGATCATTCCGTAGCGAGTTGGCAGGGCAGGTGTGCCAGATGCTCAGGCAATAGCATTTGCGCGTGCCTGCCCATGATATGTATAATCAGGTGAGTAAAGACGAGATGTCTAATATGAGGTGCAATAAGCAAAATGGCAAGAAAGAATGAAACACAGGTATCTATCGTACCGCTTGGAGGGCTTGGCGAAATCGGAAAGAACATGACCGTGCTGCGCTACAACGACAGCATGATTGTGATTGACTCAGGCCTTGCCTTTCCCGATGAAGATATGCTCGGAGTAGATATTGTGATACCGGACATATCTTACTTAGTAGAGAACAAGCACAAAGTGAAAGCGATCGTGCTCACACACGGGCACGAGGACCACATAGGCGCACTGCCCTTTGTGCTGAGAGACTTGGATGTACCCGTATATGGTACGCGCTTGACTCTCGGGCTTGTCAAAGAGAAACTGGCAGAGCATAACGGCATCTCTTTTGACCCGCACACGGTAAGAGTAAGGGATAGAGTCAAGATTGGCCCTTTTGATGTGGAGTTTTTCCGTGTGAACCATAGCATAGCCGACTGCGTGGGTCTTGGTATCCGCACTCCCGCCGGTTTGCTGGTGCATTCGGGAGATTTCAAGTTTGACCAGACGCCTGTGGACGGCGAGGTTTCGGATTTTCACAAGCTGGCGGAATACGGCGAAGAGGGCACGCTTCTGCTGATGTCTGACAGCACAAATGCGGAGCGGAAAGGCTATACGGCTTCCGAACGCAGCGTCGGCAAGGAAATAGACCGAATCTTTTCGAGGTGTCGAGGACGTATCTTGGTGGCTAGCTTCGCATCGCACCTGCCGAGGATACAGCAAGTGTTCACCGCCGCCGCCAATCATGGCAGGCGTTGTGCAGTGGTCGGGCGCAGCATGGAAAACACCGTAAGTGTAGGGCTTGAGCTCGGTTACCTGGATGTGCCGGAAGAATGTCTTACCACTCTTGATGAACTAGCGAGACTCGAGGATGACCAGGTGGTGATATTGACTACCGGAAGCCAGGGCGAGCCCATGTCTGCGTTGACGCGGATTTCGGTCAATGAACACAGGCGAGTTGAGATTCGCCCAGGCGATACGGTGATTCTTGCTGCAACTCCGGTTCCCGGCAATGAGAAATTGGTTCATCGAACTGTGGACAACCTGTTCCGACGAGGAGCGAATGTCATATATGGTCCTGAGCGTGGGGTGCACGTCTCAGGGCACGGCGCAGCCGAAGAACTCAAACTCATGTACAATCTTGTAAGACCCAGGTTTTTTATGCCTATACATGGCGAATACAGGCATCTAGTGCACCACGCAAAGATTGTCAATGATCTTGGTCTTTCGACTGATAACATTGTGGTGGCCGAAAACGGCATGGAAATCCGCATAGGACGCAAAGGTGTTAGTCGCCCCGGAAGAGTAGCGAGCGGCAATGTGTTGGTGGACGGCACGAGCGTCGGAGATGTGGGCAACGTTGTGCTAAGAGACAGGCGGCAGCTCGCGCAAGACGGGATGATAGTCGTAGTAATCGCACTCGATAAGCAAACCGGTGAACTAAGAGTGGGGCCCGAAGTCATGTCGCGCGGCTTTGTGTACGTGAAAGAAGCTGATGAACTGATGGAAGCGGTCAAAGAGTCTGCACTCGGTGCATTGGCCAAATGTAAGGAGAAGAAAATTACTGAATGGGCGGGTGTGAAAGCGCAGATACGCGATGCGGTTTCACGTCTGGTGTTCGAAAAGACAAGACGAAAACCGGTTGTGCTCCCATTTGTTCAGGAGGTATAGCTGAGTCAGACTCACAACGCTGCATCACCCGGGGTGTGCACGTGTATACTAGCCTTGGTCCCAATTGCACGAGGCAGAGGTGACGGTTTTGGAAATACCTCCGGGTCAGCCGGTCTTGCCTGGTGAGCCAGGCGTGCCCTATCCAAGTGTGGACCCCGGTCTCCCAGGTAAGCGCGCGCCCGAGAAAAGCACGGCTGCAGAGAACATTGAGTCTTTGGGAGTATCGAGTGTCCCCACGGCTAAGAAGAGCAATATTCACGTACTTCCGGTCATAGGGCAGATTGAAGGACATTTGATACTGCCGTCTCAGAACAAGACCACGAAGTACGAGCACGTGATCCCACAGCTTGTGGCCGTTGAGCAAAACCCTGATATCGACGGGCTGGTGGTAATGCTCAACACGGTTGGAGGCGATGTTGAAGCCGGACTCGCTATCGCCGAGATGATTGCCAGCCTGTCCAAACCGACTGCATCGGTGGTACTTGGTGGCGGACACAGCATAGGCGTTCCCATCGCGGTGTCAACCGATTACTCGTTCATCACTCCCACGGCAACGATGACGATTCATCCTATACGGCTTTCAGGGCTCGTAATAGGCGTTCCTCAGACCTATGAATACCTGGACAAGATGCAGGACAGGGTTGTCAAGTTTGTTTCGCAGCATTCGCGCATATCCACTGAACGATACCGCGAACTGATGTTCCGACAAGGCGAGCTCGCCAGAGATATTGGTACGGTGCTGGTAGGCAGGGACGCCGTGCGAGAAGGCATGATAGATGCGGTAGGTGGCCTCGGAGATGCCATGAAGAAACTGGAGCGGATGATCGGCGGTAAGCAGGGTAGGGGACGCAAGCGCAACAGGTATCAGGCAAGGGCTAGGCTGACTACACCGCTCGTTGAGCCTGAGTGCTACCCAAGCGAAGAGCCCTTGCCAGAGCCAGTCGAAGTACCGGACGCAGAAGATGACTATTGCGTGGATACGTCCGACTCGACGGACGTTCTTGGCGACGATACTAATCGCACTCGACGCCGCGAAAGAGAGAGGCGATGATAATGGTGCTTTATACCGTAATGCCTCTTGAGGTTGTGTTTGACGCATCTTGGTCTGACACGCGGCAAGATAATCTGTGTGAGTCCACTTACCTTGGACGCAGCGTGCTGGTAAGAGTGTCTGCTGACGGTACAAGGCATGTGGTCAGGCTCATGTCGAGCGATCCGTCTGACTATCTCGATCCACGCTTCTTCCCCGGCACAATGCTCACTGGCTGAACCGCAAATATCTGGTTTTGCCCCACACATTTAGGAGGAGATATTGTGTCTCCTCCTAAATCCTTTTGTGTACGTAAGTGCCGGACAAGCCGCGGGACGCACCACCGGCACGCTATCTGGTATAATTTAACGAAATGCGGTGTTTTGCGGGGGTCATATTGAGTGAGCGTGATTCAGGCGATCATATTGGGTGCAGTCCAGGGTCTGACCGAGTTCATCCCGATATCTAGTTCGGGGCATCTGGTTCTCGCGAAGACACTTCTCGGTGTGGAACTACCGGGAATAACATTTGAAGTGATGGTGCATCTCGGCACACTGCTTGCGGTGCTGCTCTATTTCGGCCGTGATATCGGGCAGGTCATTCGCGCGTTCTTTACGGAACTGACGCGCAAGCGCAGGCGGCAGAAGGGCATCTGGGGCAATGCTGACTCGAGGCTTGGCATGCTCGTTGTCATAGGAACCATACCTGCCGTGGTCATTGGGCTCTTGATCAAAGACTGGGTGGAGACGGCGTTCTCCTCTCCTGTGCTTGTGGGCGCCATGCTTATTGTGACAGGCGTTGTGCTATGGAGTTCTGACAGAGGCAGAAGAGGCAAACGCAACAAGTCTGACCTTCGTATTGGAGATGCGCTTTCAATTGGACTTATGCAGGCATTTGCCATACTACCTGGCATCTCGCGTTCAGGCTTCACCATTTCAGCAGGCTTAAGACGTCGTATCGACAGGCCGCTTGCGGCCAGGTACTCATTCTTGCTCTCGATACCCGCGATCGCCGGTGCGGGGTTTATCGACCTTATTGAAGTTGTCAAAACCAGACCCGAACTACCGTGGTCGGCGTTCATCGCTGGGACTGTTACGGCTTTCGTTACCGGTCTCATGGCTATACGCCTGGTGATGGTGATGGTCTCAGCCGGTCGTTTCCGCTATTTCGCCGTCTATACCTGGATTGTGGGTGCATTTGTGCTTATTCAGCAGCTCATGCGGTTTCTGGGCGTGTGAGCGCAAGATATGGCGCTCAGTCCGGCCGTGTGCCTACCTGGAGGTCGCTCGATTGAACTCGCTTAAGTACGAACTTTCTGGCTTAGGACTCATCGCTTTGGGCGTGCTGGGCATTTTCGGTCACTGGGATAGCACCGGAATCGCCGGCAGGCTAATCGTGCAGCTATCAAGGCGCGTAATCGGAGATGTATGGTTTGTGCTACCTGTTGCGCTCATCGCGGCGGGCGTATTCTTCATATGGAAACGATCGCCGCTTCGGACAAGTATGCGAGGCGCGGGAGTGCTAATCTTGCTGTTGACGCTAGCGGCTTTTTTGCACAGTGCTCTTCCGCAGGGCCACGAGTTCGAAAACGCGATGCGGGGATACGGAGGCGGACTCCTTGGTGCTTTGATATCATGGGCGCTGCTTCAAGTGGTTGGGCCCTTAGGCCGTACGATTTGCCTTGGTGTTCTGGCGCTGGCAGGGTTTGTGCTAGCGGCCAATGTCACGCTTCTGGGTGCGGCGTACGGAGCGGTGCAGGCGGTAGCGCGCGTGGCTAGGTCTATATGGCGTGCGATTACCGGATTTGTGTACGTCGAGGCAAGAAAGACGCGTGACGAAGCCGACGAAGACGAAGAGCAAGAGCACGAAGCGTATGAAGATGCCCCGGTGCGCGCCGAGCGCAGAGAGCCCAGAAGCAGCAAGCCAGTGGAGGAAGCAGCCACAGAGGCTGAACCGGATAAGCGGCGCGATTACGCACAGCTCAAGATTGAGCCTGGTCTGATGTACCAGGTTCCGCCGTTGAGCCTTTTGGACAAAGCAACGAAGGCCGGTGTTCCCAAATCTGACAAAGATGCAATTGAGAAGGCCAAACTGCTTGAAGACACGCTAGACAGTTTCGACGTCAGGGCTAAGGTTGTTGACGTAAGGCGAGGCCCCACTGTAACTCGATATGAGGTGCATCCTGCACCCGGGGTGAAGGTGGCCAGTATTGTGAAACTGGCCAACGACATTGCGCTGGCGCTTGCATCAGGCGACGTCCGGATTGAAGCGCCCATACCCGGCAAGTCAGCTGTCGGAATCGAGGTGCCAAACAGAGAAGTATCCGTCGTGACTTTGAGAGAAGTTCTTGAGAGCACCGAGTTCAGGTCTCACCGTTCGAGGCTGGCTGTCGCACTCGGAAAAGACATAGCGGGAAAGCCGATAGTGGCCAGCCTTGAAAGCATGGTACATCTGCTCATTGCTGGTGCCACTGGGTCTGGCAAGAGCGTCTGCATCAACTCGATCATAGCGAGCTTGCTCTTCAGAACGAAACCGGACGAACTCAAACTGCTGATGATAGACCCCAAAGTAGTCGAACTGAGCATCTATAACGGCATTCCCCACCTCGTAGCTCCTGTGGTGACTGATCCATCGAAAGCGGCTAAGGCACTGCAGTGGGTGCTCAAGGAGATGGCGCGGAGGTACGAGGCGTTCGCCGCAATAGGAGTAAGAGATATCACCAAGTTCAACGAGCACGTGGCGGCTTCTTTGGGTAAGCCTGAGCATATGGCACTACCTTACATGGTAGTCATAATCGACGAGTTGGCCGACCTGATGGTGGTTGCACCCGTAGATGTAGAAGATGCCATCTTCCGTCTGGCTCAAATGGCGCGTGCCGCGGGCATACATCTTGTGGTTGCCACGCAGAGGCCTTCGGTGGACGTCATAACAGGCACGATTAAGGCGAACATACAGTCAAGGATAGCTTTTGCCGTGGCGAGTCAGATTGACTCGCGCACGATACTCGATTCATCAGGCGCCGAGAAACTGCTCGGAAGAGGGGACATGCTATTCTTCCCGGTCGGAGCGCAAAAGCCCATTCGGGCGCAAGGTGCGTACATTTCTGAGAACGAGATCGAGGACATAGTCAAATTCGTGTCATCCCAAGCAGAAGCAGAGTACGAAGAGGCAATACTAAAAGCCGAGGTGGCCGAAAGAAAGAGCAGCGAGGAATCTGAAGACGAACTGTTACCCCAGGCGGTGCGCATCGTGGTGGAAGCGGGCCAAGCATCTGTGTCGCTTCTGCAACGCAGACTTCCGATCGGCTACACGCGGGCGGCTCGCCTGATAGACGTGATGGAGCAACGCGGCTACATCGGTCGTTACGAAGGTTCGAAGCCGCGAGAAGTGTTTCTGACTTTTGAGGAGTACAACAGACTGTTTATGACAGACCAACCTGATTAGACGCCTAGCATCTGTCTGCTGTTTGCATCGGCGACTCCGGTCTGGTCAAGCATGTTCGCCTTTTGGAACGCGATCAACGCGCGTTCGGTCTTGGGGCCAAACAGACCGTCGGCCGGTCCTGGATCAAACCCAAGTTCTCTGAGTCGGAGTTGAAGTCTCAGCACTTCGTTTCCCGAAGAACCGCGGGCAAGCGGTTTTCCGGCCGATGACACTCCGGAACGTGGATATGAGCCTGTTATGCTGACTGGAATACCTACTCCGACCATGGAGAACACATATTCGGCATGTTCGTTGTGCATCCGCACGCAACCGTTGGAGACATACCTGCCTATGGACCAGGGAGAGTTCGTGCCGTGTACACCATAGTTCCCCCACGGCACGTTAAGCCCCATCCATCTAGTACCGAGTACATGCCAGCTCGGGTTGGGCGTCATCTCGCGTATTATCCACTGACCAATGGGGGTTGGCGTCTGAAATTTGCCCACAGCGCAAGGGAACTGCTGCTGTATTTCGTCGTGGAAGAGGATGTACAGTGTTCGAGTGGACACGTCGACGCGCAGGCTTACTGAGTGTGCGGTGTCTCTATGTTTCAATAGCACTGGCATTTGCGCACCTCCCGCGTGCTCATTCTCATTCATATTATGAGCATGCGGACTATATGGCACATCGCGACTTGTTACTTTTTCCAGCCTGCCATGCCCTCTTTGTGGCGCCATACTTGCGTGCTATAGTCGTTAAGAGCTATCATGATGACGCTCAACACAACGTGTGGCTTGTTAAGAAGCACGATGCTTCTTGCAAGCAGTACCCACGAGCAAAGCGTTAGCAACATACCTACATGGTACATGCGCATGTTGTCCACCCCCAATACCGGCCTTGCACTAGAATGCACGCAGAGTTGCGCGGGTATGCAGCATACGGTTACAATCCAAATAGACTTTGACGACGGGGGTGCCTATTGGCGACTTTGCTGTTTGTATCGTTTGCGCCAGCACTGGCGCTTCTTGCATTCATATACATGCGTGACGTCTATGAGCCAGAGCCGCGGGCGCTTGTGATGCGGTTTTATATCGCGGGAGCGCTTCTCGTGGTTCCGGTGGCGCTAGCCCAGATTGCTCTGGGGGAGGTTCTCTCTAGAGACATCGTTGTGCAGTCGTTCGTTGCCACGGGACTGACCGAAGAGTTAGCAAAGTTTTTGCTCTGTCGTGTATTTGTGTTTGGTCACTTTCAGTTCAACGAGCATATGGATGGCATTGTGTACTGCTCTGCGGTATCGCTCGGATTTGCCTCCATGGAGAACCTGTTTTACGTAGCTTCCGGTGGGCTTAGTGCAGGAATTGTGCGCGCGCTGCTGCCTGTGCCCGGCCATGCGCTGTTCGGCGTGCTGATGGGTTATTACATGGGCAAAGCCAAGTTTGGTGAAGCGATGGTTAGTACTAACAACATGGTCAAGGCGCTGTTTGTGCCCGCTATCTTCCACGGCATCTTCAACTATTTGCTCATGGTCAGGCCTGCGATTGCTGCGATGGTGGTTCCTCTGATGATCTGCCTCTGGATCTACTGTGCAAGACGCGTGAGGCTGGCGCTGGAAGACTCGCCTTTTAGAACCTCTGGCACAGGTATGGGCGCTTAGCCTTCGTTGCGATCTAAAGCCAATGACGCACACGCGTGCTCGGCTGCAGGAGAGATACACAGGAGAAAAGAAGAACATCACGGTCAAGTATAAGATATCGGGGGGTATGAATTTGTACGATCTACTGATTAAGAACGCCATGATTATTGACGGAACAGGCCGTAAACGCTACAAAGGCGATGTAGCTGTCTCTGGTGACAGCATCGCTGCGGTCGGAGATCTGCAGCACGCTACTGCGCAGCGAGTGATCGACGCAAAAGGAAGAGTACTGGCTCCCGGCTTCATAGACACGCATTCTCACTCCGATGCGATCTACCTGGTAAATCCCACTGCAGACTCCAAGGTCAGACAGGGAGTAACGACCGAAGTCACAGGCCAATGCGGGAACCAGTCTGCTCCTCTGTACGGTGAAGCAAAGGCAGTTGCTGCCAAACTCGCGAGGCAGTACGGGGTAGATGCCGACTGGGAGTCGTACGCCGAGTTCTGTAAGAGACTCGAGAAGCACGGGCTGGCGCTGAACACGGCTCCGCTGCTAGGGCACGGTACTGTGAGAGCTTGTGTCATAGGTTATGACAACAGGCCTCCGACAGATGAAGAACTCGAACGCATGCAGCACATAGTAGAGCAGGCAATGCAAGAAGGCGCATGGGGTATCTCCACAGGACTCATCTACCCGCCAGGCTCGTATTCAGAAATACCTGAACTTGCTGCTTGCACAAGCGCGGCCGCCAAGCACGGAGGCATCTACGCCACGCACATGCGGAGCGAGATGGACACAATTCTTGAGTCTCTCGAAGAGGCGATGGAGATAGGCCGCAGGTCTGGCGCAACCGTGCTGATATCCCACCACAAAGTTACCGGTAAACAGAACTGGGGTCTTGTGGAAAAGACGTGTGCGATGATGGACGAATACCGTAAGACCACCGGGAAGATATACTGTGACGTGTATCCGTACACTGCCGGAAGCACTTCGCTCACAAGCCTGATTCCGAGTTGGGCGCACGACGGCGGAGTGCCGAAACTGCTCGAAAGGCTTGCTGACCCCAAGACGCGCGAACTGATCAAACAGCAGATGCAGACTGGCTGCGAGGGATGGGAAAGGCTTACTGCCGCAGGCTATGAAAACATATTGGTCACTTTCGTCGAGTCTGAGAAGAACAAGTACGCCGAAGGCAAGAGCATAAGCCAGATAGCCGAAATCAGGGAGGCAGAGGATCCAAGAGATGTGGTAATAGACCTACTGCTCGAAGAAGACGGCAATGCGGGTATGGTGCTGTTCATGATGTGCGAAGAAGATGTGGCCGATGTGGTGAAATACCCGTACGCCGCCATCGGATCGGACGCGAGCGCGATAAGTCCAGAGGGGCCGACCGGCCGAGGAAAGCCTCATCCCAGAGCATACGGTACGTTTCCGCGCGTTCTGGGTAAGTACGTAAGAGAAGAGAAACACCTATCGCTGGAAGAGGCGGTACGAAAGATGACCAGCCTCTCGGCCGAAATTGTTGGCCTCTGCAAAAGAGGCACAATAGCTCCGGGTCTTGTCGCAGACCTAGTTGTATTCGACCCGGATAGTGTGCGTGATTGTGCAACGTTTGAGCAGCCGCATTCGTTCCCCGTGGGAATCGATTGGGTAATCGTGAACGGAGTGCCCGTGCTTGAAGAAGGTGTCCAGAACGACTTGCTACCGGGACGAGTGCTGCGTAAGCAGGAGGAGTGTTAATGACGAAGACCGGGCTCATAATGGTATACACCGGAAACGGAAAGGGCAAGACGACTGCTGCGGTAGGCCTGGGCTTGCGAGCGGTAGGCCATGGCAAGAAAGTCAAGATGATTCAGTTCATGAAAGGTCCTGGCAATGTCTACGGCGAGACGCTTGCTGTAAGGCAAATGGTGCCTTCGTTTGAGATAGTGCAGTGCGGCAGAGACGATTTTGTGGATAAGCAGAATCCCGAAGAGGACGATTCCGAACTCGCCAAGAAAGGACTCGAACTCGCCAGACAAGCGCTCTCTGGCAACTATGACCTTGTGATCCTCGATGAGATAAACGTTGTGGTAGATTTCGGCTTACTTGAGATAGACGATGTAATTGAAGTGGTCAAAGCGCGGGCGCCATCGGTTGACGTGGTGCTAACGGGGCGTTACGCACCCGAGCAGTTTATGGAGATTGCTGATCTCGTAAGCGAGGTAAGAGAAGTCAAACACCACTACAACAAGGGGATTAGCGCACGAGAGGGCATTGAGTTCTAGATATGATTCCGGTGAATCCTGTACCCTTTGAGGAGGGGTTCCAGTTGAAAAGTGTGATGCTTCATGAAGTAACGAGAAGTGCGTTTGAGGAGTATCTCAAGCAGAATCCAGACCCCATAGCGCTCATACCCCTGGGCTCCATAGAGCAGCATGGACCTCACCTGCCGCTCGGCACCGACAGCCTAATAGCTGTCGAGCTGTGCAGGAAAACTGCGGAGAGAACAGGTTCATTTGTCGTCCAGCCCTGCTGGCCTGGGTATTCACCACATCACATGGCTTTTGCCGGCACGATAACTTTCAGGCACGAGACGCTGGTGAACATTCTGCTAGACACGTTTGAGAGTCTTGCGCACCATGGTGTAAGGAAGATAATGGTGGTTAACTGCCACGGTGGTAACGCGCAGATAATGGCGTACGCTATCAGGATTGGAAAACGCGAAACCGGAGCGTGCATCGCATCACCCGTGATGAATCCGCGAAGCGCCGAAGAGGCGGCGCGCACCGCTATGAAGTATCTGGATATGCACAGCGGTGCTGGCGAAACAGGTATGGCGCTCGCGCTCTTCCCCGAACTGGTCGAAATGCAGAGGGTAGAGGGCTGGAAACCGACAACTCACTTCATACCGGGGCTGGAGAAGCTAGCGGATCCAAAAAGAGATGACGTAGAGATAGCGGCGCAGATAGTCATGTCCTACATCAACGACACACACGAGCTGACCTCCTCAGGAATATATGGCTTCCGAGACCCAAACGACGCCGACGTTGAGTCTTCGCGCAAGCGTGCCGAAGAGAGAATCGAGCATCTTGTGAAGTACATCGAACTATGGAAGACTGTACCGTCACCTGGCGAATGCTGCTGCAAGGAGGAGTAATGAATGCAGAGACCTGACTTAAGGGCGGCAGATAAAGACATTATTGGTGAAGCGTGGCTTTCCAACGAGGCGTACAGCAACGTGGAAGCGCTCTCTGAGATGGGAAGCCGTTTCGGAGGAACCGAAAGCGAAAGACAGGCGGTCGAGTTCATACAGCGGAAAATGCGTGAGTATGGTTTCGACAACGTTCACACCGAACCGTTCGAGTATACTGGCTGGGAGCGAGGCAGCGCCGAACTCAGCATGGTTTCTCCGGTTGAGCGTGAGTACAGTTGCATCGCTCTGCCGCACTGCGGCACGTTTGATGTAACAGGTGAAGTTGTAAGCCTGGGGTATGGTACGCCGGGAGAGTTTGAAGCCAATCGCGATAGGATAAAGGGTCGAATAGTACTGGTCGACGCCAAGTCACCTGCCTATTTCCGGCGAGGCATTCACAGGCTCGAAAAATACGGTAGGGCGGTGAACCTGGGCGCAATTGGGTTCATATGGATGCGCGACCAAGGAGGACATCTTGTTGAGACGGGTGGACTCAGGCCGTATGCCGAAATACCCGGAATCGGCGTCTCGAAGGAGACGGGCGAGGCCATAAGACGTCTTATGTCCAAAGGCAGTGTCGAAGTATGTATCAAGACTGAGAACACTGTAAGGCAGATGACCACGTGGAACGTTGTTGGTGAGATCTGCGGCAGCGCTTCAAGCGACAACGTGGTAATCATAGGCGCTCACTTCGACGGACACGACATAGCGACAGGTTCGCTTGACGATGCGTCAGGTGCTGCAGTGGTGCTCGAAGCCGGTAGGTTACTGGCAAGACACAAACAGCATTTGCGGCGTAAGGTGAGACTTATCTGTTTCCCTGTTGAGGAGATAGGACTACTTGGCTCGTTCGCGTATGTGCGTGAGCACAAAGACGAACTCAAGTCGATTGATTTCATGCTAAACCTCGACGGCGCCGGTAGAGAAGGCGAAAAGGGGTTAGCGTTGCAGGGCTTCACCGAACTGATGCCGTTTTTCAAGGAAGTGTCACGTGATATGTCGTACCCGTTCATTGCAGACGATGCGTTCAGCATGAACTCGGATATGTATCCGTTTTCGCTAGACGGTGTGCCCAGCGCTCAATTATCGGTGATGGATGTGGTGCGTACTGGAAGAGACTGGGGTCACACCAGCGCGGACACGATGGACAAGGTGTCTTTGAAGTGGCTGCGCACCGACTCGGTGCTTGTCGCCCGCACCATGCTTAGGATGGCATCTTGGGAAAACGTTCCCATAAGACACAAGACAAGAGATGAAATCAAGCAGATAATGGCTGACAAAGGCCTACTTGAAGTGTTAAGGTATACCGGGCGGTATCCGTTCGAGGACTAACACCAGTACAGCCCGGTGGAAGGTCCAGCCTTTCCGCCGGGCTTCTTGCAGAACAGCACGTGCAAATGCGCTGTCGTATTCGCCGGAGGGAAACAAATGCTCTCGTCTTCACTTGTGATGTTCGCCTGCGCCGTGCTTCCACTTGCGCTGCTGCTTTTGGGGCTCTTACGATTGAGATGGTCAGCGCCCAAGGCAGGCGCTGTGGCATGGCTTTCGGCCATGCTAGTCGCATTGCTTGTGTTCGGCTCCAACCCAGTATCTCTTGCGCTTTCAAATGCCAAAGGGATGAGCTTAACACTGTTTGTGGCGCTCATAATATGGTCTTCAGTGTTTCTATATAACCTTGTTGAGAACTCAGGAGCAGTGAAGGCTATCTCTGCTCGAGTTACATCTCTTGTCAAAGAGCCACTGCTTCAGTGCCTGCTGCTGGCGTGGTGTGTGTCAGGCTTCATACAGGGCATAGCAGGTTTCGGTGTGCCCGTGGCTATTGTGGCCCCGCTCATGTTGGTTGTAGGTTTCTCACCTATTACTGCTGCAGTGGCCACGTTGGTAGGGCATGCATGGTCGATCTCGTTTGGATCTATGGCAGCGTCATTCTACACGCTTACTTTGGTCACGCGTCTCCCCGGGAATGAAGCCGCATTTTGGATGGGAGCGATGCTGTTTGCGCCTACGCTTCTCTCAGGATTTGCCGTAGCGCACATATATGGTGGGTTAGACGCGGTTAAGAAGGGCGCGCCAGCGATCTTGCTCATAGGCATCGCGATGGGAGGAACTCAGTGGCTTGTGCCTGCGCTCGGCGCACCACAGGTAGGAGCGATCCTAGCAGGGCTCGCTGGCACCATAGTGACTGTTTTGGTATCCAGGCTGGGCCTTGTTAAAGAGGAGGCCCGCGAGCAAGCCAAGGGAACGCAGCAAACCGCGCAGATGGGCGAAAAACTGGCATTTTTGCCGTACTATGTGCTTGTTACGCTCACGCTTTTCGTGCAGATTCCATTTGTTAAGAGCGTGACCGGCCACCTGAAATTCGGGCTCAGTTTCCCCCAGATGGCGACTTCACTGGGATACGTAGTTAGCGCTGAGCGCGCGTATGCGGCTATAGGACTGTTGTCGCATCCTGCGCCACTCATTTTGCTTTCGGCGTTTGCGGCTTTTCTGGCGTATCGCATAACGGGTAACCTCAGACCTGGCGGCTTGGCATCTGCTGCAGCAATCACCTACAAACAGTGTGTGCCGACCACGGTGAGCATTGCCAGTATGGTAATGATGGCGCTTGTGATGAATGACAGTGGGATGACATCGTCGCTAGCACAAGGCGTTGCATCAGCCACCGGCAGACTGTTTCCGCTGTTCTCGCCGTTTATCGGGGTGCTAGGATGCTTCATGACAGGTAGCAACACCAACTCCAACGTGCTGTTCGGTGCATTCCAAGTTGAGACTGCCGTCACGCTTGGAATAAGCACAAGGATAATGGCAGCCGTTCAGTCTGCAGGAGGCTCGCTTGGAAGCGCGATTGCGCCCGCGAAAGTGCTCATAGGCTCTACTACTGTAGGCCTATCGGGCAAAGAGAACTCTGTGATGAAAAAGGCTATACCTTATTGTGTAGCAATCGTCGCAGTAGTCGGGGCCATCGCGTGGTTATCTGCGTACGTGTTGTTTCCGAAGGTATTGTAGGGGGTCTTCAAGTGGCCAAACGCACAAAGTCGTTTTGTCTTAACATGAGCCTTGCACTGATTCTGCTTGCTTACCCGCTGTTTTATGTCGGCGGAATCTCGCCTGACAGCAGACTCCACCTGTTGGCGTTTGCACCGGCGCTGCTCGCGTGCGCCATTACCATCCGGTTCTGCTGATCACAGCCTTTCGGAAAAGGAGTGGTACCGGTGTGCCCTAAAGTAAAGCTTGTTGTGGTAGACATAGATGGTACACTGCTGGACAAGACGCACATGCTTACTGATGACGCGCGTTGTGCTAAGCACATATGTGATCAACACGGAGTAACGTTCACCCTGGCGACGGGAAGGGTGGCCTCTTCTGCAGAGAAGGTAGCGTGTGCACTCGGTATTGAGAGCCCCATAATAGCAAATGGGGGAGCGGCAATAAAGAAGCCGCGCGGGCCTTACTCCAGGCTGCTGGCGCTGAGCGCCGAAGCTGCCGGCAGGGTGCTGCGCATCGCCAGACAGCACAATGTGGAGCGCTACTGCTACAGTGGAGAGCACTATATGACTGAAACCTGTGGCCAACACCTCGAGTATTATTCGCGCGGGCTCGGCATACCGATACTGACTGTGCCTGACATTGAAGCGTTCTTTGGCCCTGAACTGCTGAGTGTTGTGCTGAGAGTTGATGCTTCAAGCAAAGATTTAGGAAATAAGATGGAGCGTCTTGCACGAGAGCTTGAGAGCGAAGCTGACACTGACTTTCGTGTCGATCGTACGCTTCCTCATATGATCGAAATAACACACCCGCAGGCAGGCAAAGCCGAGGCCCTAAAAGAGCTGTGTGCGATGCTCGATGTGCCCTTAGAATGCACGATGGCGATCGGAGATGGCCTGGGGGATATAGAGATGGTGGACACCGCGGCGGTTGGAGTGCTGGTGGCAAATGCTGCCCCTGAGCTGCGAGAGGGGCGCAGGGTAACGCGCCTGCCGCATGCTGCTGGGGTGCTTGAAGCGGTGACTTGCTACATATCTGAATCGCTCTAGCGGGAGGGGCCTGGTGGTGACAAAAGGCACCGTTGGTCGGGTTGTGTCCGGTATGAGGCACCCTTTTATGGTTATTCTTACCGTCGCATTTCTGCTGCAGTTCGGGCTCGGCATGCAGAGGACTGTGTGGAACAACTTTCTGGTTGAAGACATACAGCTCGAGCCCGATCAGGTGGGATATGTGGAGTCTGTGAGGGAGATTCCGGGGTTACTCACGGCCGCGCTTGCCGCCGCAACGGTCGGATTTGCCAAGGGCGTGCTGTCTGGGCTGTGCGTCTTGCTGGTTTCTCTGGGGCTTGTGATGTATGCGGCGTCAACCGGGTTGGCGGCCATAATTGTCGCCACACTTACGTATAGCGTGGGTTTTCATCTGTTCTACCCGCTGCAGACGGCTCAAACCCTCGAACTTGCAAACCACGGTGAGAAGGGTGCCAAACTCGGGCGGCTCAACTCTGTCGTGGTTGCGGCGAGCCTTGCGTCAATGGGTTTTGTGTACCTACTGTCGGGGGCTCTCAGCTACCGTCAGTTCCTTGTGTTCGCTGCGCTAGTGGCTGCGGTGGGTGCAGTTGTGTCTTTGGCGTGGGGCCAGAAGAGAGAAGCTGACACTCGGAAGAAAGTGGTGTTTCGGCTGGCGTACATGCCCTACTATGTGCTCACGTTTCTGGGCGGTTCAAGGCGTCAGATGTTCAACACTTTCGCCACTTTCTCGTTAGTTCGTGTGTACGGCATGCCGGTTCAACACATGGCAGCGTTGTTGCTCGCATCGAACGTGGTGTCACTCGTGACGCGCCCTGCTATGGGCAAACTTGTGGACGTGCTGGGTGAGAGGCGTATCTTAATGCTGAACTACGCGGTTGTAAGCGTCATATTGCTCGCGTATGCCAGACTGTCTAACTTGACGCTGCTATACGTTCTGTACGTGCTTGATACGGCCATGGTCGGATTTGACGTGGCAGTGTCTACATATTTGGACAAGATCGCGCCACAAGCTGACATGGCTCCGACCCTCGCGATGGGAAGCACCGTGAACCACATCTCGGGTGTGCTCATTCCGACTATCGGAGGGCTGCTCTGGGCAGGATTCGGGCACTCGGCTACCTTCTTAGCAGGAGCAACTATAGCGGTGGCAACGCTACTCTATGTAGTGTTGCTGCTCAAGCCTGCAGAGGTTCACTTGCGCAGTATTCAGGCATAGCACCCACAGGTCTTTAGGCTGTGATACGAGCATAGATTTTCCCCAGGCCGGTATATCTTTGTGGCAAACGTACTGTTGACCGGCCTGGGAGGTAACTCATTTGACCCCCTGGCATTCTACTGAGCCTGAGGAGGTTGTGGCCAGGCTGAAGAGCAATCCCACGCTTGGATTGACCCCTCGTGAGGCGAAGAGAAGGCTCCATGTCTACGGCGCCAACGAGATTAGCACAGCGCCGCCGCGCTCTAGACTCGCGATATTCTTCGGCCAATTTGAAGACTTCATGGTGCTCGTCTTGCTGGGAGCAACCGCGGTATCCGCATTGATGGGAGAGATGGCGGATGCGCTTACCATAGTGGCGATCGTGATCCTTAACGCATTACTGGGTTACTTACAAGAAAGCCGTGCAGAACACTCTTTGCAGAGTTTGAGACAGCTTTCTGCTCCGGTTGCACACGCGGTTCGTGCGGGCGCACAGCGAACCATACCCGCTTCCGAGCTTGTGCCGGGTGACCTCGTGTTGCTTTCGCAAGGAGACAAAGTTGCCGCAGACTGCAGGCTGATATGGAGTTCGAACCTCGAAGTCGACGAATCTGCGCTTACGGGTGAGTCCTTCGGCGTGCGCAAACGATACCGTGATACGCTGCCTCTCGAGACGGCGCTCGCGGACAGGACGAACATGGTGTACGCCGGAACGAACGTAATCCGAGGCAGCGCACGTGCCGTGGTTACCTCCACCGCGAATCTAACAGAGGTAGGCCAAATAGCCACAAGCATCGCTTGGGTGCAGCACGAACCGACTCCACTTCAGAAAAGGCTCGACCGGCTCGGTAGAGTCCTTGTCGTATTCTGCCTTAGCGTGTGTGCGGTCGTTGGAATCTCCGGCGTACTGCGTGGCGAGCCGATCTACCGCATGATTCTGGTCGGAGTAAGCCTGGCCGTGGCCGCGATTCCTGAGGGACTACCTGCAGTAGTCACAGTGTCGCTCGCGCTTGGAGTGCAGCGCATGGCGCGCAAAAAGGCGATCGTGAGGCGATTGCCTGCGGTTGAGACACTCGGATGCGCCACCGTAATATGCACGGACAAGACGGGCACTATTACGCGCAACGAGATGAGTGTGAGAGAGATTGTCACCGCCGAGGCCGCGTACGCAGTATCTGGCGGCGGCTACCGGCTGGACGGGGGATTCTCAATTAACGGAAAACCCATAGATCCCACGCCTACTCTTAAGACGCTGTTGCTCGCAGCGCTTCTGTGCAATAACGCGTGGGTGGAAGAGGCCATTGAGGCCAGGCAGCATCTGCTGTGGGAAGGCGACCCTACAGAGGTCGCCCTCTTGGTATGCGCACTAAAGGCTGGTTTTCGCAAAGAAGTCATCGAAAACGAGCATCCAAGACTGGCTGAAGTACCATTTGAGTCAGAACGTCGACGGATGAGTGTCGTAAATGCATTCGACGGCGAGATGTTCGCGTTTGTGAAGGGAGCGCCTGATGCGGTACTCGAACGCTGTTCGCGAACGCTGCATAGTAGGGGACAGGCTGAGATAGATGACGACGTGCGTGCACGATTCATTAAGCAGGCTGACGAAATGGCCGGTCGTGCGCTTCGAGTGCTTGGCGTTGCTAGAAGAAAACTGCAGCATGTACCAGAAGACCCTGACTCAGACTACGTGGAGCATGACCTGACTTTCCTCGGGCTCATTGGGATAATTGACCCACCACGCGAAGAAGTCAAGGCGGCTATCAAGAGGTGTCACCGCGCAGGAATCAGGACGGTCATGATAACCGGAGACCACCAGAAGACGGCTGAAAGCATAGCTTGCGAGGTGGGGCTTCTAGACCAAGGCGAGCGTTCGATATCCGGGCTCGAGATCGAGTGTCTTGACGACAAGCAAATGCAGGACGTTGTGCGTCGTGCAAACGTGTTCGCACGTGTATCGCCTAAGCACAAGATTCGCATAGTCAACGCGCTCAGGGCGACAGGTGAGGTTGTGGCGATGACCGGCGACGGTGTAAATGATGCTCCGGCGGTCAAAGCAGCTGATATAGGCATAGCAATGGGAATTGCCGGTACTGATGTAACGAAAGAAGCCTCTTCGATGGTGTTGTCCGACGACAACTTCGCCACTATCGTGGCCGCAGTTGAAGAAGGCAGGGCAATATACGCCAACATCCGCAAATTCATACGGTATCTTCTATCGTGCAACGTGGGTGAAGTGATGGTCATGTTTCTTGCCTCGCTGCTTGGGTATCCTGTGCCGTTGCTACCCATACAGGTGCTCTGGGTGAACCTAGTGACAGATGGTCTGCCGGCCATCGCTTTGGGACTAGACCCTCCGGGTCGCGACCTAATGGCTGAGGCGCCTCGCTTGACCGGAGAGAGCATATTCGCGCGCGGACTTGGCAGGCGCATAATCGTGCGTGGCTGCCTGATTGCTCTTGGCAGCTTGGTCATGTTCATTCTGAGTTACGAGAGTGGTGGCGACTTGGCGCGCGCTCGCACAGTTGCGTTCGCGACACTCGTGATGTTTCAACTATTCCACGTTTTTGAATGCCGATGTGAGCGCGGCTCGGTGTTCGAAGTCGGCGTACTCGGTAACAAGCCACTGCTGCTGGCAGTTGGCTCATCGCTATGCATGATGCTTCTGGTGTTGTACGTTCCAAAAGCCGCGGCAGTGTTCAGCGCCGTGAGGCTGGGGGCGATAGACTGGCTGCTGATATTCGGTGTCAGCGGCCTCAGCACTCTGATAGCAGGATTGAGGCACGCGTCCCGCCGCTAGCATGGGACTTTCGAGGCACGAAGGATTCTATCGTGGAACTGTAGAACACATGCGTGAAGGGCGCCGGAACCCCGGCGCTCAAACGTATCAGGCGGCGAGTAGGGACTTGAACATGCATAGGAATGCGCTCGGCATTGGCAAAAACCACTTGGCATTGGCCAACATTCTTGCGGCTACTTTTCTAACCGTGCTCAACTCTAACATGGTCAGAGTCGCCGTCCCTCAGATGCACCACACTTTTGGCGTAAGCGTCAGTTGGCTTACGTGGGTCCAAAACGGATATGCGCTTGTGTACGCCGTTCTAATGCCCGTCACCGGGCGATTGGGAGACATGTACGGCCGACGCCGCATGTTCTTGATAGGCGTGGGCACTTTCACGGTAGGTTCGCTTCTGTGCACGTTTACGTGGAGCTTTTCGTCGCTAATAGCGTTTCGCACTCTTCAGGCGATAGGCTCTTCGTGCATATTTCCCAACGCGGTCATCATGGCGTGTAACCTATACGAGCCTGAACACCGAGGCAAAGTACTCGGTATCTGGGGTTCGGTGGGCTCAGTCGGTGCCGTCATTGGCCCGAGCTTGGGGGGCTTTCTGATACAGTTTCTCGATTGGAGATCTGTGTTTTACGTCAACATTCCGATAGGCATCGCCGTCTTTGCTGCGGCACTGCTGCAACTACAAGAAGGGGCAACAAGTGAGAAACAGCCATTTGACTATGTTGGCTCGGTGCTATTGGGTACAACCGTGCTCAGTTTTCTACTGGCGCTGAATCTCGGAAGCGACTACGGCTGGACGTCGCCTCACATAGTAATACTGCTTCTTCTTGGGACGGTGCAGGCGTTCTTGTTCGTAAGGTGGGAGAGAAGACAGCACCCCCCAATAGTCGACCTCAAAGTGGTGTCCTCGAAGCCGTTTCTGGTGGCCGCTTTCTGTGGCATGGTGCACATGGCTTCAGGTCAGACCATAGGCTTTCTGATGCCTCTGTTCTTGGTGAGTGTGCAGGGATATGAGCCTGCGGTGATGGGCCTTATGCTGCTGCCCAGCTCGCTTGTGAGGATATTTGCGTCTCCTACCGGCGGTATGCTGTCAGACAAGTACGGTTCTCGGCTACCGGTTTCGATAGGTATGACTGCAAAAATAGTAACCTTTTACCTGCTGGCGATCATGACAAAGAGTTCGCCCGCGTGGTACGTATGGATTGCGCTACTGTTGAACGGCATAGGGGGAGGCCTTGTGCAATCTCCAGTACTGAACTCGGTACTGGGTGCGCACGATGAGAGTGAACGAGGTGCCATATCCGGGTTGTTCAATATGACGAGGTTCATAGGTGGGATGTCCGGTACGGCGATAGCAGGCATTATGGTCGGTGACTCAATACCTGACAGCTCGCTGATACCCGAAGGCCCCGTGAAAGGTTTCTATCATGCGTTCTTGTTCGCGGCAGCGCTAGCGCTGCTCGGACTTGCATTGAGCAGAATGCTCCCTGACCCACATTCTGCGAAGCGGAATAGCATGGCCGCTTCTTGACATGTTTGGGTTATAATCTATGTGGGTACACAAATAGTCTTAGCCGGAGGTGTCTACTTTTGTCACGCTCGCGTACGATTCGAGCCCCCAGGGGCACAGGACTCTCGTGCAAGGGTTGGCCGCAGGAAGCGGCTTTGCGGATGCTCATGAACAACCTAGATGGTGAGGTGGCCGAAAAGCCCCAGGAACTGATAGTATACGGCGGAACGGGAAAGGCCGCGAGGAACTGGGAGTGTTTTGACCAGATAGTATCGTGTCTTCGCGATCTCGGCTCTGACGAGACGCTTCTGATCCAGTCAGGCAAACCTGTGGGAGTGTTTCGAACGCATGAGCACGCGCCGCGAGTGCTGATCTCTAACTCAATGCTTGTGCCTGCGTGGGCCACATGGAGGAACTTCTGGGATCTCGAAGAACGTGGATTGACGATGTACGGCCAGATGACCGCCGGAAGCTGGATTTACATAGGTACTCAGGGCATACTGCAAGGCACGTATGAGACGTTTGCCGAGCTGGCCAGGCAGCATTTCGGGTCAAGTCTCAAAGGTAAACTGGTGTTGAGCGCGGGCCTTGGCGGGATGGGTGGCGCACAGCCCATGGCTGTGACCATGAACGAAGGTGTAGCCATAGTCGTGGAGGTAGACGAGAGCAGGATCAGGCGAAGGCTGGACATCGGGTATTGCGACGTCATGACGGACAGTCTTGATGAGGCGCTCAAACTGGCCCAAGATGCCAGGCTGCAGGGCAAACCGCTCTCGATAGCGTTGCTCGGCAATGCTGCTGAGACACATCCCGAAATGCTGCGACGAGGAATAGTGCCCGATGTTGTGACCGACCAGACGTCTGCACATGACGCGCTCGACGGCTATGTACCTGCTGGACTGAGTTTCGATGAAGCACACGAACTGCGCAAGAGCAATCCTCAAGAATACGAAAGACGCTCGATGGAGAGCATGGCTGCGCATTGCAAAGCAATGGTTGGCATGAAAGACGCAGGAGCCATCGTGTTTGACTACGGCAACAATCTGCGAGCTCAGGCGGAACACGCAGGCTTTTCTCGCGCGTTTGAGTATCCCGGTTTTGTGCCCGCTTACATCAGGCCGCTTTTCTGCGAAGGCAAGGGTCCGTTTAGGTGGGTCGCGCTATCAGGTGATCCTGAGGACATTCTGCGCACTGACGAAGCAGTGCTTGAGCTGTTTCCTGAGAACGAGGCGCTTAGGCGCTGGATAAGGATGGCCCAGAAACAGGTGCCTTTCCAGGGTCTGCCCTCGCGCATATGCTGGTTGGGCTACGGCGAAAGGCGAGAATTCGGTCTTAAGATTAACCAGATGGTGAAGTCAGGCGAGTTGTCGGCTCCCATAGTGATAGGAAGAGACCATCTGGATACAGGCTCGGTCGCCTCGCCAAATAGGGAAACCGAAGGTATGAAAGATGGCAGCGACGCAATAGCCGACTGGCCGGTGCTAAATGCGCTGCTTAATGCGGTTAGCGGTGCTACCTGGGTGTCTGTACATCATGGTGGGGGCGTGGGAATTGGCTATTCGATCCACGCGGGAATGGTGGTCGTCGCCGATGGAACTTCGGCAGCCGATGAGAAACTCGACAGGGTGCTCACAACAGATCCTGGCACGGGTGTGGTGCGCCATGCCGATGCGGGTTACGAACGCGCGATTGAGTTTGCGCGGGATAAGGGTATCCGGATACCCATGCTTAAGTAGGTTCTGAACTATCCGCTGCTCCGGTGGTTATTGGCGGGGCAGCGGTTTTGCTTTTGGGGAGGAAGGTTCTGTCAGGTGTCGAAGTCAGAGGAGATTGACAATGGTCAGGCGATACGGTCTCGTGGGAGGTGCATTGATGATGTGCGCCATGGTCGGAGCGATCGTACCCGAGCGTGAACTGGCCGAACTCATAACTGCTACGGCGGATGAACTCGGTCGGGAAGTACCGTGCGTGCAGACTACTCCAGAAGGTCTGGTGGGCGCGCTGAGATTGCTCGAACCAAAAGGTGTGAAGGCAATCGTAAGTTCCGGCAGGCTGGCCGAGTTGATGCGATTGGCCACGGCACTGCCGGTTGTTGTGTGTAATCCGAGTTCGTATGACTTGCTTCTGGCGCTGTTTGAGGCCAGGTCGCTCTCCTCACGCGTGGCGCTGCTCCACTTTGGAGGGTTGCTACTGGACATCCGACGCATTGAGTCTTCTCTCGGCATCGAGATAGGGCAGTACCAGTCGGAGAGGTCGCCTACTGAAGTACGCAAAGCGCTTGAACAGATCAGGCTGGACGGGTATGAGGTGGTCGTCAGTGGACAAGCCATAACCAGTCTGGCGAGAAGTTATGCGCTTGGAGCAGTTGCTGTGCGCCCAAGCAAGGTGAGTGTGCATGAGTGTCTTATGACGGCGTTTGAGATCGTCTCCAGCCAGCAGTCTTCGGATGACAGGGCGAGGTCGGCGCTTGATGTGGTGGAGCGAGCCTCGGCCGGGGTGATCGTCGCCCGTAAGGACGGTGGCATTGAGATGATGAATGCTGCTGCCAAACAGATATGCGGCACTAGCGCAGCAGAGACGATGCAGGAACTGCTCGGGCAGGCTGTTTGGGAGAGGCTTGAAAGCCAGGGACACGGAGCCACAGCAATCTTCGGCCAGAACCGCGCGATAGCTGAGATGTGCTTGCTGGGTGCCGCCCGGGATCTGCGTTGTGTGAATCTGTACGATCCGCCGGTGCTGCGAAGGCTGCTGGCCAGTGCGAGCGATGAGGAAAGCGCTGGCGTCTCCGAGATGAAGACGTTCGAAGAGCTCACAGCGGCGTCGCTTGAGATGGGCAGCGTAATTGCCAGGGCGACCGATATAGCGGCGCAAGACGGCGCTGTGCTGCTCTATGGTGAGCCAGGTAGCGGGAAGACAAGTGTTGCACAGGCAATCCACCTGGGGAGTCGGCGTTCGAAGCAGGGGTTTTGGCGAGTTAACGCGATGTATGATGATGAGACGGTGCTAAGCGATTTGCGTGGACGTTTTGACGGCACTGAGCCGGGCGTACTCGAACGCGCTCATGGCGGTACTCTTTATATACACGAATGCTGGAACTTGAGTGATGAATGCCAACGCTTGATCATCGAGGCTATGGAAAGAAAATCGATCAGGGGAGACGAAGGCCAGAGGGTGCCGTGCGACGTACGCTTCATATTCGGTTCTACTCGGGCGCTTAGGGAACTGGTGGAAGAGCGAAGTATGCTGCCCGAACTCTATCATGCGTCGAGCGGGCAAGCGCTCAGGATTCCGGCTCTTCGAGAGAGACAAGACGATATAGCTCCACTTCTGTGCCTGTTTCTGAAGAATGAAGGGATGCTCGATCCCAACGTGTCTCAAAGCCTTGAGCGCCGCTTGAGAAGTTACAAATGGCCCGGTAACGTCGCAGAACTGCGCAACTTCGCCAGTCGGCTCGCTTCGCTCTACAGGGCATTTCCTTCGGCGCAACGCGCTGCGCTTGAGAAGACTGCCATAGAAGAGATTGAGACCGAAATTCCGATTCCCAAAGATGATGAGGATATTCTTGTGCTTAAGTCCGGGAGCATGCAGTTCTTGCAGGAACAGATTATCGAGCAGATGGACAAGATGGTGGGAGGTAACAAGTCCGAACTTGCCAGAAGACTTGGCATCAGTCGGACTACGCTCTGGAAAAGGGCAAAACAGTCAGATGAACACGAAGACAAGGAGTGAACGTGCGTGACTCGAGATGAACTCAAGGCCAAAGTGGTTGAAACTATCGATACGCGCAGGGATTACCTGGTGGAACTCGGCACCAGACTCCTCAAGATCCCAGAACTTGGGTACAAAGAGCACAAGTCCGCAGCAATTGTCGCAGAGGAGTTCAGCAAACTGGGGCTTGAGTACAGGAAGAACCTCGCCATTACCGGGTTGAAGGCGAATTTGAGCGGCAAGCGCAAAGGTCCGCGCGTAGCCGTGCTGGGCGAGTTAGACGCTGTGGTATGCCCCGGTCATCCGTATGCAGACCCCGTGACCGGAGCAGCGCATGCGTGCGGGCACAACGGGCAGCTCACGAGCATGCTCGGTGTGGCGATGGGCCTTGTTCACTCTGGCGCAATGCAGCATCTTGATGGTGATGTGGCGGTTATGGCTGTACCGGCTGAGGAGCCCGTTGAGATAGAGTTTCGGCAAAAACTAAGAGAACAGGGAAAGATTAGGTTTCTTGGAGGCAAGCAAGAACTCATAGCTCTAGGTGAATTCGATGATGTGGACATGGCAATGATGGTACACATGTCAGTGCAGGAAAAAGGTTTCAAGGCCAGAATGGGCGGTACTGCTAACGGTTTTCTGGCCAAACTAATCAAGTACAGGGGTAAGGAGGCGCACGCAGGCGGAGCGCCTCACCTCGGAGTCAACGCACTTAACGCCGCGATGCTTGGATTGTTCGGCATCCACGCGCAGAGAGAGACTTTTAAAGATGATGACTCGATTCGGGTACACCCGATTATCACGAAGGGCGGAGATCTTGTAAACGTCATACCGGCAGACGTACGGATCGAGACTTACGTCAGAGGAAAGAGCATTTCAGGCATTCTAGACGCGAGTAAGAAAGTAAACAGGGCGCTTCGAGCAGGCGCCATGGCTACGGGCGCCGAAGTTGAGATTCTGGAAATCCCGGGCTTTTTGCCAGTTGATAACAACGCTGCGCTCTCAGGCGTGTTCCGGGAAAACCTCGAAGCGCTTGTCGGCCACGAGGCTGTTATGGACGCACATCACGGCGCTGGCTCGACCGACATGGCAGACGTCATGAAGATAATGCCCGCAATCCATCCTTATATAGGCGGTGCATCGGGAAGGGGCCATTCCGAAGATTACGTAATCGAAGACCCCGACCTTGCGTACATCATACCGGCGAAGGCGATGGCCATGAGTGTCGTGGACTTGCTGTATGACGGCGCCTCGGTAGCAGGTAAGATACTGTGCGAATACGAGCCTGAGTTCACCAAAGAGACATACCTCAAGATGTGGGACGAACTCACCAGGCCGGAGGAGTAGAGACGGTGAGACTGCCAGATGCGCTGCAGAGTCAAGAGGTTAAGTGCGGTCTAGAATTCATCGATAACAGCATTGAGCAATTGATCGATGAGATCAGCCGCATAACCCTGATTCCTTCACCAACACACGCAGAGCACGAACTTGCTTCGTACTATGCAGAGCGGCTCAGCCAGGCGGGTGTGGCAGATGTCAAACTGGATGAGCAGCAGAACGTATGCGGTTGGGTACGAGGTGTCGGCGCAGGGCCCACTCTGCTGATGGTCGCTCATCTCGACACCGTGTTTCCAGTGGAGACCGAACTATTCGTAAGGCGCGATCAGCACAGATTGTATGGGCCGGGAATAGGAGACGACTCCACAGGACTTGCGGCTCTGCTGTTTGCGGCAAGGGCTCTGACCGAGTCGAAACTGGCTCTCAGGGGAAACCTGGTAGTTGCAGGAACGAGCTGCGAAGAGGGGCTAGGCAATCTCAAGGGCATGAAATCTCTGATGAAGACGCTCGAGCATCAGCTCGACATGGTCATCGCCGTGGAGCCCAGTCGAATAGGTCGGATAACTAACCGTGGTGTTGGGTCAAAAAGGTTTAAGATCAGCGCCATCACCGGAGGCGGCCACAGCTTCGGTGCATTCGGCAACGCAAGTGCGATTCATGCGCTGTGCCGCGTTGTTGTCGGTATCGATGACATGGAAGTACCTGTTGAGCCTAAGACAACGTACAACGTCGGTAAGATATCGGGCGGTGTGTCTGTCAATACTATTGCGCCGAAGGCTGATCTCGAATTGGATTTGCGATCGGTGAGCCAAGCAACGCTTGAAGCGGTTGAACAGCGAGTGCATGAGATCGTCAAAGCCGTCGCAAGGTCTAGCGGTGCAAACATGGAGACTGTACTAATTGGTGACAGGCCTGCAGGTGAGACAGGTGAAGATGCGTCGCTTGTGCACACAGTGAGGAGTGTTCATTCGGTACTGGGCATCGATTCGTTCATGAGTGCGGGGAGCACCGATGCCAACGTGCCGATGTGGCTCGGAGTTCCCGCCGTAACGGTTGGAGTCACCACAGGCGCGAACACTCACAGCGCTGACGAGTACATCGACATCGCGCCGCTCGCGGCGGGCGTCAAGCAGTTGTTCTTGCTAATGGCGTGTATCCTGGGGTAGACGATCCGGAACGAGCCCGGATACAGGAAGGGTGTTACGGATGTTGAGAAACGCGAGAACCTCACTCTTGGTAGTGCTTGCTGCGGCCTTGTTGCTCGCGGTACTGCTTCTTGCTCTGTCTGGGCTGTATACAGACTTGTTATGGTTCCAGGAAGTTGGCTACGTACAGGTGTTCACGAAGTCTCTGGTATCGAGAGTGCTCACCGGACTCGTCGGAGGACTCGTGTTCGGTGGAGTATTACTCGCCAATTTGCTTGTGGCGCGTCGATCGCGTCCGCGGCTTCGAGTAACAACTGATGATGTTATAGACCCCACATGGCAGTCTCCAGCAAGGCTTGGCATGCTTTCATTGCTCGGAAGCGCAGTAGCGGCATGGCTTGTTGGTGTCACAATGTCCAGTCAGTGGGTCGTTGTTCAGAGGTTCTTCAATCGAGTGCCTTTCGGGCAGGCAGACCCCGTGTTCGGTCTCGACATAGGGTTTTACATTTTTGAACTACCGTTTATCTCTTTGATATACCAGTTCGTGTTCTCGCTGCTTGTGGTGTCGCTTCTTGCGACGCTGGGTATGTATTTGTTTTCGGGCGGGATCGTGTCTGTAGGAGGGCGATTCAGTCTTCAGTCGAGAGTGAAGGCGCACCTATCCACGCTTGTGGCTGCGCTGTTCTTCGTGAAGGCTTTTGGCTACCGTATTGACATCTGGCGCCTGGTGTACTCACCTCGAGGTGTGGTGTTTGGCGCTAGTTATGCAGATATGCACGCAGAATACCCGGGGTTGAACATCTTGACGGTTCTTGCCCTGCTTGGTGGTATCGCGGCGCTGTACACGGCGGCCCGAAGGACTACACGCCCTGTGACGATTGCTGTCATCGGTTTGCTCTTGGCGTCTGTGCTCTTAAGACAAGGATACCCCGCATTGCTGCAACAGGTTTCTGTAAGCCCCGATGAAATAGCCAAAGAGACGAAATTCATCGAATATAACATAACCATGACAAGGCGCGCTTTCGGCCTGGACAACGTTGTGCAAAGCGCGTATCCCGCGCACGACCTGCTCACTCGAGATATGCTCGACCGGAATCAGGATACAATCAGCAACGTTAGGTTGTGGGGCTGGGAACCGCTTCGCCAGACATTCGGGCAACTGCAGGAGATTCGACCGTACTACACGTTTAACGATGTCGACCTCGACAGGTACATTATTGACGGGAATCGGCAGCAAGTCATGCTTGCTGTAAGGGAGATGAATCAGGAGCGACTTGCGGAGCAGGCCAAGACCTGGGTAAACCGTCATCTTAAGTTCACGCATGGATACGGCTTGGTGATGAGTCCATCGGCGGCCGTCGATTCGCAGGGTCTTCCGGTGTTCTTAATACAGGACATACCTCCAAGATCTGTGTCAGAAGATGTTCTGGTTACGCGACCCGAGGTGTACTTTGGAGAACTCACTCATGAGTACGTGATAATCGATACCAAAGAAGATGAGTTCGATTACCCGATGGGCGAGCAAAACCAAGTCACGCGTTATGAAGGCACTGCGGGGATTCCCATAGGGTCGTATTTTCGGCGGTTGCTGTTTACCTTCAGGTTTCGGAACTACGAGATCTTGCTCGCAGACGCCATAACTCGTGACAGCAGGCTATTGATGAACAGACAGATAATGACGAGGGTAAGCACAATAGCACCGTTCTTACGTTACGATTCTGATCCGTATCCGGTACTAAGTGAAGGTCGCATATTCTGGATAATCGACGCCTACACGACCAGTATGGGATATCCGTTTTCCGAGCCTTCGCCGAGAGGGTTTAACTACATCAGAAACTCAGTGAAGATAGTGGTCGATGCGTATAGTGGCGACACGACTTTCTATCTATTTGATGATGATGACCCAGTCGTGCTCTCGTACGCAAAGATATTCCCAGATCTGTTTAGGCCGTTCGTAGAGATGCCCGAACCGTTGAAACCGCATATTCGCTACCCGCAGGACATGTTCAACGCGCAGGCTGAAATGTTTCTTACTTACCATATGGTCAATGCTGCGGTGTTCTACAATAAGGAAGACTTATGGGGACTCACGGGCCAGGCCGCCCAGCAAGGTGCGCGATACCCACGGGCCGAGTCGAGATACATGATGATGAGACTGCCCGGTGAAGCTCAACCCGAGTACGTTACAATCCTAGCGTATACGCCAGCCAACAGGCAGAACATGATAGCCTGGCTGGCAGCACGGTCTGATGAGCCGAACCACGGCCAGCTCATTTTGTACAACTTCCCTAAGGACAGACTTGTCTACGGGCCGTCTCAGATCGACGCTAGGATAGACCAGGATGCAGACATATCTCCGCTGCTTACTCTGTGGGGGCAATCCGGCTCGGCCGTCATAAGAGATGAAATCATAGTTATTCCGATGGAAGGCTCGATTCTGTACATCCAGCCGCTCTATCTGCAGTCGGCTGGCACACGCTTACCCGAGCTGAAGCGCGTCATAGTGTTCCATGCAGGTAGAGCCGTGATGGAAGAGACACTTGAGTTGTCGCTTGCCAGGTTATTCGGGGGACAGGTTGAGCGTCCGCCGACAACCGATGAACAGAGCCTCGTAGACGACGTTGAGCAGCTTATAGAGCGTGCGGCATCGCTTTACAGGCAGGCACAGCAGCGAGTACAGGCCGGTGACTGGGCTGAATACGGTAGGCTCATCACCGAACTGGGGAGAGTACTGGACGAACTACAATCTCGCACCGGTCGTTAGCCGGGCGCGCAAAAGCTGTGGAGGTGAAAGATGTGCAGCACGCACGTATTCAAGACATAGCCAAACACGTGGGAGACGAAGTAGAGATACGTGGCTGGGTATTCAACAAGCGCTCCAGCGGTAAGATCAGATTCTTGATACTGAGGGATGGAACCGGATATATTCAAGCTGTTGCCACGCTTCACGACATGAGCGAGGAAGCGTTTGAGATGACAACGCGTGTGACCCAGGAATCTTCGGTCATAGCTCGGGGTACTGTCCGGAAGGACGACCGTGCCCCTGGCGGCTTCGAACTAAACCTCACACAGTTTGAGATAGTGCAGGTGGCGCAAGAGTATCCCATCACCATGAAAGAGCACGGTGTGGAGTTCCTGATGGACAATAGACATCTATGGCTTCGAACTCCACGGCAGCACGCGATACTGCGCATCCGGGCTGAGGTCATACGCGCAATCTCCGAATGGTTGGACGACAACGGTTTTCTGCGTGTTGACACGCCGATTCTGACTCCTGCGGCGTGCGAGGGAACAACCACATTGTTTGAGACGGTGTATTTCGACGAGAAGGCGTACCTGTCGCAGAGCGGCCAGTTGTACAACGAGGCCAATATCGGAGCGTTCGGACGCGTATACTGCTTTGGACCCACTTTCAGGGCCGAGAAATCTAAGACAAGGCGACACCTGATTGAGTTCTGGATGGTCGAGCCGGAAGCTGCGTTCTGCGATTTTGAGGAGAATATGCAGATTCAAGAACAACTTGTCACGCACGTTGTGCAGAGCGTGCTTGCGAAAAGGGCGGCCGAGCTGAAGACTGTGGGCAGAGACATTACGCCTCTGGAGAAAATCAAGCCTCCGTTTCCGAGGATATCTTATGATGAGGCAATAGACATCATCAATCAGGTGTCAGACGACAAAATCGAGTGGGGAAGCGATTTTGGTGCCCCGCACGAGACTGCAATTGCATCACACTTCGATAGCCCCGTGTTTGTTACAAGGTACCCGGCTGCCATAAAAGCGTTCTACATGAAGCCAGACCCCTCAAGGTCTGAGGTGGTGCTAGGTTCGGATCTGCTGGCTCCGGAAGGATACGGCGAGATCATAGGCGGCGGAGAACGGATTGACGACCTCGATTTGCTTGTCCGACGCATAGAAGAACACGGTCTGCCCATGGAGGCGTTCAGGTGGTACACCGACCTCAGACGCTACGGTTCAGTGCCGCATTCAGGGTTCGGTCTCGGGATAGAGAGGACAGTATCCTGGATAGCGAAGTTGGAGCATGTCAGGGAAACGATACCGTTTGCCCGCCTGTTGAATCGAATTTATCCGTGAGCGCAAGATGAGCGAAACATAGAGCAGGTTTGTCGCCTGTGCACGAGCAGTGAGGCCGTGGAGGGAGCAAGTGTTGACAGAGCAAGTGGGATCGATTATCCGAGCGCGCAGAGAGGAGCTGGGGCTAAGCCTGAAGCAAGTATTCGACGTCATCAGGATAAGACCTGAATACCTGCAGACTGTGGAAGACGGCGACCCGGACGGAGTGCTTCCAGACGTATACCATAAGGGCTATATCAGGCTTTACGGCAACTACCTAGGACTTGACGGGCCCGCGCTGGTAAGAATGTATGTGGAGTCTAAAGAGCAGCGTAATCGCGTTGCAAGAGTGAAGTAGACGCGTGCGTCAAAGTATGAACCGGTACCCAACGAAATAATAATAGTACCCTGAGACATTGTGCTTGGGGGTGGGCGGCCAGTGCACAGCAAGGCGAAGGTTGTGTTCTGCTTGCTGGTGCTATTGATGGCTTTGCACTCTAGAGTGGCTTACTGCGCGCCGTCATCGCTTCGTGTTACCGCCGACTCTGCGCTGTTGATGGATTGGCATACGGGCACTGTGCTGTACGAAAAGAACGCATACGCTCTCCGACATCCGGCGAGTCTCACCAAAATAATGACCGCGGTGGTCGCACTCGAAAACAGCTCGTTGCACGATGTGATCACTGTGACAGAGGCTTCCTGCTACATCCCCGGCCAGACCGTTAATTTGCGCCCAGGCCAGCGCTTTACCATGGAAGATCTTCTGTATGCCACGTTGCTCAAGTCTGCTAACGATGCGGCCACTGCGGTTGCCGTTCACGTTGGTGGGAGCGTTCCGGAGTTCGCATCTATGATGAACCAAAAAGCTGCCGAGATAGGTACGCTTTCCACGTGCTTTATGAATCCGCATGGCCATACTCAGCCCGGACACCTGACGACGGCATATGACCTGGCGCAGATAACACGATATGCCATGGGTATACCGCACTTTGCGACGTGCGTAAGCACGATGGAAGCCGAAGTCGACAGGCTGGACAAAGACGTGGTCATACGCCTTAGGAACACAAATCAGTTGCTGTGGCATTTCGAGGGCGCAGACGGTGTTAAGACGGGTACTACGCAGGCGGCCGGAAAATCGCTTATAGCTTCGGCGACGCGAGGTGAGCAGAAACTCATCTGCGTGGTGCTGCACAGTGACTCGCGCTGGCAGGATGCCGAAGCGCTGCTCGACTACGGTTTTTCGCAGTATGGACTGGTTCTTGCCTACAGGCAGGGCGAGCTCGTGCGTAGTGTGCGCGTGACAAACGGTATGGCTATCCGAGTATCGTTAGTATGCGACACAGACCTCGCTGCAGTGGTACCAATACAGTATCTTGAGCGGGTGTATGTGTCCGAACCTCCCACAAGCGTCAATGCGCCTTGTGACCCGCTCGTAAGTGTAGGCAGTATTGGGTTGTGGCTTGATGACAAAGAACTGGCGAGAGCGCAGCTGATGCCCAGGCAGTACGTGCCCAGGCGAACACTCTGGAGGCTGCTACGCGCTAACTTCGCAAGACTTACGGCCAAACTGGAACGTTCTCAGGTGGAGGATTAGTGCTTGCGGTTGCCGAAACTGTGGGGTGCAAACCTCACGAAATGGGTGGACTCATGACGCGTCTAAGCCAGGCAGATCTAGTCTCTGATCTCGATAGGCAGCAGGGAAAACTGCTCGAACAAACGGTTCTCGAATTGCTCTCGCGCGGGAAGACAGGTGTGCGAAGTGTGGCAGCCAAAGCCCCGGATGAACGGATTAGCCGTGCGCTCGCAGTTAGAGGAAGACAGGTTATCGAGCTGCTTCATAAAGCCGAGTCGCTTGCCGATGACGTTGGTGCGCAAATCCTTGAGATGCTCCACTCAGCAGACATCGTGTCTAAGATGAACGAGTTTTGGTCACGAGGAGATGCTGAAGGAGCCTTCGCGTTGTTTGGCGCGCTCACGCCTGAGCACCAAAATGATTCGGGTGTGCTGCTGTTCAGAGCGCGAGTACACGACAGTGAGCACAACTGGAACGAAGCAAGAGAGTTCTACGGCAAAGCGCTAGCGGCAGGAGCCGGGCAGGATGTGCTTCGAGAGGCTCTCGAACGTTGCATGAGCCGAGACGATCTGGGCACAGTTTTGAGCATTAGCGCTGCGCTCGACAAAGATAGGCTGAGTGAGGTGCTGCACGTACTGGCACATGCCGTAGCTGTCATGCTTTGCCGAGGCGAGCAATCGAACCTCGAAAAGGCAGCAGACCTTGTCATCTTCGTGCAACCTGACCTTGCGGCCACGCTTCTGTATGAGGTTATGGCAGCTCTGGGCGGACTCTTGAGAGAACGCGTGCATGCGTTGAAGACAGAACTGGAGTCTTTCTGCCAGGCTGCACTTGATATAGAAGAGATAAGTCGTGACTTGGCTTCTGACATGGTAGCGCTTGACACTCTTGCGAAAGAGGCTGGTGAGCATGCGTGCGCTGCGGAACGACGAGCACGTGAAGTCAAGCGGAGTCTAAAGCAAGACGCTCTTGCTGCGCCCGTTTCGGTTTCATCAATCCCTCTGGGAGAAGTTCTGCTCGATGCGACCAGCGGCGTTGAGATTATAAGGCCGCTGCTTATAGGCATTACTCGTGAAGAGGTGTGGCAGAGTCTTGTGTATGCTCACGAGACGCTTGTAACTAGGATGATACGCGAGCCTCGAGCAGACTTGGTTCACGACCTGTGTTCAATAGAGCAGGTGTTCGGCGAGATCTGTGATGGCAAGCACGGTTCTAGGGCGGCGTTCGGCCAGAAACTCGGCGAACGTGCACGTCGGATACTCACTCTTCTTGATGATGTGGCGTTGAGGATGCAGATGGCGGGCGAACCAGCATACGAATACGCAAGACTCGATGATGTGTTTGGAGAAGCTGCGGATGCGGCAGCAGCAGTAGCCGCCAAGGCGGGCGTGGCGCTTGCAGTTCACGTTGACGACAATCTTCCTCGCGTACGGGTCTGGAAGCAGACCGTTGGACTAGCTCTTGCGAATCTGGCAGTAGCAGTCGTGCGCAGCTGCGCTCAGAACGAGCAGGCAAGTCTTACCGCCAGGCTCTCAGAAGGCGGGTCAACCGTCGAATTGAGATTCGAATGCCAGGCACAGGATGTGCTGTTAAGTAGTGGCAGAAACAGAATCGAACAAGTGATGGAGCAGCATGGCTGGACTCTGCATATTGAAAGTGGAGGGCGTCGTGCATTCGCAGCAGTGAGATTCCCGCGAAACCTTGAAGAAGGGATGCTATCTGCGCAACTGGCGGGGTACGCATCGCTATCCGAGCAGGCGAAACAGGCGTTACGCGCTGCTGAGGCGTTGTACGAGCAGAACACAGACCCAGAGACGTGCGCCTTTCTGTATGGTAAGGCTGTAGAGATGGAAACAGCGCACCGACTGCTGGTGCACTTAGAAAGACACCGGGTCTTGGCCAAGGCTCTTCAGTTTCGTGACTCGCAAAAACAGGCGTTAGCCGCAAAGAGGCTGCTCGAATGTCTCGGTGCTCAAGAAAAAGACCTTAGAGTAAGAATGGAGACAGTCGTAGGCGCGGCAGTGAAGGACAAACTCGCCCGTCAACTGTCAGACTTCCGAAATGTCGCGGTTTCTCTTTGCGTTTTCGAGGCGCCTGTACCTGTGGCGTTGGTGAGCGCCCTGTACGCGTTCGGGGAGAGATTGGCAGCCAGCACGGTTGCTCTTCGGGAAACCCGAGATCAGGCAATAGAACTGCTGAGGTTGCTTTCTGCACACGAGCGTTTGCACTGACTGGCAGGCTCGCTCATTCTTGTGATATGCGAAGCAGTTCACCGACGGTGACCACTTGGACGCCTTTCTTGCTAAGTTCGTGCAGTATCGGGCCAAGCGCTCTTGAGGTTTGGCCTGAGAGATCTGAAGCGTGTAGCCTCACTATATCTCCGTCTTGAACCTTGCCGACCACTCTTTTTCTTAAGTATTCTTCATTCGTGCTCCGCCAGTCAAAAGAGTCGAGACTCCATGTTACGGTGGTGTATCCGAGTTCGAGAGCAAGACGAATTACTCTATCATCGTAGTCACCGTTGGGCGGGCGGAACAGGGAGGGCTCGATACCCGCCGTGCGTTTGAGGATGTCATCGGCGCGCGTTATAGACTCGAATATTCTGTCCGTAGCCGAACTCGTGAGGTTCTCGTGCCAGTAGCCTTGAGAGCCGAGTTCGTGAGATTCGTCAACGATTCGTCTCACCAGATCAGGATGTGCCGCAGCCCAGGGGCCTGCTACAAAGAAGGTGCACCTCACACCCTGCTCCCGAAGCACATCCAAGATTTCAACCACAGAAGACTCACCAAACGTGAGGTCGAAGGTGAGCGCCACGATGTTCTGCCTGGTTTCGACGCGCGAAACCGGCTTGAGCATGCCCGCCACATACCGAGCACTCAACACCCCCACGCATGCTCGAGCCATGGCACACACTACGACTAGAGACAGCACCAGCATTATCCTGGCGCGTGTGGTTCTGGAGATGAACACCACCCGAAGAGCCCTCCCGTCGTCCCGGAGCAACGCCTGCCCATAGATACCTATTCTGGTTGGAATGGCAGTATTACCGGGCAGGAGCCTCCGGTGCAGAACATGGTTTGAGCTGTCTGGCGAGTTTATCTAGGAGGCGTCTTCGTCTATGCAAAAGCTCATCAAGCAGATTGCACGAAAGCGCGGGCTGGGCAGTGAGCGCGGATATTGCCGAATCGCATGCTTTTATCGCGGTATGGTAGTCTCTTTCACGGTGCTCAAGATGCTTGGCTATCTCAGTCCATGCATGTGCGGCGTGTTCACTTGCTGCGGTAAGCCTATTCCACAGTTCGAGCGCTTCCTTATAACGGCCTCTGCGTTTTTCCAATGATGCAAGCCGGAGGAGCGCACTCATGCGGGATGATTCATCGCCGACTGCGGATGGTGCAGTGCTGTAGCACTCGACGGAGCGGCTGTACTCTCCGGCCCGCTCAAATACGCGGCCCAGATTGAGCAGTTCGGTCGCTCCGCGGCTGCTCTCAAGCGGATGCCTTATCTGTGCGCACATGCGCCCGAGCAGCGCCACCATCGAGCATATATCATCTGTGTTGTGGTCAAGGACCGGGCGAAGGATACACGGGTTTCGTGTTCGCAGGTAGTCGAAGAACAGGCTTGGAATCAGGTAACCCGGCACGTCTGCATCACGTTCGTAGCCAAGAAGGGTTCGCTCAACCGAACACAGGCTCAGGTTGCAGCAATTGCGCCACAGTCTTCTGGCCGCATGCAGAAGGTCAAAGTGAGTGCTTTGGTCGAACGGAGAAGCCAATCTGCACAGAGCGTATCTTGTCTCAAGTAAGGGCACGTCGAAACTCTTCCCGTTGTAGCTCACAATCCATCTGTGGTTGGGGACCAGGCAAGCAACTGCTTCCAGCATGGGGCGCTCATAGCAATGGTCGGGCATCAGAAACTGAGAGACCACGAATTCGTCATGTTGGAATACGCCGATGCCGACAAGAAACACATGGGTGCCGGTGCCGCCAGCAAGCCCGGTGGTCTCGGTGTCAAGGAACAACGCATCTCGAGGCTCAAAGTGCGAGTGTTCTTGCTGGTTCAAGAGAGAATACGCTTCAGGTGCTTCAAGACACTGATCGAGTCTTACGTTGCCTATCACAGCGCTTGCCGGAAGCGCCTTCCGCCTGATAAACACAGCACCAGTATCAGTCTCGAGATGCTCTAGTCCCAGAACTTCTATAAGCGGTTCCAGCCAGTTATCTGGTGTGTCCGCTGCTCGCTCACGACGCGGAACTGAAACGCGTCCACGCTGTTCGGCTTCGCGCATTATCTGCTTGAGCCTTTCGATGAGCAGAGAGTCAGCCATTTTGGTCGAACGCCTCCAATAGATGAGCCAGCAGGTTACGTGTAAGACTCTTGCCTTTTGTGCACTGCACTTCAAGAGGTGAGCCAATGCACGAGGGGCATCCGCTTTCGCACTTGCACGCTTCTAAGTGCGAAAGGCAGGTTCTGAGCACATGCGGGCAGATGTCGTACAGTTTCTCTGCAAGCCCGATACCGCCTGGGTATGAGTCGTACACATACACGGTGGGCATTTCGGTAAACGGTGCCTTTACTTCGGGCACCACCCTTATATCCCGGGGGTCTGACATGAGAAACAAGGGCGCTATGCTGTGCATGAGGTTTGCGAGCGATACCACAACAGATTGCACCTCGCTTTGCGCAAGCGTGTGTGTGAGGTGAGCGCCTAGAGCCAGCCAGCACGCGGTCGTGTGCATCTGCTCTTCAGGCAGGTGCACTTCTCCTGAGCCGATGTTTTCGTGTGTGTGAAGTTTGACTTTCTTATACATGGTCACCATAGACGTTGTGAGCACCTCTCCGTAGCCGAGGTGAAGTTCGCCACGCGTATCTCTGTTCGAAACTCGAAGCACGCGCAACGCCACAGCAAGATTTGCGTCTGTATAATAGTCTACATCGACTCGGTGCACGTACGCTTTGTGCTCTTCATACTCTAGTCGGTCAACATGGTACTGGGTGCCTTCGTGTATATATATAGCGCCTTCATGTATGAGCATTGGCGCGCTGACCCTATCCACTTCTGCAATAACACGCGCGCCCGACGTTTCGTCAATCACAACGAAGTTGTCTGATGATGCCGATCGCAGACTGATGTCTTCGGCGGGGAAGTGCTCTGCACTCCAGTACCACTTGCCAGCCGAGAAATGCAGCATGTTCTGCTCTGCAAGCGCGTTGAGCACCTGCTGGGTGCTCTCGACGCCAAACTGTTCGTCTTGGTCAAACGGCAGTTCGAACGCAGCACATTTCAGGTGACTTAGTAGTATGTACAGGTTTGACGGGTTCACGAGTGCGTGCTCGGGGTTTTTTGCGAAGAAGAACTCTGGGTGCGTAATGATGTACTGGTCAAGAGCGTTTGACGACGCTATCAGTATCGCAATCGCCTGGCCGTCACGTCTACCGGCGCGACCTGCCCTCTGCCATGTGCTTGCGATGGTACCGGGATAACCCGACATCACGCACGCTTCAAGCTGGCCGACATCTATACCAAGTTCAAGCGCATCAGTTGCTACGACGGTACGTATCTTCGCGTCACGCAGGTCACGTTCGATCTGACGCCTCTCTCTCGGAAGATAGCCGCCACGGTAACCACGCACGCTCTGGTCTTTTGGCGCACCGCCGGACACCAGTTGTCTTAGATACGTAACAAGCAACTCCGTCCTCACCCTTGAGTTGGTGAACACGATTGTCTGTACATCGTTTCGCATGAGTTTTGCCGCGACTTTCTTTGCCTCCAGCAGGCTGGAACGACGAATCCCGAGTTCGGCGTTAACCACCGGAGGGTTGTAGAACAGAAACTTCTTTGCCACCTTGGGTGCACCGCTTTGATCGATGACATGTACGTCTCGTGCTGTGAGTAGACGTGCCAGTTCACCCGGATTAGCTATCGTGGCAGAACAGCACACGAACCGCGGACTTCTGCCGTAGAACTTGGTAATTCGTTCGAGTCTGCGGAGCACGTTTGCGAAATGACTCCCAAATACGCCCCTGTACTGGTGTATCTCATCCAACACGACGTATTCCAGGTTCTCAAACAGTTTTACCCACTTTGTGTGGTGAGGTAGGATGGCAGCGTGCAGCATATCAGGGTTGGTGACCACGACGTGTCCTGCCTGCCTGATCGCCTTGCGTGCCGACTGAGGGGTGTCTCCATCGTATGTGTAAGTCTTTATGTCACGCCCGGTCTGCTGGATAAGAGAGTGCAGTGCTGACACCTGATCCTGCGCGAGCGCCTTGGTGGGAAACACGTAAAGCGCCCTCGCGGAGTTGTTTTTCATAATAGAGTCAAGAACAGGCAGGTTGTAGCAGAGCGTTTTGCCTGATGCCGTCGGGGTGACCACAACTATATCGTGGCCATCTCTTAGCTTGTGCCAAGACTCGGCTTGGTGAGTGTACAACTCGGTTATGCCAAGTTGTCGCAGCGCGTCGCGCAGCGCAGGCTGAATATCGGGCAGCATCTCAACGAGCCTGGCCGGTTGAGCAGGTATGCTTTCTATATGGCAGATGTTTGGCGCAGTGTCAGGTGAAGTAAGCAACTCTTGAAGCGCTAATTCTACAGCCACTCTCAAACCCTCCATAGACAGATGAACACTAGTTCGCTACCCGGTAGATGCTCTCCTGTTGGCGCATAAAAAAGCACTTCGACCGGATACTAGGAACAACCGCAGGCGTTGGGGGGCAAGAATTGAGGCTATTTGGGCTGGACTTAAGGTGCATAGCGGCCAGACTCGAGCGCCTGTACAAGAGCACACGAAGGATACTGGCCAAAGCAACGTGGCCGTACGATTCGGAAGCTACAGGGTTGCTGCTTGGAACGGTGGCACTCGTGGTTGCGGCAAGCCTTCACTCAGCCGTCAACCCTGCGCCGTTTCTCAAGCCACTCGCGCACGGTCGCCTGAGTGTGCTGGGGTTCTACGAGAATGAATCCACCACTGGGACATCACGCGAATCGCTTGTGACTAACATACACCATGTTGACGCCGTGCTGCCGTTTTGGGCAAGCCTCGGCCAGGACGGTAGCGTACTAGCGCAACGCCACGATCTCGAGGTCGTGCGATTTGCGCACGAGAACGATACTCCTGTTTTCGTCGTCATAAACAACGAGAAGATACCAGGCACGGGCAACGTACAGATGATATCAGATACGTGGCTTCGCAAGCAGAGCGTCGAGAGCATAAGCAAGTATGTGCATGACATTGGTTGCGATGGGGTGCACATCAGTTTTGAACTCATGCCTCAACAGGCCAAACCTGCTTTCAGCGCTTTCATCCGCGATTTGGCGCTCAGCATGCGTGCGCAGCACAAATCCATCGGAGTATCGGTGTTTCCCCCTGTGGATCTTCCCGAAAATGTATGGGGCGTGTTTGACTACGCATCGCTCGCTTCCGATGCAGATTATGTTGTATTGCACGCGTTTGACAGGCACTGGTTGTTCACCGCTCCAGGGCCGATTGCACCTCAGGAATGGGTAGAGAAGAGCGTGTCAACGGTGCTACGAAGTGTGCCCGCCCCAAAACTGATTCTCGGCGTAGGATTCTACGGTTATGATTGGCCGGCGCGACTGCCTGGTGGAGCCACGCTGTACTTGCCCACGACGGAAGCGCTTAGAAGAGCCCAGGTACACGCAGCACGAATACAGTTTGATGAACAGAGTCAGCAGCCTGGTTACCGGTATACGCAAGATGGAGCCGAGCGCGTGGTCTGGTTTCAGGATACGACTAATCTTGAGCAGAAGGCTGACCTCGCGCTCCGGTCGGGGCTTGGCGGAATAGCGCTTTGGCGTCTGGGGTTTGAGCCAGAAGATGCCTGGGAGGTGGTAGACTCGTATAGATAGGTACCACATGATGGTATCTGGCTGTTACTTAGAGAATGCAGTACCCCCAAAATGGTCGGTGCGCATAAACCTGCCAGCTTTGCCAGTATGAGCACATACTGGTAGTGACCCACTTTGATACTCCCACCTATAATTAGCCTGTCCGCTTACGGGCGTAAAGGGGGGTCACGCACATGAGACAACGTGTCAGAATATGCAGTCTGCTCATCTTGAGTTTGCTCCTAACCCTCGTACTACCCTTTAGTACAGCGATGGCACAGCACTCTCTACTATACTTGGGTTCTTCAGGCGGAGCGGTAAGAGAACTGCAGGAGGCGCTGAAAAGAGAAGGTCACGATCCGGGACCGTTGGACGGGATTTTCGGGCCCAAGACTCTGTCTGCGGTCATTGGATTTCAACGTGCGACTGGACTTGTGGTTGACGGGATCGTGGGCCCAAACACTCAGGCTATGCTCGGCAGAGTTGCATCTGTGTCACGTTCAGAGAGGCTGCCTCTTGCCGGTAAGAAGATCGCAGTCGATCCTGGTCACGGCGGGCCAAATCCAGGTGCGATAGGTGTGGATGGTTCATACGAGTCGCACAACGTGCTCGCCATAGGGCTTATACTGAGAGATCTGCTGCATGCTGCAGGTGCTGAGGTTGTCATGACTCGCACACGCGATGTGGAACCTAAGCTGCCGTGGGATCCGTCAGCCGGTCAACTCAGGGCTCGCACTCACATTGTCAACGCATCAGGCGCAGATCTGTTTGTGAGCATACACAACAACGCCTATCCGAAAGATCGAGCGGTATCTGGCGTGATGACGTTTGTGCGAAGTGGCGACGCTGAATCAAAGAAACTTGCACAGCTGGTACTCGAAGAGCTAGTGCGCGGCACCTCACTTCAGAACAGAGGTATGCACACTGCGACGTTCTATGTGTTGCGCAACACGACTATGACTGCGGTTCTAGCCGAAATCGGGTTCATGACCAACTGGCACGACGCAAGGGCGTTGCAGACACCGGAGATGAGACAGAAAGCAGCAGAAGCGCTATTTCGAGGAATACTGCGCTACTACGGGTATGAGTAGCGGACAACACGATAGTTTTGCCAGCCGCTCTTGGTTGCTCTATAATCGTTCTCATGGACGACTATGCACTTGGAGCGAGCGTTTTGAAAAAGAGCGTATGTTTTGTGTCACTCGGTTGCGCCAAGAACCGTGTTGATTCTGAGAACATGATAGGCACGTTGATAGCCGAAGGCTATGAACTAACGACTGATGAGACTGCGTGCGACCTACTTGTGATAAACACTTGCGGTTTCATCGAGCCTGCAAAGCGCGAGTCTCTAGCGGAGATAGCTCGCGCCATAAGACGGAAGAACAAGCGCTCTCACATGAGCATCATTGTTGCAGGCTGTCTCGTGCAGAGATACCCAGACTTGCTCGCGGACGAATTTCCTGAGATAGACGCGTTTATTGGTGTGCATGATATCCACCGCATAGCCGATCTTGCCGAAGCGTGTGTTGCAGGCAAGAGGCCTGTGTACGTTTCGAAGCAGAGCGACGGCGAAGAGCGCATACTGCCCAGGCACCTCACCACTCCTGCACACATGGCCTACATCAAGATATCTGAAGGCTGTGACAACAGGTGCAGTTACTGCGCCATACCTCTCATACGTGGGCCTATGATAAGCAGGAGTATGCACCTTCTGGTCGATGAGGCGCACGCACTGTCCGAACTGGGCGTAAAAGAGCTGATTGTGGTTGCACAAGATCCTACGCGCTACGGACTTGATATGCACGGCTCCTACCTGTTGCCCGAACTCGTCGCGCGACTAGCGAGCATTCGCGGAATCGAGTGGATAAGGCTCATGTACGCGCACCCTGCGAGGACTGGGGTGCTACTAGACGCACTTACGGCTTCGGACAAAGTGCTGCGCTACGCAGACATCCCTGTGCAGCATGCCTCGCACAGGGTGTTAAGGCTCATGGGAAGAGGTGGAGACCGAGTGAGTCTGCTCGAGCGGGTTGACGCCATACGCCGCCGGATACCCGACATATCTTTGCGCAGCACGTTCATGGTGGGTTTCCCAGGAGAAACAGCCGAAGATTTCGCGGAGCTTTTGGAGTTCATCGGACAGGCAGCGTTCGAGCATGCAGGCGTTTTCAAGTACTCGTCTGAAGATGACACACCCGCTGCAGCCATGCCTCGCGCAGTCGAGTCATGCGAGGCAGAGCGACGTTTCAATCTAGCGATGAGAGCTCAGCAGCGCGTGGCAATCAAGCAGCACCAGAAGCGACTTGGCTCAGCCGTGCGTTTCGTGGTGGAGAGCGTGGCACATCCTCGATATACCGGTCGGACAGAATTTCAGGCGCCGGAGATAGACGGCGTCACAAGGCTTGCATGGACAGGTCAGTCACTCGCAATAGGCGACATTGTGGATGTGGTGCTTGAATCAGTAGAAGAGCATGATTTCCATGCTACCGGGAGTGCTTCCAGATAGCCCCATAAATGCCGCCCTAGCAGCATCAATGGCGCTTGTGCTATACTTATGTAAACACTTTTGCGCATCTGCTTTGATTCTGTTGGGGAGGCGTCAGTGTGCCAAAGATGAACAAGAACACGCTGCGAGTAGTGCGCGTGCTGGTATCGGCAGCGCTCGTATTCGTCGTCTTGTTTCTTGGGAGCATGTGGTTGGAAAACCAGACCGTAACGCGTCCGCTCGAAGCTATGCTCATGGCGCAAGAAGGTGTGCTTGACGCAGAAGTAACAGAAGAATCGGGCTTGATTATCGTGGAGATAACGCTAGATGCGGTATGGGATCTCAAGAGTGTCCATGAATCAATAGAACAGAGCATCAAGCAGATGGTTGGCACAAGGCGGTTCGACATCAAACTGAGAGACAGTGCTGGCTCCGACCTTGAAGAAGCGTTTTACCTCATACACCTCGATCTTTACCAGGCAGTGGCCACCGGCGAATTCCGAGACGCATTTCAGGCGGTTGAGCAGCGGCTAGATGAGCTCGATGTGGAGAGGTTCAGGCTTTCTGTGGACTCGGACGTTGTGTACGTACAGCTGCATTCGGGACAGCATTACTTATACAGAGTGATTTCTAGGATGGCGCGTGGTCAGGGGTGAGAGACACTTGCTGAGAGATATTGCTATGGGGTTTTCTATTGGAGTTGTTGCGTACCTTCTCACCAAAGGAGTCAACTTGCTCCCGCTGTTGTTCATCGGGGGGCTCGTCTTCTTGCTGATCCAAAACGGCGCCCTCCGGGGAGTGCAGCGCCGCTTTGTGTCGGTGGTATCTTCATCGGGCGGAGTTACGACGTTTTCGGATATAGGCGGTCAGACCTCGGCGAAACGAGAACTGATGGAAGCTCTGAAGTTCTTGACAGGCCACGACCAAATCAAAGGGCTCGGTATAAGGCCGCTTAAGGGGATCTTACTTACAGGCCCTCCTGGGACGGGAAAGACACTGCTTGCTAGAGCTGCGGCGACATACACTGATAGCGTGTTCTTTGCCACATCGGGCTCCGAGTTCATTGAGATGTACGCCGGAGTGGGCGCACAGCGTGTGCGCGAGTTATTCAAGAGGGCGAGAGAGGGCGCCAAACTTGAACACAGGCAGAGCGCGATAGTGTTCATAGATGAGGTGGAGGTGCTCGGTGGTAAGAGGGGCACTCACACGAGTCATCTTGAGTACGACCAGACCCTAAACCAGCTTCTGGTGGAGATGGACGGGCTTTCGATTGACGATGACGTGAGAGTTCTGGTCATTGGCGCGACAAATCGTTCTGACCTGCTAGACCCTGCGCTTCTGCGCCCCGGCAGGTTTGACAGGCTTGTGAGAGTGGAACTCCCCGACAGAGAAGGCCGGCTTGAGATCCTCAGGCTGCACACGGCCAACAAACCGCTTTCTTCAGATGTGGACTTGACTGTCATCGCGAGAGAGACCTTTGGCTTCTCGGGCGCACATCTCGAGAGTGTGGCAAACGAAGCCGCGATTTTGGCGATGCGGGAGGCCAAGGTGCAGATAGACAACTGCCATTTCCAAGAAGCCATAGACAAAGTGATAATGGGAGAGAAACTTGACCGTCGGCCCAAACTGTCCGACTTGAAACGGGTTGCTATTCACGAAACGGGGCACGCGCTTGTTAGAGAAAGCATCAACCCGGGCTCGGTGAACTCGGTAATGATATCTCCGCGTGGAGACGCGCTTGGGTATGTCAGGCATTCACCAGAAGACGATTCTTATTTGTATTCAAGAGAGCAACTCGAAGAAGAGATAGCGGTGCTTCTTGCAGGTGCAGTCGCAGAAGAGACCCATCTTGGTTCAAGGAGCACAGGGTCGGCCGGTGACTTCGACCGCGCTCTTTCGCTTGCGAAGAAGATGGTGTTTTCGGGTATGTCTGCAATCGGGATCGTGGACACCGACACCATAGGGCCGAGGACGCTAGCGCGCGCAGTCGGGGGAATACTTGATCGGCAAGAAGAGCGTGTGCGAGCGATTCTCGGCCATCTGCATGATGCAATGCTACACATCTCTGAGACACTCTTAAGCCAGGAACGGCTCTCGGGAGATGAACTGCGCGAAGCGATGCGCACTACCCCGCATAAGAAGACTCGTAAGGTCGGTGAGCTACGCTTAAGAACGCCAAAGACAGTGTCTTTGCGAGGACTGAGATAACGGTGTTGGGAAGAGGAACGCGCTTGCTGTCCGCGAATTAGTCTCGGACAGGAGGTGCGCAACACGAAAGCGGAAATAATATGCGTAGGCACAGAGATCTTGCTCGGTCAGATTCACAACACCAACGCGAGGCACATCTCTCTCGAACTGGCTCGGCTTGGAGCCGACCTCTACTACCATACTGTTGTCGGAGATAACCTCGCTAGGCTTGAGCGCGCCTTCGCGCTGGCGATGCAGCGCTCAGGTATTGTAGTGGTAACTGGCGGGCTGGGCCCGACCATGGACGACATAACCAAAGAAGCTCTTGCGCGTGCAACCGGGAGGAAACTGCTGTTTGATGAAGGTATATGGCAAGAAATCTCGGGCTACTTCGTGCGCTCCGGTAGGGAGGTAACAGATAACAACAAGAGACAAGCGCTAGTGATTGAAGGCAGCACAGTGCTGAGCAATCCTTTAGGGACTGCACCTGGGCTTGTGCTTGAGCATGATTCTCACGTGTTCTTTCTGCTACCAGGACCTCCGCGCGAGATGATCCCCATGTTCACTGAACAGGTCATACCTTACCTTACGGCCAAGGGACTTGCTGGAAGAGAGATAATACATTCTAAGAGCGTCAGGATCTGTGGTCTTGGTGAATCGGCGGTTGAGGCGATGGTGAGCGATATTATCGGGAGCTCGATTAACCCTACAGTTGCGCCGTACGCGGCGCTTGGACAAGTCGAACTCCGTGTTACCTGCAAGGCGGCTTCTATAGAGGAGGCTGTGGCCAGAGTTGACGAAGTGATAGCCAGACTCAAGGGCCGACTCGGCGACCATGTGTTTGGATATGACGATACGAGTCTTGAAGAAGCGCTTGGTGAAAGGCTCAAGCGTCTGGGATGGAGCGTTGCGGTTGCGGAGTCGTGCACTGGAGGACTGCTCGGCGACAGGCTGACGAACGTTCCCGGCTCCAGTGAGTACTTTTTGGGAGGCATAATTGCGTACTCTAATCAGGCGAAGTACGATCTTTTGGGCGTCGAGCCGAGGATTGTCGAACTACACGGCGCGGTGAGCGAGCAGTGTGTGCTTAGCATGGCCAAAGGTGTGCGCATCTGCTTCGGAGCTGACGTTGGAGTTTCCATAAGTGGAATTGCTGGGCCCGGAGGCGGAACTACGGAAAAGCCCGTGGGCACTGTATACATATCTATAGTGACACCTTCAACAGAGCAGGCGCATCGGCTAAGCGCTCGGCCTCCCCGAAAAGACATCAAGTGGAGGGCGGCGCAGCAGGCTTTGACGCACACATGGCTGCATTTGGGTGAAGTGTTGAAGGAGAACTAGCGTGTGTTGCAGAAGTGAGAGGCGAACAGGTGTTGCCCTATGAGATTGTTTGTTGCGTGCATGCTGCCTGATGAGGTGAAGCAACGACTTCATGCGATGAAGCAAACGCTGTGCAGCCTGGGACCGGGCGTTTCATGGGTGAAACCGGAGAATCTGCACATCACTCTCAAGTTCTTGGGTGAGACGAGACCGGAGATGAGAGTGCAAGTGTGTGAAGCGCTCAGGCGCTGCACAAATCGACCGTCGTTTGGAGTCAGGCTATCCGGAGTAGGGGGCTTTCCGCGTGCGCAGGCGGCGCGCGTAGTATGGGCCGGTTTAGACTCGGGAAGTGTTGAACTATCTCGGCTCGCCGCGTGTGTTGATTCGGAACTCACGCGCCTCGGATTTCCGAGGGACGGCAAACCGTTTTCGCCACATATTACGCTCGCTCGGGCAAAACGCACGTATGCCGATGTGTTGCTAGCAGCCGAGTCGCAGTGTGAGTTCGGCTACTTCAGCGTGCGTGAGTTTTGCCTCATGAAGAGCGAGTTGCGACCTTCGGGAGCGGTGTACACGGTTCTCGAGAGGTTTCCGCTCAATGGATAGCCAGTATCGCTTGTGGTATAATTTGGTGTATGTCTTCCAGAAGCTGGTGGTTTTGGGGAGGAGAGGCGGGTTTGGAAAAGGATAAGGCGCTCGATATGGCACTTTCGCAAATTGAAAAGCAGTTCGGCAAGGGCTCGATAATGAGACTCGGTTCTGACTCTGCTAAGGTGAGTGTTCCCGTGATCCCGACGGGCTGCCTTGCGCTTGACATAGCGCTCGGTGTCGGCGGTGTACCAAGAGGGCGGGTTATCGAGATATACGGTGCTGAGGGTTCGGGTAAGACGAGTATAGCGCTGCACATTATCGCCGAGGCGCAAAAACTGGGCGGGATAGCGGCGTTTATAGATGCTGAGCATGCGCTCGATGCGTCGTATGCTGAGAGGATCGGTGTCAACCTCGACAACCTGTTGGTGTCTCAACCTGATACGGGCGAACAGGCGCTTGAGATTGCAGAAGCACTGGTTAGGAGCGGTGCTATAGACATCATTGTAGTTGATTCAGTTGCGGCACTGGTGCCACGAGCAGAAATCGAAGGCGAGATGGGGGACTCGCACGTGGGACTGCAGGCGAGGCTCATGTCGCAGGCGCTTAGAAAGCTCACAGGTGCGATCTCAAAGTCTAAGACATGCTGTGTATTCTTGAACCAGATTCGCGAGAAAGTCGGAATTATGTTCGGTAATCCTGAGGTAACACCGGGAGGCCGCGCGCTCAAATTCTATGCGTCGGTCAGAATGGATGTGCGCAAGGCTGAAACGCTTAAACAGGGCACAGACGTGTTCGGTAGCAGAACAAGAGTCAAAGTGGTCAAGAACAAAGTGGCTCCTCCGTTCAAGCAGGCGGAGTTCGACCTGATACATGGCGAGGGTATATCCAAACTTGGATCCATACTGGATATTGGGACAGACTTGGGTATAATAACCAAGCTAGGAACCTGGTATTCGTACGGTGACCAGCGACTCGGGCAGGGGCGTGAAAACGTCCGCGAGTACCTTAAGAACAATCCGGAAATTGCCCAGCAGATAGAGGCTCAAGTGCGCCAGCAGGTTCTCTCGGGCGTCGTAAAACCGTCTGGAGCTGACGATTCTGGTGAAGCGCAATAGGTCGGCTTCGGAAGACGTACAGAGGCGGACGGCTGTCGAGAGTGCGCTGCAGATGATCGCCAGGAGAGCGCTCTCAAGGGCAGAAATAGCGACTCGGCTCTTAAGACAAGGGTATGAGCGCCCTGCCGTAGATGACGCACTCGCAAGGCTTGAGTCAATGGGTTACATTGATGACAGGAGTTTTGGACTTGAATGGTTAAGCGTTATACTCGACAGGCGTCCGTGCGGGCCGTTGTTGCTCAGGAGGGAACTTCTGAGAAAGGGCATTGAATCCGACCTTGCGGTGTCTCTAGTATCCGAAGTCATGCCACCGGGAGAAGAGAGTAAGTGGGCTGAGCGCGCGTGTAACGCCTGGCTCAAGCGCCGCAAGGTGTTGAGCCAAAAGGCGGCGTACAGACTGGCGGCGCATCTTGCTCAAAGAGGTTTTGAAGAGGAAACGGTAAAGTCAGTGGTGTTCAGGCTTACCCAATTCGAGATTGAATGATGTCCCGATGCAGCCGGCACACCGAACCCCCGGCAACTTGACATAAGAGTACCGCAGGTCTAGAATTATGTGGGATTGTGCCACTTCGGTGTTTATGCATAGATGAAATCGACTCAAGTTTGTGGAGCGTCTTGCACGAGATAAACCACTCGCGTGCGTCGAGCTATGCTGTGCATATGAGTAGTGGCCCATAAGGCGTGAATTAGCCGAGTCCCACTGAGGCTCGGCTTTTTTGTAACAGCATTCGACCCCGACGATAGGAGGTGAGCGCAAATTACTGACAATCCATACATTGTAGGCGGCGTGTTTTTAGCAATTGGCGTACTTGGGGGATATCTGATCAGGAAATTCATCGCCGAGGCGCGAATCGCTTCAGCTGAGGAAGCGGCGCAGCGGCTTATCCAGGACGCAAAGCGTGAGTCTGAAGCCAAAAAGCGTGAAGCTGTTCTAGAGGCCAAAGACGAAGTGCACAGGCTTCGTACCGATTTTGAGCGAGAGACGCGGGAGCGGCGAGCCGAGATACAGAGACTCGAGCGCAGATTGGTGCAGAAAGAAGAGACGCTAGACCGTAAGGTGGAGTCGCTCGAAAGGCGAGAAGAGCAACTGGTGCGTCGTGAAAAGGAAACCGAGAAGGTGCACCAGTCACTTGCTGAGATACACGCCAAGCAGACGGCTGAACTCGAGAGAATATCCAACCTTTCTTCTGATGAGGCAAAGCAAATCTTGCTGGACCAAGTAGAACAGGAGATAAGACAGGAAACTGCTGCGCTTATCAAGGAGATCGAGGCAGAGGCCAAAGAAGAAGCAGAGAAGCGTGCAAGGAATATCATATCGCTGGCGATTCAAAGATGCGCAGCAGATCATGTGGCAGAATCCACCGTTTCTGTGGTAGAACTGCCGAACGACGAGATGAAAGGGCGCATTATCGGACGGGAAGGCCGTAACATCCGTGCGCTGGAGACTATGACGGGTATCGACCTTATCATAGACGACACGCCTGAGGCTGTGATTCTATCGGGCTTTGACCCGGTTAGACGTGAGGTTGCGCGCATCGCGCTGGAGAGGCTTGTCTCTGATGGTCGCATCCATCCTGCTAGGATAGAAGAGATGGTGGAAAAGGCCCAGCGAGAAGTGGATGTCAAGATACGTGAAGAGGGCGAGAGAGCGGCGCTTGAGACAGGTGTCCACGGAATCCATCCTGAGGTTATCAAACTTCTGGGAAGGCTTGCGTTCCGAACTAGTTACGGCCAAAACGTGCTCAAGCATTCGATGGAAGTCGCTTATCTGGCGGGCAACATGGCTTCAGAACTTGGCGTGGATGTCACGCTGGCCAAGCGAGCCGGATTGCTCCACGATATAGGCAAGGCATCAGACCATGAGGTAGAGGGTTCGCACGTCGCGATTGGCGCCAGTATCTTGCGCAAGTATCGCGAGTCAAACGACGTCATTGCGGCTCTGGAATCGCATCACGGGGATACCGAGTATAAGTCGGTAGAAGCAGTGCTTGTGGCGGCTGCAGACGCAGTTTCTGCGGCGCGACCCGGTGCGAGGAGAGAGACTCTTGAGGCTTACATCAAGCGTCTCGAGAAACTCGAACAGATTGCCGAATCGTTCGAAGGCGTGGACAAATCGTATGCTATTCAGGCCGGTCGCGAAGTCAGGATAATGGTCAAACCTGACAGGATAGACGATCTGGCGGCTGTGAAGCTTGCGAGGGACATCGTCAAGAGAGTGGAAGCCGAACTTGAGTACCCGGGTCAGATAAGAGTTACGGTGATTCGGGAGACAAGGGCGGTAGAGTACGCGAAGTGATCTATGCGAGAGACAACCGACTCTCGAAGCGGTCATATGATGTCTGTGCTGCTGAAGGAATTGCTTGATTGTAGGCGAAGACATCTAGCGTCAAGGGGAGGAGAGATGCAAGTGCCCGGCAACTCAAACGAGCATAGCTCACCGAGCGTGGGCCTGCTAATCTCGGTTTTGGTCAGGTATCCTGAGATTGTGAGCTTACAGTATGACCACATAGATCAGGCTCTCAGGTTTGCGCTGATGATCGCCAAACGACTTCCCGAGTGTAGGGTAGAAGATACCGAGCGCAGGATAGTGACAAGTCTTGACGCGTACCTTGCTCTCGAGTCGAGGAAACCCGCAATCCTTGACGTAGAAACCGAAGTCTATGATGAGATCAGTGTGATCCAGATGCGAAGAGATGTTGCCACTCTTACGAGAGAAGAGATATGGTTGGTAACAGAGATCGTCAAAGAGCTATTTCCAGGCGAACTGGTGTCTGAGCACGGTGAGGCGTGGGGAGATGAAGATCCAGCATTCCAGGAGGAAATGATCGAGGAGATGCTTGACAACCTGCGTCATTCCGAGCAGCAGAAGAATCTGGTAGCATTTAGGGAAGAAGGCAGAGTTCTTGTGTATAATAAGTAGTACGCGCAAGTACTCGCGCGGAGGGGTTATGCCCTCCGCTTTTTTGCCGGAAAGGAAGCACGTTTCATGAAAGTGTTGTTCATTGGGGATATAGTCGGCAGGCCTGGCCGCGCGGCCGTGAAATCTTGCCTTCCAAAGTACAGACAGCACGTCGATTTGGTAGTAGCCAACGGCGAGAATGCGGCGGGTGGAGTTGGTATCACATTTGACATTGCGGATGACCTGCTGTCGTGCGGAATAGACCTTCTAACCATGGGCAATCACGTATGGGATAAGAAGGAGATATTTGAGTTCATTGACGATACAGACCGCATAGTAAGACCGCTCAACTATCCCGGCAAGCCTCCGGGTCGGGGGTATACCGTACTCAGCACCGCAGATGGGCTTAAACTGGGAGTCGTAAATGCTTGCGGAAGAGTATTCAGCACAGCCCTACTTGATGACCCATTTAGCTGCATTGATACGGTACTGCCTGACATCTATGAGCAGACCAAATGTGTGCTGGTGGATTTCCATGCCGAAGCAACCTCGGAGAAAGTCGCCGTAGGTCATTATCTTGACGGACGTGTCAGCGCCGTCATAGGTACGCACACGCATGTGCGCACCGCCGATGCCTCCGTATTAGCTGGCGGTACCGGTTACATTACTGACGCGGGTATGACAGGACCGTACGATTCCGTAATAGGTGTTCGCAAGCAGATTGTTCTTGAGAAGTTTCTGACTCAGATGCCAGCGCGCTTCGAGGTGGCTTCAGGGCCATGGCGCTTTGATGCGGTTCTTCTGGAAATTGACCCAGATTCGGGTCGCTGTGTGTCCATAAACAGTTTTTCCCATCTCGAAAACACTCGAGAGTAGGTGTATCTGGAAACTCTCCCCAAATAACTTATGGACAACAAAGGTCTCATCGGGGTATTATTAGAATTGGTAAGCTATCCAACCAGGGGCACGATTTGTGCAAGTATATAATGTACAGGGGGGAACACCCACCGTGGAAGTGCTCAAAGTATCGTCAAAGTCAAGTCCCAATGCAGTTGCCGGCGCGTTGGCAGGGGTTATCCGGGAGAGAGGCTCTGCCGAGATTCAGGCCATCGGGGCTGGCGCAATCAACCAGGCGGTGAAGGCGGTGGCCATAGCTCGAGGATTTGTGGCCCCGTCCGGCATAGATCTGGTGTGCATCCCTGCGTTTGTGGACATTCAGATTGACGGCGAAGAGAGAACCGCCATTAAACTTATCATAACACCGAGGTAGCTTGCCTCTCTTTGGATGGGAGAAGTTTGCCACCGCATCTCGGGCCCGTAGGATACGGGCCATTTTTGTTTAATTGAACTATCATGCGTATAAGAAAGAGGAGGGACTCATCTTGAGTTGCACAGTGTCTGAACAGGCTAACACGCTCCATGCTCGCTCTCTGGTGGTAGATACGCATTGTGATACTCTGCTGGCGTGTGCGGCGGGCAAGCGATCTTTGGCAGAACGTTCTGATCAGGGTCATCTAGACATCCCACGGTTGAAGGCGGGAGGAGTCAATTGTCAGTTCTTTGCATGCTACATAGAAGCTCACTATAAGCCCGACCGAGGACTGAAACGCGCCTGCCAGCTCATCGATTGCTTTCATCGCGAGATTGAGCAAGCGGCTGCTGATGCGATGCACGCGCGAAACTACGAAGACATAGTGACAGCATTTCAGGCCGGTAAAGTGGCTGCCGTGCTTGCGATGGAAGGCGGCGAATGCCTGGACACTGATGTATCCAACGTGCGGATCATGAAACGACTCGGTGTGATGGCAATCGGCCTTACTTGGAATGAGAGGAATATGATCGCGGACGGTGTCGGGGAGGAGCGAACCGGTGGCGGACTGACCAACTTCGGCGTCGAGGTGGTCAAGGAAATGAACAACTGCGGCATCATCGTTGACGTATCTCATCTATCCGAGAAGGGCTTTTGGGACGTGCTTGAGGTGTCGCGGCATCCGATAATCGCATCGCATTCTAACTCCAAGACGATATGTGACCATAAACGCAACCTAACAGACGAGCAGATAAGGGCGCTTGCCAAAAACGGCGGGGTCATGGGAATGAACTATGCCCCGAACTTCGTCACTGAAGACGGTGCAGATGCTGACATAGCAGCCGTTCTGCGGCACGTTGAGCACATATGTGCGCTCGTCGGCGATGACCACGTGGGTCTTGGCTCAGACTATGACGGAATAGGCGCAACGCCAAGAGGACTTGAGGATGTGACTTGTGCGCCCGCCGTGACCGAAGCGTTGCTTAGGGCGGGCTATTCTGAAGAGACAGTGGGCAAGATCTTGGGGCAGAACTTCCTAAGGATTATAAGACATGTTGCGGGATAACACTTTGGGCATATGAAGCAAGCTGATCTGCATGTGCATACGACTGCGTCTGATGGTACATATACTCCCCGGCAAGTTGTTGAGCTGGCCGGACGACTCGGGTTGTCAGCACTCGGGATATGCGATCACGATACGACTGAGGGCGTTGCTGAGGCACAGCGCGCCTCAGCTGATGGCAGCGTAGAGATAGTGCCAGGGGTGGAGATAAGCGCGTATTTGCCCGGGGCGGAAGTGCATGTACTCGGTTACTATACGCGCAGTTCCGACCCTGAGTTTTGCTCGCTTCTGAACCGTCTTAGGCAGTCAAGGTACGAGAGGTTGCACGAGATGGTTAAACGACTGGTCGAACTCGGTGTTGACATAGTGCCTGAACATGTTCTACGCATTGCCGGAGGGTCTGCTCCAGGCAGGCCACACGTTGCGCGGACGCTTGTGGAGACAGGTCACGTTCGAGATGTGTCCGAGGCTTTCAGTCAGTACCTAGATGTAGGAAAGCCGGCTTACGTGGAACGCTATAAATTGAGCCCTAGACAGGCCATATGCGCCGTTCGCAAAGCGGGGGGAGTGCCGGTGTTAGCGCACCCGGGTCTTTCGGGTGTCATAGACAGCATCTCCGGACTAAAGCATGCGGGATTGATGGGCATAGAAGTCTATCACCCTGCTCACGATGGGGCTACCGAGAGACTGCTTTGCGAGCTCGCGTTGCGCTATTCGCTTCTTATCACAGGGGGTTCTGACTGTCATGGATGTGCTTATGCTCATCTGGGTGAACTGGGTCAGGTCAGACTCAATTACCACCACGTAGAAGAACTCAAGTCTGCCGCAGATAGTGTGCGGCGTGCAGGAGCATAAGCACATCCGCTACACGATATACTAGTGCTGCATGACCTTGGGGGTATGTCGATGCAGCAAGATACGCGTGACGTTTCTAAGGTGCCAATGCTAGAACAAAGGGTGCGGCAACTCGAGCAGAGAGTTGAAGATCTTAGGCTCGGGCGCAGGATACTCATGGGCATACTTGAGGCAGAACTCAGAGCCAGAATGACACGTAGTAGACAGAGAAGACCGCACACAAGGGACGGAACTGTCATAGCGCTAGATCAGCATAAGGGCAGAGCCTGATTTTTGCACATTGAAGAACGGCCTCCGCGGGCCGTTCTTCAATATGCTGGCACGATAGGAATGACAAATCCTGTAATTGAGTGAGCAGGATACGGACAAGGTTTAACGAATGCATACTCGGAATAGAGGCTTGCTGCATCCAGTTTTACCGTACAGGGATGCTGATAATATGCAGTTTTCGGGAAAGAGTGCTAGAAGCCTTAGCACTGATGTGACCTATCTCTATTTCGGACTCAAGACGGCTGGCATGGCTGTATCTTCAAGTGATGAGTATAGCAGCACCACTCAGCTTCTGCTCAGCCTTGCGGCGGAGCCTGTAAGGCCGGGAGGTGCATGTCTTCTGCTTGCGCAGCAAGATGGCTCTTTTGTCGGCCGAGCTGTGGCTGCACGCCAGCCGGTAGAAGCAAGCGCATTTCGAATTAGCGGTGGTTCTGCCAGCATCTCTCTCGCAGAGTTTAGAAGATACGTTCTGCGCGATAGGTCGAGCCACTCCGACTCCGGGGTGTATGGCGTGCCTGAGCACGCGCTGTATGCGGTTCTGCCGGTGCTGTTTTGCGGTGAGCTTGAGGGTGCGCTGCTTCTTTGGGGACACGACTCAAGCGTGCTCACAGACCAGGCGATAGAGCATGCAGAGGCGCTGGCCACGTTGCACGGCGCGCTTCTTTGCAGGGAGAGGCTTGCGAAGATGTCTCGCACCGATGAACTCACCGGAGTGCATAATTACCGGGCTCTTGCCGAGGCGCTCGGTACCAAGAGAAAAAGCACTGAGCCGTTTTCGGTTATCCTAGTAGAGCTTGACGACTTCAAGCAGGTGAACAACGTGCACGGGCATCGTGCCGGGAACCGGGTGTTACAGGAAGTGTCAGACATTTTGCGCAAGAATGCGCGTTCAGACGATTACGTTACCAGACTGGGCGGAGACGAATTCGCCGTGTTGCTTCACGGGCAGGATAAGAAGGGCGCGCGACTTGCCGCCGAACGATTTAGAAATGCAATTGGATCCGCAGCAATTGCGCTGAGCACTACGCAGCCTGCAGGTAAGATAACGGTAAGCATTGGGATAGCATCGTATCCCGAAGATGGTAAGTCTCCCGAAGAAGTACTGGACAGGGCGGATGATGCAGTATACCACTCGAAGATGCGAGGTAAGAACAGAGTAACGCTCTACGAAGAAGGCATGGTGCGTGTGGGCGGAGATTACCACGCCAGAAAGATACTCGGCACAGTGGACCCTGTGTCCGGCCTGTACGATCGAACGTACATGTTGGAGCAACTTGCATTTCAAGTGAGTATTGCTAAGCATTTTGGGCGGTGCGTATGGCTAGGCCTCTTAGACATTGATGACTTCAGGCTTGTCAACGAGGAGTACGGCCCGTCTGTGGGCGACCATGTGATTCGCGAACTCGCCCTGATAGTGATTAAGAGAGCTGCCGATTCCCTATATGTGTGCCGCCATCAGGGTGATGAGATAGCGGTAATCATGCCTGGGGTTAGCGCGCATGATGCCAGCGAACACCTCAGCAAGATTATTGCGCAAGTCAGAAGTACAGATTTTGGCGCTGCGGTGGCTGAGTCCGGTGAGTCTGAGCGGAAACCACTTCACATAACTCTGTCGGCGGGGCTTGCCGGTTTTCCTGAGGACGCAATTAGCGCTCAGGATCTGCTTATGAAATCAGGGCTTGCACTGCTTCGAGCGAAGCAGAGAGGTCGTGGGTCGGTTTGCGTCTACGAAGGCGACGAGCGCTGATAGTGTTTGGGAGGTATTAGGGTGCAAGATTCAGTGCGTGAGGGTTATTCGTTTGAAGAAGCGTGTTCTGAGCTCGGTTTGGAGCCACCGATGCTTAGACGTCTGCTCAAGACGTTCGGCGAGGAGATCGGATGGCGAGATGAGGAGCCTGAAGCTTCATCAAGGTACGTGAGCATCGAGACGTTCGCTAAGGCGAAAGTAATAACGCCTCTTTACCTGGAAGGACTAGACAAGCAGCAGATAAGCACACGCCTAGCGCTTAGCGCGGCACAGGACTTGGAAGATACCGAGCAATCCGACGCAGTTGAGATGTTGCTACTACGCATAGAGAAGTTGGAATCTGATATCCAGAAGCTAGAGCAAAAGTTGGGTGAAGACAGAGATAAGATGCTGACCACAATTGCGCGGCTGCAGCAGGAAGTGCAGCGCATCAACGGTGAACTCGCGCTCGCCAGTTCGAGAAGAGCGCGAAAGCGCCGATCTCCTTTCTGATTCCATAGCGTCATGCGTCTTTCCAAAAGTGCTGCAGACAACTTCGGAGCTGGCCTCGCACGTTCGGCACAACGGCTGCTAGGTGCTGTAGCATGCGTTTGGCTTCGCTTCGGGATGTCTTGCCTTCAGCAGGGCAAGAGTTGCTTACGGCAGGGAAACCGAGTTCACGACAGGCTGCCGCAACGCTGACCTCCTCTGTGTAGACGAGTGGCCTTATGACCGTGATCTTGGATTCGTCAAGGTATGTCTTGGGGTGGAAGCAATAGATGCGGCCTTCGTAAAGCATACTCATCAGCAGCGTCTCTATGGCATCATCCAAGTGATGTGCAAGCGCCACCTTGTTGCATCCAAGTTCATGCGCAGTATCGTTTAAGGCCCCGCGCCTTAGGTGAGCGCACAGTGCACACGCACTTTGCGAAGATTTGTGTTTGAACGCTATCGGGCCGATCGTGGTCCGCTTCACCGTGTGACGTATTCCCAGACTCTCACAGTGGGTGCCCACCCCGCTGAGATCGTCTCCCCAGCCCAGGTCGATGCTCACAGCCTCGAGCGCAAACTTGACAGGCGCAATCTTCTGCAGCGTGGACAAGACCCAGGTGAGCACCATGCTATCCTTCCCGCCTGAGAGGCCGATCGCTATGCAATCTCCGTCGTTTATGAGGTCGTAATCGCCTATTGCTTGACCGACCTTTTTCCATATTGGGTCAAAATACGGTCGACGCATTTACATCACCTGAAATGGACTATACCAAGAAGATTAGCGGACGGCAACTCGATGGACGGAGAGAATGTATAGATACATATAGCAGAAAATACTGTTGACAAATCGGCCGTGCATGAATGCACCGATATGAGGACGGATGGCTGACCCCCTGTAACACTGAGATGGTGTACCATGCAGGGAAAGGAGCAGTCCAGAAACTACCGCGAATGTGAGATGCGCAGTGCTGGACACAATGTGAACGGAGGTGAATACAGATGGCTGAAGGACAAAGGTCAAACCAGATTCTGAATCCGCAGGCCCGGCAGGCGATGGATCAGTTCAAGCAACAGGTTGCCTCCGAGCTCGGAATCAGTAACTACCAGGGATATCTCGGCGATGTGCCCTCAAGGCTAAACGGAGCGGTTGGCGGTCACATGGTTCGCAGGATGATAGCTCTTGCTGAGAACAGTCTAGCAGGAGGACAGATTCCTGGGCCCGTCCAGAGTACGACCGGTACCGGCGGAGGCGGCACTACGCGTACTACCAGGTAGCCCGAACGCCGGATGCTCGGCGCGCAACCGTTTTTGGATACATCAGCACGCGGAGCCTGCCTCAGCGGTTAAGAGGCAGGCTCTTTGGTTTGCGGCTATTCCCTGTATCACGGTTCAAGGGTAAAATGTAGTAACGAACAGGTGCGTCGGAAAGGATGCTGTATGAAGCGGTTTGAGATAATCACGTACGGATGCCAGATGAACGTCAGAGACTCAGAGACAATGGCCGGCCTCCTGGTAGAGGCAGGATTTGCGCCTGCAGAACCGGGCGAACAGGCGGATATCATCGTTATGAACACGTGCTGTGTACGAGAAAACGCAGAGCGCAAACTGCTTGGCAAGGCAAACGAACTGCTTAGATACAAGAAAAGACACGACCCGGACATGGTCATAGCGATAGTGGGCTGCATGCCGCAGCAAGAAGGTGCACTGGAGAGACTCCGGTCTGCACTTCCACAGATTGACGTAGTGCTAGGAACGCATAACATACACACAATTGGCGACGCTGTGCGTACTGTATTGCGGGAAAGGTCTGGCGTGTTTCGGGTCTGGGATTGCGAGGGCGAGATTGTTGAGGGTCTGCCCAGCTTGCGGTCTCAGACGATAGGCGCATTTGTGACCGTGATGTACGGTTGTGACAACTACTGCAGCTATTGTGTGGTGCCTTACGTAAGGGGGCGGCAGAGATCGAGAAGGGTAGCAGACATAATCTCAGAAGTTAGGCAGGCTGAACAGCAAGGAAAGAAAGAGATCGTGCTGCTCGGACAGAACGTTAATGCTTACGGTCAAGATCTGAACAACGACTTCGATTTTGCGGATTTGTTGCGAGAGGTTAGCCTAGTCGATGGGATTCTGCGCATCCGTTACATGACTTCACATCCAAAAGACTTCTCTTACAAGATGATTGAGATAATAGGTGAACTGAACAAGGTGTGCGATCACTTCCACTTGCCGGTGCAATCAGGAAGCAACAGGATTCTTAAGCTTATGAACAGGCGATACACACGCGAGCACTATCTTGAGCTCGTAGACAGGATCAAGGACAGATTGCCCGGAAGTAGTGTAACAACCGACCTGATTGTGGGATTCCCCGGGGAGACAGATCAGGATTTCGATGACACACTTGATCTTGTAAGACGCGTCGGGTTCGATGCCGCTTTTACCTTCATATACTCACCGAGGTCAAACACCCGTGCCGCAGGCATGGATTGCCAGGTGCCTGAGCACGTGAAGAAGCAACGAATTCAAGAACTCATCAAAGTGCAGAACTCGATAACATGGCAAAAGAATAGGCAAATGGTGGGCCAGCAGGTCGAGGTGCTTGTGGAGGGGCCCAGCGAGAGAGATCCGGCCAAGTACTCAGGCCGCACCACGACGAACAAGATGGTCAACTTCGTTGGGCGCGCCGAAGTCGGGAGTGTGCAGCACGTGAATATCACCGGGGCAGGCACCTGGACGCTAAGAGGCGAGCTTGCTAGATGACCTTGTTCCAACCGAATGGGAGGCATCACACTTGACGCGCACCACTCCTATGCTGCAACAATACGCTCGCGTCAAACGTGAGCACAAAGACAGCATATTATTTTTTCGTCTGGGAGATTTCTACGAGATGTTCTTCGCAGATGCGGAGATAGCGTCTGAGGCACTCGGGATTGTGTTGACATCTCGGGATGCCGGTGACGGCAAACGTGCACCTATGTGCGGTGTGCCGTATCATGCGGCCGATTCATATATCGCGAAACTGGTGTCACGAGGGCATAAGGTTGCGATCTGCGAACAGGTAGAAGATCCACGCCACGCAAAAGGCATTGTGAGCCGAGAAGTAGTGCGTGTTGTGACACCTGGCACTCTTACGGAAGAGAACATGCTGGATGAACGGCAGAACAACTTCTTGGCGTGCGTTGTTCTGAGTGAAGACAAGAAAGTATGTGCAGCGTTTGCTGATGTGTCGACAGGAGAGTTCTTCGCTTCGCAGTACGTGATGGAGAGAGCCGAAGATGCCGTGGTTGAGGACATAGGCAAATTCGGCGTGCGAGAGTGCTTGCTAGATGAGTGTATGGCTGAGAGGCTCTCGGACAGAATCGGTATGTACGTACCTGTGCACGAGACGCTCGATTACACTCCTGGAACTAGTGAAGCGCGTGATGCTCTGTTGGAGCATTTTGCAGTACGCTCTCTACACGGTTTTGGATGCGAACATCTTCCTGGCGTGCAGGTTGCCGCTGCTGCACTGCTCGACTATGTAGACTCGACTCACAAAGGCGCCAAGCGGCAGATGCGCCGTTTCCATACTAGACACCCCGGCACAGGCCTTGCAATTGACCTGGATACACGCAGGAATCTAGAACTGGTGCGACGCATGTCGGATGGCTCGGTAGAAGGTAGCCTCTTGGGCGTGATAGATGACACAAAGACCTCGATGGGTGCAAGACATATCCGGCGGCTGCTCGACGAGCCTTTGAACGACGCGGAGCAGATTGGCGCGAGGCTCGATGCGGTCGAAGATATGACAACGTCGACGCTGATGCGCCAGGAAGTGCGAGAGACACTGAAAAAGATCAAGGACATCGAACGCCTGGCGTCTCGAGTATCGTCGGGCACAGCTGGTGCGCGTGAACTTGTTTCACTTGCGTCAAGCCTCGAGCAACTGCCGACTTTGGCAGGTGTGTTGCAGGGAGCAGACTGCTCGCACCTGCATTCACTTGCGCGCAACATGCCCGATCTTACCGCCGTATGCAGCATTGTGCGCAAAGCAATATGCGACGAGCCACCGCAGAATGCAAGAGAAGGCGGTGTGATCAGGGATGGATACGATACGGACATCGATGAGCTGCGCAACATTGCACGTTCGGGCAAGCAGTGGATAGCAGCTTTGGAGAGCAAAGAGCGTGAGAGAACCGGTATAAAGAATCTCAAGATAGGATACAACCGGGTGTTTGGCTATTACATAGAGATCACCAATCCAAACAAGAATCTGGTTCCGGATGACTACACAAGGAAGCAGACACTGGTCAATTCCGAACGCTACATCACTCCCGAACTAAAGCAGTACGAAGACAAGGTGCTTAACGCGGAAGAGAGGCTGTACGCTCTAGAGTACGAGGCGTTTTGCAGAGTGTGCGAACAGGTGGCCTCGCATGTTGATCAGGTGCAGCAGGCCGCAAGGATAGTGGCAGAGGTAGACGTAGTAGCCTGCTTTGCTGAACTGAGCATATCTCATGGATTCGTGAAGCCCCAAGTTGATGGGGGCAGTGTCATCAGGATCAGCGGTGGCCGACATCCTGTAGTCGAACACCTGATTGGCAGCAGCAATTACGTGCCGAACGATGTGCTGCTCGACACAGAGCAAAACCGCTTGCTGCTGATTACAGGGCCTAACATGGCTGGCAAATCCACCTATGCCAGGTCATGTGCACTTATTGTGATCATGGCACAGATGGGATGCTTCGTTCCTGCTGAAAGCGCTCACATAGGCTGTGCTGACAGGGTTTTTGCCCGCATCGGCGCCAGTGATGACTTGAGTCTCGGCCGGTCAACCTTCATGGTTGAAATGAGTGAGGTCGCAAATATTCTGAACAACGCCACACAAAAGAGCATTGTCATCCTGGATGAGGTAGGAAGGGGCACAGGTACATATGATGGCATGAGTCTTGCATGGGCCATAGCCGAAGACCTTGCCGTCCGGCTCAAGTCTCGGACTATCCTGACCACACATTATCACCAGTTGACTGAGCTGGAAGGCTCTTGCCCGGGTGTACGCAACTACAAGGTGGACATTAGGGAAAAAGGCAGAGACATAGTGTTTCTCCATAAGATTGTGCCGGGTTCTACCGAGCGCAGCTACGGCATACACGCTGCGATGCTGGCAGGGGTGCCTGAACATGTGGTAAGCCGCGCTCAGGAGGTGCTCCATGATCTGGAGTCTGAGATTCCGTGGCGCACAGCACGGCGCCAGACTGCGAGTTCAAGGCGAGAGAAGCAACACAAGAGTCAACAGATGGCACTGTTGCTGCCCGAGCCGGTGCGCGAGATACTTGAAACGCTACAAGCTGTTGACCTAGAAAATACGACTCCGCTTGAGTGTTTCCGACTGATTCAGGCGCTAATACAGATGGCGAAGACAGCGAGGTGAGCTACTTGACTGAGCGCAAGGTAGTGGTACTTGACTCGGAGACAATAAACCGTATAGCAGCCGGCGAAGTGGTTGAACGACCTGCTTCAGTGGTGAAAGAACTGGTTGAAAACTCCATTGATGCCGGGGCAAGTAGCATAGAGATCGAGCTGTCGCGTGGGGGAACTGAGTTCATCAGAGTTGTCGACGATGGCTCGGGCATGTCGGCTGATGATGCGGTGCTTGCTTTGGAACGCCATGCAACAAGCAAGATTCGCACGGTCGACGATATTGCGCTCTCGGGGAGTCTTGGCTTCCGAGGCGAGGCATTACCCAGCATTGCCAGTGTGGCACGAGTGGAGATTATCACCAGAACGCACGATGCAGACGCTGCCACGAAGGTTCGCGTTGAAGCAGGAAGGATTACCGAGGTGTCTCAGGTTGCTGCCAGAGTCGGCACGAGTGTGACTGTGCGTGACCTGTTTCACAACACGCCTGCCAGGGCCAAGTTCCTGAAGACCCCGGCCACTGAGACGTCCCGTGCGGTTGATGTGGTCACCAGACTTGCGCTCGGTGCGCCGAACATACGCTTTCGCGTGAGTGTGGAACAGCGTCAGGTGCTTTCTACCCCAGGCAAAGGACAATTGCTTGACGCCATAGCCAGTGCGTTTGGCACCGAATTCGCACGTTCGCTGCTGCCCGTGGCAAAGAGAGTAGGAGATGTGAGCGTTGATGGATTTGTGGGAAAGCCTTCATTGGCACGTTCTGCAAGAAACGTTCAATACTTCTTCGTAAACGGCAGAATGGTGCGCGATAGCGGCATGAGGTGGGCGCTTGAAGAGGCTTTTTCGGGCTCGGTGCCAAGGGGACAGTACCCTGTCGCTTTTCTGTGCATCGGCGTTGGTGCTTCAGACGTGGATGTCAACGTGCATCCTGCAAAGACCGAAGTAAGGTTTCGCGACGAGCGTAGTATCAGGAGGGCGTTGCTAGTGGCCGTGTCGAGTGCCGTTGCTGGTTTTGCGGGGCTTGACGAATCCTGGGCTGTGAATGCTATACCGGGTGTGCATCCTAGGCATTCGGCGCGAAACGACGCGCAGGCAGGCGCAGTGGCCAGTGTCAGCGACACGTCCGGATACAGGTTGGCTCCCGAAGAAGGCTTCTTCGAAACGCTTAGAGACAGAAAGCCACCAGAGCTACGCGCATCCGATTTTCGGCCTGTGGCGCAGGTGCTAGGCACGTATATCGTGCTTGAGACTGCAAATGGGATGGCTTTGCTCGACCAGCACGCCGCACACGAAAGAGTCAACTATGAAAGTGTCCGGCAGCGGCTCGGCAGCCGGAACAAGTTGGTTCAGCCACTAATGGTGCCGAGCACTCTGGAACTTACGCCCGCAATGCGTTCTGTGCTGCGAGAGCACTTAGAGGGACTGACCCGCATGGGTTTTGATATCGAGGAGTTCGGACACGACACAGTGGTGGTACGCTCCGTTGTCAGCGCAGACGGGATAGAAATCGGGCTAGAATCAGTTCTTGATAGGCTTATGAGCCATGACCCGATAGCCGTAGAGCAGTTTCCGGGAGAGAAGGCAGTTGCGGCGCTTGCAGCTTGCGTCGCATCGGTGAAAGCTGGTGAGCACTTGAACACCGAGGCACAACAAGCATTAGTGGAAGCGCTCTTTAGCACGGATGAGCCCGCCCGCTGCCCACATGGACGTCCAACCATTGTGTTCATTTCGCGAGAAGAGATAGAAAGAAGGTTTGGTCGAAGATAGCGCGACAAGATATGCTTGTTGTGATTGTGGGCCCGACTGCAGTGGGAAAAACTGCTGTGTCCATAGAGGTCGCTCGCCGGCTGGGTGGAGAGGTGCTCACTGCAGACTCAATGCAGGTGTACCGGCTGATGAATATCGGGACGGCAAAACCCGGTGTCTTAGAACGTCGTGGAGTGCCTCATCACCTTATAGACCTTGTATATCCTGATGAGCCGTTTAGCGTGGCTCAATACCAGAAGATGGCGCTTGACAAGATTGATGAAGTATTGAGCAGGGGGAGAATGCCTCTACTTTCTGGAGGTACCGGGCTTTACGTCAAGAGTGTCTTAGACGGATACGACTTTATCCCAGTTGCTCCAGATCATGATCTTCGCAAAGAACTGTTGGGCAAAGAAGATACAGAGGAGGGAAGTCTGTATAAGTGGCTACGTGAAGTAGATGCAACTGCTGCAGACAAGATTCACAGAAACGACCTGCGTCGTGTGGTTCGCGCGCTCGAAGTCTATATGCAGACAGGTCGCCCAATATCTGAGCGCTGGGTCAAATCGCAGTTGCCGTACAGAGTTGAGGTGTTTGGGCTAACTGCGGCAAGGGACATATTGTACGGATGGATAGAGAAGCGTGTTCACAGCCAGATCCAGCAGGGGCTCATTGAGGAAGTCAGCAGACTTGCTGAAATGGGGTACACGAAGGAACTGCCTTCGATGCAGGGGCTTGGATACAAGGAAGTGTTCCCATTTCTAGAGTCACGTGCGACACTTGATGAGACCATCAAACTGATCATGAAGAACACCCGCAATTTTGCCAAGCGACAATTCACGTGGTTCAGACGTGATTCCAGAATTAAGTGGATAGATGTGGGAAAGATTAATGGGGCCGCGCTTGCTGCCGACCAAATTAGCGCATCTTTGGAAGGAACAGGCACTTCTTCCGACGAATAACGCTGCATAGCGTGCTGGGATGGAGGGTTTACATTTGGCGAAGACTCAGGTCAATCTTCAAGACACGTTCCTCAACCAGGTAAGAAAAGAAGCCATACCCTTAACGATTTACTTGGTAAACGGCTTTCAACTTCGAGGCTTGGTCAGAGGATTTGACAATTTCACCGTCGTACTCGAAAACGACGGCAAACAGCAGCTCGTGTACAAACACGCAATCTCGACCATAACGCCCTCTAGGACAGTGTCGCTGTCCGGTCAGAGCAGGGAAGAAGAGCAGTAGGCAGGCTTTTCACAGATTTGGATGATGCCAAAACGCCCTTCCGGGCGTTTTTGTATTGGGAGCTCACACGCGTTGTGATGCGTATACTATTCTATCTCTCGGAGGAGGTGAGGCGTGTTGGCTCTGACATTTCGTCCGAATTCGGTGGGCGACACTCCGGATGAGCTCGTAGACATCGCTCTGCTGGTTGAACAAGGCAGAATTGGTGCGGGTCAGGCGCTTCGGCTGCTCCGAAAGGCTGACGCTCGGGCTGCTCAGCCCCCGCTTAACGCACAAGAAGACAATAGGCTTGAAGAGGCGTTGGGCGAACTTGATTCGCTGATAGGCTTGACTGAAGTAAAGAGACTTGTCCGGGAGTTGTGCGCGTTTGTCGAAATCCAGAAGCGGAGGCAGGCTGCCGCGTTGGCAACCGAGCCGCTGGTGCTGCACATGGTGTTTCGAGGTAATCCTGGTACTGGAAAGACTACGGTCGCAAGAATACTGGGCAAAGTGTTTCGTGAAATGGGAGTACTTCAAAAGGGACACTTGGTGGAGGTGGAGAGAGCTGATCTGGTCGGTGAGTACATAGGGCACACGGCACAGAAGACGCGTGAGCAAATCAAGCGCGCGATGGGCGGGATTCTGTTCATTGACGAAGCGTACTCGCTCGCACGTGGTGGAGAGAAGGACTTCGGCAAAGAGGCTATTGATGTGTTGGTGAAGTCTATGGAGGACCACAAGGACAACCTCGTGCTGATCTTGGCTGGTTACAAAGATGAGATGAGTCGCTTCTTGCGAACGAACCCGGGGCTAAAGTCTCGATTTCCTATTCACATAGCGTTTGACGATTACTCCACATCTGAACTGCTGCAGATATGTGACCTTATGCTGAGACAGAGAGAATACACAATGGCGCCTGAAGCTCGCGCTGAGCTCGCCACCGCGCTGGACGGCCAAACCGGAATGGCTGAACGTCTTCAGGGAAACGCAAGGCTTGTTCGGAATATAATTGAACGCGCGATAAGGCGTCAGGCCGTAAGGCTGGTAGCAGCAAGCGAGTGTAGCAGGGACGCTCTGATGACGATATCTGCCCAAGATTTGTGTGAAGCGCTGTGCGCTGAGACGACTAGCCGGAGTGCATGAACTAGGCTTACGTACACGCTTTGGCTGCATATTATGGGTACCGAGGTGGTACCAAACGCAGGCGAAACAGGTTCTGATAGTCGGCAGGCCTCAGGTGGGTAAGACGCTATTTCTGATCAACTACGCAGCGTACCTCGGGCAGCAACAACTCAAGCTGGTCAGACACGAAGCCGACCAGACAGTTGAGACTGTCGTGCTGAGCCCAGTTCAAGCACGTACTCGTCTTGTTGGCGAGGGCGCTCCGCACAAAACGCTTGCGCTGCAGCATGTCGCGATGAACTTTCCCAAAGCTAAAGGCAGTGTGCAGATAGAACTGTGTGATACTCCGGGGCTAGTTGACACAATTCCATCCGACGAGCAGCTGAGACGGGGCATGGCGCAAGCTATCCGGAGAATCCGGCAGTCACATATGGTGCTGCATATCGTGGATGCTACACGTCTACGTCAGCCTTCTAATGTATCTGACGAAGTTGCATCGATCGACGAGGAAATCGCGCGATTCGGTTTGTCTCGCGGAGGCTACGTTGTGCTTGTGAACAAGATTGACCTTCCCGGCGCTCAGGACGCTCCCCGGCGGGCTCGAGCGCTGTTTCCGGGTCATCTCATAATAGGCGTGTCGGCGCTCACTTCGAGAGGCTTTAAGGAGGTGACCCGTGTTGTCCGCAGATATCTCTAGTGTCGTATCTGCGGTGTTAGCGGGAGTCTCTGTGAAGCTGCTTGACGACTCGCTTGATGAAGAACCAAACCCTGCACGCGCAGCTTACTCGACACTGTGCATTTGTCTTGCGTGCATCACCGAGGTACGCATCGGAGCGATGTTGTTTATGTCTGCATACATAATAGGCATGTTCATTCGGTCTCAAGATGCACGTCCGGCTTGCTTAAGAATGGGAGAGAGCGCGCTAGTGTTTGTTGCATGCTCTTTGGCGTTCGGCGTAGTCCCGTTGCTTGCGGCGCTGAGTGCGGTGCTTGCCGTGCAGGTTGCCGATGATCTAATGGACGCAGGTCATGATATGGCTGCTAAACAGCCCAACCTGTGCAGTAGATATGGTCTACCGGCATGTGTGTTTGCAGTTGGCTGTGCATCAGTAGCGTCCTGGGTGTTTGACCCGCGAATAGCCTTGCTAGCGCTAGTGGGTGCTGTGGCAGTCTGGGTTACGGAGCACGCAGGCGTGTTTGGAGGAGAACGTGGGAAGCGACTGGTGCGTTGATTCGGTCATGCTGATACCACTGCTGCTCATCTTGTTCGTCGTCTCATGCTTGAGCTATCGCCGCGGGCAACGAACAGGCTATGAGAGTGGGGCTGCTGAGGCAGCACTCAAGGCACGGCAGCGGGCACTTGAGCAAGCGCGATGTCCGACATGCGGTGCCGGTTACGGCTGCAATCGTGCTATAATTGAGCGTAATTATGTTAGTGAAAGAAGGACTGTGGTAAACCGTGTCAGTCAAGGAGCAAAGAGAACGCGCCATCATAGTAGCGCTAAACCTCTCCGAGCGCGAAGACTGGGATATAGACGAGCGGCTGGACGAGCTGGAAGAACTGCTTGCCTCGGCGGGCGCAGACACCGTCGCCAGAGTCGTGCAGCAAAGAGAGGTGCCGGATAGCACATATGTGGTAGGTAGAGGCAAGGTTGCCGAGATCGAGCAGATACGAGAGGCAGAGAAGGCCGACATCGTGGTATTTGATACACAGATGTCTCCTGCCCAGAGGCGTAACCTCGAACGAGAGATAGACGCGCGTGTTGTCGATCGAACGCAGGTCATACTGGACATCTTCGCACAACGCGCTCGAACAAAAGAAGGCAAACTGCAAGTGATGCTCGCGCAGATGACTTATGCGTTGACTCAACTTGTGGGTACAGGAACAGAACTGTCACGGCTTGGTGGCGGAATAGGCACGCGTGGACCCGGCGAAACCAAACTCGAAACAGACAGACGAGTGATAAGGCAGCGCATTCAAGACTTGAAGCACGAGATTGAGTCAGTGCGAAGACACAGAGCATTCGGTCGAACGGAACGGCAGGAGACTCCAGTTGTAGTTGCGGCTCTGGTAGGGTACACAAACGCAGGAAAATCCACCCTTCTAAACAGGCTCACAGGTGCGCATGTCGACGCAGAGGACAATCTGTTCGCCACGCTTGACCCTACCACCAGGCGTACCAGGCTGCCCAGCGGGCAGGAGGTCTTGTTTACCGACACGGTGGGATTCATTCGGGATTTACCTCCCCAACTTGTGGCAGCTTTTAGGGCAACTCTGGAAGAGGTGACAGAGGCAGATCTTATAGTGCATGTGGTTGACGGCAGCCACACATCAGCCGAGAAGCACGTTCGAGTGGTGGAGCAAGTGCTCTCGGATATAGGTGCAGCAGATAAGCCGAGCGTGCTTGCGGTGAACAAGAGCGACCGCGGCCTCTTATTCAACACGTCCAATAGCAGAGAGAATGTGGTTTTCATCAGCGCCCTGACAGGTGAAAGATTGCATACACTGCTTGACGCAATTGACCAGCTGATATCTTCGGGTCGCGAGAAGGTATGCCTCAAGGTACCGTACGATATGCAGAATATATTACCGCTTCTTCATCGGCACGGGAGAGTGGTTTCAACGGAGTATTGTCAGGACGATGTAAGGATTTGTGCTGAGATCAACTCTGTATGGGCGAATCGGTTCAGGAGATGGATACAACGACGGAACGAGGAGCACTGATGATGGACGAAAAACTGGTTGATCTGCTTGTGCGTGGATACGGAATGCACCGTGAACTGGTTGAAAGAGCCACACACGCGCTTGAGCGGACGAACAGAGTGTCTGCAAAGATCGATTCCGTAGTGGCGTATAACCAGGCGAAAGTGTTGGAGGCGTTTCACCATGCAAGGGTGAGTGAAAACTGTCTGTTCGGCTCGACAGGCTACGGTTATGGCGATGCGGGCCGCGAGAAACTGGACACGCTGTACGCTCGGGTGTTCAGGGCTGAGGCTGCTCTTGTGCGCTCACAGTTCGTATCGGGTACGCATGCTATTGCATGTGCGCTTAACGCCGCCTGTCATGACAGCAAAGTGCTAATATGTGCTACAGGAACACCTTACGACTCGCTTCTTCCTGTGCTTGGCCTTTCTCAGCCTGAGCCCAAGGTTGCAGCTACCAATGTCAGAGTGTTGGTGGTACCACTTGATGACACAGCAAACATGAATGTGTCGCGCATTGTAGAGTTGTGCCGAGAGCACCGCGCTTCTGTCTTCGTGCAGCGTTCGTGCGGGTATGAATGGCGCCCGTCACAGAGCGTTGCCAACATTGAATGGTTGATTCGAGAAATCCGTGCGCACAGCCCGGACACGCGTGTGGTAGTGGACAACTGCTACGGAGAGTTTGTTGAGGATGTGGAACCTATCGAAGCCGGAGCTGATCTGGTTGCTGGGTCGTTAATCAAGAACCCCGGGGGTGGGCTGTGTGCCTCAGGAGGCTACATCGTCGGCCGCCGACGACTGGTTGAACTCGCTGCTGAACGGCTCACATGCCCAGGAATCGGCGCTCATGTCGGCTCAAATCCTTTGGGCTTGAGACATCTGTTTCAGGGTTTTTTCATGGCACCCTCAATCGTGGGGCAATCTCTCAAAGGAGCCGTGTTCGCGGCGCGTTTCTTTGCCGAGTTGGGGTTTTCGGTGATGCCTGAGTACGCAGAACCTCGTACTGACATCATACAGGGAATTAGCCTTGGTACACCCGAACGGGTGCTCTCATTCTGTAGGGGTATACAGAAGGGGTCGGCCGTTGATTCGTTTGTCAGACCGGTGGCCGGTGATCTGCCCGGGTATGAGCAACAGGTCGTAATGGCAGGAGGTACATTCATCCAGGGCTCGTCGATCGAACTGAGCGCAGATGCTCCGATGCGAGAGCCATATGCGGTCTATCTACAAGGCGGCCTAAGTTCGCAGCATGCAATTCTAGGTTCATTATTCGCTGCGCATGAGTTGATGAAACTCGGGCATATGCCTGCCCTGTTAGTGGATTTGCCGGATTCAGGCAAAAACCGAACCTGAACCTCGCTCACTGCTTGGTGGACAGGTTTCTATAGAGTCCGATGACTTTGCCTAGTACGGTAACGTCACGAGTGATGATCGGCTGCATGTGGTCGTTTTCTGGCTGCAGGCGAATAGAGTCCTTTTCACGGAAAAAGCGTTTTACAGTCGCTTCATCGTCAATCATGGCGACCACGATATCCCCGTTATCGCAAGTTGTCTGCTGTCTGACAATAAGGTAATCTCCGTCCAGAATACCAGCTCCGATCATGCTGTCTCCGCGTACGTTAAGCATGAAAACTTTGTCTTCATTAACCAGCGAAGCCGGGAGGGGAAAGTAGTCTTCGATGTTCTCCACGGCCAGAATCGGCTGACCGGCGGTCACACGGCCTATGACCGGCACAGGTATAGTAAAGCGAAGCGACTGCATGTCCTCGACGATTTCGATCGTCCTGGGCTTGGTAGCATCACGCTTGATGAAGCCCTTTTCTTCCAGTCTTGCTAGGTGCCCGTGCACCGTGGAAGTCGAGCTGAGACCCACCGCACGCCCGATCTCTCTGACCGAGGGAGGATAGCCCCGAGTCCTAATAGACGACCGAATGTACTCGAGCACTTCTTTCTGCCTTGTCGTAATGTCTTCGTTCAACATTCCCACCCCCACATTGCGATTTACGCGCCTGCCCAATTATACCATGCGTGTAGGACTGCGGCAAACTCTTGTTCGGTGTAATCTTGACAGCGAACAAGAGTTCTGGTAGCGTGAAGAGCGAACAGATGTTCGCTAAGGAGTGATCTGATGTACGCATCTGAATCTCGATACGTCTACAGATGGGGTGTGCAGCACAGAGCTAGACGCAGAACGGCAAGACGACGCAGGGCAGTTGTCTCTTTGGTTTTTGCTGTGTGTATTGCGCTGATCGCACTCACAGTGGCAGTTGACCGAACAGCGCCCGGCTCCGAGGAATATGTGCTCGCACATGTACAGCCAGGTGATACGCTGTGGGATATAGCGCTCCGCTTCGGCGACTCCGGTGTTGATACGCGCCACCTTGTGTTCATGATTAGGAAGGCCAACTCTCTCGATTCGAGCGTTATAATGCCGGGTGACGTACTCAGAGTGCCGGTAAAAAGCACCACGGCGAGCCGCTAGGTCTGTCGTACATACTGCGCATCGATGGTGGGCACCATATGCATAGTCTTTATTTGGGGAACGAAGGAGAGGGCTGCTATGGGCTGCCCGGCGCGGTACGACAAAGACAAGGGCAAGAAGACGGGCCACTACGAGCCGGATTGCTGCGTGCTGCGTGCTCCGCGCGACCAGGTAGTCCCACCTCTCAGGTTCTGGATGCCGGAGGATGAAGTGCTTCCAGTCGACGGCTGGCCTTCAGATGACGATATCTTGTTTAACGTGTTTCCTCCAGTACGGACGCATGATGACCGCGAAACGCTTCCACCTCACTCACCAGAGCCTTTGTGAGGCTTGCCGTTGCCCATGAGTTGTAGCGCTGATACAATTGGGCAGAATAGACACGCTTGGGTAAGGCTGGAACACACGTCCTTTACTTACGTCTTAACGCTTGAAGTTAATGTGCGTGCCAGGAGGATGATATGGTGAAATCAGGCGCGTTGGTATTGCTCATCAGCGCAATGCTTATGCTCAGTACTTCATGTGGTAGGACACCGTCTCCTGAGCCCGCTCTTCGTACTCCAGACGAGTTCTTTCCTTCCGACGTAGGCGCTCTGTGGCAGTTTGCCGGATGGGGAAACGAATACGCGCCTTTCACGCGGGAAACCACACATCTGTCAGGTGATAGACTGCAGATTCAAGATCAGACGGGTGGTACCACTCTCGGACTGGTACTAAGGGTAACGAATGATGAGGCTACTATCGTGTACCGTATTGAAGAGCACTACTCGCGTGAAAGCTTACTAGACCGACCAGAGAACACGTCAGTGACCTTGCTGAAATCCCCTCTACGCACCGGTCAGTCATGGCAGACCGATGGCTCAGAAAGGATAGTGCTGCAGATTGGTCTTGAGATTGTGGTGAGAGCCGGCCTTTTCACCGATGTTATGCAGATAAAGGTGACCAGGCCCGATAGCGACTGGATCATGTATGAGTACTATGCACCTGGTGTCGGACTTATCCGTAGGGATAACGTGGCCGGGGAATACGTAGTTATCTCGGAACTCGAATCATACGCCTTAGAACACCCCACCCGCTGATAAGAAGGAGATGGTGACTTGCAGTTGGCACTCGGACTACGGCGAACACTGCGGCTTGCACTATGTTGGGTTCTGGGATTGTGCATCGCGCTCGGTCTGCCCCAAGCGGCATTTGGTTCTGATGATGCACATCGCCTGGGTTCGTTCAGTTTTGCATTCATATCCGATCCTCATGTCGGTTACGGTCCTGGAAACAGAAACCTGGAGACTGCAGCCGGCGTGCTTGCAGCTATGAAACCGAAGTTCATTGTTGCCGGAGGTGACCTAACAGAGCGCGGATTAGCATCGGAATATGAGAGCTATGCGCAGATCATGCAGGGAGCAGCGGCTCCGGTGTATGCGATACCCGGCAATCATGACGTGCGCTGGACAGGTAACCCACTGTATGAGAGTTACTTTGGTCGGAGCTACGCTTCTTTCAGTGTTGAAGGATATCACTTTGTGCTTCTGAACACAGCGCTTTCAGGCCAGCCCGAGGCATACATAGATGAAGCTCAGCTGCAGTGGCTGAGAAGAGACCTCGCGCAGATAAGTCCTGAGACGCCCGTGATAGTGTTCAGCCATCATCCGCTCGATCAGGGTGCTGTGGGCAACGAATTACGGGTATTGGATTTGTTGAGCACAAAAAACACTGTGCTTCTATGTGCGGGCCATTCGCACAACCTTGAGATTTCGAGCAGAGGGACAAGCACCTTCATCGTTGATGCTGGTATTCTTGAAGGCAGCTTCTTATGGGTCGATGTCAAACAAAACATAGTCAGCGTCGAGAGTGTGGATTTTGTGAACGAAGCTAGAAAGAGAGTCGCGCAGATTGATACCACGCCGCGCTTCAGGCCTATTGGGGCAATCTTGGCTTCGAACGAGCAAGATGGGCTTACTGTCAGGGTTACTTGCTCACAACCAGGTGTTCTTGAGGCTAGAGTCGGCCAGTCTGAATGGGTTGAACTATCAGGAGATGGGTACTTCAAGTCGGGGAAACTGAGTATCGAGGCTCTTGTTCCGGGTGAGCACATTCTTCAGGTCAGGCTGCGGGTGAATGATCAAGTGGTGCAATGGAGGAGCACAAAGGTCAGCATCTTGCAGCAGCACTCGGTGCTGTCCCCAATGTGGGTATTTCGTACTTCAAGCTCAATCCAGAACGGACTTAGCACCGATGGATTGATGGTTTTCGTTCTCGAGGATGAAGGCTATCTTACTGCGCTTGACCCGAAAACCGGTACTACGCGCTTTCGGGCAGGATTGGGTGCTCCCGCCGTTGGTCAACCTGTGATTGCAGCGGAAGCCATTGTATGTGTCACCGCTGACGGACGAGTCCTTGCCTTTGACCGTCTGACTGGCGTGCTGAAGTGGCATGCGTACGGTTACGAAGGTTCGCATGGTTCGCCAGCAGTGGACGGAGACATTGTGCTGGTAACTCACTCGACCAAGGTATCTGCCCTTGACGCCACGAGCGGTGCGCGTCTGTGGACGTTTGACACAGGAGTACAACTGGCAGCTACGCTTAGCGCTTCCGAAGGCAGAGCCTACGTAGGCTGCTACGACGGCATGCTGCGCTGCCTCGACTATTCAGGCAATCTGCTGTGGGAGTCAAAGGTGGAAAATACTTTTTATCACTCGCCGGTGTTCTCTGCGCCGACGATTGCAGGTGACCTTGTGGTGGTAACTACCCCGCTCAATACGCGGGGCACGTCGCAGACTGTACACGCGCTTTGTGCCTTAGCAGGAGAGCCTGTCTGGGCGGTTAACGCCGGGACAACGCTCGGAGCGCCCGTCAACACCAATTCGGGACTCTTTGTGGCGACGGCAGTCCGAAGGCTTGTGCTCATATCCGACGGCCAGATCGCCAAAAGGCTTGACCTACCACCTCATACTGCAGGTACAGCATCGTACGGAGCGTCCGTATCGGTGTCTGAAGACGGGAGTCTTGTTGCATGGACAGATACCAAAGGATACGTGCACCTGGTCGACTCCAATATGAGTAGCGATGTACGTACGGTCTACAGCATGGGTGCAAACTCGTATGTTGCACCGGTTTGGATCGGAAATGTGCTTGTCGCGGCGTGCATGGATGGAAGCGTCAGAGCATTTCAAGTGCGGCCCTAATTCGAGTGAGCCATCAGACTCTCATGAGAAGCAGGCTTGCTCGGTAGCCACCTGAGAAGAGCAGAGTCTTCTTAGATGGCATGAACACTATCTGCCAGCGCGTGAGACGCGGATGACCCAACTGATCAAGCAGTTGTTTCATCTGTAGAGCGCATGTTAGGTGTTGACCTGCTTCAGATAGCGCAAGATCATACCGGTTTAAGGAGTCTCGGCGGGCAGTTGCTGCTAACTGGAAATGATTAGTTGCAACCACAGTGCCAGCAGATGAGCGAATGCTTGTGCGCGAGGGTGCGGACTCGACGATTGCGACGTCACCAGCTGCATCCGCGAGCAAGTAGTTGACAGATGCCCAGTAACCCATATCCGAAATCACCGTGATGGCGTCGGCGGTAGTGCGCGCGTTATCAAGGAGCGTACGTATGACCAGACTAGGGGGTAGGGAGCATTCCTCCGGCTGTTGGCGAGAAGGCGGCTCGACAACAGCCATTGCTGCAACCAGACCTGCTTTGTTCATCCCGTCGTAGCGTCCCAGCCATCCGCCGCATCCGGTAGAGCCGATGCCAGAATCTGGCGTACAGCGGATAAGTCGTATATCCGAACCAGAGAAGCCGAGGTCGAAGTTTCTTCCGGCGATACACCCATCTCGGCCGCGCACGCCCAGCATGGTGCAACCTGCTCGCTCTACACGATGGCTTGGCGTCCAAGTACCGAGAACTGAATACACATGTACGCCCAGCGCTTCCGCTAGAGAACCCGCTTCAGCCAGAAGGTTCGCATTCCACACTCCAAGTGCTTTGTACAGTGACCTGCCTGCTTCTCGTTCCGCTCGTTTCATTCGTCTCAGAAACGAAGTGTTGGCCCGAGTGGGGTTGTGCAGTATGAACTCAGCTTGTTGCCTGCCTAGATCTTCGGCGCTTCCACAAAGTGACATTATAGAGCACGCGACTCCGTTCTGCGAGACATTGCACCTCCCGTAGTGCTATACGGTGGGGCCGATACGGTGGATCGCAAACTCATTATGCTTGAGAAGTTCTGAACGAGTGAGCTTGCCTGAACAGACGCTGATCATCTCCGCAAATAGCCTTGTTGAGACCTGCTGTAACGTCTCGTGGCCCGAGATAATTGTGCCAGCGTCAAAGTCGATATTGTCTCGCATCTTCTCATAGAGTTGTGAATTCGAAGATACCTTGAGTACCGGCACTATAGGCGAACCTGTAGGAGTGCCTCTTCCAGTGGTGAACACTACCACTGACGCACCGCCTGCCACCATTCCGCTGATCTGCTCGATATCGTGTCCCGGGGTATCCATCATGACAAGTCCACGTCTTGACGCACGTTCCGAATAACCCACAACTTCCTGCAGAACACTTGAGCCTGCTTTGTGCAGGCAGCCGAGTGATTTCTCCTCGATGGTTGAAATACCACCTTCGATATTGCCCGGTGCAGGCTGCGAGCCCCTCATGTCCACACCCATCACGCGAGCTTTTTGCTCAGCTGCCTGCACTGCGTCAAGCAATGCCTGTCTTACCTCATCCGTGCGTGCTCTTCGAGCGAGCACGTGCTCCGCACCAATCAGCTCCGTCGTTTCGGCGAGTATTACCGATCCTCCAAGCTCAACCAACTTGTCCGAAAGCAGACCTAGCACGGGATTGGCGGTGATACCCGAACAACCGTCTGAACCGCCACATTCGGTACCGAGCACGAGATCAGCCAAGTTGCACGGCTCGCGAGTGATGCACGACGCTTGTTGACTCAGCTCCATCGCCGCTCTCACACCGGCTGTTACTGCATCAAGCGTGCCGCCGCAATCTTGAATTACGACCGTACGCACTGGCTTGGAATTGCGTTTAAGCACTTCAGCTACCTCAGACGCAGAGACTGCTTCACAGCCCAGGCCGACAAGCACTACACCGTACACGTTGGGATTCATCGCGGTGCCCACAAGTGTAGACAAAGTAAGGTCGAGATCGCTACCGAGCTGGGCACAGCCGTGTTGATGGCCAAGTCCAACCGTGCCAGAAACGAGCGCGGTTATCTGCTGAGCCACCTGGTTTGCGCAGACAACTGTAGGCATCACGAGCACATGATTGCGTGTGCCGCATGTACCATCATCTCTTCTGTACCCCAAAAACCTCATCTGAGATCTCCTCGCCCTCTTAGGCTTTCTATGTTTGACACATGAACGTGCTCTCCTGACCGGATGTCTCTTGTCGCGCGGCCTATTACTTCACCGTACTTGCGTATCTCAGCGCCTTTTGGAATCTCTGCAAGAGACATCTTGTGGCCAAATGGGATGTCTGATCTGGCCGTCAGCTGGCGCTCGCCAGCACCGCAGCATACCTTTTCTCCCTGGCGTACGGGTTCTAATGCGACAACGACGTTGTCGCGCTCGTGGATCAGCAGAATTCTGGGCATCTACTATCACCTCCCTGCAGTATAACGAGTTCTGCACAGCGATGCGCACATCCTGTAGCCAACATGCAAGCTTAAATGGGCAGGCGATTCTAAGCGTGGATAGGCCGTGCATACAGTTGCTAGTGCAATGGGGCGGACTGGAATGGCGTCTTAGTGTATGAGACATCACCCACATTTGTGCATTATATCCATAACCATATCATGAACGAAGGTTGGCACCCACCCGCAATTAGCGCTCTTAAAAATAATGGCCATATTCATCAGATTGGGAAGGGATTCTTACACTCGAAGTCGAACAGGAACCCCCACAATAATGTGCCCGATTAACGGGTGAAAGGAGGAACCTAGTTGATACGCAGCGGTAGAACCACTATGTTTGTGATCCTTCTGGTGTACGTAATCCTCATGTTCTACTACGTATCACGGGCAAGACAAGGCAGGGCGGCATTTATCCGAAGGGTTGCAGGCCTTGATGCGCTGGACGAGGCCATAGGGCGCGCGACCGAGATGGGAAGACCGATCCATTACACCATGGGGTTGCAGGACTTTGAAGCGCAGACGTTTGCCTCTTTCGAGATCCTGCGATACGCTGCCACCCAGGCTGCGCGGCTCGATGTTCCCATCATTGTGTCCAACTACAGGCCACAGGTGCATCCTGTTACCGAAGAGATTGTGCGAAGCGCGTACATTGCCGAAGGAAAACCCGAAGCATACAAGCCTGACAACGTACGCTATCTATCTGACCAGCAACTTGCTTACGCAACGGGTGTCATCGGTATTATCGAGCGCGAAAAAGTTGCGGCAAACCTGTTATTTGGACCTTTTTACGCGGAGTCACTGCTGTTCGCCGAGACTGGCCAGAAAGTGGGTGCTATCCAGATTGCCGGTACTACGATGACAGCACAGCTACCGTTCTTCGTGGCGGTCTGTGACTACACGCTTATCGGCGAAGAACTCTACGCTGCAGGAGCATATCTGTCTCGGAACCCGGTACAGCTTGGAAGCCTTTCTACTCAGGATGTAGGCAAGCTGTTCGCCATTACAGTTATTGTACTCGGTACAGTCATGAGCACGATGGGTTCAAAATTCCTGAGTGACCTGCTGGCCAGGTAGAAAGGGAGGTGCATACGCCATGTTTTGGAAACTTAACTTGCCTCTTGTGGTCACTTTCGGTGCGGGCCTTATAGTGCTGCTGGAGTTCTTCCTCAACATTCCGATTATCAAGACGCTGAGTACGCATGCGCTCAATTGGAACATTGTGATAGCCGCGTTTGCATCTGCCTTGGGAGCGGCCAACTTGCTGCGTATCCACGGCAGGCGAGCACAATCCGGCGAAGGTTCACGCAGAATTCTCAGCATCATCTTGCTTGTATCTCTTTGTCTATATGCCGGACTCGGCATGATCCAGGGGCCACAGGGAGCAGATTACCAGTATTTCTGGCGCAATCTGTTCACGCCTCTTTCCGGTACGATGTTTTCACTTAACGCGTTTTTCATAGCTTCGGCAGCCTATAGGGCGTTTCGAATCAGGACAGCACAGGCTGTCGTTCTTCTGATTACTTCGTTTATTGTCATGCTTGGCAACACAGGCATCGGTGAAGCGCTCTGGAGCCAGATACCAGCTGCAAAGGTGTGGGTCATGGCAGTTGTAAACACAGCTGGCATGCGAGGCATCATAATTGGTTCTGCGCTCGGCGCGATTGCAATCAGTATCAGGGTGCTAACGGGGCTTGAGCGTGGGCATCTTGGTGGCGTTGACTAACCCGGAGCACAACAGAAAGGAGGCGTGAGTAGTGGATCGCTTCATGAAGCGAATGCTTGATGTAGACAGGAGAGTCATCTACGTAGTTGTCATAGTCAGCCTGTTCATACCGCTTGTTAAGCCGTTAGGCCTACCGATAGGAATGAGTCCTGAAACGCTTAAGGCGTTTGAGACCATCGACAGTCTAAAGCCGGGCGACATAGCGATTTTGTCTCCGGACTATACTCCGGGCACCGAAGCCGAAAACCTTCCGCAGACGCTGGTGTTTGCGCATCACTTGATGCAGAAGGGTGTACGCATTGTCGGACTCAGCTGTAGACCTGATGGTGTGATGTTTGCTCAGAGGGTCCTCGAGCAGCTCGCACCTGAGTATGGATACGAGTACGGTAAGGATTACGTTGTAATGCCTTGGAAGGCCGGTAATGAATCGCTGGTGGTCGCGATGGGGCGTGACTTTCGTGGCACATATCCGGAAGACTTCTACGGAAACCCAACCAGGGGCACCCTGGTGGACGACATAAAGCAGGCGAGCGATATCGCAGTTATAATCTGCATGGTGACCGGTGACGAGATGCAGTGGTACATCAGACAGATGGAAGCCATCTACGGCGTTACCGTGACAGGTGGAGGCACCGCAGTCACCATTCCGGGACTCATGCCATATGTAGCCTCAGGACAGCTGTCAGGGGTGCTTGCAGGGCTCCGGGGAGCTGCAGAATACGAGGTACGCTTGGGTGTGCCCGGCAGGGCAACCGCAGGCATGGATGCGCAGTCGCTTTCTCACGTGTTGATCATGCTGTTCGTGATATTAGGCAACGTGGCCTACTTCTACGACAAGAACAAGGCCCAGAAAGGCAGGAGGTGAGGTCTTATGACTAGAGAGACGATCGGCATCTGGATGGCGGCCATAGGCACACTTGCCTGCTACAGTTATCTTTATAAAGATAACTTCATATTCCAGATAATGGAACACGTTTTTATCGGAATAGCGGCGGGTCACGCCGTGACCATGGGTTTCTACAACATAAGAACCATGGCCTGGAACCCGCTGGTTAGAGAAGGCACAATGGGGTGGCTCGTTGCGCTTATCCTAGGTGTCATGCTCTATACGCGGTTTTTCAAGAACATCTCGTGGCTTAGCCGGTATCCAATCGCGTTCATGATGGGCGTCGGCGCCGCTGTAACGATCACCGGAAACATCGAAGGACAGTTCATACGCCAGCTGAGGGCAACGATGGTCCCAATCACCTCGCTAGACACCCTCATAATCTTCATAGGCGTCGTGGGCACAGTAACTTACTTCCTGTTCGGCCCGGCAAGCAATAACAAAGTGGCAAAGAACGTGGCTGTTATAGGTATGTGGACAATGATGGGCGCGTTTGGAGCTGCCTACGGCAACACGGTTATGGCGCGAATGTCTCTTGTCATTGGGCGGCTGCAGTTCTTGTTCGGTACGTGGATCCCGATTATTAAGTGATATAACCGATTCTTTATCCCTTTCACGGCAGGTCAGGCCTCAGTGTCTGGCCTGCCGTGTGCCGGTGAGGTACTACGTGTCATCTTGCGCGAGTTGATTCAACAATGTCTCTTAGAACAGTGCTGAATCTCGTGAAAAGACCTCAGTCCCAGGCCACGGAACGAAACTCTCGGGTATTCGTCTAGTGCCGTGGCCAGCGTTCTCCTGGGCATCTCTGCTTGTGTGCGGTGCTGGGTGCACGAATACTCCAGTGACTCAGTGCTGAGTACAGTTCTCTTGTGGGCTGTCCGCTGTGGGTACGAATATTGAGGGTCTGATCTTTGGCTCGAGGCAAGTGCTTCCTAATGTTAGTCATGTTAGTGCTTGGGGCACTCACCGTCTGTGGCTGCAGTGAGCGCATGAGTCCAGACACTGACCACGCATTGCTGAGCCTCGAAGATGTGCTGAAGAAGAATATCGGTGGTGTGAGCTTCGGCGTCGAGCATCCTCCGGGTAATTGCCAGAGGCTTTTGACAGTCAACGATAGCCCTCTGCTCAGTATTCTGGGAACTGAACTCGAGGATGCGTTGCCTGTCGAGCCGCCAGAGCACTGGTCATCAGATCGATACGTGATCGAGTTTGAGAACAGAGCAGGGAAGAGGAGCCAGCACGCTCTCTGGTTTCAATGGCACACCGATCATGGTCCCGGATACCTTGAGATGCGCAAAGGTTGGTATGAAGTATCGCCCCGCTTCTGCTTCCTGGTGAAGAATCTGTCAGACTACAGTGGTGCGTTAGTGGAGTAACCCGAAATCTGGTCGTGCGCTTGAGTCAAGACGTCATCTGGCAGACTACTTACTCAACAACGTGGACAACTCCACTCTGTTCAATCCGGGCTTCGAGGAAGATGATAATCTCGGCAACATCAGGTCATCCAAAGTAGCCGACATGCAGCAAGGGACCCTTCCGGACACACCGGATAACGCAATGCTGATGCAGGTCACTGTCGATTTCAAGGTCAGCAGAGCTGTAGTGTTTGACAGCGGTCGCCATGCTAGGTTGGGCTCTAAGAACACGTTCATGCCTAAGATAGGGAGGAGGGGCTGCTTGTGAGCGTAGCACGAGAAACCCATCCTCCACCCTGGTTGCTGCACAAAGAGCCAACTCAAGCAGCATCTAGTAATGGTCTTTGAGACTCAGTGTGCAAGACACGGCGGATTAGAGCCACCCATCGCGTTTCGAGGCCTCTCATGGCTCGTCGGCACGATCATCGAGCCACCCATTGTAGTATCCTAGTATGAACCAGCCGAGTGGCTTGACCAGATTCCAATTTCGGTGGCTTCCGAAGCAATCACCGACCATCTATCGGCCAGGCAGGTACAGCCGTGCTGAAAGACAGCAAATCCAGGCGCCAAATAAACTAATGCAAGACTGGCCATCCCATGTGCGGAAGGGGTGGCTCCCAACCAGCGCGTTGCTGATTCTCACTCACTGCGCCACTGGCTCAGATACTCCGCTCAAGTGGCCCTCTCGAAACGCGTTTTGCGTGCTCTAAGCAGCAACCGCAACACGGCATGTAACGGCGGGGGAAGTGGTGGGCGTACTGCAATAGGATTGGAGGCTTCTCGAGAAGGTTACATAAGATATATTATGCGACGTTATAGCCCTCGGCGAGGTTTGCGATCTATGTACGCACGCTCTCCGCTATCCACTCCAAGAAATCGTCATTAGTATGGTCAATTTCAAGACTGCTGATTCCGGGTACATCATATGGATGTGCTTGCTGGATAAACTTGAGCGCGGCATGCTCGCGCTCGGCAGTGGTTTTGCACAGCAGCAGCGATTCTGTCTGCGTAGCAACTTGTCCGTTCCAGCGATACACCGATGTCACGCGATCTACGATATTGACGCACGCCACGAGCCTGTGCTCTACCAATTGCCTTGCCATGGACAGCGCGTTATCGCGCGGTAGCGTAACGTAGATCAAAACAGCCATCGTGGTCACCTCCTTTGCCACCAGTCAATCCTATGGCGGCCGTCTCCGAGTCCGTATGTTCCTTCATAGCGGCCGTTGTGCGCGTTTACGAGGCACAAAGCCATGTCGTATCCGGTGCTCTGGTGGTATCTGGAAGAAATTACAAATTCGGCCGCCCATACCAAAGTGTCTTCAGCTGTGATGGGTGAGCGTACAACTGCTAAGTATGTGCTACCACGGTAAGCCGTAAAGGCTTCTTTCATGAAGCCTTGTTGTGCATATGTTTTGGCAAGTTCGGTGGCATCCTCGGCGCGTATTTGCGGCATCGGCAAGGTAGCCGGCAGCTCACGCAGGCTATGATACCCGTATGGCTGGTTGTCTATCGGGTCTACGTAGACTGTGGCGGGATGCGAATACAATACTACACCGTCAATCTTTGGCCAGAAAGTCACCTTCCACGAACCGTCGAACTCGACTCTGCCCGTCATAAAGGCGCGTGCTGGCACATTTGATATGATGGGGAGCCACGACTTGGCTACGGCCAGTGCTTCTCCCCTGCTCATAGCAGGAGTGCGGCTTCTGTCGAGCGAGTTGTGTCCGGATAGTATGTAGCCGCGCACCAGAGCAGTGCTAGCATCTATCAATACACTCACATCTCTACCGGGTGTATGAAACGTCAGTTCCCAGATGTGCACACCCTGCCAGTTATTGTAGGTTTCGGAGGCAGAAAAAGACGCGTCTACATCGGGTAGCATCAAGAATGCGCGCGCTGTTTCGGCAGCGCTCAGCATATCCACGACGGGCTCGGGTTTTGCCTCTGGCATGGTACCCATATCCAGATACGCGCTCACACAGAGTGCAATTCGTTCGAGCGCCCGGTGCGCGCGCTGTAACGCCGCATCCTCCCCGTCTCCTCTACCGGCGGTGAGCGCAAGAGAGTCAGCGATTACAAGTAGTTCTGGCGCAAGCGCCTCAATAGACCGCAGGTCAAACTGCTGCACTTCTCCATAATACTGAAACCTGTCCGCCATCTTGTCCATCACTTCAATTAGTCTGTGAGAGTTGTGCTCGAGCAAATCGACTAGAGAAAAGACCTCGACGCCCTCCCCCGCCTGCTCAACTATGCTCGCCGCAAGTCGCGTCACAGGACCGAGTGCAGCGCGTGCTTCAGAGAGAGATATGATCTCTGCTGCCTCAGCGAATTCTAAAAGTGAGTAGTGCGCTGTGCGATATTCTGACGAAAGAGCCGTGAGCGTGGCCGAGACGACAGAGCTAAGGTCAGGCTGTACACGCTCATCGGGCGCAGATGGCTTTTCAGCCACCTCGTTGAGTCCGAGTCCCCACAACATGCACAGCAAGAGAAGGATCACACAGATAAGTAAAGGCGCCGGTGAAGTCCTTCTAGGCACGCGGTGACGCGCAGAACGGCCGCGCATGCCTGCTGCACTCCCGTCTTCGCTTCGAGGATGTTGCTTGGTGCCGGTTTCACTGTGCAAGCGACAAACCTCCCCAGCTGCACAGACTGCTAGTTACAGTTTGACAGTACGCCCAGAACACCTTCCTGTATACGACATGCAACCTTATGCATGGCCCGGTGTCCGAAATACCGATAATATCCGCTACTTACAGTATACCCCCCCATGTGGTTTGTGCTTGGGGCAGGAAGCAAAAAGCGGAAGGTGTCCCCTGTGGACGGCACTCCTTCCGCTTGTACGCTGTTAGAGCAGTTCTAGCCTCCGGCAGGCGGTGTAATGAGCGTGAGCTCTTCACCGTCAGCTGGCACGTACTCCTTGTCGCGTCTCTGGCCATTGCTAAAAGCAAACATCACGAGCTCGCTCTTGACACCCATGAACTCAAGGATCTCTCTTATGCTCATGGGAGCGGGCAGAGTCAGGTGATGCGTTGCACTCTTTCCGGGAAAGAACTCAACCGCATGACCGTTGACGTGAAGCGTTATTCTGATGTCGTTCTTCTGCTTACTCAAGACCCAACTCCTGTAGTTTTTCTTTGGTCGGTATACCCTCTTTCGACCAACCGCGAAGTTCGTAGTACCTGTCAAGCAGATTATCAAGCGTGTTCATATCAAGGTAACGGCCTTTACTCGGTCCGTCTTCAACAGGCTCTTCACTGAAGCGTGGCGGTGGATAATCCCACGATCGCCCGAACCCCTGTATGTGCTTGACATTAAACAGCCTGGTCAGATTCCATATGCGCTCTGACACTTTGAGCAGATCTTCCCATGAGTAGCTGATTCCGGTGATTAGCGGGAATATCTCGGCGTAGTGCTCGAGCTCAAATCCGATTTCGACCCATTGCAGCCGACAGATGCCCAGCGCGTCGAATAAAGGACGTACGTGCTGCAGTTCAATGACTTTCTCCGGTTTGCCTTCAAGCGACTCGCGTCCTGCTGCAACATCGTACGTGATAGCCCATGACCTGTTGTGATGGGCACCCACATCGGCTGTCATATATGACAGCATCATCGCCGGAGCGTACCGTGGCTCGTATCCGCTAACCTCAAGTCCCTTAACGTGAATGGCGTATCTATGGGACTCCTTGCCGAATATGTCTGACGCTCCTTTGACGCCCAAAGCCAGAACCTCTCCTATTCCCTCTTTACGCGCCATCTTTTCAAGCAGGTAGACTACCGACGCCACGTCACCAAACGCCAGTTTCCTCCCCACTTGCTCTTCGCTGATAACGCCTCGTTCAAAGCATTCGATCGCGAACGCGGCAACGTTTCCGCCTGATATGGTGTCTAGGCCAAGCTCATCGCACACGTAGTTCGCGTACGCAACTTCGTGGATATTCCCAAGAGCACAGTTACCGCCGAGCATTGCGATTGTCTCGTACTCAGGACCTTCCACATGCACCTGGTTTTGCATGCACGTCGCCTTTGAGTACTTACCGCAGGGTATCGGGCATGCAAAACAGCCTTTGTCGGTGACTAGGATGTCACGCTTGAGCGTCTGCCCATTGATACTCTTATGATGTTCAAACCAGCCACTCTTGAAGTTGCGGGTGGGGAACGCACCTACTTCGTTGACCCAATCGGTAACCCCTGCAGTGCCGTACGGTGTCCATTCTTTAAAGCCGGGCTTACCGAAACAGGTTTCAAACATCTGTTTTCCCTTGAGAAGCGCTTTTTCTGGTTGCGCCAGGGGTATAGCCTTTGAACCTCGTACAGCAATCGCCTTAAGGTTCTTAGAACCCATGACTGCGCCTACGCCGGTCCTGCCCGCTTGTCTTCCGAAATCGTGCGAAATACACGCGAAATACACCTTGTTTTCGCCTGCGGGACCTATCGTGGCTATTTGGAAATCGTGTCCGAGGTCCTCTTTCATCATCGTCTCAGTCTCAATGGCACCTTTTCCCCAGTACTTGGATGCGTCGCGCACCTCTACTTTGTCGTCATCGATATAAAGGTAGCTAGGCCTTGCACCCGCTCCGGATATCACAATCGCGTCGTAGCCGGCGTACTTGACCTCAGGGGCGAAGTGGCCACCCATGTTGCTGTCGCCATAACCGCCGGTAGCAGGGGATTTGCAGCCAAACTCTACTTTGCCACTTCCTGGCAGAAACAGACCCGAAAGCGGTCCCGGGGCCACTACCAGTTTGTTCTCGGGGTCAAACGCTTCACAATCCGGTGACAGTTCATCATAGAGGATCTTCGCCACAAAACCTCTTCCCCCCAAGAAATCCCTGGCCATCACCGGGTCTGTCTTCTCAGTCCTTACCGATTTGGTGGATAAGTCCACCCTTAGAATTGAACCACCATAGCCATATAGTGTCACTTGGAGTTCACCTCCTCTGTGGCATCAGCGTCATACACGGCGTTGCGTGGACAGTACTTCACGCACTCACCGCAGAGAGTGCATTTTATCGGGGCGTGCTCTTCAGCATGCACGAACATCACGTTTGTTGGGCAAGCTTCCACACACGCTTGGCAGCCGGTGCACTCGTCCTTATGGATGATATACGCACCGTTTTCGTTATGGATTGCACCCACTGGGCACACTTCTGCGCACACACCACATTGATCACACACCAGAACTTCGTACTTCCCCGGAACGGGAAAGTGGCCCACGGCGCGAATTGCAGACTTTTTGGGGTTTGCCTCGCCGAAGTTCACTGATGCGCACAACACTTCGCATGCTCTGCATCCAGAACACAGATCGTTACGCACTGCAAGCCTCACAAACATACCTCCATTCGTATCTGTTTACATACCGTATTGCAAATCACACTACAGAAGGTTCAAATACTAGTTCGCCTCTTTCGAACCGGCCAAGATCCAGCATACTGATGTCAATAGAGGGTTCTTTGCCCACCATCAAATCGGCGATGAGTTCTCCGATTATCGGGCCCATCATGAACCCGTGACCGCTGTAACCCGCAGCCATGTAGAAGCCCTCGAGTTGCGGCACTCTGCCCAGAATTGGCTGTGAATCCGGAGTCATATCGTATGATCCCGACCACTGCCTGATGACCCTCACTCTGCGCATCGGAGGGAGCACAGTGCATACTCTAGTCGCAACCTCATCCAGAAACTGCCAGGAATGGCCAAGATCATTAGTCTTGGGCTCAGATGGATCTGCTACGCCCATCATGAAACTGCCGTGAGGCGTCTGCTGACAGTAAAACCTACGAGAAAAACTCAGCACCATGGGCGCCTGGACTTGCTCAACCGGCTCTGTGACGAGTATCTGGTGCCTTTCTGCATAGTTGGGAACCTCTAAACCGGCCATCTTTGCAATGAACTGGGCATAAGGTCCTGCCGCATTCACCACCTTGCCTGTTTCGATACGTCCTTTATCAGTTAGGACAGCTGTTATCGCGCCATTTCGCGTCTCGATCCCGGTTACAGTTGTATAAGTCTGGATGTCGACGCCCAGTTTTTTTGCTGCGTCTGCATATGCCAACGTGGTCTGAAACGGGTTGCAGTGCCCGTCTTCAGCGCAATAGGTGGCAGCTAGTAACCCATCTGTGTTAAGGTGCGGTACGATTTGGCGCGCGTCTTCCGCAGTCAAGAACACGGACGGGATGCCAAGCTCATTCTGTAGACACACGTTCTTCTCGAACTGGGAATATTCCTTTTCTGTATAAGCAAGTATCAGGTAGCCTTTTTGCTTGAACTCGATATCATGCTGGTAACCCAGGTCTTCGTTGAGCGTTTCAAGGATTCGGATGCTGGCGTCACTCAGCCTGCAGTTGACCACTGTTCCGAACTGTTTTCTCACCCCTGCCGCGCACCTACCGGTGGACCCTGCAGCGCAGAATTGCTTTTCAACAAGCACAACATCGTGCACGCCTCGCAGCGCAAGATTATACGCTATTGCGCAGCCCACAATTCCGGCTCCTACAACCACGACTGATGCACTACTCTTCATGGTTCGCACCGTCCGCTATCGCCCCGAGCGTCATCGGTCTCGTAAGAGGTCTTGCGGTTGGCATACTCAGTTCTTGCGGCTGCTTTGACAGATGTTGGCACAGCACCTGAATCACCAGGTCCCTACATGTCTTACCCTGGCAAGGTCCCATCATGCATCTTGACACGCGTTTTAGTTCATCGAGCGTCTCATAGCCATCACGGATGTATTTGATGATATCAGTAAGCGTGAGATCTTCGCATCTGCATACGATTGTGTCGTCTGTCACGGGGTTCTCCCCCCCACCCTTATTGCTCGCACACTGGCTAGTAGATGGCTTTCGACTTCAACCCAGACAACCGGTGTATCTCCACGTGCTTTTCCTACCACGCGCACAACACGCCCCTTCCCTCTCCGTGTTCCTTCTCTATCTAGTAGATCCACCAGCTCTCCGGGTACCGGAAGAGGTCTGAACTCGTGTGGTAACTTCAGCAACCCATGGCTCGAACTGTGGCTTTCGTCAACCACAAATACCGCCAGCCCCGGGCAATGCGCCACGCATATGCCACAGCCAGTGCACTTCGTGTAATCGACTGACGGCAAGTCGTTTATGTCGGCAAAAGCGCGTACTGCACCTTGAGGGCAGCACCAGTAGCAGGGATCGCACGGTATGCGTTCGAAGCATTCGAACACCGCGTAGGCTCGCTGCTTGCGCATATGCTCGGGCGGATGCACAGCACTAAGCTGTCCGGCGCTCGGCACCCCTGTTGACTCAAGGCTCATCAGGTTGTCTCACCCCTCAATTTGCGTATGCCGGCTATGATTTTCTGGGCGGCAGGACCCCTGCGCAGCTCTTCGATCTGCATTGAACATTCATCAAATCTCTCACCGTAGTCAGCACAAATACCGAGATATCTCGCAACTCCAAGTCCTGCTATGCGGCCTGTAAGCATGGCTGCAGACGCTTCTTCAATACCTGAAGCGTCTCCGGCGACAAACACACCTCCAACGCTTGTCTCAAGCGACAAGTCGGTAAGCGGTACATGACCTCCTAGTTCAGGTACGTATCGCATCTTGCAACCAGCCTGCCAGAGCAGCTCGGTGAGAGGAGACAGCCCAGCCGCAAGACATATGGTATCGCACTCAATGTGCTCTTCCGTACCCGAAATCCCTCGCCAGTGTGCATCAAGCCGCCAGACGCATGCCCCTGTCACTCGCTCACGGCCGTACGCCTGTTTGATCGAATGCGACGTAAGTATCGGAATCCCTAACCTCCTGATTTTGGAGGCGTGTACAGCATACCCGCCTATGCGAGGTGATGCTTCCACAACGGCTGCAACCGATACGCCTGCTTGCAGCAGCTGGTAACTCACGATAAGACCGATGTTGCCCGCTCCCACCATCAGCACGCGTCGGCCGGGTCGCACGCCGTCCACGTTCATCAACGTTTGAACGGCGCCGGCACCGTACACTCCGGGAAGATCATTGTTCGTGAACATCAGCATCTTCTCTTGCGCGCCGGTGCACACGGTGAGTGCGGTGCACTTTATCTTGCAGTATCGGCCTGACTGATCTAAGGTCAATACTCTGTCAGGATAGAATCCCAACGCAGTGGTATCTAGCCGTATGTCTATGTTCGGCAAGCACGCAGCTTCTTCTGCCATCTTCTGCGCAATATGAATACCGCGCGTACCAGCCTTCTGCTCTCTAGAGCCGAAGAACTTGTGCGTTTGCTTGATGAGCTGGCCACCTATCTGGTGCTGTCTGTCTATCAAGCACACTCGTGCACCGTAATGAGCTGCGGTGCAAGCTGCCTCCAGCCCTGCCGGGCCTGCACCCACAACTGCAACGTCGTAGCAGTTCAAAGCACATGTCCTCCTCTGTCTTCCGGCTCAGCAATGACACCTCTGCCTGATTGCCGACGGACGACCATCCCCTCCCGCAATCTCTCTGTGCACACCCTGACATTGGGGACTCCGTCTACTTCCATGAGGCACGATGAGCAGTTTCCGATTGCACAGAAGAAGCCTCGAGCCCTGTTGTGCTTAGGACTGCGGCTCAACACATCGATTCCGGCTGCGTGCAGCGCAGCAGATATGGGCTCATCTTCGTATCCATACATTTCAAGATCCTCAAACACGAACTTCACCGTCTTGCGTTTTTCAAAACACAAGATGGGGTGTTCGTCGATCCGCAAATAGTACACCCCCTGTAGATGCAAAAACCCGTCTGTAACAACAAGCACCTATTCGTCAGAAGCGAAAGAACTCCTCCGGCAGGTGCCGGTGCTGCTTGCGCAAATAACACGCAAAATATACCGATTGTTGCTATACCTAGAGTCCAAAATTGTGCTAGTTATATTCTCATCTAGGCAGCAGACAATATATTTGCGAACAGATGAGGAGGTGACATACGCAGGTGGCACGATCAAGAAACGGATCCCGCCTGCTACCGGAGGGCTTTTTGGACCAGTTCAAGTACGAAGTGGCCTCTGAACTCGGCCTTCTCCCCAAAGTAGAGCAAATCGGCTGGGGAGATATGCCTTCTCGTGAGTGCGGCAGGGTCGGCGGACACATTGGAGGACGCATGGTCAGGGTCATGATAAGACACGCAGAAGAGGCGCTGGCCAGTCAAACCGTTTCGACAGAGTAGTACCGGCACCGGAAGCGGACCGGCGGTCCGCTTCCGCGTGTTCACAGCAAGGGAGTGCTACATTGTGGAAGACAAGCAAAAGGGCAAAAACGCAGAAGAACAGCTGTTGCATGAACTTAGGCACGCTTATACCGAGCAGGGAATGCTCCAGCCTCGTACTCCGTCAGACAAGATGCAGGCGAAGATGGAGTCTGTGGACTCTCAACTCAAATCACAACACCTTGAGACCGAGTCACAAGTGCAGCGCCTTATAAGCCAGGTCACACTGAAGATGTCTAGTTCCCAGAAGTTCCAAGGCATGGTATACCTTGCAAAGCAGATATCTCAACTGCTAGAAGGCGGAGAAGAGTCGTTCAGGAGAAACGCTCCTACACTTTCCGAATTAGTGCAGACGCTGGAAGAGCAGCTGCACAGCCAGCAGCAGGCTGCGTCAAACGAGACTGCTAAGTCTTTGCTAAACGCAGTCACAGGCATGGCCGAAGCTGGCAACAGCATGCTCGAAGCGTCGCAGATTGAGATGATGCACATGCAAGCCAAAGCGATGGCGGCGTTACTGCAAGACCAGGCACCAAAGTCCAAACCGCACTAGAGGCTCGCAGGATCTAGTACATCTGCTCCGCTTCGATTGAGATGCTCGAGCAACACGGGTAGTGCGTCGAGCGCTTCGCGGTCGGCGAGAGAGAATCGCATAACGCTACCGTCGAATATGCTAGCCTTTGATGCTTCAAGCAAGAGCCCCGGATCAGGATTTCCGATGTTGCTCCACATAAGCAGTGTGTGTGAGGCGGAGCGCGCTGCAGATGCAAAGTCTAAGTGCAAGTGGTGTTGAGACGGCCTGTAGATTCGGCTACTCACGCCGGTGAGTTGGTACAACACATCGCAAGTAGCCATAATCGAGTGGATGAGTTCGCGCTGCGATGATGCGGCAGAACTACCCTGGTTTTCAATTCTGTGGCCAGCTCGGTAAGCCGCGCGTACCAGCTCAGGTTGGCTGATAAGCGTCTCATAGCTAAGGAATAGCACAGCTCGTACAGAATGCTCGTCCAGAACGCGCAGAAAGCCTGACAGCAACGAGGCTTCTCGGCAATCGTCGAATGTGAGAATAACTCGCGCTCTGGGTATGCTGTTGCTCACAGCAGTCGAACGGCTGACCGGTGGCGTCGGTGCCATAGCACTTGTTCTTCTGCCGGGCAGAGTCAACGCCTGGCCAACGTACAGCGTTTGGTCAGCGCGCATCATATTTAAGCGCGCGAGTTCTTCAACGGGTAGATTCAATCTTTGGGCAATCGACCTGAGAGTGTCATTCCGTTGGACTATGTAGATGCCATCGGCAATGAGTTGTATCTGGCGCTTTTTGGCGGCTATGGCAGACCACGTCGCAGGTCCGGCGATTCCGTCCACCAAAAGTCCTGTCTGTTGCTGAAACTGCTTAAGAACAGTCTGGGTGCGCGCGCCAAAAACCCCGTCAGCAGTCAACGCGTACCCAAGTGATTGCAATTCTTGTTGAAGTCGTACCACGTCAGGCCCTTTGGAGCCTAGCCTTAGTACACCACTTGCACAAGCGGGCAGCGCCGGAAACAGCAAAACAATGGTGCAACAAACCACACCTAAGACGATGCAGCAAAGAGCAAGCCGATGTCTTGGCATTTAACTCCTCCGGATACTATTACAAGTTCACGCCGGCGATTCCGCCGATAGCAGCTACCACACTTGCCACCGCCAACCGCTGAGCCACGATAACAGTCGGAGCAATTTCGGACACCACAAACCGGCCAACCAGCATGACCCCTGCCACATACAGTATTCCCACCAACGCTCCGTGCAGCCAGCCCACCCTATCCGATCTTCTGCCTGCATAAAGCCCGCCTGCAAAAGCTGCGAACATCACAGTTCCGCGTATCACGAGTGATGCGCTTTTCTCCGCGAGCGGTGCGGCTACGACAACGATGGCGTATATGAGCGTGCACGTCAAGGTAAGCACATATGCGAATGCGAGGCCCGAGAGAACAGGACGATACAACACAGCCTGAGTGTGCTGTTCGATACGCTTGTTCATTTAGAGACCCCTCCCCGATCCAGCCGTCTAAAAGACTCCTATTCCGAAGAGGTAAGTTTAATTACAGCAATAGGCGTCAAAACCCCCGGCGTGTTGAGTTTCGCCGGGGGCAAGAAGGTGTCGGATGATCAGAGATATCCTCTACCTTCGCACGTTTAGGTTGTGAATTGCGGGGCACATTATCCCATGATTAGAAAGACAGACTTGGATCAGCCTTCCAGTTCCAAGTCTTCTATACCCCACTTCTTTAGTTCAGACAGAAGAGTGTGATGAGTCAGGTCGAGGTGAATTGGAGTCACAGATACCATGTTGGCGCGCAAAGCGCCGACATCAGTTGTTGGATCATTATCTACGGCCTGTAGCTCGCCTGTGAGCCAGTAGTATGCTCTTCCCCTCGGGTCGACGCGTTTTTCAAAGAAATCCCTGAACCGGCTTGCACCAAGCCTGGTCACTGCTACGCCAGCAATATCCTCGTACGGAAGCGCCGGTACATTAACATTGAGAACAGAATCTTTGGGCATCCCGTGCTCCGCTACCAGCCGTGCTAGTTTCACCGAGAATTCGGCGGCGAACGAATAGTCGAGGTTTTCGAACCCAGACAAAGACACGGCCATGGCCGGCAGACCGAGCATCGCAGCCTCCACGGCGGCCGAAACTGTGCCGGAGTAGAACACGTCAGTACCCATGTTGGGCCCTCTGTTTATCCCCGACACTACTACGTCTGGCGGGTCGGACATCAGCGCCGCAACTGCAAGTTTGGTGCAGTCCGCGGGTGTTCCGCTGACAGCCCACATACTGTTGCACCTCTGCTCGTCTGGCGAGATGGCGTCTACCCTGAGCGGCTGATGCATCGTGATTGCATGGCCGCTTGCGCTTCTCTCTCGGTCAGGAGCGGCAACATACACCTTCCAGTCCCGACGTCGGCCGAATGCGGCCAGAAGCGCGCGCAAGCCTTCTGCATTGACTCCATCGTCGTTAGTCAGCAGGACTATCATATGAGGGCACTCCTAACCATTGGCAGACCTCCGATATAGTGTCCCGCGAACTGCCGGTAAACAGTCGCGGTCCTGGAAGTGAATCGAGGAACTTCTGTGAATAACCAGAACCACCCGGAGCGAGCCTCTGGTCGATCACTATAACGGCTCCCCGATCTGACTTTGTTCGTATCAGCCGTCCGAAACCCTGCTTAAACCGGATCACCGCCTGAGGGACTGCAAGGTGATAGAATGCCGAACGTCCAGATTTCTCTATCTTCTGCTGGCGAGCTTCAATCACGGGCATGGTAGGTGGCCAGAATGGCAGCCGTACCATCACTACACATGCGAGCGAGTCACCTGCGACGTCTACACCTTCCCAGAAACTACTTGAACCCATCAACACGGTTCTTTCGGTAGAGCGGAGCTCCTCAATTAGCCGTGTACGGCTTCCGTCTATGCCCTGAGCAAGCAGGCATAGGTCGTGAGCCTCTGCGACCGGTTTAAGCACATGGTACACTTCTTGAAGTAACCTATGCGATGTGAACAACACAAGTGTGCGCCCGCCTATCTCGCGAACCAGTTCGCCAAGAAAGTCTGCCAGTCGCGCAGCCACGTCCTTGGAAGCGCTCTTGTGTAGCAGGGGCATATCGTTGGGAATACACAGTAGTGCCTGCTGGTGGTAGTCGAACGGTGAGCCCACGATCTCTTCCACTAGCCTATCAAGCCCGTAGTCATCCAATCCGAGTCGCTGCTTTACGTAGGCAAAACTAGCTTCGACAGACAGGGTGGCTGAAGTCATGCTGACATGGCGCATGCATTCGAATAGCCTATCTTTGAGCAACGTGCTAACGTCAACAGGCGCCGAGCGCAGTGTTATGGAACCAGGCATGTACGAAGGGTGAGCCTCAATCCAGCGCACCGTATCCTCATCGTCTTGGCGTAGTACCGTATCAAGCGCATGCCTTAGTTCGTCAATGAACACACCCACTGACATACTGTGTTGTGCGAACGCGAAATCGTGTTCTTCTTGGGCGTGATCGGTCAGCACTTCCATCATCGCCGCCAGCCCGTTCGACATGAGACCCAGCGCGGTAAGTGCGTTGGTGGCAACCTGTCGTATTGCGTCCCATTCATCGAGGTGCACCGTCTCAGAGGTGAGCCGCCTGCTGATTCTGCCCGTCCAGCTCCCCGAGACGGCTCGCATAACAACCGGCTCTAAAACATTTACGAGGTCTTTCAGGTGACGAGATGCGTTGCGCGAAGCCTCAGACACCCGGGTGGCGTATTCGTCCAGAAGTGGTCTCTCAAGCGGAAGCACGTCCTCTCTACCAATCCTCGAGAGAATCTGCTGCCGAGACTGCCATTCCTCGATTCCGGATAGCACATCTGAAAGCACCAGATTCACGCCCAGGTGGTCGGTTGCCGAGTCTTCAAGATGATGCGCCTCGTCAAAAATGATGTGCGAATAGGTAGGTATAACCTTATGCTGCGAAGATATGTCAGAGAACACTAGCGAATGGTTCACCACTATGATGTGTGAGGCTGCGGCGATCTTCCTTGAGGTGTTCACAAAACAGCGCTCCCTGTAGGGGCAGCGTGCTCCAGCACATGAGCCTGGGCGAGCGCACAACTGGCTCCACAAACCTTCTTGGGCACCGTACACGTGGATCTCTGCTCTGTCTCCCGTGGATGTTGAACTGAGCCACGACACTATGCGTGCAAGCATTCGTCGTTCCTGGACTCCGAGTGTAAGAAGGCCGTGCTCCAGCAGTTCTTCAAACCTGCGCAGGCACACGTAGTTGGCGCGACCTTTAAGCAGGCTCGCTCTGAGGTCCCAGTCCAGGCACTCCTTAATAAGCGGTATATCCTTTGATATAAGCTGCTCTTGGAGGTTAATGGTCTGCGTAGACACAATCACGCGTTCGTCATTGTCTATGGCAAAGCGAGCGGCAGGAAGCAGGTACGCGAGACTCTTGCCTATACCGGTTCCGGCTTCAGCCAGCAGATGCCGTCCATCGTTTAAGCAGTCGGCGACTAGCGCGAGCAGCTGCACCTGTTCTTGGCGGTATTCGTAGTCTTCGAACGCGGCCGAGATTTGGTTTCCGCTTTCAAGCAGCGACACAATGCTGCTCACGTCAACCGGGACGAGCTCGCCACTTCCTCGGAGCGGCTCTGGTATGTCTCCGGAAAACCCCGGCACGAAACGTCTACGAGGACTGTCCTGCAAAGCCTGCTCGATAAGAGATCGAAGCGGCCAGTTCTCATCGGCTACAGACAGAATCATCTCAAGCGTTTGGCTGCCGTGCTTCGACATCGCATCGCGCAGACGAGAGAACAAGAACCCGCAAGTGAGCGCGTCAGATTCAGCATCGTGGTGCTGTGGCAAGGGTATCCCCAGGCTCTGCGCCATGATATCGAGGCGGTGGTTGTGCAGATCGGGGCATGCCAATCGGCTAAGCTCCACCGTATCTATGAACCTTATCGGCGGAAGCCTGATGCCAGCACGACCTGCCTCGGCCTCGAGAAAACCCTCTTCAAACGAAGCGTTGTGCGCTATAACTGGCTCTTTGCCGATGAACCCAAGCAGGTTCTCAATTACGTGCTGTATCTCAGGCGCGTCCACAAGCTGCTGCTCGGTGATGCCTGTGAGCCTCTTTATGCGCACCGGTAGACTGGACGTGTATCGCACGTACGTGACAAAACGTGCGAGTGGTTCAGCCGTATCAAACAGCACCGCGCCTACTTGGATAATCCGGTCGAGCATGGGATCAGTACCCGTTGTTTCGAAATCAAGCGCCACAAATCTCACAGCAGTTCTCCTTTGCCCACTTCGGTACACCTTGAGTCATTCGCCTAATCATGCGGCAGTCCCTTCGGGTGCTTGTCGGCGAGCTGTTAGCAAAGGTATACTTTTTGCATACCAGGAGGAAGGTGAACCACCTTGAGGATAGACGCTGTTATGACTGCACAGAGTGTATGCGACTCGCTTCTTGAAGCACGTACTGCAGTAGTAATCGATGTATTGCGCGCTACGTCTACAATGGCCACCGCGCTGAAAAACGGCTGCGACGCTATTATCGCGGTCACGTCTGCAGAACAGGCGCTGCAAGTTGCTTCGACAATAGGCAGAGACAAGTGCGTGCTTGGAGGCGAGAGAGGCGGGTTGATGATTCCTGGTTTTGCGCTCGGAAACTCGCCGCTTGAGTACACACAGCAGAAAGTGTCTCAGAAGACGCTCATAATGACCACAACTAACGGCACCCTTGCCATCAACAACTCGCGCGCTGCTAAGCGGGTGTACCTGGCCAGCCTTCTTAACGCTGCTGCGGTCAGCGACAGACTGCTCTGCGAGAGAGACGACCTGTTGCTTGTATGCTCAGGCACAGAGGGCAGGCTCAGCCTAGAAGATGTGTACTGCGCAGGGCTGCTGGTGAGTCGGATAGTTTCGAAGATAGATGCCCAAGACGTCACCTTGGCTGATTCGGCAAGGATGTGCGAGATGGTCTACTGCGCTTACGCCGGTAATTCGGTCTCGGCACTGGCGAGCGCTCAGCACGGAAAGAAACTGATGCAGCTCGGTTTCAGTGAGGATGTCAGGTACTGCGCCAGCACTGATCTGCTCCGGGTTGTACCGCAGCTGCTCAGAGAGCGGATAGTAAAAAGCAATGCGTGTTAGCGGTCGCAGTTAACCGTGCCTTCTGAATCACGATAACGAACGCACGTGTGAGCCCATACGTTCGCGCACAGGTCCACACTCACAGTCTGGCATAGCGTCGAGCATAGGTATGGTCTTCTGAAGTAGCCGGGTAATCTTCTCGGTGCTTTGGTTCACCACGAAGACCACTTCATCGTGGCTTAGTTTGCTCCGTCCTATCCCTGCAGCCCAGTTCGTGATCACACATATCGTGGAATAGCACAGACCCATTTCACGTGCTAACACAACCTCGGGTACGTTGGTCATGCCTACGATGTCTGCTCCGAGCACGCGGATGGCGCGTATCTCTGCCGCGCTTTCGTATCTAGGCCCCTCAAAACACGCGTAGCATGCTCCATCCTCCAGTTGCACTGCTTGGCTTTGAGCTGTGCGCCTAAGCAGCTGGCGCATGCTAGCGCAGTATGGGCTGGTCATATCTTGGTGGATTACACCGAACTCGCCGCCATCGCAAAACGTAGACGGCCGATTCTTGGTGAAGTCCAGGAACTGCTCAGCGAGCACAATGTCGCCAGGTTTCATGCTCGGATTGAGCGAGCCCACCGCCGATGTGGAGAGCAACTTGGACACGCCGGACTGCCACATCGCCCAGATGATAGCTCTGTAGTTGACCAGGTGCGGGGGTACCGCGTGTTCGCTGCCGTGCCGCGGCACAAAGAGAAAAGAGTGTCCCGCCGCCAACTGGGTTCTCGTCAACGAAACAGTACCGAACGGCGTATCCTGCCGGAACTCGCGTGTGTCTCCCAACACGTCCGGTGCGTAGAACCCACTGCCTCCAATGACACCAACGTTCACAGTGACTGTACCTCCCCCGTTCTTTGTGCACCGCATTACGGCACGATTGAGACTGGTGTTCCGATAGGAGAATGTGTGTAGATTTCCTCAATATCCCGGTTGCGCATACCTATGCACCCGCCTGTCCAAGTCTTGGTAGACTTGGCAAGATCATCGAAATAGCCTCCATGTATACCTATGCCACCCCCGAGTGCGGTGGCTTGAGGCGGCATCACCCCGTTTTGGCTCGCGCTCTTTATGGCGACCATCTCACCTTCGGTGATCAAGCCTATGTTAAACCCGACTTCGGCATCGCGCTCGTTAGGATAGCTTATGTGCATCCAGCGTGTTCCAAGCAACGGGTTGGCAAGCGAAGACTGCGTGAGCTTTCGACACACGAAGTACTCACCTTCTGGAGTCCGGCCGTCACCTTCTTGAAACTTGGGGCCTTCGAAGGCGTACTTACCGACCGCCATCGGGTATGTCTTCAGCCGAACATCACCAGAGTAGTAATAGAGCGAAAAAGCGGATTTGTGTATGAGTATTCTGGGGTCGGGTATAGGAAGTGGGATACCCCTCTCGAGGGCTATCGACTCAAGCGGACGCATGTCCATCTCGAGCATGAGCCAGTATCTTGCGTTCTCCTCGACCGATTCAGGGGTAACTACAAACGGTAGAGGCAAGCAGGAATCAAGCCTGGGTGAGCACACGGTTTGCGCCGGTGCGATCAACGCTGCCACCACACAACATGTCAACAGCAGGAACGCTTGCTTCAACTGCATCACCACCTACTCTGTAAGTATCTGCTGCATCATACGCGCATTTGTGGGCGCTTTGCCCTCGTAGCAGTTGTTAAAGGCCACAAACACCTTACTGCAAGATTCACCCAACAGCCTGATTTTGGGAACCCATTCAAGCAACTCCTGCTCTGAGTAGAGGTAATTGTACCTTTCGGAAACGCTGTTATGCTTCCACCAAGAAGCGGCATTTCGGCCGTGAAACCTCACATATCCTACATGCGATGTGGCGCGAGCCAGCGGCGGCATTAGGCCTTTCAGGCGCGGTTCATCGACGCAGCAGAACCCTATCCCGCAATCCTCGAGCAACGCAAATGTATCTGACGTAGCCCACATGTTGTTTCGGAACTCAATCACGAGCGGTGCACCGTCGCATAGCCTGGGCAGGCACTGGATGTACGCGTGGGTGTGCTGAGCAGGCTTGAAAGACCACGGGAACTGCACCAAGACGCAGCCGAGCTGGGCGCGTTCTCTGAGAGGCTCTACCGCGCTCATGAACTGACTGAACGTTTCTTGCCTCTCTGCTTGGGTCTCGGATATCTCGTGGGTCATGCTCTTGTGCGCTTTGATGCAGAACTGAAACTCTGCAGGCACCTTATCTGACATAGCTGCCAGAGTGCGGGCATACGGCATTCGATAATAGGTATAGTCCACCTCCAGCGTTTGGAACTGGGTGGCATAATAGGCTAGCATGTTCTTGGAAGCCAGGTTTTGTGGGTAGAACACATCTCTCCAATACTCGTACTTGAATCCGGCTGTACCTACCAGGTACACAACCCCACACCTCTCTATTTTCGCCTTCTGGTTGTGTCTTTCAGCTTCGAGCCTCTTATCACTGCGTCCTGCCCGAACTTCTCACGCAGCACATCCAAAGCACCATACACAGGTGCTGCCGTATCCTCCGGAAGCAGCGATGCCTGGCGAAGCACAGATGCATCGATCAACGAAGAAGCGGCCACACCCAATAGTCTCAGGGAAGTGCCTCGAGTAAGGTTCTGCTCGAGCAGCATTACCGCAGATTCGATCAAAGGTTCAGATGTGTCCACATATCCATCAAGCCGTTTGGCTCTGGTGTATGTACGGAAATCAGGAAGTCTGTATTTTATGGACACTGTCTTTGCCTGCAGCCCTGAAGATCTTAACCTGAATGCCACCTTGTCGCACATAGACAAAAGCACTCGGCGCAGTTTCTTCATGTCGGCCACGTCTTGATCGAACGTAGTTTCATGGCTGATGGACTTTGGAATGTGAGACGAGGTGTCTAGCGATGGGTCACCTTCTCCGCGGGCTGCGGCAGTAAGTGCCTTTCCGTAAACACCGAGCATCTCGCTGAGCACTGACTCGGGCGCCCGCGCCAAGTCACCGATTGTGATGATGCCAACTGATCTAAGGCTCTGTTCTGTCTTCTGTCCCACGCCGTAAAGTCTACCGACGGGCAAAGGCCACATCAGTTGTGGTACGTCTTCTCTCTTCAGTACGACCAGTCCATCAGGTTTCTGCATATCTGATGCCATCTTTGCCAGTAGCCGGTTCTCTGCAATACCGATCGAGCAGGTGAGAGCGTATTTCTCGCGAATGTGTCGTTTGATGCGCAACGCTATCTCAACCGGCGTACCTACAATCTCACACCCTTTTACGTCGAGGAAGGCTTCGTCAATAGAGGCTTCGGCTACTATGGGCGTATATTGTCTCAGGTCGGCGAATATGGCCTTGGACACAGAAGAATACAGGCTCATGTCACCAGATACGAACACTCCGTGCGGACAGAGCCTCCGGGCATGCAATGCGGGCATAGCTGAGCGCACACCAAACTTGCGCGCTTCGTAAGACGCAGCAGACACAACTCCTCGGCCACTTGGGTCACCGCAAACGATAACCGGCCTTCCGCGCAGTTCAGGCCGCCTAGCCTGCTCGCATGAAGCGAAAAACGCATTCATATCCACGTGTAGGATGTGTTCTCTGATGAAACCCACCCCCCGGCGAACGCACGTTCGCGCCTTCTCGGAACCATTGTAGCGTTAATGCTCTGCGCTTTCAATGCGTTGGCAACTTCTGAGTTTGAGCACATCTATTCGAGGTGAACATAAGAGACGAATAGGAAGAAGCGTGGTGCCTAGGCCCTGGCTCATGAACACGCGGATTCCTCGAAACACAACAGGCTGCTTCCAGAACAGTCGCCCAGTACGAGAATTGGTCGTGACCGGACCCACCAAAGGAAGCCTTATCTGGCCACCATGCGTATGGCCACACAGCAGCAGATCCCATGAGTCTCGGGGCAGGCTCAATACCACATCAGGATTGTGCGAAAGCAGGATGCGTAGACCGGCTTCACCCGGTGCGGCCTCAGCGATGCTCAGATCGGGCGCTCCACGCATCAGGTCATCAACTCCGGCTATCACAACACGAGTTCCACGAATGATGTCGTTCTCTTGACGGTTTAGAAGCACTCGCACACCGCTCTTGCTTAGCAAAGTTTCAACCCGGTGTCGCGAGCCCGTTCTTGAGCTTGCCACTATATCATGGTTTCCGGGCACGAAAAACACGCAGCAGATGCTGGCGAGTTCTGCAAGTGCCTTGCAACCTGATTCAATGTCGTCGCTTGCCCCCACGAGGTCGCCTGTCATGGCTATTATATCCGGTCTAATACGCGATACGACAGCATGTACGTCGAAGAATCTGAACGTGTGGCTACCATGGGTGTCCGACAGGTGGACAAGCGTTATGTCGGATGCGCCTTCTGGCAGTACATCTATGCTGTGTGTCATGGTGGTCAGTCGACGAGTGTGGGTCCAGGCGTATGTTGATGCGGCAACAACTGCAGATACTGCAAGGGCGATTATCCATTGCATATACGCCACTTATACCCAGTCGTCGATGGCGCGCGGGTAGTCAAAGAGTTCATCGCCGGAGAAGAACAGCGCAATCTCGCGCTCTGCCGACTGTGCTGAGTCAGATGCGTGCATAATGTTGCGCGAAACACTCATCGCGAAGTCACCTCGGATAGTACCCGGAGGCGCCTCCAAGGAGTCGGTAGGCCCTATCACAGCGCGCGCAGCACAGATCGCACCATCCCCCTGCCAGATCATGAGCACAATCGGCCCAGAGGTTATGTACTTGACAAGGCGGTCAAAGAACCACTTATCCTTGTGCGCCTCGTAATGCACGTTGGCTAGCTGCTCGTCGACATGCATCATCTTGATTGCGGCTAATTTAAGTCCCTTTTGCTCAAACCTTGTGATGATCGAGCCTACAAGGCAGCGCTGAATGCCGTCTGGTTTTATAAACACCAAAGTCTTTTCTGTAATGCCGGTGCACCTCCAAAGAAGCAGTTACCAAGAATAGCATTAGTATTACACGAAGCGGAGCCCGGATTCCTCTAAATGCTAAAGCCCCACGGCATCTTCCGTCTTTCACCGTGGGGCTTCATGGCTTGGTTTTTCGCGACTTCTTGCGTCGCCGGGATATAATAAAAATCCCTCCCTATCGTTGTTCTACACTGCCTTTCGTTCTTGCTCCATCATGCCTCTCTTGTACTCGGTTGCGGAGTAACTACCGGCCTTGAAGCCTTCGACGATGTACCTGCATGCGTTCCAAGGATCAACTCTATCCCCGCAGGTGAATACGTCTACTGCTGCATAACCAAGCTCTGGCCACGTGTGGATCGCAAGATGCGATTCCGAGATTACAACAACACCGCTGACACCCTGTGGGCTGAACTTGTGGAACGCTACTTCCCTAACTTCTGCACCTGCCTGAAGAGCAGCTTCTACCATGACTTTTTGCACTCGCTCCACATCGTTTAACGCCGCGAACTCGCATCCGTACAATTCCGATAGCACGTGGCGGCCCAAAGCCTTCATTTCATTATCAACCCCCTTTTTCACCCGTCTGCCTAGCACCAACTCCTTACGCCCGGGTCCTGTCTGTTTCCAATCAAATTCAATTCTAGCAAACCTCGACCTAAAGTCAAGTTAGAACAGCATAGCAAGCGGTACAGTATGATTCTGTTTGCATCATACAATATGAGTGTTGCACCGCTCGAGTGCCGTACACCAGGGTCGGCCGAACGCCATTCGCCCCGCCTCTTCCCTACTCTTTAGAATCGAATTCTTTCCATGCAGCATCCAGTATCGCCGGGTCACTCATGATGTCTATCGCCGCCCAAGCAATTGCCTTGGCCGAAAGAAGCAATACTCGGTGGCCATCCGGAGAAGCGGCAGCCTGAGCGAATTCGTGGGAGTGGCCTGCTACGCTGCTCGGAGCAATAGCAGGATACGCGCACGCCTGGGGCACAACTTGGCTTACATCGCCAAGGTCGGTCGAGCCTTTGCCGTCTCGTGGCTCCGGGGCCATTTCTATGCCTGCGCGTATATAATTGTCTCGGAGCACTGCTGCTAGAGTGCTGTTATGCCGAGTAGCCTCATAACCTTTTCGTTCTTCCACCTCGACGCTGCACCCGGTACCGACTGCTCCGGCCTGTATACAGCGTTTAACCTTTTCTATAGCGTCATCCAATACAGCGCGCGACTTCGCTCTAGCCATGTAACGGATCTCTGTCTCTTCCGGGATTATGTTTGAAGCTTCCCCGCCGCGCGTAATTATGCCGTGAAGACGCACTTCTTCCTTGACATGCTGGCGCATTAAGCCGACAGCTGTTAGGAATATCGTTGCCGCATCAAGCGCGTTTACCCCCTGATGAGGGGAACCGGCAGCGTGAGAAGGTTTGCCCTTGTAGCGAATCACAAAAGAGTGTATAGCGGTGCTGGAACCGCCCATTATTGAAGTGCCAGAAGTGGGGTGCATCATGAGCACACCGTCAACATCCTTGAATATGCCGTCTTTGACCATGACCACCTTGCCGCCACCGCCTTCTTCAGCAGGGGTTCCGAGCACCCATACACTGCCTGGCAAATCGCCACCACAGGCGGCAAGCGCGGCGCCTGCAGCCGCTGCGCTGGCGCCTATTATGTTGTGGCCGCATGCATGGCCGACGTGCGGCAGAGCATCGTACTCGGCCAGAAGCGCTAATAAGGGGCTCGCGCTCGAACCGCGAACAGAAGCTTTGAACGCCGTTTGCATTCCGCTCGTACCCATCTCTACCTGCAAGCCGTGTATCTTCAGAAACTCTGCAAGATTTGCTGCGGCCTCTACTTCCTGGAACGCAAGCTCGGGTTTTGAGTGGATCTTCAGGCTTAGATCAACTATCTCGGAAGCATGTTTGTCGATAAACTCGGACACGCGTTCTTTAAGAATCTGTACGTCCATGATGCACTGGCCCTCCCTGGTTTGCTCTGTTACTACATTTGTTCTTTCACCGGATTTGTTTTCCTGTGTAATCGGTGATGCAGGACTGAACAAGTCAAGTTCAGAATCACATAAGAGGGAGTTTGGCAGCACATAGGGCATGGTTGAGAATTCAACCGAAGTCCACTAGCTTATCTGGCCATCTTAAGGAGGGTACAGGCCTATGGCTACAAGACTTGAATACAGCCAGCTGAGGGCGAACTGCAGTGTAGAGTCAGTTGGTTTTGAGAGCACAGAGCAGATAGCACAACTCGAAGGTATTGTAGGTCAGGACCGCGGACTAAAAGCGCTGCAGTTCGGGCTTGGCATGCAACTTAAGGGCTTCAACATCTATGTTGCGGGCGAAGAGGGTACCGGCCGCACGGCTGCTGTCAAGGAGTTCTTGTCACAGATAGCTTCTGGTAAGTCGGCTCCTTCTGATTGGTGTTATGTGCACAACTTCAAGGATTCTTACGTTCCAACCGCGCTCGAACTAGCGCCAGGGCGCGGTCTGGAATTCGCGAAAGATATGGCGGAACTGGTTGAGACGGCACGCAACGAAATACCGAAGGCGTTCGAAACCGAAGACTATGCCAGGCAGAGAGAATCCACGTTAAGAACGTACAACCAGCGTAGAGAGCAGCGAGCCCACGCGATGGAAGAGGCCGCAAGGGCAAAAGGCTTTACCATGCAGGCGAGTCCGGTTGGACTTGTTGTCGTGCCTTTGGTGGAAGGACGCCCGATGACCGAGCAGGCATTCGCACAGTTACCTCCTGATGAACGTCAGAGCATAACGCGAGAACGAAGCGAACTTGACTCTGAAATCTCCGACATGCTTCGTGACATTAGGGCGATCGAGCGTGAGGCGGCAGAAGCGCTCGAAAAACTCGACAGGCAGACAGCGCTTTTTGTGATCGGCCACGTGTTCGATTCGGTGCGTTCAAAGTACGAGGGTTCGGCCGACGTGATGCGCTTTCTCGATGATGCGCGCGAAGACATGCTCGAAAACTTGGCGCAGATGCGTGGACAGACAACGAGAACCCAGGAGTCTAGTGCTCAAAGGTCTCTGGTTTCAGGAGCCAGAGACGTGCAGCTCCGCAAGTATGCGGTGAATGTGCTCGTAGATAACAAGAACCAATCTGGCGCTCCGGTTGTGATGGAGCAAAACCCGACGTATGCGAATCTATTCGGACGTATCGAAAAAGAGGCGCAAATGGGTGTTCTAATCACAGATCTTACTCTCGTCAGGGCAGGAGCGCTTCACAGGGCGAACGGCGGCTATCTGGTCGTTCCGGCTGAAGAACTGTTGAGAAATCCTCTGGCTTACGAAGGCCTGAAACGCGCGCTGCGCAGTTCAGAGATTGCGGTCGAAGAGCCAGGCGAGCGGCTTGGACTTATGGTGACGAAGACGTTGCGTCCTGCACCAGTTCCTCTGTCTATAAAAGTGATCATGATCGGCTCTTCCTTACTCTACGAGCGACTTGCTGCACTTGATCCAGAGTTCAACGAGTTTTTCAAAGTGAAGGCCGAATTTGACACCAGCATGGAACGAAACGCCGAAAACACCAAGACTTATGCTGCGCTGCTATGCAAGGTGTGTAGCGATGAAAACCTCAAACACCTTGATTCGTCTGCAATTGCGTATGTGGTTGAGTACGGTTCTCGGCTTGCGTCAGATCAGAGCAAACTGTCTACGCGCTTTGCCGACATAGCCGATGTCATACGAGAAGCCGATTACTACGCGTCTCAACAGGGTTCCGCTTATGTAAGCAAGAGCCATGTGCAAGAAGCGCTCGCAGCTAAGCTCTACCGTTCGGATCTGATGGAGAGCAAGTTTAAAGAGTTCGTACATCGCGGGATTATGAAGATAGAAACTCGTGGCAGGGCGGTGGGCGAGATCAATGCTCTGTCTATCACCGGGTTTGGAAGCACACTTGTGTTCGGACGACCCTCGCGCATTACGGCAAGCGTTGGCGCAGGCCGAGGAGGGATAATCGATATAGAAAGGAGCGTAAATCTGGGAGGCCCGCTTCACAGCAAGGGAGTGCTCATACTAAGCGGATACATCACCCAGAAATACTCCAGAGACATCCCGCTCAGTCTCACTGCAAGGCTGGTGTTCGAACAGAGTTACTCTATGGTTGACGGTGACAGCGCTTCTGCAGCCGAACTGTACGCGCTACTCTCAGCCATTTCAGGAATACCGCTTAAGAGATCGCTCGCCATAACAGGCTCAGTAAATCAATCTGGAGAAATACAGGCAATCGGGGGAGTAAACGAGAAGGTCGAAGGCTTCTACGAGGTATGCAAGCTCGCAGGCCTGACGGGGGAACAAGGCGTGATAATCCCTGAATCCAACGTGCAAAACCTGATGCTTAAAGAAGAGGTGGTCGAAGCCTGCAAAGAAGGTAAGTTTCACGTCTATTCGATACGCACAATCGATGAGGGTCTTGCGCTTCTGACTGGTCTGGAAGCGGGTGAACCGGATTCCGAAGGCAAGTATCCTCCCGAAAGCGCTAACAGCCAAATCCACGAGCAACTTCAAGATCTTGCGAAAAAGACGCTCGAGTACGATCCCCTACACCTATCACGCTAGATGCATTCAGAATCAGGGGGCTTGCGTTTCAGCGGTCCCCTGGTTCTGCAGACTACGCCTGACATAACGCACATATCTCGCCATGCATCTTTGGATTCTCCAGTTGTGTGCCACAAGATAGCGTATTCGGTAGAGGCACCAAGAGGCTGCGTGAGCACTATGCACTGACTCTGCGCCACTGGGTGACGAACTTGAAGCGATCACAACGAGAAGTGCTGGAGCACGTGGATATGCCGACATTTCGCACTTGGCACCTGTTCATGTCCGGGCAACACATTGCTTTGAGACTGGATCGCCAAATGTTTGCCAACTACTACTAATTCGGCCAGAAGCACGCGGCAAACTGGCCAGAGAAGATTGGTACCTATAGTCCGTGAACTTAGTGGGGCCGGGCTCTTTGGCTCACGCCCGGCTCCATTTACCGCAGCGGTCGCCCCAGCGCGACAACACTTCTCCTCCAGCGCGCACTTCCACGACTTCACAGTGGTTGGGGCAGTCCTCACATTCAAATGCGGTCGTGGCAAATCCCACGTCGCTTACGCCGAAACCACGGAAGCGTGTCTCGCTTGAGTCGGAGAGGTTTTCCCACGCGAGCAGTGCTGCTCCGATGGCGCCCATAACTCCGTATTCTTGCGGCACCACCACATCTTGACCGAGCGCCTTCTCCAGCGCGGCGCGAATGCCGAGGTTTGCTGCCACACCACCTTGGAATACTATCGGGCTTCGAATCTGTTTGCCGCGCGCAACGTTGTTAAGATAGTTTCTCACGAGCGCTTCGCATAGCCCAGCAATTATGTCTTCGGTTGCGTATCCCGCCTGCTGTTTGTGAATCATGTCAGATTCGGCAAACACCCCACATCTGCCCGCTATGCGCACCGGCCTTTGCGAGCGCATAGCAATTTCGCCGAACTGCTCTATGGGTATCCTAAGTCGCGCCGCCTGATGATCCAGAAACGACCCTGTCCCGGCAGCGCACACCGTGTTCATGGCGAAATCAACGACAACGCCATGCCGAATGATAATGATTTTCGAGTCTTGACCGCCTATCTCTATCACTGTTTGGGTATCTGGCGCCATCTTAAGAGCTGCCACCGCATGCGCTGTAATCTCATTCTTGATCACATCGGCACCTACCATAACCCCGGCCAACTGCCTTGCACTACCGGTTGTACCTGCGACAACGACCCCGTCTTCAGCACCCACAGATTCGGCAATTTGCCTTAAGCCGCTCTGGATGGCGCGTATAGGATGGCCGTCAGTCCTAAGATAGAGCGAGTCCAGAAGGCTGCCATCTTCACGAACCAGAGCGAACTTACTTGTAACCGAGCCTATATCAAGCCCAAGGCTTAAACTGGCCATCTCAGTCCGTCCTCCCCACCAACGCAGTCCTGCGACGTTGCAGCAGGTCAACAAACGCTTCTACTCTTGTCAGGAGACCCGCTTTACCCGTTTGCTCATCGAAACTGATCGAGAGCACGGGTAGGCCGAAGTCCATGCTGACTCTATCAAGTGCGCTCTTTGCCACAATCTCCGGAATACACGTGAACGGTGACAACTGAATAACACCGTCAAAACCGGCACGCGCAAACTCGACTGCATGGCCGACTGATTCCTGTCCGTGACCACCTATCATCTCGGCAAGGTACGGTTTTGCCGCAACTTCAGCTGAATGAGCCTTACGTTCATCTGGCCGGCCGAGAAGGTTACTTTCGTGAGCCCATCCCGTCATGTAGATCGAGCGCGTTGTCTCAACTCCCATTTCGCCGAGCATCTCCTCCAATTCGAGGTTAGACGAGGGCTCGATCAGTACGTATATCTCCCCCACTATTCCTACTCGCAATGCCGTGTAACCAGGCTTCTTTGGCACTGCTTCGAGTAGCGAACGAGACTCGCTTCTTGCTGAGGCCAATTCGCTCAATGTGCGTGCAGAGTTAACAAGCGACTGCACTTTGCGCCACACTGGTGCGGTAATCCCGGGACTAGCCTGATGCGCCCTTACGTGGCTTGTCAGGCGTTCCAACTCGTCGAGCACCGTGATCTTCTTCCAGGCGCGCCATACGAGTCGTGCGAGCTGCACAAGCGGCACGTGTTTGGCGTTAAGCACGTCTATCTTGTGGACGAAGTCCCTAATGTCTATTCTTGGTGGTTCCAACGTGATTATGTCGACGTCCACCCCGAGTTGCTTCAACACGACATCTTGCACCATGGTGTACAGTCCTGCCCTGCAAGGCCCTATACCGCCGCTCGTGACAATCGTGTCTGCGCCTCGCTCTATTGCTTCTAGGTATGTGCCTAGCAATATCTTGAGCGGAAGGCACGCAAACTCAGGCGCATGCGCCGTACCCAACGTAAGAGTGCTTCTGTTCGGGCGAGCAGGCATTATGACTTCATTGCCAAGCTCACTCAGCAACTCATCGAACACAGCTGGCAAAGTGCCCATAAACGGAAAGGTTACCTTGCGTACGCGCTTTGTGAACAGACGGCGCGGGCGTTCCGCCGGTGGCGGTGTTCGTTCGGGCTTGGCGACTTTCTCACGGCGGCGAATCATGTCGACAAACGCCTCGAGTCGAGTGAGCACCCCTGCTTCACCTGTGTGCTCGTCTATCATGAGAGACATAAAAGGCGTGTTGTCGCATTCTGCAGCACGGGTTTCAAGTAGTTTCCCAACCACCGAATCTGGACCACAGCTGAAAGCCGTGAGGTGTATCATGCCGTCAACAACCGAAGGGCGATCAAGATAGTGGTAGGCGGCACAGACCACCTTCTCACTGAACGTCCAGAACAAGTCTTTTGGTATCCTGGTGCGCTGAGGCATGAGCGCCTGCTCACTGAGCATGTCTGAAGTAAGTACTCTTGCTCCCATTTCGCCAAGCTTAGTGATGAGGTTTCGGTTGATGAACTTGTCGTACAGCAGGTAAGGATACCCAACAACGACGATGTTCAGTTCGCAGCCATCTCTTGTGCAACGCAAGGGCTCTGCCCCAAGATCCGAGTTTGGGTGCCTAAGCGCTTGCATCGCTTGCTCGGGAGCAAGTCCGGATTCGAGCAGCTTTTCATACCGCTTGTGCTCGTCGTACGCCGTCTTGAATGCCGCCTCCACGTGTGTTCGATCACAATCGACACCCAAAGCAGCCGCTGCAAGAAGAGCACAGCGCATGGCCTCTCCTCTTCCCTTGCGTGCATCATAGCGCACGTCTATCAGAGGGGGCAGTTCGGGCACCGAACTTCTGAGCATATCAGGCAGACCGAGGAACTTTGGACAGTACACGCTGCGGCCGTTGGTGGATACGATCCGTGGAACGAAGAGGTAATCCACACCTTGGCCAACAAGCTGTGCTACATGGCCATGCATCAACTTGATAGGAACGCATGCATCGGTAACGGTATACTCGACTCCGGCATCGAGAATAGGTTTTGACGTCTCAGCGCTCTTTACCACTGTAACTCCGAGCTCGGTGAAAAAGCGTTCCCATAGAGGGAAATAGACAAAGTAAAACAGCGTGCGTGGGATACCCAAGCGCACGTCTCCGTTGTTTTTAACCATACACCTCCACCTTCGCGTCTCAGTGCTTCGACTAGTAGTGTTTTGTGTGGCTTCGTCCCGAGTCTTTTCTATGTCAGAGCCACAAATCCCTTGCAAGCTGAACCCACGCGCAATAACCACGCGGGCGTGTTCGCAAAAAGACGCGGCTTCACCGCCGGACTCTAGTTGCCAAAACCGCCAAAATGCATCTCCAGGAATTCAGTTATCCTTGCGTGGTACTCGTCGTCTTGATCCGGATGCAAGAAAGTCTCGGCAGCCAATATGAAGTGGTAGTCGCCCTGTTTGACCCATGTTTCAACGTGCTCAGGGGCGTTTGCCACCAGTCTTTCAAAACTGCCGAAGCGCACCTGTGAGTCGTCGGTCGAGTGTATGATAAGCGCAGGTCGCTGACCCAACTTAGATATGTTGTTCTTGGGAGAATCCACGAGGCTGTCCAATCCGTACGCAATTGCGATATAAGCCTGTACGAACGGCTTCTGCACGGTAGCATACAGCCTGGGCGCGCCCACACCCACGATGTTATCGCAAAACGCATCTTCCCACGAAGAGTATGCAGACACGCTTATAACTGCAGCGATTTCGGGGATCCTTGCGGCCGCGTTGATTGCTGTCGCACCGCCCATTGACACTCCGTATACGACTATCGGTACCCCGTGATACCTCTGCTCAGACTGTATGTACTCCACCGCAGCTGCAACATCCATGTGTTCTCTGTAGCCCAGCGCTATCTTTCGGCCGTCACTCGGTGCGTGTGCCCTCATCTCCACAAGCATTGATGCATACCCGTGCTGTTCAAGCATTTTTGAATGCCCGAAGAATGCAGTGACAGAAGGGTTATGGATTCCGGAGAGAAAGATGACTATTGCTTTCGGGTTCTGCGTTTGCACTTCGTACGCGACTATGTTCAGCCCATCCGACGTGCTGAGCGAAAGCCTATTTGACGTAAGACCGAACTCTTCAGCCGTATACACTCGCCCGAATACCACGGGGCCCTTAGTCATGTGTGATGTGACAAGCGCTGGAATTGCCAAGAGGACGATGCTCATCAACCCGAGAGCAAACAAGCATGTCTTCAACACTCTGTTCATGAACGTCACTCTCCTCCCGACAACTGAAGAGCACAACACCTTTTGCAAATGAACGGTCTAGAAGAGCGGTGCGCTGGTCGAGCAGACATAAGCCTACAACATTATAGTATCTAAGGCAGTTGTGGCCAAGTCTCCTAAGGTATCTCTTCCCCACGACCCTCAAGAACATCGTTTAACGCAGAAGACAACACCACTCTGCGCAGACAACGAAACGGCTACAATCTTCCCAGATTGACAAGTGGAGGAATAGAATGACTGAGATTGCACAAAACCCAGGTGCTTCTCACACTTGCTTGACACACATCACCCGACGCTGTTAGGTTGCATTTTGGTCTTAACGAGTGTAAAATGAGGAAGCAAAGTATGAACACAATTGAGTCGGGGCGTAGCGCAGTTTGGTAGCGCGCCTGAATGGGGTTCAGGAGGCCGGAGGTTCGATTCCTCTCGCTCCGACCAGTTAATTTACCCGCGTAGAGCGGGTTTTTTGTACTGGGCTGTGACACCCGAAAAGAGCGTTAGACGGCCGTTGACAGCTTCTTGACAGCTATTTGAGACAGCTCAGCGGGTGTCTATGGCGAGATGCCGAATTCTGTGCCTGAGGCCATATCTGCTGCGACACATGGACATGTCTCGGTGCGGGAGGGGTTCTTGTGTGTATCGTATGAGAGATCTTGCTCCACGAGAGGTCAGGGCTATCCTTGACGTGCTCGACGAAGGAGAGTCGAGATTCAGATGCACGGCGTTTCGGGTTGTGAGAAACATCATTGAGCAAGCAGTCTGGGACAATCTCTTCACAGTGATAGATAGAATTAACACAGGCCTATCTGTGCATTGGGCTGTCTATTCGATGCTGGCCAATACTGCGGGAGACCTTCTCGAAAGCGGTCATTATCATATCTGGCGCGGTGAGCTTAATCCTATGGGGAATGACCTGCTACAGCTGTTCGATGCAGCAGTCGACGAAGGAGTGCGACTGGGTGCTATCGACAAAGATCAGGCACAAACACAAAAGTCAGCGCTTCGAATGAGTATTGCCGAAGTCGGGTAGAGCATCAGCTTTAGGGGATTCCGTTCACTAAGGACAGATTCAGTTAACCCAATGGGTGTCGCCCGGGCCCAGTAGTTGTTTGACCTAATACCCTTAGGGTAGCCCTTGTATTAGGCTCGCTGGGTCGGAGCGGCCAACGACATCGGAGGTGATAGGGATTGTCCTATTGGGTCAATATGCTTTGTTATTGGCAGGGCCTGGTGGGAGGGCTGCTGTCAGTTATGGGGGCTGTGTTAATCGGCCTATATAGCATGCGACACGCTCGAATGCTCGACACTAAGAATGAGAATCTGAGGAAGATGCAGGCCGAGCAGCATGCAGCGCGGGCAGTCATCGGCATAATCAACCAGATTAGTTATCACTACAAGAACAACGTCTTCCCGCACCTCGATAAGCAGGAGGCCATGGCAGATAGCGACTGCGCTGCTTCGGCTCCGATGCTCCATCTGTATTCCCGCTTTGTGCCCTTCAACAGTCTTGTCATACATCTTGAGCATCTGGAGGGCATGTTGCCGCAAGATCAGTTTGATGACCTGCAAATCCTGTATAAAGACTTTCTCATGTATGACACCCAGCATGACGGGACTCAGATAGGTAGGATCACGTTTTGGAAGTCCATGAGACAGGTCAAAGAGAAGGTTGAAGATCTGGAGAACATTAAACAAGTCCTGTCCGCTTGGCTTAAGCGCTAAGGACCACCTTCTGATGAATGAGACCAGAGGGGGTGTTCTGTCTGCTTGCGTGAGGATTCGATACGGGGGGAGTTTCTGCTGACCGATGCGTTCTAGACTATTTCGCACACACACCCCAATGGACAGGGGACGATGGCCCCAACGAAAGCACTACGGGAACCTGCTATGTGGCAGATCGCTAGATAGGAAGTCTACTACCCTTAGCTCGAAGTGTGGTGAGGCCTCCATATCCAGTTCCGCTTCTTACTGCCTTGTTGCAGCCTGCAACAGGTTTCCGATCTTGTCGCTGGCATCTTGCTTCATCCTGTCGGTCACATGTGAGTAGGTCGTCATTGTAAAGGCCGCAGTATGGTGGCCAAGAGCCTCCTGAATCGCCCGGGCCGAGACACCTTCCTGGAGCGACAGGGTGGCGAACGTGTGCCGGAGGTCATGGAAACACATTTTGGGCAGACCAGCCCGTGCAAGTACGCGCCCAAAGTGTCTCGTGAATGAACGGGGATCCAGCGGCCTGCCATCTTCGTTGCAGAACACCAGATCGTTGTTCTCGTAAGCCTCTCCGAGCGCCAGCCGGTACTGTGCCTGCCAGGCTTTATGGGCTCGAATCTCCTTCACAACGTTCTGTGGAATCTGCACTGTCCGTCTAGAGAGGTTTGTCTTTGGCGCCTGGAAGATGTTACCGTCATTCGTCCTTACATACTGCTGGGTAACTCTGAGAGTTCCGGCTTTAAGATCAACGTCCTGCCAACGAAGGCCCAGCAGTTCACCACGACGTAAGCCAGTGGCCAGTTCAAGCAGATAGGCAGCGTAGTGCCTTGTATCGCGAGCAGCCTCCAGGAACTTGCTGATACCCTCGATATCCAACGTGTTCATCTCCTTCTTCGTGACTCTCGGGAGCTTGACTACATTGGCCGGATTGATCGTGATGTGCTGCTCTTTAAGTGCCTGCTCGAGGGCAATGTGAATGACCGTGTGGATGTAGCGAACAGACCTCGGGGAAAGCCCGCCGGCCTTGCCATCTGCCCGTCCACCAGCGAGTTTCTCGTTATAGAGCCTTTGCAGGTGACTGGTCTGAAGCTGCACCAACCGCAGATGCCCTAGTGCCGGCTTGATGTGCTGGCGAATCTGCATCTCATAACTGCCCCACGTTGTTGGACGCAGGGACGGCTTCATGTAGTCATTGAGCCAGGTGTCCATCCACTCCCCGACAGTCATCCTTGAGGGAGCTACGTACTTTCCGGCCTTTACCCTTCCGAGAGCCTCGCTGAGCTTCTCTTGAACCTCTCTACGGGTCTTGCCGTAGAAGTAGGCCCGCCTGGGCTTACCCGCCTCATAGTCAAACCCTACAGTAGCGCTGGCCTGCCAACGCCCGTCCTTCCGCTTGATGATGCTGCCCTCTCCGTTTCCTCGACGACGCTTTGCCATGGCGGTTCTTGCTCCTTTGCTTTGAGTCTGAGCCCCGGGAAGCGTGTCTATCCCGGGGCTCGATGATGGCTCACTCAGATTGCGTAGGGTCGACAACCGGCGCCGATTCCAGAAGACGGATAAGGCGAATCCCTGCCAGCTCGTCTGACGGACCGCTTACCTGGCGTGCACCAGCTAGGCCGTCTTTAAGGCCCTGAACATACCCCTCTTGTTGTGCTGCGCTCGAAATCACGCACAAGCCGTCATCAACCGCCTTGCGGATGTCATCGTTGACTACGTCCCGTGACTCAAGCTCTTTAAGTTTGTCCAGGGCGTCTGTTACCCCTCTGAGCGCTTTCTGGTAATCTTCGCGGCCGACAAGACTTCCCTCCGATTCCTCGAGTCGTGAGTTAATGAACTCACGAAAGACTGCTACCAGGTTACTCATCGTGAATGCCTCCTTGGGTTTGCTGTTTATGGCGGTTAGCTTCTTTAGGCTAAGTATATACTTTCTGGCGCTTGGTGTCAATATGCACACGCTTGAAACGAGCGACCATCTGTGTTACTTTGAAGAGCAGAGGGAGTGTATGTATGGACAGGATCTACACACCGGAAGAGATTGCAGAGCGTCTGCGCGTCTCCCGAAAGGCGGTTTATGACTGGCTCAATAAAGGCCGGCTCAAAGGGTTCAAGGCCGGGAAGATGTGGCGTGTCACCAAACAAGCGCTCGAGGACTTTCTGCAGATCTCCTGGGAAGAAGACGCTTGACAAGCCAACCAGAGATTCGGTATCAGCGGAACTCCTCTGGCAGCCAGCTCGGATCCTGCGAGCGTTTCTTCTGGTCGCGTCTGCGCTTACCACCGGGTCGAGAACTATCCCCGCGAGTCCCAGGCACATAAGAGAAGGATAGCAGAGGTTTCTGCGCCCTGACACTAGTAATGTGCCATCGAGACTGTCGGTCAATCTGCTCTTGATAGGCGCGTGATTGCTTCTCTGCTTCGATTTCCTTGAGAGTCCCAGTAGCTGGCCACCATTCTGACCCGCACGCCGAGCAATACCAGAAGTCAAACTTCTTGTCATGGAGGAGGGGCAGCTCGCAGCCACATTCCATGCATAGCTTGGCCTTCTGCTTTTCCGGCAGACTAGCTCGCGAAGCGATAATGACCAGCCTCCCCAAGTAGCAGTTGTCTCCCCTAAGAATAGCATAGTCTTCACGCCGAACACACGTGCCCTACGGAGACGCTGTTTGAGAGCCTTCACGGTCAAAATGGAAACCCCTCCTGAGCAGGCAGGCGAACGTTAGACTTTGGGGAGACGTATCTAACCATCAGATCCCCAAGAATGGCATTTTCCCATACCCTTTTAGCAGGGCTTTTGTTGGCTCTAATGTTCGCCCTACACCCCTGTCGCTATCCGTTTAGCCTTCGACAGCCGCTTTTGCTCGTTGGCAACTGCCTTCCGACACGGGGGACAGTACTTTTGCCGATTGCTCGCAGCCTCAAACTGCTTGCCGCAGCGCTCGCACGTGAGCACCGGGCTGGATAAGGTGTCCAGTGCAACACATGCCTGCACCTGTGTCAGCCTGTAACCCCCGGCCTGGGCGCGGCGCTCTGCCCAGTACAGCGCCTCCAATCTGCGATCGACAGGAAGCACGGATCGCTCAAAGTACCCGCACCTAGCCCCAGTTTCCAGCATCAAGACGCAGCGATTGCCCTGAGTCCACTCAAGGCAGCAGTAGTCCCTAACATCGCTCTGCTCGCGCGAGTGGTTGGCGCATAGATCGATGACAAGACGTCTGACAGCCAGACTTGCGCTAACAGGCATCGACTCCAACCTCCTTTTTTACCCTGGGTCTTTTTGGGATGTGTACTTTTGTCACTCTCGTAGCCGGTCGTAGCGCTGCTCCGATGCTGGTAGCCAGCGGCGCCGTCCCCCCTTTCTACCCCCGCCGCCTTCCGACTCGTTGTGCCGCGCGTTCTCCCAGTCTAAGTCCTGCTATCTGGCGGGAAAACCATCTCCCCAAGACTGAGGACATCCTCAAGCGAAACCCGAGAGCCTAGGCAGGCACGGCAGACACGCACGTCAGCGCTAACGTTCTTGTCGGTCGGGCAGAGATGACAAGCGGACATCCTCAAGGCCATGAGGCTACGGTATTGACATGACGCCTCTTCTACGGAATCTGGATGCCCACCGTAGTCAGCCCTACTGGCGATTCCCGAAAGGAACGCGTTGACGACCCTGACGACTAGCATGTATGGAGTACTGCGCTCGTGCTGCATGATTACTCACCCCTCCTTGACAGCAATTCGAATCGAACTCGACTAGGGACAAATGTCAGCGTACACTTGCCCACAGGCCCGTGGCGGTGCTTCTTGACAAGAACGTCAGTCTCGTAGGTAGCAGCCTTCGGATCGTGCTCGAGTCGGTGAAGAAACATGACAATATCGGCGTCCTGCTCGATAGCGCCCGATTCGCGCAAGTCCGAGAGCTCGGGCTCCTTGCTCTTGCGCTGCTCAACGGCTCGACTGAGCTGAGAACAGGCTAAGACAGGCACCTTGAGGTCACGGGCCAGACCCTTCAAAACCCGGCTGATTTCGGCGATTTCTTGCTGGCGACTCTCCCTCTTTCCATCGACAGACATTAACTGCAGGTAGTCGACGATTATGAGATCAAGCCGGTCTTTGTTCTTTAGGCGACGCGCACGGCTCAGGGCTTGTGAAGGCGTCAGGACCGGGCTAGTATCAACGTAAATGGGGTAGGGAGAGATCTGCGCCATGACACGAAAGGCCTCGTCCCACTCATCATCCCGGAGCCGACGAACGCGTAGCCTATGAGCGTCAACACCAGATATTCCGCACACTAGACGCTCAGAGAGTTGCTCTGCACTCATTTCGAGCGAGAAAATACCTACCGTCCTGCCTGTCTTGGCCACCTCATAGGCAATCTGCGTTACAAGCGCGGACTTACCCACCCCGGGCCTCGCGGCCAAGACAATCAGGTCTGACGGGTGGAGACCGCCAAGCACACTATCAAGAGACCGTATGCTCGTACTGATCCCAGGCGAGGCACTGTTTCGAGACCGGTGCATTTCGTCCCAGTGCTCGAGCATTGCCGTACCCAAGTGTTGAAGCCCTGATGAATCATAAGTGGCCGATACCTGAGAGAGTGCGGCCTCAGCCTCCAAGAGCACCCTGTCGAGATCGGTGTTGCTCTGTGCCCCTAGCGCAATGGTCTGGGCGGCCCTCAATAGGTCGCGACGCAGCCTTTTCTCTCGAACAGTCCTGGCATATTGCTCAGCGCTGGCCGATGTGACTGTCGCGTGCAAGTGGGTCAGGTCCAGCAGATAGCGTTTTCCGCCCACTTCAGCGGCCTCGTCGCCCATGTGCTCGGCAAGCGTAATCGGGTCAATGCCAAGGCCTTTTGTAGTCATCTGCTGTAGAGCGCGGTAAATACGCTTATGCCTTTCGGCATAGAAGTCATCAATGCCCACAATGGGAGTAACGGCGTCTATGACCTGGTTGTCGGTGAGGATGGCGCCAAGAAGAGCCTTTTCAACTTCCTCAGACCACATCTCAACGCTCATACCTTCGCCCCCGTTTCTGGCTTGCCATACATCCGATCCATCTCATCAAGGTATCCACCTCGGTCCGGCAGGCTGGATGCAGGCTTCGGGCCTTGAGGGATCTCACGGCCAAACTCCACAGCTTTCTTTAACCAAGCACGGAACTGTGATCGGGCGTTGGACTTTTTCTCGAGGGGTTTGTCAAGCTTGTACGTGCGCCAGCGCTTAGCTTCGTCGAGCAGGTCCAACGCCGGGTAGTCCACACACAGCACCCGCAAGAACTCGTTGTCCTTCTGCCAGTCAAACGGGTATCCGGCCACCTGCTTGAGTTCATGCAGGACCGAGCGTTCAAGGCTTGTGATATCTTGAGGCTGAAAAGGGGCAAGGTTGTTTGCATCTGCGCGCGATTGCTCCTCGCGCGTCGAATACGCTTCTCGTTTACGATCTCGAATACGAATACGAATACGAGCACATTTGCAGTCATCTGCTAGCAATTGATTGCAATTGATATCAGGCTCAGGAAACTTGCTCTTTGCTGCACGCCTCTGCTGGTGATTATCCCAGGTAATAGCGTATAAATAGGGTTTGCCGTCCACCGCATACAGCCGGATCAGGTCCACTTCGTCCAGCCGCAGGAGCCACGACTCGACATCTTCCAGGCTTGTCGACTCTGTCTTGAGCGGGAAGCACTTGGCCCTGACGATGCGCGGGTCAGCGTAGAAGCGCCCGAAGTCGTCGCAGTTCACGATGAGCCGGTAGAAGAACCGCTCTTCGTCCGCGCTCAGATGGTCGAGCGTATCGCTCGTACATATACTCTCTTTCAAGATACGGTTCGGCATGTTGCGACTACCCCCTCACTTTACAGGAAACCCTTGCCTGAGCAAACCCCGTATCTGCAATGAAGCTGCAAGCAGCCAGAAAAGCGCTTATAGCAGGCCACTTTCCACGACCTCCTGACTACGAATCATGTGAAGCCTGCTCCAGCCAACGAAGAAGAGCGTCGCGAGGCACAACTATGCGGCGCCCTATACGGATTGACGGGAAATCCTTCCTCTTCATCAGGTTTAGGGTGCCGACCCTGGATAAACCTACGATGTCTTCCATGTGTCTGGAAGTGAGAATGACGGGCAATTTTGACCAATCAACGACTTTGCTGGACTTCATGATCGGTGACCTCCCTTGTCAAATCCTCTGGAAAAACACCCAGTGTCTTGGCGATCCGCCTGGCCTGGCCAGAATACGGCCTCATTCGCCCAGTCTCGATCTTTGAAATATCTGAGGCCGACACTCGTGAACGGTAGCCCAACTCCTGCTGAGACCAACCGCGTTTGATCCGCTCGTGTTTGACTATTAACACTTCTGACCCCCCTCATGTGGGATATGGCAATGGGCTTGCTCAAGTGCTAACAATACGATACGCTACGTCGTAGAAGCTTGTTAAAGGGGAAGAATAGGGGAAACGGTGGAATGGATGATGAACAGTGTCAGGGAGTCTACTGAGTCACTAGATGCCTGCGCTCAGTTCCTGCGCGCCAACCCAGAGATCAGGAACATGAGAGCTGACATCATATATGATCGCTTACCCTGGCAGAAACCCGTGGTTAAAGACACAGAACACGGGGCCGTGGTTGAAAACTGTGGATCTGACGACTGGCCAGATTTGAGTGCACCCGGTCCACACAGATTACCTGGGTTCTGGAGGACACTTGTTAACCTCAGATTGAGCCTCATCCACAATGTGCGAGGCCAGATAGAGATGTTCTATAGGACACACGGACCTATAGGGTATCCGGAGAGAGTCCACGCCTCACGCTATCGTGAGGTGCCAGCTAATAAAGGTGCGTTGCGTAGTATCAGCCTGCGCTGGCGTAAGCGTGATCTATTGTGGAGGACTACCAGACTGAGTTCTTTTGAACGGGGAGAGCCATTGAGTTGGGTGATGCCGGCAGTGGAATGGTTTTACCTGCTCACCAAGATGGTCCAGCTTGCTAAAGATCGTGATATATCTCGGCTGCGTTCAGTTTTGCAGCCAGTGCTCGGGCCATCGGAACTATGGGATGGCTCTCGTATTTGGCTTACAAAGTGCCCCAATACCGTTCGGCATTCACTGTGGTTCTATCCCTGGCATTCGAGCACGAATGCAAAAGGCGAGACCATTTACCGTGGACCGAAGAATGACAACGAGGTGCTGCTTGCCACGTGGGAAATCGTGCGTTGTGCGGTTCAGCATGAGATGCAGCAGATTCCTCTTGCTCCGGTAGAGGGCAGCCGTGACTGGCCCATCCGATGGGGATTCAAGGCTAGGGGAACTCTGGAGGTGGCCTTTCTGCAGTGGTTCTTTGAAGAGGTTGCCAGCCACGGTTGGAAGAAGTGTGCCGCTTCAGACTGCGAGAACCCGGTTATACCACCGCGTCGCAAGTGGTGTTCGGAGACATGCGAAGAACGCGAGAAAAAACGTTCCCAGGCCAAGAAAGCGAAGTAGGTAGCCGGTAAGCGAGTTCCCGCTGCTTGTTGGCGTATGTGATGGCCAAAGCGCATTAGTCAGTTTGAGTCGTAATCTCGGCAAAGACGAACCCCGCACGCCCTTCGCTATCTTCCTCCTCTTGCAGGAAGATAGGGGTAAGGGATAACTAGATGACTGCGGGGCTACTATGAGGTTGCACCCTCTGAGTCCTGCACAAAGCACAGCAGATCACAACGTAACCACATGACAGCAAGTAACGTATAGAAAACCAGAGAGAGGCTGCATGAGATGAAAAGGGAAACAGGCGCGAGCCAGCCATTGGCCAAGCAACCACAATCGTCTCTTGTCTCACTATCTGGGCAACTCCATAGAGCCACAGGACATCCCAAATCCCGTGTGACATCTCACCGAAGTGGCCGTGGAGCAGTATGAAGCCGGTCTTGGGTTACGTGATGTTTGATTCAGATATCCTGATTGAAATGGCCTCTGACGAATCGCTTCTGCAGAGCGTTCTGGGCCTCCAGACAGAAGGAATCCTAAGGGTGGTCATCACTCACGTTCAGCGAAACCAGCTCGCCGGCGCTTCTTCCCAAGCCACTAGGGACAAGAATCAGCGAGTCATGGACCTTCTGAAACCGGAATCTGTGGCGACTACGGCATCCGTCGTAGGCCTATCAACGATTGGTGAGGCCGAAGTTGGCGGCGATGAAGAGGATTTCACTGACTCTATGGGTTTAGGGGCTATGAAGAAGAACATCCTCAAGTATAAGAGTGATGCCTTGATAGCATGTGCGGCGTTTGCTAAGACGAATCTGCTCATAACAAATGATGCTGATTTAAGAAATCATGTTAGTACGCAGTGGCCACAGTTCCCGGTCTGGTCGCTGACGAACCTCCGGACATGGTGTCAGTCTGAAGGTGCGAAGTAAGGCGGTCCGTATGAAACTTGACGTGTGCCCGTTAAGGATTCGGTACAGTGGTTTACAGAGGCTGGTACGGTACCAACGGCATCCTCATATGCTCATAAACCAGGGGTGAAGACTCTGAGACTGTTCGCCGATCAAGTGCGCAATAACCTTAGACCGGCTGGCAGAGCAGAAGGCTCATACGGCTATCTCAATTCTTCAGGCAGGCCTGAGTATTATGTGCTGCGAAATGAGATTGAGTCATGGTTCGCTGAGTATCCAGATAGCCACAAGGCCAGCATGCTGAGGCGATTCAAGACAGAGTCTGAGTTCACGGGCGCATTCTTTGAGCTGTTCATGCATCGACTACTGGGGAGGTTAGGCTTCGAAATCGAGGTTCACCCTGAGGTTCCGAATACTGCCAGGTCCCCCGACTTCCTGGCAACTCCTCAGAAAGGGCATCAGTTCTACCTTGAAGCGGTAGTTGCAGAAGGCGTCTCCGATGCAGAGCGTGGGGCCATTGCCGTAATGTCTCAAGTGTACGATAGTCTCAATCAAATAGATTCAACGTCCATGGACTTAGGGATCTCGCCGCACGAACTCCCACGCCACACACCATCGACAACCCGGATGAGGACCTTCATCCAGCAGAAGATGCAGGAAGCCGACCTGACTATGCTCAGAAGGCTGCTTGAGACTGATGGCACCGACAAGATGCCTCGCTGGACATACTCTGATGGCGATTGGTCCATTGAGTTTTATCCGCTACCTCGAGCCGTTCCGGCGCCGGTTGGTACGAGGTTAGGTCTAGTGATTGATAGCGACTGGCGTCAGGTGGACTACGCGACGCCATTTCGTCGGGCAATATCACGAAAGGCAAATCGATATGGTGCTCTAGAGATTCCCTACGTAGTTGCAGTCAACGTCCTCACAGATTATGTGCATAGCATCTTTGTGAAAGAAGCCCTCTTCGGTACGGAGATTTTGATAGTTGGCTCGGGCGAGTACGGTCCCAGCTCTGCTGCATGGTCTAGAAAGCCTGACGGTATCTGGCGAGGGCCCTTCGGACCCCGCAACAAAGGTCTTAGTGCAGTTCTTGTCATTGAGAAACTGAAGTACTGGAATGCACCTCGAGCTGGAGTCTGCCTATACCACTGCCCATGGGCACGGAATCCCTATACGTCTGACCTTGCTCGGTTACCACAGTGTCTGCCCCAAGACGGACATCTGATCCAAACTCAGGGCGAGACATTGTCAGAGATCCTGGGACTCTCGACTTCGTGGCCTGAGTAGCCGGTGAAGGCTCGTGGCTGATCATTGCTTAGTCGGTTTCTTTTCGGGGGTGGCTGTCCCCGGGAACGCCTAACCCGTTGACAGCGTGTTGACAGCTTCGTCGATATAACTACACAGAACCAGACGTATCGCAGGCTTCGGCTGATACCGCCATGAGCACATCAAATCCCGTTAATGCAGGGGTTTTGGGAGGGTTGCCTTATCTGGTTATCCTTCGATATCATAGTAGGATCGTTAATGGGGTTCAGGAGGCCGGAGGTTCGATTCCTCTCGCTCCGACCAGTTTATCGGCCCTTTCAAAGTGAAAGGGCTCTTCTGTCTGCCGTTGCCTTGCGAGATGTGCGCGCTATGCATACCGCTTCTGCGAACGAGGATCTATGGCCCCACACCCCTGGCAAGTGGTTCTGCACGCGCAACAAGCATCTGCTGCCTACTGTTTCGAAAACCCGGTCTGGTGGATCACAGATGTGTGTCTGTGGGAGTGTAGCAGGTGGGCATGATGCACAGTCTTCGATTGAGTCGCTGTACGCTGGGGGCTGCGCAACACCGAGCATAGCGTGGCATTTGCTCTACTGGATTACGCCTTCAAGGTCTGCCAGTATCATGAGATCGCTTACCGTTAGCATCTTGTAACCCTGCTCTTTCAGACCGCTTATTATCCCCGGCAGTGCCTGCACTGTACTGTGACGGCTGCCACCTTCGGGTGACACAAGACTGCCGCTATCGTGAAACAGTATAATATCGCCGCCTTTTGCGCCGCGTAGCACTCTCCATGTGATCTCTTTGTAAGACGGCTCTTGCCAGTCGCGCGAACTAAGACTCCATAACACCATTGTGTATTTCCTATCGACCAGCATATCTACGAGTGTCCTGTTGTGCAGCCCGCGTGGCGGCCTGAAGAGATAAGGCCTTACATCGGTGGCCTCCATAATGGCGCGCTCGGCCAGTTCGATCTCTCTTACCATGCGTTCTTGTGTAAGCAGCACCATATTCGGATGCGAGTAACTGTGGCTGCCAATTTCATGCCCTTCTTCGACTATCCTTCTCGCAATCTCTGGATAGCGCTCTACGTGCCGGCCAACAAGAAAGAACGTGGCCTTTACGTCGTGCTCGCGTAACACATCCAGAATTGCGGGAGTGTAGAGCGGATCTGGGCCATCGTCAAAAGTCAGGGCGACTATCTTATACTGCGGAGCTCCCGACCTTATAATCGGGACCTGTAGCCCAAACCCTCTGTAGACATACTTGTTTCCGAACCAGAATAGCGCGATGCATACACTCAGTAGCGAAAGCAGTGCGCGCGTACGGGCACGCTGTCTTCTGGTCCGCTCAGATGCGCATGCTTTCCTCCTCGCTTTGCCATTCGCAAGCCGCATTACGTCCGGATAGATATGACCCAAAGCTATGCACGCGCTCATAATGCCGTATATGACGAACACGTCACGGCGCTTAACTGCCCACATCAGTACCGGCATTGAGCCGAGGCTGAGTAATGAAGCCACCGACGGGATCTTAAGCAGCATATAGAGGCCAAACCATAGTGCGGCACAGACAGGCAAAACGACAGGCGCCAACACGGTTGCGGCTCCGAGTGTGACCGAGGCGCCGCGTTCGCCCCTGAAACGATTCCAGACAGGCCATGTATGCCCCCACATCGCGGCGATCCCGGCAAAAACCATAGGCAGGTTCGTGCCTATCACGATGCGAGCCAGTAGTACCGCAGCAAGCCCTTTGCCGAAATTGCCGAGTACCAAGGGCCAACACACGAGTGCATCACAAATCATATCCTCAGGAAACACTCGTGCAAACGCGCTTACAGCGCGTGCGCCAAAAGCCGATTCAGCCAAAGACACCGACCTCAACCGCAGCCGCCGTGTGACAGCGGCGATCGGTATAGAGCCTATCAGGTATGCTGCAAACAGTACCAGAATGAACTCATTTGGCAGCTTTGGTGCACCTCCCGTCCGTGTATTCGACAGAATACGCACAAACTTTGTGAGCTATTGTAGCATAACAACACGACGCAAGTTACCTGAATATAAGCATGCAAAATACCGGCTCGAGCCGGTATTTTGAGGCAAGTATGTCATATATGGGTCGTCAGATTATGATACAGATCAAACCTCCACTACCCTCATTGATTATTCTTGTCAACGTCTCCTGCAGTTTTTGCTGTGCGATCTCCGGCATCTGGAAGATCTTGTTCTGAACTGCTTCCCGAGCCAACTCGGACATTGACTTACCGAAGATGTCGTAGTTCCAGATCTGCTTCGGATCATGTTCGAATTTCTCCATCAGATAGCGAACAAGCTGTTCCGATTGCCTTTCTGTGCCTATCAACGGAGACACTTCAGCCACGATATCTGCTCGTATCAAGTGCAGCGACGGAGCACTTGCTCTGAGACGTACACCGAAGCGATTGCCGTGCTTTATGAGTTCAGGCTCTTCGAACACCATTTCCTCTATCTTCGGAGGCACAAGCCCGTATCCCACTTCGTTTACGTCTCGCAGCGCGTCGGCCACCTTGTCGTACTCACGCTTTGCTGGTACCAGTTCTTTGAGCATTCGAAGCACATCGCGTCTGTCAGAAAGCGCGTAACCGGATACCTGTTGAAGCACTGTGTAAAACACATCCGGTGCCTCCACCAGGTCTATGTCGGCGACACCTGTTCCCATGTTCATGCTCTTAAGCACGACATCATGTACGTGTTCGTAAGTTCGCATCATCTGCATGGCGCGGTCGATGTCCCGCAGCCTCGTTACTTGTGAGACCGATTCTTTGGCAGCGCTTTCAAACCCAACCCGGAGTTCGTGCTGTACCGGCAGTTCCTCAAGCCACTGCGGCAAGTTGATATTCACTTCTTTGACCGGGAATTCGTAAAGAACCTGCTCCATTAGCAGGTATATACCGTCAAGGGCAAGCCTGCTGCAGTCAAGAGCCACGACTGTGACATCGTACTCGTTCTCGAGTTCTGCCGCCAGTGCAGTACACTGCTCGCTAAGCGGCTCTTTCGAGTTCAACACAATCACAAAAGGTTTTCCGAGTCGTTTGAGTTCAGATATCACACGTTCTTCGGCGGCCACGTAGTTCTCGCGCGGGATGTCCGTCACAGAACCGTCGGTGGTCACCACAAGCCCCAGGGTTGAGTGCTCAGAGATCACTTTGCGCGTGCCGAACTCGGCTGCTTCCTCAAACGGAATCTCTGACTCAAACCAGGGAGTGCTGACCATTCGCGGCCCATCCTCGTCCGCAGCACCCGTAGCCCCTTCCACCACGTAGCCTGTGCAGTCGACAAGCCTCACCCTCAGGTGGATGTTGTCTCTGAGCGTGATATCCACCCCATCATCCGGGATGAACTTGGGTTCTACGGTCATAATAGTCCTGCCGGCTGCCGCTTGTGGCAAAGCGTCCTTGGCCCGTTCGTGCTCATGAGCGTCTTCGATGTTTGGCAGCACTGCAAGCTCGACGAAGCGGCGAATAAGCGTAGACTTCCCGGTTCTCACCGGTCCGACCACACCTATGTAGATGTCTCCGCCGGTACGTTCGGCGATATCCCTGAAGATGTCGAAGTTGTTCACGAATGTCCCTCCCATGGGCGACCACGTGTGTGGCCAACTCGTGCCACGAACTCTGGCACTAGTCGATGCCAGTACATTCCTATTTCAATAGCGCGCATTATATGCCAAGCCCATGCCAAGTTAAACAAAACACTGCCCCCCGAGGTCTGGGAGGGCAGTGTGTCTCAGACGCTTCTACTTGTACTGTGCCACCTCTTCGATTTCGTGCTTCCTGGTTCGCGTCATCAACGCTCTAACGGCTTCTAGCGGGCTTAGATCTTCGAAGAGCACCTGGTATACCTGTTCTGTAACCGGAAGGTCTATGTTAAGTCTTTGGCCGATCTCACGCGCCACCTGTGCTGTGCTGACACCTTCTACCGTTAGAGAGGTTTCTCGCAAGAAATCGGCGAGTCTCCGGCCTTGGCCTAGCGCCACCCCGCACTTCCTGTTGCGGCTGTGTTCACCTGTGCACGTAAGCACAAGATCGCCCATACCGGACAGCCCTGCAAATGTTAGCGGGTGGCATCGGAGCGCAACACCGAGCCGCGCGATCTCAGCTATGCCGCGAGTTATTAGGGCGGCACGTGCATTGTAACCCAGGTTCATGCCTTCGGCTATGCCGACTGCAAGAGCTATCACGTTCTTCAGCGCACCTCCAAGCTCCACCCCTGCCACATCTGGGTTGGTGTACACCCGCAGTCGTGGGGTGATGAGCACTTCCTGTAGCAGTCTGCCTGTATCCGGGCTGCCTGCCCCGATAACCGTAGCAGTGGGCTGTCGCATCGCAACCTCGATGGCGAAGTTAGGCCCGGAGATGCACGCGATGTTATCAGGAGCGACATGCGATATCTCCTGAGCAATCACCTGTGTCATGCGCAGGTGGGTGTCTTGCTCCAGCCCTTTTGCGGCGCTAACCACCACTGATTCGGGAGTCAAGATAGGTGCTATGCTACGAGATACTTCTCGTAGAGCCTGGCTTGGCACTGCCAAGAACACAACATCTGCGCCAGAGCACACGTGTTTCAGGTTTGAGCACACTTGAATACGTGAAGGTAGTTCAACACCCGGGAGATAAGCATCGTTTCGCCTGCTTGCCTGGATCTCTCGGGCGCGCTCGCTATCCCGCACCCAAAGCCAGACTTCGGAGGGGTTTTCGCTCAGCGGAAAGCACAATGCTGTGCCCCAGGCACCTGCCGAGAGCACCGCTACTTTGCTCACTTGACATTCACCCTCTCTCCCAGTTTGGACTCCTTCCCACTTAGTAAGCGTCGTATGTTCGCTCTGTGCTGAAACACAACGAGAGCCGCGGCGGGAGTTACGAACAGCAAATATGGCCATGGCTGACGTGTATACCATGCAGCCGTTGCGGCCACAACCGCGGCCAGCATAGAACCTAGCGACACGTACCTTGTTATGGCTACCACCACCCCAAACACAAGCACGGCGTACACCGCCATTTGGGGCATCAGCGCTATCAGCACGCCGGCTCCGGTAGCCACACCTTTTCCTCCTCTAAACCGGATGAAGGGTGAAAAACTGTGCCCGGCCATTGCAGCAAATCCGGCAAGCACCGGCGACAGCGCGTCTGTAGGCGCGCTTAACGCCCGCGCCAGCGTAACAACTGAAACGCCTTTTAGTGCGTCAAGAACCAGAGATAGCACCGCAGGCCCTGTTCCGAGCGTACGCAGCACGTTGGTGGCGCCTATTGCGCCGCTTCCGTGCTTTAGGATGTCAACCCCCTTGGACTTGGCTATGATGTAGCCAAACGGAATTGCGCCTATCAAGTAGCTCATAGCTACAACTGCAAAAACACTAACCAACCGCGTGAACCTCCTCTACTCTCTACTGCGCCACACGAATCTTATGGGTGTTCCTTCAAAAGAGAAAGCATCTCTCAGCCTTCCCTCTAGATATCTCTGGTAAGGAGTGTTGACAAGCTGCTTGTTATTTACAAAAATCAACAAAGTGGGTGGTTTGGTCTTGACCTGTGTGACGTAGAACACGTTGAGCTGCTTGCCGCGTACAGATGGCGGTGGCGATACTCTCACCGCATCCTGGATAACGCGATTGAGCAGCGATGTCTGAACCGTGCGCGAGTACGAGTCGTATACAGCGCTGACTAGCCTCGGCAGCCTGCTGAGCCTATGGCCACCGGTGGCCGAAATGCACTCTATTGGCGCATAGTCAAGAAAGCCGATCTTAGACCTTATCGTCTTGCCAAACTCGGCTTTGCTCAATTCAAGCCGCGAGGCAAGGTCCCACTTGTTTACCAGAATGATGCTCGCACGGCCGAGTCGGTGTGCATAGCCCGCGATGCGCTTGTCCTGCTCGAGCACCCCTTCAGTCGCGTCTACCAGCACGAGCGCCACATCGCTCCTTGCAATCGCGCGCAGTGAGCGTGCAGCAGCCTGTTTTTCGAGCTCGAGATCTATCCTGCCTCTCCTTCTCAATCCTGCTGTGTCCACCAGCACGAATCTGCCTTCGGGCGTGTGCCACATCACGTCAATCGCATCGCGTGTGGTGCCCGGCATGTCAGACACTATCATGCGAGGCTGCTTGAGTAAGGAGTTTACAAGCGATGACTTTCCCACGTTTGGCCTGCCTACCACGGCCAGGCGAACTGCTTGCTCCGAAGGCTCGTCCTCTTCAGCCGCGGGCAACAGCTCATTTGTCTTGTCGAGCAGGTCGCCGACTCCAAGCCCGTGAATCGCGGATACGGGCATAGGCTCTCCCAATCCGAGTGCGTAGAACTCAGCGCACTGAGCAATGAGTTCAGGTGTATCCACCTTGTTAGGCGCCACGACCACCGGCTTACCGCCCGCGCGTAGAATTTGAGATATCTCCCTATCTTCAGGAGTAATACCGGTTCTCGCGTCTACCACAAGCACAATCACATCCGCCTCGCCCATGGCCGCCTCCGCCTGCTCGCGGATCATGTCAGCCATCTGCTGTGCGCCTACCTGAAACCCACCGGTGTCGATAAGCACAAAACTGCTGCCTCCCCAATCGGCATCGGCGTATATTCTGTCGCGTGTTACACCCGGGATGTCATCGACCAGAGCAGCCTGTTTGCGAACGATGCGGTTGAACAACGCCGACTTCCCCACGTTGGGTCTACCGACCAGAGCAATTACTGGTTTCATGTGTCAAGTATCCTTTCATTGAGCGAGACTGGGTCAGACGCCACAATGCATACACTACCTCGAATTTTGCTCTGCAGTTCCACGACGTTCAGGCCGTCTAGGAAAAAGCCTTCTTTCTGGCAGCAGTCAGGCACGATTATCTGGCGTGCGCTAGACTCTGCCAGCGCCTTGTAGATGTCTGTGGCTGTGAGAAGACCGGTCACAGTAACCATCTCACCGAAAAACTGGTTCTTCACGCTTAGCACTTCAACGTCGAGGCCCAAAACCTTGTCGTACCTTGATGCAAAATCACGAAGGTATGGGTAAAAAAGCGGCGCAGTCACAAGAGTTACCTTCTTCGGTGTTTCGATTCGGTCAGGAGGCTGTGTGACAGCATGCGCACGCTCAAGGAAAAGCCGGACGAGTCCGATTCCATTTTCGAGCTGCGGGAAATCGGCGTAGTACGAAACCGGCGGGATGCGCCGCCTTGCCTGTATGAACAACTCGTCTGCCGCGAAAAGCCACTGTTCACCGCGGTTCTTACGACACCAAGCGTCAAGCTGAATCAGAAGATTGGTGGCTTCACAATCGTTGAGCCTTCTAATAGCCTCAGAACGGCAGAATCTCGTGAGTCCGACTGGTACAACTCCCACAGACAATACGGCCGGCCTCAATGAAGCCAAATCGGATAGTGTTCTATCCAGAGTTTCTCCATCGTTGAGCCCAGCACACACAACTATCTGACAGTGAAACCTTATGCCGTGTGACGCAAGTCTTGTCATGACCTCCATGATCTGTGCGGCTGCAGGGTTGCGCATGAGCGCAGCGCGAGTATGAGGCTCGGTCGCGTGCACCGACACATAGAGCGGGGACAGCGCCTGTTCTTCGATTCGAGCGATGTCGGTCTCGCTGACATTGGTGAGTGTTATAAAATTGCCGTGTAAGAACGAGAGCCTGTAATCATCGTCCCTTATGTAAAGCGAACTTCGCAGGCCTTGGGGCAGGTTGTGCACGAAACAGAACAGGCAATTGTTCTTGCACACCATCACCTAATCAAACACGTCATCGCAGAACTCGATGCCGAGCGTATCATCATACTCCTTTTCTATCTCAAAGAGTGTGGACGTACCGTCTGCGTGCGATACCAGAAGTGTAACAAAATCGGCAGAGACTTCGAACCGGTAGTCGATCACGTCGCGAGGACTCTTTGAGTTTACGCTCGTAATCGTGTCTCCAGCCACTATGCCCATCTGGTGAGCAGTGCTATCAGGGTACACTTTGCGGATGACAGCTGGCGCCAAGTTATCTACACCACCAAAAACACAGCCTTATCTGGCACAATTATCCGCTAGAGCCGGTCATGGGTCAAGCTCAGCACAGAACGCCTTGTGTGCCATCCCGATTGTGGCCAGTTCTGCACGCTGTGCTCTTAGTATGCGGCAGAGCAGGCTTTCGGCTAAGCCCACGAATCCAAGTCTGAAACACGCGCCTGCAAGCCACAGGTGTATGCTGCCGAGGTTAGACACATCACACGTATACACCTTGGAGGGATGGATGCCACATATCTCAAGCAGCATCTTGATCGTCCTTGGCAAGAACCTATTGGCTCTACCAAGCGCAACGGCGAGCGCCACGCAGTCGGCTGCCGGCAGCGCCACAAGCTGTGCTTCGCCGGGGTTCTGCCCGAACACCTTATGCGCGAGGTTCAAAGAGCGTACGCTATCTAATCTCGGCTCGCTTCCAATTGATGCCGCATGAGCGGCGCACACCGCGATGTTGTACCGTCCACCCGAGTGGTACAGATACACTCTATTGGCTGTCATGCGCGAGTTAGTGCGCATGCCTGCATTAAGTATGCGCTGTCTAGTCTGTTTAACTGCATAGCGCAGCGCAGGCACCGCAAGCCGGGTTCCGAGTGCCGCAATTTGCTTGCCACAACCCACCAGCCTGAGTCGCCGCGACAGATACCCACCCATGATCATCAGCGGGTTCACGTACGGCAGTGCATCTGTCATGCAAAAACACTCTTCGCCTATGCCCAACAGGTCAGCACAAGAGCGGAGCGCAGTTCGGGTTACAGCGCTTTGGTTGCTTCTACCCATAATGAACACGCCGTTTCCGGCGGCATCACAGCCGACAAACCGTATAGAGCCCACTTCATCTTCATCTTGCATATCAAAATACGGCAGATTGAGCACGTCTTGGTTACGCAGATTGGCCGTGTCTGTCACAAGTCCAAGGTGTATCGCAGCAGCCATCACCGAAGAGTGAGCTCCTCCGAAGCAATGGTATATGATGATCAAAGGATACTGCCTTTCGCCCGACAAACGCTCCGTTCAGCGCTTGCCATCATCATTTGAGGGTTCCCGCTTGGTCTGTTGTTCCGGTTCATCCGGCCTGCTAGAACCTTCCGGTGATCTACGAGGGCTACGCCACCCAAGGAAGCCTGCCAAGTCCTCTCTTGCAAAGCGCCGCAGTTTGGACATGGCTTCTTTGAGGCTGCCCGTGCTCACGAACATGTACACAACTGCGCCAAGCGCCGTGAGTCCGACTATCCAACCAAGTGCACTGAGGCTGCCTCGAGATTCAGTGGCTTGTGCCCCACTTCCCGGCGCTGCCCCTGCTGCACGCGCGATTGCTGGCGCCACCAGTTCAACCGCGCGCTCTGCGTGCTCGCGTTTGTTTGTGTGGGCACCTACCTCCAGCAGAATCGAGCGCTCATACAGATCTTGGTTGAAGGTACCGCTTCTAAAGAGTGTACCTCTCCAGAGTTCAGGGTCTATCTTGTCCACTTCCGCCTTGATATTTCGGGCAAACGCGGCGTTGGCTCGCCATTTAGGATTTCCCTTGCCCACCACGGCCATTACCTGTGTCACCGGTTCACCTGACACCTCTGTTCCGTACGCCTGCGGAGGAGCAGAATCGCGGTGTAGATCCACAAGCGCTGCTGGACGCTGCCGCAACAGCGCGGCCGCAGTGCGTCTTGAGCGCTGGTACGCGCCTGCATCGTGAGGATGGTGCAGCGTCTGGTCGTGCGTCACGTTTACGCCAAGATTGCCGAGCGCGGCCTTAAGCGTCGAACCGACCTTGTATATTCCACCTTTGGCCTCTGATGAAGAGGTTCCATCGCTTGGCACATACGACTCATCAGAGTGAGTATGGTATATGGCAACCTTGTTGGCAGGCTGCGAGGCGACCGGCAGTATTCGTGAGCGCAGTTGCTCCAGCAATCCAGCACTCGCAGGCGCATACACATGATGTTCCCCATACATGCCCATGAACTTGGCGTACGCCGTATCACCTTCTACCTTCACAACTTGGAAAAGCCTGTCATCGTTTGTCACCCACTCGTCATCAACGCAGACATTGTGCCCCGTGCAATGCAGCACCTGTCCATCTTCATCCACAATGCTCATGTACGTACCATCGTTGCGCTCGGCAAAGTGCATCTCTGCAAGTACGTCCTGTTCTTCATGCGACACCCTTGCGAACATACCGCCAACGAGCACTGCTGCCAGCATAAGCAGAGCAACCAGTCTGTTACGCACCCTTACCGCCCCCTTCGCCATCCTGGTCTTGCGTGGAAGAGCCGGAAACGTCGTTTTGTGCCGCCTTTATCTTTTGCGCCTTTGGAGCGCCCTGGATCTTCTCGCGTGTCTCGCCCACTATCTCGGCGAGCAAGACGGCAATTAACCCAGCAATTACGGTCGCGTCGAATACACCGGCTCCACCAAGCCATATGCGGGCAGGGGTCAGCGTTCTCCTCAGCTCAACCCATGTCGCCAAGTCGCTAAGCACCAGTCCGGCAACGCCCGCACAGAACGCAGCTCGGCGCGACCTGCCTGCTACATACGCTACAAGACCTGCAACCACCGCAAACACGTACACTGGGTCTATGAGCATCGTCTGCTCTTCGGGGTTTAGGGTCTTGCCAAGTGCGTAGACTGCTCCTGCCGTGACAAGCACAGCCAAGGTTGCGCGTACCTTTTCGGCCGATTCATCTGCTGTCAAAATCAGATAGAGCGCTATTCCGAGTGGTACCACCGCACCCCCGACATTGATCACGAGTTCAGGCGCCTGTGAGATGGTAACGTTAACGAAACTTCCGGCTATCATGAGCACGATTAGCAAGAGAGCTGTTCTGTCGGTGAGCCTCATTCTGTCAAGCACTCGGTGAGCTAGACCGAAATAGATTAAGACGCCGACGATGATAAGCACCACAGTTCCAATCGGTAGACGCACCTTCGTCCGACCTCGCTTTCTGGTTCCAATGAGGTTCCACCAGCTAGTCTTCGCGGGTTTAGGAGTGATTTATTCCACACTAAAAGCGACCCACCGAAGTGAGTCGCATTGGTCGAGCGTAAAGCTTATTTGGAGCGTGTTCTGCGTTTTCTGGTGTAAGACGCGCGCTTTTTGGGGAACTCAAGCTTTAGAGTATGGTCTTCGGCGAGCACCAGATAAGCTCTGAACCTGCCTCCTGTCTTAGACCTGAACCCCTGCAACAGCGGAGTCTTTTTGCGCGAGAGCAACGCTTCCGCGTGCTTTCGGCTTATTTTCTTGGATGCTATCTGTGGCGGCAGCGCGAACCCGCATGATGACACGCAGCGAAATCCGCCGCCTCGAGGCACAACTTGCGCGCCGCATCTCGGGCACTCCCCCAGCGCATCTAGCAATTTCTGCTGCTTAAGGTGCTTTATGGATTGCACCATCTCTCGAACAAACTGTTGCATCTGCTTCATGTATTCGTCACGAGACAGAGACTGTTCCTGAACCTGCTGAAGACGCATCTCCCACTCGGCGGTTAGCTCAGCCGAAGTAAGTTCACGTACAGGCAGCGTTTCAACCACTTGGCGGCCTTTTGCTGTTGGAAGCAGGTGGCGTGCGTGCCGTTCCACATAGCCAACCTCGATAAGCCTTTCAATTATGGCGGCGCGAGTGGCGGGTGTGCCTAAGCCCTTCTGGCTCAGCACCTGGCGAAGCGCATCATCGTCAAACTGGCGTCCCACCGACTGCATTGCCCTGAGCAGGCTTGCATCGGTGTAACGCTCAGGCGGCCTCGTCCGGCTTTGCTTGGCCTCTACTTCGACAACTGTGACTGCGTCTCTTTGACTGAGCTCGGGCAGCGGGTTATCCTTGGCGCCAGGTTCAATCTCGCGCCAGCCTAGAGCAATGGTTTTTGTACCTGACGCGCACAGTGTATCAGAGCCCACATGTATGCATAGGGCAGTCTCGCGACGGATGCTCGCGGGGTACAAAGCCGCAAGCAACCTGCTACAGACAGCTTCGTACACCACACGCTGCTCACCGACGAGTTTTGGCGTGTGTGAAGTGGGAAGAATCGCATGGTGGTCGCGAACCAGAGATTCTCTGATGAGAGCTCCGAAGTCTGGTTTGGAATCCGCCCCCATAATCCGCGACACCTGTTCGGGGTGACTTGCTCTCAGCGTTTGGAGCGCTCGGACTACCAGAGGTATTGTGCTTCGAGTTATGAACCTCGAGTCAGTTCTTGGATACGTGATCGCCTTGCGTTCGTATAGGGATTGCGCAAGCGCCAGCGTTTTATGCGCCGAATAGCCGTACCGAGTGTTCATCTGGCGCTGCAGGCTGGTCAGGTCGTACAGTGCAGGAGGAGACAGCCGAACCTCTTTGTGCGACACCTCCGCCACCTCACCCGAGCGCGCTTGTGCGAGCCGCGCCTCGATGCGCTTAGCTTCATCCAGCGAGCTGATGCGTTCAGCCGACGTCCCGCCAGCTCGACTCCAGTACGCCTCAAACTGGCCATGCTCCGAGTCAAGCAGCACTCGCACAGTCCAGAAATCTTCTTCGGCAAACTGCTCGATCTGCTTTTCTCTGCACACGATGAGTGAAAGAGTGGGAGTCTGTACCCTGCCAACGCTAACTAGGGAACGAGATTTGCGGCTCATGGCGCGTGTGGCGTTGATGCCGACAAGCCAGTCACTCTCTGCCCTGCATCTGGCTGCTTCTGCCAGTCCATCATACTCATCGGCGGGACGAAGGTTGGACATCGCCTCGTCTATCGAGGTTTTGGTCAGCGATGAAAGCCAGAGTCTGCGTATATCCACACTCGCGCCACTCCACTGCACAATCCAACGAAAAACAAGCTCGCCCTCTCGACCAGCGTCACACGCATTCACAACGTAGTCGAAATCCGGGCGTCTGAGCAGCGATACGATACTCGCGAGCTGAGATGCCCGAGACAGTGGCACGAGCTTGTACTCGTCCGGAATTATGGGTAGATCACTAAGTCTCCACGTCTTATACCGGGAATCGTACTGATGGGGTTCGGCAAGTCCGACAAGATGGCCCGTCGCCCATGTAACGGTATACCCGTTGCCTTCGTAATAGCTTGTCTTCCTGCTCGCAGCACCAAGCGCGCGTGCAAGATCTCTGGCCACACTGGGTTTTTCTGCTATTACCAGAACCGGCAGACTATTACTCCCTCTCTGGCTTCTTGCCTTCAAGCGCTTCCTGAAGCTTGTCTCCGAGCACGTCGCCGATTGTGAGCATGTCCGATGCCGGAGGAGCCTCCTGCTGCTTGGGCTTGGCCTGCTTGGCGGCAGGTCTTTCGTCTGCTTCGCGCAGGCTGAGGCTGATTCGCCTTTCAGACCCGTTCACCCGTAACACCTTTGCCGTGACTTCAAGACCTGACGAGACGACCTCTTCGGGTTTTGACACACGCTGGTTTGAGAGTTCGGATATGTGCACAAGCCCTTCAACGCCTTCTTCAATTTCCACAAACGCACCGAACGGAGCGGTACGTGTAACGACGCCTTTGACCATGCTGCCCACAGGATAGTTCTCTTCAACTTTGCTCCACGGATCAGGCTGAGTTTGCTTGTAACCAAGAGATATTCTGCCTCGTTCCTCGTCCATCCGGAGCACCTTGACGGGAATCTCCTGGCCTTCGCTCAACACGTCGCTCGGATGTTTCACTCTTCCCCAAGAGAGCTCGGACACGTGCAAAAGCCCATCAACGCCGCCTAAGTCGACAAACGCGCCAAAGTCGGTGATGCTCTTCACAACGCCATTCAACACGTCGCCCTCTTTTATGCGCTCCCACGCTTGGGCTCTATCCGCCTCAGCTTGCTCTTCAAGCACGCTGCGCCGTGAAAGGATGACCCTGTTCTTTGACTTGTCCAACTCGATCACTTTAAGAGCAAGTGTCTCGCCAACGTATTTGGACAGGTCGCTTACAAATCCGAGCTCAACCTGTGATGCAGGCACGAAACCACGGAGGTTAACGTCGACAACGAGCCCGCCCTTTACCTGCTGTACAACAGGTGCTTCCACAGTCTCACCGGTCTCCATGGCCTCTTTGAGGCGTGCCCACGCAAGCACCTCATCTGCGCGCCGCTTTGACAGCTTCGCAGCGCCTTCCGCCGACTCCAACGATAGCACCATTGCCTTTATCGTGTCTCCAGGCGCCACAACCTCCGACGGTACAACATCGGGTCTTTTCCCAAGTTCTTTGCGGTCGATGAATCCTTCGCCCTTGTACCCGATATCCACCATCACGCCAGAATCTTCAACAGTCACAACTATTGCGTCCACAATGTCGCCCACTCGGGGTGGTTCGTGTTCTTCGACGGCAGTTGCCTGTTCCTGTTCATCCTGACTAGGCTCGACGTCCGCTTCTTCTGGCTGCTCTTCGTTGATTGGCGGCTCAGATGCCTGTGCTTCGCCCTCGACACTCACTTCCGGAGCCTCTTCAATCTCGGCGTCGGCATGCGCCTGTTCGCTCTCATGAGTGTTCTCAGACTCAAGGGCCTCTTCACGCTTCTCGGTGTTATCTGGTGCGGGCTGTTTCTCCAATTCCTCTAGCAAGTCGACAACCTCCTTTATGATCCAGTCGGGAGTGGACGCACCCGCCGTTACTCCGACGGTGCCCTCGTGTTCAAGATGCAGGTCTTGCATTTCGGCAGCGCTTTCCACCAAGATGGTGCTTGCACCCCTGCTACGGGCCACTTCGGCCAGTTGACGGGTGTTTGCACTGTTCCTTCCCCCGACCACAATCACTGTTGCAACACGTTCTGCAAGCTCCTCGGTAGCCTCTTGCCTGAGCGCCGTGGCGTTGCATATTGTGTTACATGCTACTACTTCACCTTTCTTCCTGCATGCTTCAATTACCTTGCAAACCTTCTGTTTTTGCATGGTAGTCTGCGAAATTACCCCAAATCGTTTGCCGATCAGATTCTCCGCCTGTGCGGGTTCACTTACAACGACACCCTTGCCGCACGCCCAATCCAGATGTGAGCGCACTTCCGGATGCTCGCCGTCTCCAACCACTACCACCGTGTATCCAGCGCTTGCCAGCCGTCTTGCCGCGCGTTGAGCCGCTCTAACATGAGGACAGGTGGCATCGGCTACCTTTACACCGCGCGCTCTAAGCTCCTCAACGAGTTGCGGTGGGCTACCGTGAGTTCTGAGCAGCACCGTGGCGGTTGCAGGCACGCCGTCAACGTGCTCAACACTGTTAAGGCCTAGGCGCTGCAGCCGTTGCATCTCCTGCGGGTTATGAATGAGATCGCCCACGCAGTATGTGTCCCCTTTAGCGATGCAGCGTTCAGCCATACCTAGAGCTCGTCTTACGCCAAAGCAAAGCCCCATATGTTCGGCAAGCACTACCTTCACCGCGATGCCTCAGCTCCCTGGCCGGTAAGCGCTCTTATCTCGTGCATAACCAAAGCGGTCTGCCTGTCGAGTTCGTGGCCAGCTACCTTAGCCTGTGAGTTGTCAAAGGTCATAGGCCGTCCGAACTTCACGCACGCGCTCGGTCTGATGCCGTTTCCCAGGGTTATTCCAACAGGTACGACTTGGGCGCCGCTCTTTGCTGCAAAGTATGCAACGCCGGTCAAAGCAGGGTTTGCATCGCCGTTCTTGCGTCTTGTGCCTTCAGGAAATATGCCCAGAGCACCTCCGCCAGAAAGGATTTCGATGGCCTTCTTGATCGCCGATCTATCCACCGTACCCCGTCTTACCGGAAATTGTCCCACTCGCAACAGGCACGTACCTACAATTGGGATCTCAAACAATTCCTTCTTGGCCATGTACGAAACCTTTCGCGAAAGCGCGCATGCCACCAGCAGCGGATCCCATGCAGTCAAATGGTTACCCGCGAGGATGACAGGCCCGTGCTGCGGCACATTGTGAGTATCGATGACACGATACGTAAACCGCAAAGAGAGCAATACTCTCGCAGCCGCCCTGAGTATCTCATACACGGTTCGCTTCGACCTTTCGGACAATATCGAGGATTCTCTCCACTACTTCATCTATCCCAATACCCGTAGTGTCTACTACCGTAGCATCTGGCGAGCGCCTCAGCGGCGCCACGCTCCTTGAACTATCTGTCGTGTCGCGAGAAGCTATTTCGTTCAAAGTGTCCTCGACCGATGCATCGTAGCCGCTTAGCCGCAACTCTTTGGTACGTCTGAGCGCCCGCTCCTCGCGCGAAGCGTCAAGATAGATTTTGACTTCGGCATCAGGTAGCACAACAGTAGTAATATCCCGGCCTTCCATGACGACGCCGCCTGCTTGTGCGAGGCTGCGCTGCGTCTCTACAAGCAAGTCGCGAAGTTCAGGTATAGCAGACACCGGAGATACCATCGAATTGACCATAGGGCTGCGGATTTCGCGGGTTACATCCGAGCCATCCAGTATCACCCGCGCACCACCGGCGGGATCTTGCAAGAGGCGAATATCTGAAGATTGTGCGAGGGATATGATTTCGCTCTGGTCCTCAGGGCCAAGACCGTGTCTAGCCGCCTTTAACGTTATGGCCCGGTACATTCCACCCGTGTCAATATATGTGTATCCGAGAATTTTTGCCAGTCGTCTGGCTACGGTACTCTTTCCCGCGCCCGCAGGCCCGTCGATGGCGATGCGCAACGCTCGTGTGCAATTCTGAGTCATCTAAAAAGCTGCTCCAATCACGCCTCTAGTTCGTCAAAACCTTGACTCTGTTTCGACGCACCGGAGAAGTTTTCCTCTTACTCGATTTTCACTCTGGCGAGTATTTCTATTGAACCTTCAGTGACAATTGTATCTCCGGCCAGCGGCAGAAGTACATTGGCAGACGTTTCAACCACTCGAAACAGCCGTCGTTCACGCTTTACGCCGCCGTCAATTTCCAGCAGATCTCCATTTCTTACCTCTACACGCACCATGCCGCCTGAGAAGTCGCCAACCTCTTCTCCGTTCTTGAGCACCCAAGCGGATTTCGACTTCGGCGTCTCGAGTACCACCAGCACGTGTCCGCTCGCAGTTGGTTCGGGAACGGTAGGCTCGGGTAGCAGCCGTCTTGCTGCCGGAAGAGCTTGGCCTCTCACCTGCCCAGCGATGTAGCGAACGAGCGGGGCAGCCAGCAGGTTTAGCGCAAAGCCAAGCGCCAATACTACGGCGGCCGTGCGGCTTAGAACTCGTCTTGCAGACGCACCAGACTCCGGCCGTGCCCGAGCCACAAGCGCACCTCCTGTGCCGAGACCTTCAATGTAAAGATTGCGTTCCCAGGAGTTCTTTATGCCAAGTGCGCGCGACAGATTCAAACATATCAGCACGGTGTTGCCACAGCATGAGCCAAGCGAGCATCAGTCCTCGTTCGAACCGGGCTGCTATAAGGACACGAGGTCGTGGTAGGATTGTGCGTGGAATTGCTGAAGCTGCCTGATCCGCTTTGGCATGAACGGATGTGACTGGAACATCTCCACAAAACTGTAATCGCGAAGCGCCTTTTCTTCGACCTGTTCCAAAAAAGCATCAAGGTCCACCTGGTCCATCAGTTTTCTCGAGCCCAGAGTTATCTTGAGTAGGGCTAACGCGGCAGCTCTGAGGTCTCTGCATGCGAGCAGACCGGCTCTATCTGCGGTGTACTCTGCTTTGCGCGACCAGTCGTTTAGAGCCAGCCTGAATGCAGGCCCAATAAGCAACCCCACAGGTCCCCCGGCTACGAGCATGCCGAGCAGCGCGAGCGCTCCGCTTATGGCCCAGTGAGCCGCGTTCAGATAAAGCACATGATTTGACTTAATATGTCCAAATTCGTGACCCAAGATGAACATGATCTCGTCTTCAGCAAGAGCATCCACAAGCGCCGAAGTGAGCATCACAAAGTGTTGCTCATCAACTCCATACGTCGCAGCGTTCATCACTGGGTTCTGCAGGATGAATACGCGCGGAACAGCCATTGTAAGTCGACGTGAGACTGTGAGCGCAGACTCATAGATATCGCGGAACTGTTTATCGGTTACTTCTATCGCGTTTCCGAGAAGCGCGGCCGTTCCCTGCGGGCCTGTCAAGCGTTTGATGTATATCTTGACTATCTTGTCTATCTGTAGTGATTTGAGTCTTTCGATGCCCTCTCTGTCTCCTGGATATTCGTAAGCCCGGGGATCAAGATCGGTCTCCTTAAGCACTGCATCCAACAGCTCATCCACATCATGTGCGCCGAGCGCCGTCCCGCAGTGGCTACACGCCTTCTTCGACACCGGATTTGCTTTGCCACACGACTGGCAAGTGCGCATAAGCTCACCCCCTTTTCGCAGAGCGATGTCTGGCCATAATACCGTACCTAACGCAAAGACAGAGACTCCTCAACCTCCCGCCGTGCATCTCTAAGCGCGTCATGAGCGCTCTTTTCTCCAAGCAATGCCATTTGCACGTGCATGTTAATACTGCTCTCGATGCTCGCCCACTCTCGGTGCACGGGCAGCAACTCGACATACTCGAGCAACTCTGCCGCGCGACCGAGTTCGGGATGCCGAAACTGTGCGGTTCGTGCGACCAGACGGCTTGCAGGCAACACACCGTGCACCGTTGCAAAGTGCTCTTGCTCCGAACTGCTGCTGAGTGCCATCATGAACTCTACCGCTGCCTTACGCTTCGCTGCGTCTGTCTGCTTCAGTAGGCTCCAACCGTGAACCGAACCTATTGTCACAGGTTCGGACGCCTTGCCCGTGGGGTACGCTGCCACTTGGATGTTCTGCATAGCATACCTCGGGTCTTCCGTCGCAAGTCTTATCGCCCAGTCAGGCCAAGCAGTTATCGCTATCGTTCTCTCTTGCGGTGAGGCAAACGCATGCCAGATGCCGCCGTGATCGCTTGTGCCCATCTCCGGTGATGTAACCCTCAATGTGTGTTTCAAATCGACGAGTGACTGCAGTGCCGCCACAGCTTCAGCAGAGTCAAACGTGTAAACAGACAAATCTCGAGACAACGGCCTGGCTCCGTGCATGTATAGGAACGGCCAGAGCTCGTAATATCCCTTTTGGATGTAAGCCGAAAAGCCATATACTTTGGCCCCGTCCGTGGATCTGCTAAACGTCAACCGGCGGCACGCCTCGCTGAACTGTTCGAACGTCCACCGCCCGTCCACAGGAGGTTCGACTCCGCGCTCTCGAAATATGTCGAGGTTTAGTAAGAGCAGCACAAGGCTCATGCTGGACGGAAGCCCGTAGAGTCTGCCCTCATGCGTAAACGCGTGGCGGGCCGCCGGGAACAGCTCATCCGCATAGCCTGGAGCCAAGAAATCGTCTAGCGGCTCTATCAGTCCTGAAAACATATGTTCGAACCTAATACCACCGCCGCTTGCGTGGAGCGGTACGACATCGGGCCAACCTCCGTGCATCAGCCGCTGGTCGAGCAGCGTAACCATCTCGTGCCAGCTCATCTCCACGAGGTTGATCGTGACATGAGGGTTCTTCTCGGTAAACTCTTCGATTCTCGACCTGATCCACGCGAAACCGTCCCCGGACGCATCCGGCCTGGGAGCATCCCACACTTCAAGAACTACCGGCTGGAGTGTCTCTTCCACAGGCTGGCGGGTTGCGCAGCTGCAGATCAACAGACAACCGACTGTGATGCACGCAATGACTCGACGCAAGAGAGTCCTCCCAACGCTTAGTCTTGGCCACAACCCGAGTGGCCGGGCTCACGCGACACACCGGAGCAGCGGTAGAGCGCTTCCACTTCAGATTCTCGCAGGTGCCTCCACGCACTTGTACCGAGGCCGTCAAGCGACAACTGTGCTATAGATTCCCGGTGCAATCTCATAACTGATGCACCGATCTGTGCGAACATGCGCCTTACAATCCTCTTCTTACCGAGATGGATGCATATCCTTACTTCGCCGTTATGCAGTAACTCTACCCAATCTGGTTTAGCATAGCCGTCAGTAAGCATGACGCCCCCAGAAAGTGTCTTTAGCATGCGTGCGGTAAGCGGTGTTCTGGTTCCCACGAGGTATACTTTGGGTACTTCGTATCTGGGATGTGTAAGGGCGTGTGTGAGACGGCCGTCGTTTGTCAGCAATAGCAAACCGGAGGTATCTCTGTCCAGTCGGCCGACCGGAAATACGCGCGGATGTCGTGGAACAAGGTCTGTGACCTTCGGCCTTTGCCTATCGTCGCGCGCAGTGGATATATAGCCAACAGGCTTGTGTAACGCGTAGTACACATGTACCGGACTGCTGATCTCTACGCCGTCAACACTTATCCTGTCCTCTTGAGGGTGCACTAGTAAGCCGGGAGTGTCTACCACCTGCCCGTTAACGCTCACGCGGCCTGCGAGTATCATCTTCTCCGATACGCGCCTTGACGCAACGCCTGCGCGCGCCATCACCTTGTGCAGTCTCTCACTCGGAGCATCCATCCGAAACCACCCTTAGACGCCATCCCACCATAGTTATACGTTTTCTGATGCAAGTACACCTGCCGCAGAGTGTTTGACACTGCACACAATGGCGTCAAGCAACGCTCCTGCGCCTTCTGCCACTACGTCCACCACTCGAACTCCAAGAAGTTTGAGCCGCTTGGCCGTGGGCCGCAGATCAAGCGTCTCATACCTGTCATACCCGCTCTTTGATTCAAGCGGATATGTGGGATTGAGCGTTATGGCCGAGAGACGAATCGGCTTCTTGACGTACACCTGTACGCCGCGGAACCTTGCGCGCAAGATTGCATCCCATGTCGGAATAGGCTCATGCGAGGCAAGCAGCGCCATAGGTGTGTCGAGCATGATGTTCGGTTTGTGCCACGACTCAATTATACCGGGAGTGACCAGAGCGTCCCATTGACTGCATTCTGTGGCAGCTGGCGGAGTACCGATGTGCAGTATACAGCAGATCGCTTCTGCCTCACGCTCAAGCATATCGGTGTCACGCAGTCTGGCAGCGCCTGTGCAGAGCACAACCGCATCGACCTCCGCCAGAGGATACGCTCGTGATAGCGCACCGTCTACAAGTGTCATGTCCGGTCGCTGATCTCTTATTGCGCTGAGCACCGATGATAGGTCGCGCCTATTGTTAGGCCCTGCAACTGCCACTTTTCCTGGGCGTGCAACACGAAACAGAGCCACTTTTCCAAGTGGCGTGTTCACGTCAGTGGTCGCGATGCGCACCAAGCGAGCAGGTGATACTCTGGCGCAGGATTCGGTAGTAGCAACGAGAGTCGACTCGACAGGCACTATCTTCGGCTTGGGCAAACCCGTAATCGTGTCCTGCAATTCGCCGTCATAGCCTATGCTGGTAAGCGCCACGCTCATGTTCCGTTCCGCAAGAACTGCCATCGTCGCAGCAAGAGCAGTAGTTTTCCCGGTGTTCTTCCAAGTGCCCAGAAAACCCACAGATACTATCTCATACTCACCGTCCCTCTGCCAGCCCGGCCAGGGTATGCACCATCATGCCGATCTCCAAACACTCCTTTGTACAGGCAGTCCACGAACGAGCCTGTCTTGGCCGCATTCTGCAGTGTGAGCTCGATTCTTTCAACCATCTCCAGCGCCCACTTCTGCGCATCAGCGGTCGGTTCAAATGTCGCCCGGCCGAGAAAGCGCATAGCTTCATGCGTGGCTCTGAGCGTATCTACGCGTGCCGCCGCGGATATCGGGCCACCAGCGTACGCCTCGTCCGAAGACGCAATAGACACCGCCTCAACGCCGAGGCTTGCCGCAAGGCTGGCGTGAAGCGCAGTGGTAACAGAAGACTGCACCCTATCTTCGGTGTGCGTAAGAAACCCAACCGGCGCACCAGGCCAAATAGGGGCATCTACTATCGAGCGTAGCGCCATAATCTTGGCGGCGTTATAGTCAATGTAGTTGTCCTGCATCTGCCCACCCACCATTACCTCGGGTGAAAAGCAGAACAGCGGTTGCAAAATCGGGCTTGTACCGAGCAGTCTTCCCATATAGGCTACCACAAGCATAGAACTGAACGCTTTGTGCGCCGGAACTCCGCACAGTTCCTCGTTCGTCACGACGTCGTACGGTAGGTTTGACTCAGCCGCCAATCTCATGCACTCGACTCCATCTACTACGAGCCGTTCGGGGTCAGTGCCAGCGCCGAGCGAACCGTACGCCATGTTGATCTTAGTCAAGTCTGCGCCGTGGTGCGCGGCCAGCAGCACCGTCTCTGGGGTGTTCAGACCTCTATGTGCTCTGACCTGCCATAGCGTGTACGGCTGTCTGCCGGACGATATGCCGGCTAGGTTCTCAGGCGTAATCACGGTGCCGTCTTCTTCGTGTGTTACGTTGCCCTCCAAAAGCCCCTCGCGCCTTGCGCCCCACGATGGGTCAAAGTGCACAACACCGCGTGCCCCATAACTTTCAGCAACACGTATGTGCGCAACGTCCATCAAAGGGCACCCGGTACCGTACTGAACAAACACTACAGTGTTGCGCTGCGTAGTTGCGGCTGTATGCTCCGCTGCTTGCCTCTCTGACAACAGTGACGCAATCTCAGCATCCTGCATGTACCTCGTCCGCGGCACAGGTTCGCATCTCTCATACGTGGCACGGATGACAGGCTCGCATAATGCGGTGTACTCCGAAACCCATTTGGGGCGGTTAGAGTCGGGTACGAGCATCTGCCTGCGTATCTCCGCACGCATCGTGGCAGGAGAACGCCTCTTTGCTGCCCATTCTATCGCCTCTCGTGCCAGGTTATCCAGCGCGCGCTGTATGCTGTCGTGTTTCCATTCGTAAGTGTAGCCGCCTGTCAGGTCGGCCTTCTTGAGATGAACTGAGGTTTTGCTCTGTCTTACATATTCTCTGTTTTCGACGTACGCGATAGCGTGCTCCACCTCCGTACGCGGTGGAAAGCCTTTGTCAAAACCAAGTTCTGCAGCCAGTTCGGGTCGCATCGCCATTCCGCCTGCAGCGATCTTTGTGTGCTTGCGTATGCCCGCCTGATCCAGCATGTCTACCAGTCGCGCCAGCATCTCCCCGGCGCCGTAACTTATCGTGCGCGATACCAAGATCACACTAGGTTTAACCTCTTGTGCGCGCACCACGATATCCTCGACTGGTAGGTCTGGAGCCAGCAGGGTGACCAAGTGCCCACGCTCGGTGAGTTGTCTTGCAATCATTTTTAGCCCGACGTCGTGCACAGGGTCGAGTGGCACGAGTAGCACATTCTTTCGATCTAATCCGGCGGCTGTTTTATCCATGAATATCTGTCTCCCGGACGGTGGATATATGCGCGAAGTCTTATACGCGCTCCTGTTCCGCAGAACTCTGCAAACACAACGTCAACATCTGAAAAACCCATCTCACGAAGCATCTCAAGGCCGAGCACACGCGCTTGCTCGGCTGAACTGCATACAAAGAAAGTCTCCACGTCCAGTGAGTCAAGCACTGAAGCACGAGCCGATACATCCTGCTTCACTCGTTGCCCTCCTTCGCCATGAGAGACCAATAAGTGTTAACGTCCCTGATCAGGTTTTCCAAATGGTGAACCATCGCTCTTTCTGCGCCGTCAGCGTCTCTCGTGCGCAGTTCGCGCAGAATCCTTCGGTGATCTTCGACGACAGTGCTTCTGACCTGTCCCCTTATGTAGTGCAACACAGGTGAGAACTGATCCTCATGCCTTATGAGGTCCATGGCTGCTTGCAGCACCTTGTTTCCCGAGGCTCTGGCGATAATCTTGTGAAACTGCACATCTTCATCAGAGCCCACGCTGCCTTTTTCTGTCAACACCTGATGCCGTTTTACCAATTGCGAAAGCGCATCGAGGTCTCGCTCTTCAATCCTGGTTGCCGCAAGCCTTGCAGTCTCTCTTTCGAGCGCTCGTCTTGCAACGAGCACGTCGAGAAGTTCTCTTGGTCCGGCAGCTGAAAGCAGTTCCACGAAGTGGTTCCCTCTATGCAGTCGCGCGTGGTAAGCCTCAAGCGTTTCAAGGTGGCGGCGGCCCTCGACCGTAAGTGCACGGCCTCTGAAGCCGTCCCGTCTGGTGAACCCCTGTTCATCAAGCTCACGAAGCACTCTTCCCACAGTCGCTTCGCTCATGACATATCCCGCGCCGCGCAGTCTCTGGCTTAGCGCGCCTGAGCCCACCGTACCATGCTCCTCGCTCATTATCTTCAAGATCTCGTAATAGTGTTCATTCTTGGGTCTGTGCATCCGAGCGCACCGTCCATTTGCACAAGAGTACGCCGCACACCTACCCGGAAGCCAGCGGCGCTTCCGGGTAGTATGCTGCAATCGATATCAACAGGTGAAACCACTGTGCTTGCCGACTATCTCCATAAGCCGCACAAGCCCTCTTATGACCAGCCGCATCTTGTTCTCTATGATGTTTCCATTTTCATCGCAGGTGCCTTGTCCCGGTGATATGAAGATATTGCCGTCGTAAGATATCGTCGGGATAATGCCCATCTGCGAGCAGCCTGTCTGCAGTATGTTCGATCCGGCGTACATGTCCTCAATGGAGAACACCGGGAATCCAAGCCCTGAGCCGTTCCACGTTGCCTCATAGTTGACTTCCACAGTGGCCGAGTTGTAGCTCTTGCTAAAAGTAAGTCCTGCAAGAATCTTGGGATGTATCTTGCTGAACTCGTCTTTCACTATTTGCTCCAGTTCGTCAACGGGCTTGGTGTAGATCTCCGGGTTGTCCCTAAGGTCTTTAAGCACGGCGACCTGGGTAAGCAGCGCCTCCTTGCCCGGGTCCTGCGTTACGTAAGCGGCTTTTCCGTACGACGCAAGCGTGCCCCATCTATCTCCGTGCATACCGAGCGCTCGCCTTATCGAAACCATTACTTCTTCCCTGCCGATTATCAGGCCACTAGTCGCCGAGCCTGTGGCCTTGTCCATGCTGTAGACCATTATGTCGGCGTTTATCTTGCGTGGGTCAGTTCCGACAAACGGCAGTCCCCAGGCGTTGTCCACGATATACGGAACATCGTAGCTACGAGCCAGCTCACCTATGTACCTCTGCAACAGCGGTGCACCGTTCTCGTCTTTGGCGGCATAGCCGTAGCCAGGGGTATCGTAGCCAAGCGAACTGAAGCCTGAGAGATACTCAGCGTGCAGCGCGGCGACCTCATCAAGCCTCTCTACCGAAGATTCGGGATCAACATGAGTCAAAAACGGCACGGGCCAGTACTTGATGCCATGAACCGGGTAGCTCGCTCCGGCCAGCGGCACTATCACGGTGTCCAAATTGGCCTGCCGCTTACCGTAGAAGCCCATTTCTCCTGCGGTGGCGCCTCTGTCCGCCAAAAAATCCTTATACTTCGGAGGATACGGCCGCCCGTAAGCTCCTTGGTGGTGCATGTGTTTCTCGTACGGAGCAATGTACCGGGTACGGTAGTTGTCGCCTCGCCCTGTAAAAGGTGGCGTGCATAGGACGTCAAAACTCACCCACATACCTGCTTCGCACGTGTTTATCGGGCAGACATCAAACTCGTCTCCGTACACGTCTTTGACTATTTCGCGGATTTCTTCAACCACTTTGGCCAGTGGAATGACCTTGCCCGCTCCCTCTTCTCCGGCTGCCATTATGGCCTTGCGCATTGGAGCCGGACAGCCTGAAATTGCGCCTGTTAGCCCGATCTGGCCCCTGATCTCCTTGCTGAGCCCGATCTCGTCTGCCGCTTTGCGTGCCTCGTCATAGATGACCGGAATGTTCGCCTGCAGATGCTTATACATCTGGAACTTATACTTGTGAGCTGCCATCTGGGTGACCTCCTCTTTCAATATGTCACTCTACCTGTGCTATAAGCTCGACTTCCACGGGAGTGCCCATCGGAAGCTCTGCAACTCCCACAGCAGCACGCGCGTGCACGCCAGCATCGCCAAGTGCCTCGGCCAGAAGTTCTGACGCACCGTTGACCACGGCTGGCTGTGCGTTAAACCCAGGCGCGCTTGCCACAAACCCGGTTACTTTCACGATCTGTTTCACCTTATCCAAGTCTCCAACCACCGACTTCAGCACTCCGAGACAGTTGATGGCGCATGTTCTCGCCTCCTGGTACGCATCCTCGGCACTTACCTCTGCCCCGACGCGCCCTTTTACGCGCAGCTGACCGTCAACAAACGGCAGCTGACCTGATACGTACACAAACTCGCCCGCTCTGACAGCGGGCACATACGCTGCCAACGGTTTCGCCGGTTCTGGGAGCACGATCCCCATCTGTTTGAGTTTTTGCTCGACTTTCATATTCTGCCTCCTTCATCATCTAACTCAGCGCCCCTCATCATTGATGAGCAATCACATTGCCGAAAAAAGGGGCCTGGGCCCTGTGCTCTAGCGTAAGTTTCTCCGCGTGCGCTGCAAATCCTTCCAAATCTAGTAGAAAAGGTTTCTGCATATCACCAATGACGCTACTATGCCGACGAGGTCACCCAAAAGCCCCGCAACCAACGAGTGGCGTACCCGGGTGACGCCTATTGAGCCGAAATAGAGCGCAACGATGTAGAAGGTGGTATCTGTGCTCCCCTGCATCGTAGATGCCAGAAGTCCCAGAAATGAGTCGGCTCCGTAGGTTCGCATGACATCTGATGCTATGGCCAAAGAACCGCTGCCCGAAATCGGTCGAAGCAAGCCCATGGCGATTATCTCAGGACTCAGGCCCAAGGCAAGCATCGGCGCCTTCAGGATGCCTACCGCGGCTTCTATAAGCCCTGAAGTGCGCACCGATGCAAGCGCCGCAAACATAGCGATCATGTAAGGCGTCATCCTGAGCACGAGTTTGAGTCCGTCTTCTGCTCCCTCCACGAAGGTGTCCATCACCTTTACTTTCTTGTAGCTACCGTAAACGGGTATGAGCAGCAGCATCAACGGAATTACCACTGCGCCCAGAGCACCCAGAATTCTCATGTGTTTCGCCCCCTAGAGTTTTTGCGAAGCAACCTGTCTGCAAGCAGAGCAGTTGTTGCGGCGCAGCAGGCGGCAAAGAAGGCGGGACCTACTATGACGTCCGGCCTCATCGAACCCAAAGACGCGCGCAGAGCGACTACAGAACCCGGCACAAGCGACGGTCCGGCGGTGTTAAACGAGACGAGCGTACACATCGAGTCGCTTGCTTCACCCCGTCTAGTATCGGCAGCCATCTCGGCCATCGCACGCAGCCCCATAGGAGTAGCGGCGCTACCGAGTCCGAGTAGGTTGGCGGATATGTTCAGCGCTACATACTCGTATGCTTTGCTGCGTCTCTTGAGATTTGGAAACAGCAACCCGACAACAGGCGCCACAAGCGCGGCAAGAGCGGCAGAAAGTCCACTTCTCTCAGCTATTTTCATCATTCCCGACCAGAAACAGACCGCACCTCCAAGGCTCAAGAGCGTCTGCACGGCGTTTGCGGTTGAACCCAGAATGCCGCCTGTCACCGCGCTCAGATTGCCAGATACGAAGCCGTAGATTATGCCCGCTGCAAGCAGGATTGTCCAGACAGTGTTAAGCACATGACCATCTCCATGTTTGCTCAGTAGGCTATAGATATTCACGCGCCCGACTCGGTATTCTTAGGAAACATGAGCATAAACCACCATTTAGAAACAGCTGCATAGAAAGCGCGTGCTCTGCCGACAATAGAATCGAAGCCCGCAGTGGCCAAGCGAAGACTGTCACAGGTTTCGAAAGGGATCTGTGATGGTCGAGCAAAGGTTACTGCAGGTCCCCAAGAAGAAGTCGTGTTCTTGTGGGATCTGTAGTACCCGGCGCGCAGATTGTCGTCGGTGCTGACGTGGGTTCAGGGTAGCTGAAAGGTTGCTCTGGGCTTACCACGTATCGACGGCAGTCGAGCTAAGATTACTATCGGTCGGGTAGCGGTCTTTGGCAGCCGAAAGGTTGTCAAAGGCTGCGAGCATCGATCGGTAGTAGTCGAGCAAAGGTTGTGTCCGGCGCTGTAAGGGTTGTTTATGGCCGAAAGGTCATACGCAGCTCTGAAAGTGTCGGCCACAGCTGGAGCACCGGTTACTGCGGGCCTAACTTTCTTGTTTGTGCACATGAGTACAGGCGGGATATCATCTCCCGCCTGACGGCTGCCTCCAGACTCTGGAGGATTCTTTCTTCGGATTGCTCGAATAATCTTAGGCCACAACGGATGATGTCATTTTCCTCTATCTGTCACTCGACTTCTTTGCGTCAGTCTATCTTTGGTCTACTGCTGCTGATTCTAGCCTTGGACGACTACAGAATTTCTTGGCGCGTATGTTTCGAAGGTCTCGTTTGTGAGGCAACCCGCAAATAGTGTTCCCCTTTTGCACACTGCTAGTGAACACAAATATGGGAACACTAGATACTGTGATTCCGAGGTGTACGGGAGGTAATAGCATGGAGAAGGCTCGATCAAGCATGTCATCTGAGTTTAAGATGCAGGTGGCTCGCGAACTAGGTTTTGCGGAGCGAATCAAGGGCGGTTCGTTTGGTGATGTGTCGTCTCGCGAGTGCGGTTTGATGGTGAGGCAAGCGCTGTTGCATGCCCAACGACTCATCGCATCAAATGCCCAGCACTGAACGCATTCTGTGCATCGGTCGCCAGCCGCGAGATGTCCTGAGCGTCGGATAGTACTCCGGCAAACGCATCGCCTCTCGTCTTGATGTGCTGGCGGGCAGTCATGAGTGTGAAGCTGGCAGGCATCACGGCGCGCAGCTCCTCCCATGCTATGGGAAATGATACCGGCGCGCCGCGGCTTGGCCGGCAACTGAAGACGCCGACAAGCGTCTTTCCTTTTGCATTTTGCAGAAAGTCAATGTACACTTTGCCCCGCCTGTTCTTGACGAGGCGTTCGAGTGTCACCTTCTCTGGATAACACTGTCTGGCCAGCTCAGCCACAAACCTGACACACAACTGCACTTTCTCATACGTCCACGCTCCGGCAACGGGCAAAAACATGTGTAGCCCTGACCCACCTGTGGTCTTGATGTAAAGCCTTAAGCCGTAATGCTCAAGCACCTGTCGCACCAAGAACGCTACGTCACACACGTCGCCAAACGTCGTGTCCTCAGACGGATCCAAATCAAACACCGCAAAGTCCGGATTGTCGAGACTTGTGGTTCGTGACAGCCAAGGGTGCACCTCGATGCATGCCATGTTGGCCGTCCATGCCAAGTCTTCTGCTCTGGAGGCAACTACGTATTGCACTACTTTTGCCGGCGTGTTGTGCGCAACAGGACAAGTACGTATCCACTCAGGCGTGCCTTTCGGCGCTTGCTTCTGGTAGAATGCCTTGGCGTAGATACCGTCAGGATACCGGGTGAATACCAACGGCCTGTCCTTAAGATGAGGTAGTATGTGCGGCGCGATATCTACGTAGTACGAGATGAGGTCGGCTTTTGTTATCTGTTCTTGAGGCCACAGCACCTTCTCGAGATTTGTGAGAGTGAGTTCATGCTCGCCCAGCCTCACCCGTTTTTTATCACCCAAGGCTCCCATCCTTTCAGCCGATAACGCATTTCGTTGGTTTCGCTGTGGAAAATCCCTTGAACCGCGGAGCACGCATGCGCATATCGTCAGTCCACTCCGTGAACTCAGACACAAAGGTGAGTGCCGGCAAGAGCCACGTGACGTTTCGCGCGTGCACCAGGTCGACAAATGGCGATGTGTCTTGGCCGATATCTTTCGCCAGCCAGGTGAAGGTCTCGTGGTCGCGCACACTTATTCCAGAACTGACTCTCCCGGCATATCTGAGCGATTCACCGTAATATACACCCGCGAGCAGCGAGAGCGTGCCTCCGGCACCCTTGGCATAACCACCGACGACGCAGCACTGGTAGCGCGTGTGCTTGATCTTTAGCCAGTGACGCGACTTACCGCCCTGCACGTACGGGCTGTCGATGCGCTTGGCGACTATGCCCTCAAGCGCGTTTGCTCGTGTGGCTTCGTACAGGGAAACTCCTTTGTGCTGGTGTGAGTCGACGGTGTGCACCGGTGACTCGAAGCCGCGAAGCAAGTCTTGCAGCATCGGTTTTCGCGCGTGAAGCGGCCTCGCACTTAGATCTGTGTCGTCCAGCATTATGATATCAAAGACCATGAACTCTACCGGAAACCGCTGTGCGTACTGGCTTATGCGCCCCGGATCCGTGCACCTATCTCTTTCCATCACCCTCGAAAAACTCGGGGTTCCGTTTCGCATCGCTATGACTTCGCCGTCCAGTACGCACTGCCTGAGGCCCAGAACCGCGCCGAGCACCTGTAGTTCGGGGTATTGAGACGTCCTGTCTCGCAATCTACGGTTCTGCAGTCGCACCTTGCCGTTCTGGCAAAAAGCTATCATTCTAACCCCATCCCACTTCACCTCAAACAGGTAGTCCTCACTGTCAAAAGGCTGCGGGTGAGCCATAGGCTCCATAGGCTTGACAATGATCTCAGTGAGATCCATAGGCATGTTGCGGGTACGGGCTCGTACCCGTTTCTCTCGCACGCTCGGCCTGAGCCGCTTCGACGCTCTCGCGCAGCGCCTCCATCAGATCGCGCACTCGACTCGGCTGCTGTTCGGGGGCCTCGGTTATCTCTCTTCCCTCGATCTTTGCCTGTATTAGCTCTCTAAGTTGCCTGCGGTACTCGCTATGGTATTTCTGTGGTTCGAACTCGGTGGACAGACTTGAGACGAGCAGGTTAGCCATGTCTATCTCGCGTTGGTCTAACTGGTAAGACTCGTTGGTGCCAGCGAGCGCTGCTTCCGTCCTGATTTCTTCTGGATAAAACATTGTCTCCATAACAAGCGTATTGGTGCCATATACTCTGACGCACGCAAGCGCCTCGCGCGTCCTGATAGTCACCTTTGCAATACCTATTCTGCCAGCCTGCTTCATTGTCTCGCGCAAAAGAGCATACGCTTTGCCTCCACCGTCAGCAGGCTCAAGAAAGTACGTCTTGTCATAATAGACGGGGTCAATCTGACTTAGCTCGACGAAATCTATTATGTCGACCGACTTGCTGCGCGTAGTCGGGATCGCCTCGAGGTCTTCATCGTTGATGACGACGTACCGTCCCGGCTCATATTGGTAGCCGTACACAATCTCTTCTTGCGAAATCTGTTTTTGACACGTGGGACAGTACTTCTGGTAGCGCACGGGAGTACCACACTCCCGGTGAAGGTAGTTGAACTTGACGTCCTTACGTTCGGTAGCAGCGTACAGTCTTACCGGTATGTTGACAAGTCCAAAAGAAATGGAACCTTTCCACAGAGCTCTCAGCAGTATCCCTCCAGCCAAGCCCGGGTAATGACACCAAACAACTACTCGGTGAACTGCTGGAAACGAGATGCATCAGTTCGTTGTCGTCTATTCTTCGCAAGCGACGCAGCCTGCGATATCAACTGCGGCGCAAGGTCTATCAGCCTGTCGAGCATGGCGCCGCCATCCACCGGCAGCATCCGCACACCACCTTGACCAACCACGAGAAATCCCACCGGCTGCACGGACACACCGGCACCACTTCCGCCTGCGAACGGGAACTGGGACTCGGCTTTGGTTTCTTGTTCAAACTGGCCACGCGTCTTGGAGTACTCACCGCCACCAGCCGCAAACCCAAAACTCACTCGCGACACCGGGATTATCACGGTGCCGTCTTGGCTTTCGACCGGTTCTCCGACCACCGTGTTGACGTCGACCATCTCTTTAATGCTGTCCATTGCTGTCTTCATAAGGCCTTCTATGGGGTGCTGCGTCACGGTTCTCGACCCTCCTGCTCCTGAGAACATGTTTCAGCAGTGCAAGAATAATGTCTCCGGGCCGTACGCTTGCTATGCAACGCACGTCGAACAGCACATGACGCTTGTTGAAATCGGGGCTTACGTCAAACAACGGTTCGCAGCGTGCACTAATCTGGCCGATTATGGCAATCAAAATGCCCGAAATAGCCCAGGCCAAGCCGATAGATTGGGCTGTGGCGGCCGCGTTCTGTGCGCCGAAGCCGAAGTGTATCTGCATTGCTTCAAGTCTGATTCTGCTGAAAAGCGCAAGCGCAGACCGGCTGTCTATGACCGATGCTGCGCCGCTTGCCGGGCCTGTACGCCTTGCTGCTCGTATCATCTCTGAAGACAACGCTCCAGCAATCTTAGGGTACAGTTCGGCCTCGTTCATCTCGATGTGCAGCAGCCGAAACAACGCCACTCGCACTTCAAGCCACAACACGTAGGGGTAACCTCTTAGTTGAATGCGTACACGAAAGCGCACGGAAGTCCGAAGAAGCGCAAACACAAACGCAGCACTGAACAGAGACATCAGACCAAAACGACTGAGATGCGGCAACGCGCAGCCCCCTGGGATACTGGAATCAACAGTCAGTATCATGGCCGCAGTGGGAAGAGGCTATTCCGGCTCAGCTTCCTTTTCAAGCACGGGCAGTTCTTCCAAAGAGCCGAGCCCAAATTTCTGCAAGAACAACGAGGTGGTGGCAAAAAGGGTGGGTCTTCCAATGACCTCTTTCTTTCCTGCTTCTTCAACAAGCCCTCGCTCAATGAGAGTGCGCAACGCGCTGTCTGAGCTCACCCCGCGTATGCTATCGATCTCGGCGCGGGTTACAGGCTGTTTGTAAGCAACAACCGCGAGCACTTCGAGCGCCGCTCGCGACAGGTTTGGCAGGCGTCTGTCATCATCATCTCTGAGGCGGCGTATCGCCTCATCATATTCGGGGCGAGTCAGGAATAGATAGCCACCGTCAACGTAGTGGACGTGCATCCCGCGACCCGGTTCATCGTATTCAAGCACGAGAGACTCAACCGCCTCTTTTGTGGTGTCAAGCGGCATCTCGCACGCCTCGGCGATGCGCTCTAGACTGAGTGGTGACGTGCTCACGAACAACAGCGCTTCCACGGAGGCTTTCAGTTCGGTGAGTTCGTCAAGCCAGAGTGAATCTGGCTTGCTCTCATGCAAGTTTCGCATCCGGCCTACCCTCCTTTACCGGTTCGACCACGATCTCGCCAAAAGGCGTCGGCTGCACAATGCGCAGTCTTCCCTGTCGGCCCAGTTCGAGTACTGCCAGGAACAGCACCACAATCTCTCGCTTATGCTTTGCTTGGAGCAGGTCGTTAAACTTAACGCCCGACGCGCTCTGGCGCAGCGCGCGCAAAATCCGACTGAATGCAGCCCTGACGGTGTAGCGTTCAAGATGGATCTCGACGGGAGTAGGCGGTGTGTTCTGCACCAGTATCTGCTGCATTGCGATTATCAGGTCCCAAAGCGTGGCTCGAAGCGGCGCCGAATCGGTGCCTGCTGACTTTCGCTTCTCGGTAGGTTGCTCCGGACGCGGCCACCTACCTGCCATGTGTTCTTCAAGCTGCCTAAGATAAGCAGCCGCGTTCTTAAAGGCACTGTATTCAAGCAACGCATCAACCAGCTCTTGCCTCGGGTCTTCGTTTTCTTCCGAGTTCGCCTGGGACTTCGATCTAGGTAGCAGTGTACGCACCTTTATAGAGAGCAAAGTGGCCGCAAGTGATACAAACTCACTCGCTATCTCCAGGTCAAATTCGGCCATCAACCTCAAGTAGCCCATGTACTGGTCGGTAATCGCCGCTACGGGAATGTCGTATATGTCAATCTGCGCCTTCTGGATAAGGTGAAGCAGCAGATCAAGCGGTCCTTCAAACACCTCAAGCTTGACCGCGTACGCCAAAACGACTCACTCCCCAGACACTACCTGAGTTTCATGGCCTTCCTGACCTCTGCCATCGTCTCCTGAGCAACTGCTCGCGCGCGACTGGCGCCGTGTTCCATTACATCATCTACTAGCGCCGTGTTCGCTGCTATCTGTCTTCTGCGCTCGTAGTGCGGTTCCATGATCGCAGAGAGCACCTTGCCTAGATTACGTTTACACTCAACACAACCTATCTCGGCATTTCTGCATGCGCTGGCAATCTGTTCAACTTCGGATGAGTTGAAGACTTCGTGGAACCTGTAAGCCGTGCATACCTCCGGCTTACCCGGATCTTTTCTTCGAATCCGCGCAGGGTCGGTGACCATCATTGACACCCGCTCGGCAATTTGCTTAGGAGTCGCAGATAGCAAGATGCTGTTATCATAGCTCTTGCTCATCTTTCTTCCGTCGATACCAGGCAGTGACGGAAAACGCGCGAGCAGCAGCTGGGGCTCGGGAAACACCTGACCGTACAAGAAGTTGAATCGCCTGGCGATCTCCCGCGTTAGTTCAAGATGCGGGGCCTGGTCTTCGCCCACTGGCACTGCTTCTCCTTTGTATATCAAGATGTCAGACGCCTGAAGCACCGGGTAGCCGAGCAGGCCATAGGTTGCAAGCTCACGAGTGCTCTGTTCGCGCAGCCGTTCCTTGTACGTCGGCACTCGCTCAAGCCACGCAAGTGGTGTACACATAGAAAACAGCAGATGCAGCTCGGCATGCTCGATCACATCGCTCTGCACGAACAGAACGCATTTATCGGGGTCAAGCCCTGCCGCAAGCCAGTCTGTCATTATCTCGCGCGTCCATGTGCGTATCTCGCTGGTGTCGTCGTAATCAGTAGTTAGCCCGTGCCAGTCGGCCACGAAGAAGTAGCAGTCATATTCATGCTGAAGGTTAGTCCAGTTTGAAAGCGCACCCACAAAATTGCCTAGGTGCAACAAGCCCGACGTTCGCATCCCGCTGACGATCCTAAGTTGTCTGTCCATGTTCGTGACACCTCGTATCGTTTTGTTCACCTGAATAGATGAGCAAGACTGGAGCCTACCGAGACTCCCGGAAACCCGATAGACCTTACCAAAGCTGTTCGCGCTGCATAGATTATGCTTGAAGCTCCCGGTACGAAAAAGAACACAAGGATAATGAGCGGGGCGTAGGCTTCCATCTGTCGAAAGGCTACTGACATTTGGTAAGGCAGAAGAGCTGCCAGCACCCTCGAGCCATCGAGAGGAGGTATCGGCAGCAAGTTGAACGCCGCAAGCGCTGCGTTTATGAGCAACGCGTACTCAAATACGCTGACTACCGCTCCGCCTACCCCAAATTCGTGTGCAAGCCCTACAAGCACACCGAATACGAACACAAGCAGCAGGTTGGCTGCAGGACCAGCTATGGACACCAGCACAATGTCCCTAGCCCCATGCCTGAAGTTTGCGGGGTTAATTGGCACGGGCTTTGCCCAGCCGAAACCCGTAAACGCAATCATCAACGTCCCGAACACATCCAGGTGTACAAGAGGATCAATAGAGAGTCTGCCAAGCCGCCTCGGGGTGGAGTCACCAAGCAGATCAGCAGCTTTGGCATGAAAGAACTCGTGCAAAGCGAAACCTGGAATAAGACCTGCCAATGACAGGATGAAGAACTGCAGTCTATCCATGCGTCTTCCTTCCTGGGTGACCTGCCCAGCTAACGCGCAACGTGTGCGCCAGAACCTTCGTAGATTATATCATACCGCCTATTTGAGAGGCAAAACGCTATGTGAGATGAAAGACAGGATTTGTGCTGCTGCGGCTTTACGCCGTTAGCCGCTCGGCTCCTACCACAGCATAACCCCCAACTGACACGTTTGAGGAGATTACAGAGTCGGTTCTAGTTTCTTGCCACGGCCTGCTTCGAGGGATCCGCTGACACACAGGTCAGTTGCAAATCTTCAGGTCGCCCTTGCTCACGGCCACAACAGCCGGGCGCGTCGTCCTGTAGTAACTTGAAAACCATGGGGTAGCTTTGCACACCTGTTACAGATACCGCTATCGGGTCGCCGCTGTCGCAGGCTGCGAGCTGTGCTTGCTTGATGACCATCTTCTGCAACAGCCGGAGTGAAAGAGTCGCCGAGGACTTGTGTAACAAGCACTCGGCGACTTTT
>CAYQIY010000002.1:0-226014 GCA_964417635.1 uncultured Pseudomonadota bacterium | reverse complement strand
CTTCGCCTAGCAGCGCCTTTGTTCTAGAAAACACCCGTTTTGGCCTGTTCACTGTGAAACTTGAGTCAGAGTATAGGCAAGCATGGCTAAGCTATTAGCTGTGGATGCTCATGCAATAATGTCACAAGCGTACTCGGAAGAACGTTCAATAGCGAAGCGAGCTGGCCTCTTTAGAATGTCCCACCCTGACCTGTAGCAAGAGATCGCTCACAGTCCAGAGATGATCCGTACAGCAGTAACTATGCGCTAGCACAGTCTATCCTCTACTGTGATTGCAACATGTGCAAGGTCTCGTTGTGAGACGGATTTGAGTCGTTGTACCAAGAACTCACAAAATGCAGGACCGAGGTCATCTCTTCTGAGAGCGTACTCTACGGTAGCCTGAAGAAAGCCCATCTTATCGCCTACGTCGAATACGGGAGATGAAAGGCGTGTACCGTAAACAGGTTGCTTCTGAAGCAGCTGTTTCAGCGCATCCGTGAGCTGAATCTCGTCGTTGATGCCCGGGCCAGTCAGCTCCAAGCATTCGAAAATCTGCGGCGTCAACAGATACCTGCCGCATACTGCTAATCTTGACGGCGCTTCGTGTGGAGGTGGCTTCTCCACAAGGTCTTGTATCACGTAGTTACCTTCTCCTCGGTCTTCAACAGTCGCTATCCCGTAGCGCTCGACCTCAGATAACGGCACTTCCCTCAATCCCAGTACAGAGTGGCCTAGTGAATTGTACTGTTCAATGAGTTGTTTTGTGCACGGCACTGGTGAGTCATATATCTCATCGGCTAGAACGACCACAAACGGTTCATTGCCAACGTGACACGCAGCTTGCAGCACTGCATGACCCAGACCACGGGGCTCTTTCTGGCGGATGAAGTGTATGTGTGCACCAAAGTCAGGGAAGACATCTTCGACCAGATCAATTCTGCCGTTTCTTCTGAGATGGTTCTCTAGTTCCAGTGATCTATCAAAGTGGTCCTCGATTGCTCGCTTGCCTCTACCAGTGATTATCAGTATATCAGTTATGCCGGACTCAACAAGTTCGCGCACGGCAAACTCGATCACCGGAGTGTCGACTATCGGCAGCATCTCTTTTGGTTGAGCTTTGGTAGCCGGTAAGAATCTCGTCCCAAGACCAGCTGCCGGGATAACGGCTTTCCTAACGGCAGAAGTCATGTGTCTATCGCCTCGCATCCATAGTGGAAAACAGAAGCCGGATGTATCTACTATTAGACACCATATCACAAAAAGACTGCAATATCTTGGCAAGTTCTCATGTTTGTGGGATATGCGGAATGTCTTACCACCAGGTTTCTCCCTCTAAGATACAGGTGCCTAGTGTTTGGTGTGCGAAGTCAATTAGTGGTAAGTCAGGAGCCGGGAGGAAACTATGCATAATACCAGCGTGGTAATAATGGCAGGCGGAAGGGGGGAGCGTTTCTGGCCGAAGAGTTCAGCGGGCCAGCCCAAACACTTCCTACGCTTGGTCGGAGACAAGGCGCTCCTTCGTCTGACGTACGAGAGAATAGCAGATATGCTACCTCCTGAACGCATTATGGTAGTTACGGTGCAAGAACAGGTTTCTATGGCGAGAGGCGAGCTTCCGGAATTGCCCAAGCACAACTTCATAGCAGAACCCTATGGCAACGACACCGCTTCTTGCATGTGTCTTGCCTCCGCAGTAGTCGAGGCAAGAGCAGATACAGAAAATGTGTTGTTCTTACCCGCAGACCATTACATAGGTAATGTAGACGTCTACCAGGCAATACTCTCCAAGGCTGTTGGTTGCCTAGCACACTCAAGCGTCGTTACGGTCGGCATTCCGCCTACAAGACCGGAGACAGCTTACGGATACATTGAGACAGGTTCGGGCATCTCAGACGGAGTGTTTGAGATCGCTTCTTTCAGGGAAAAGCCCTCGCCCGAGGTTGCGCACGAGTTTTTCTCTTCGGGTAAGCACTTCTGGAACGGCGGCATATTCTGCTGGAATAACGCTAAGCTGTCTGCTGCCGTGCGAGAAGTATTTCCCGAAGGCTGCGCTATATACGATTCTGTACTCGAATCACGGAGTATCGTGGAAGCATACAAGCAAGTACCCAGGATAAGTTTTGACTATGCCGTGATGCAGAAGTACAAAGGGATGGGGCTTGTCGTGCGGGCAGACAACCTCATCTGGGATGACCTTGGAAGCTGGACAGCACTTGAGAGACTTGTCAAACCAGATGAGTCAGGTAACTATGTACATGGCATTGCACAGCTCATAGACTCACGTGACTGTATAGTATACTCAGATGACCCATGTACAGTTGTCATGGGAGCATCAGGTTTGGTAGTGGCTCATACAGACGACGGTGTGCTCGTTTCGTCCAGAGAACACTTGCCGCTTATCCGGGAGCCGGTGCGCGCGCTGAGCTCAGCACAGCACCAGTCAGCTGCCAGCCTTTCCGCAGACCAGAAGGTAGTGCAGAAACCATGGGGTTCGGAGATATGGTGGGGTGTTACAGATCATTACCTAGGCAAGATACTCGAAGTTCGAGCTGGCCACCGTTTGAGCCTTCAGTACCACGAGAAGAAGACAGAGACGATGTATTGTCTTTCGGGACACGGGCTGTTGCAGCTCGGTGAAGAAGAAGTCGTAATGCGCCCCGGTACTTCGAGGACCATTACCTGTGGCACAGTGCACAGGCTTACCGCTCTTTCTGACCTACGGATATTAGAAGTATCCACGCCAGACCCTGACGACGTTGTAAGGGTTGAAGACGATTATTGCAGGTGAGTAATGTGCTGAACCTCAGATAACGTTACCCGAAGAACACCGCGGCTGGGTCTGCATCAAGCACGTGAAGAAGGTCTTTCATGTCCGGAGAAGGCTTTATGTTTGGGCAAGCCTGCCACCTATGCCCCTGGTTTGGATAGTAGAGGCTCCACTGCTGCTCTTCTACGTTGTAGCGGAACTGAGCAATAAGCCTTTTTGTCCACTTCTTAACCGACGGACTCCAGGGCGGACGACATTCGTATAGAGTTATCGAGCTTCTGCGTACCCGGTATTCGAGCCTGTACTGGTCTCTTAAGTGCGCTGGAGCGTGTTCTTGGATGAACTTCTGCAAGAATTTTTCTGCTCTGCGTCTTACTATTTCGGGTAACTGCAAGTTGTCACACCTCGGGTTCGTTTTGTGTTGCCCCCCTATACTTACCACAACACACGCTCTGCTTCAACCCATTATGCGGTTTTCGTTCTGTTTTGTGTGCAGCACACATACATTTTCGGCACGGAGGTGCACTCTCGATGCTACCTGACACAGAAACCAGCCTGTTATCTGCCCAAAAAACGATACTTCGCTGCGTCGGTTCAGGAGGAAGAGTCTACTTCGTCTCAAGCCGCGCTCACAGATTTCTTGCAATGCACCTCGCAGAAGACTTCGTGTCTTGCGCTGTTCCGGCTTTCTACATCGCTTCTGGGTTGCAGCTGTTCTTACGAGCCGGCGATGTAGTGATCGGGATAGCATCCATGCCGAATTCGGCAGTGGTTCTCAAGACGCTGTCTTCAGCACGCGAAATCGACTGCGTAACCATAGGTTTTGCATCTTCAGAGGGTTACGGGCTTATGAAAAGTCTTTCAGACATACTGTTCGTAGCGCCCACACACACCGAGTTCGAGACAGAAGAATGGCATCTCGGCGTGGGTCACGCTTTGTGTAACCTCATAGGCGAATCTACTCCGTTCCGTGCTTCCAAGACTTAACGTACTTATACTGCTCGTCTGTCATGTGCTCTATAGATACACCCATCGACGCAAGCTTAAGCTTTGCCACCATCTCGTCTATCTCTCTTGGTACAGGAATCACATGCTTCCCGAGTTTTCTTTCTGCCGAGTGCAGCCATTCAAGACAAAGCGCTTGGTTTGCAAAGCTCATGTCCATCACTTCCGCCGGGTGACCTTCTGCGGCAGCGAGGTTTACGAGTCTTCCTTCGCCTATGAGGTAGAGCCGCTTGCCTCCCGGCAGGCTGTATTCTTCAAGGTCTTTTCTTGCCACCGTGACACTTTCTGCCATCTGTCTAAGACCAGGCTTACATATCTCTACGTCAAAGTGTCCGGCGTTCGCCATCATGGCGCCGTCTTTCATCAGCTGCATGTGTTCTTTTCGTATCACGTTGATGTTGCCGGTTGCGGTTAAGAACAAGTCGCCTATTGTTGCCGCTTCGTTCATACTCATAACCCAGAACCCGTCCATGCTCGCTTCAAGCGCTCTTACCGGATCCACTTCCACCACGATAACCTTCGCACCCATGCCTTTTGCGCGTTCTGCAATTCCCCTGCCGCAGTAACCGTAACCACACACCACAACTGTAGATCCGGCCAGCATGAAGTTTGTGGCACGCAGCACACCGTCTATCGTGGACTGGCCGGTACCGTAGCGGTTATCAAAGAAGTGTTTTGTCATGGCGTCGTTTACTGCCACGACAGGATATTTGAGCGCATCGTCGGCTTCCATAGCGCGAAGCCTGATGACGCCTGTGGTCGTCTCTTCGGTACCGCCTTTTACATGCTGCAGCAGATCTGTTCGTTCGGTGTGTATAAGCGAGACCGTATCGGCGCCGTCATCCATCGTGTAGTGCGGAACTATATCAAGCGCCTTGTTTATGTGCTCGTAATACTCTTTGGTGCCAACGCCTCTTTTGGCGTACGTCTCAATTTCCATGTCGTTGAGCGCTGCTACCACATCGTCCTGCGTGCTGAGAGGGTTAGAAGCGCAAAGAGAGCAAATGGCGCCGCCTTCTCTTAGCGTGAGCATCAGGTTCGCCGTCTCCGTAGTTACATGAAGACAAGCAGCCACCCTTACCGCAAGCAGCGGTTGCTCTTCAGAAAACCTCTCTCTTATGGCCCGTAGCACAGGCATTCTACGAGATGCCCACTCTATTCTGCTTTTGCCTTGCCCGACTAAGCTCACGACCATTCCTCCCGCAGTGATCTCGTGTGACCTATGCTTCGATGCAACTTCGGGTTTGCCTTCCCATGGTTAGCGGCTTTATCATGCTATATTCGCGCCCAAGCCGCCTTCTTGAGCGCATTGCAGAATCCGTTGAGTCCAGTGGGCGTGTGTATGAAGTACGGCCGTTGCCTTACAGCATGTGCCCTAAGCCTTGAGCTGCGAATGAGCGGACGAAACACCGCTTCTTCGATAGATGCCGCTTCTTTGGGTATGTGCTTTGGCACATCGTGCGTGAGAACGCAAGCACCTGCATAGAGGTGGGTCATCTTCTCGCTCGGCGCGCCTGCGTCTATCACGAGGTCTCCTGCAAGCCTCAAGTTGTTGGGTAAGAGCTTGTCTTTGTTGGAGCACGCGGCAACGATGCATTCGTCTCGCTCTGCTCGTGCCAGTAGCCGGTAGTCTATCGGGAGAAAAGAGTCAGCTCCGAGCAACACGAAGCGATCATCCACATGAGTGGTCAAGAGTGAAAGGCACCCACCCGTGCCCAGAGGCTCCTTTTCTTCAGCGTATGCAATATCCACACCGAACCTCGCGCCGCTGCCGAGATACTCGCGTATCAAGGTGCCTTTGGGCGGTGTTATGACCACAACGAATTCAAAGAATTGCTGCGCCGCCATGTACTCAATCTGAAACTCTATGAACCTTTTCTGTCCAATCGGCACGAGCGCCTGAGGTAACTGCGACGTAAGAGGCCTTAGCGCATTACCGTGGCTTGTGGCAAGTATGACAACGTGCAAACCTAATGCACCTCCTCATGAGAGTTATCGGGCAAAACGCCAGAAGAGCTGAGGGGTCCCGCCCACAATGGGCATACTAACCCGCAGCCGAACTGAGCAAGAGGAGAAAGAGCGGTGAAAAGAGCCACAAGACATCCTAGGAGGCGGCAGAGCGTTGAGACGGGCGGCATAACCGGGAATGTCGACCTAGATAAAGAGAGGCTAGTGTCGGCGTTTGGCGCGAGCCCTGACCTTGTTATACGAGAATTGCGCACGGGCGCAGCAGACAAGATACGCGTGCTAGTAGCGCACATCGACGGGGTCGTGAGCCGCGAGATACTGGGCGCACAACTAGTAGAACAGGTCATAAACCCCGCACGCACCTGGCAGAGCGCACAACATGCGTACCGCGAGCTGCGAGACAGGCTTGTGTTCGGTACAGAAGTAAAAGAAAGCGAATCACTCGATGAGATTATGACGCTCATAAGCGATGGCAACTGCGCGCTGCTTGTAGAAGGTGTGCAAAAGGCGCTTGCCATGTGTGTCCGCGACTGGGAAAAAAGGGCGCTTGATGAGCCCAGCAGCGAGCCCTCGGTCAGAGGACCGAAAGAAGGGTTCATCGAGTCTGTCAGAGTGAACACATCGCTGCTGCGAAAGCGGTTAAAAAGCAATAGGCTCTGGACAGAGCACGCAAAGATAGGCGATATAAGCAGAACAGATGTGGTCATAGCCTACATCCAGGGGAAAGCCGACCCAGACCTTGTCGCAGAAGTAAGAAAGCGCATCAGCCAGATCCCTGTTGGAAGCATCATAGAAAGCGGTCAACTCGAAGAGTTCATCCGAGACGCGCCTTCTTCTCTGTTCCCCACGGTGCTGCGTACCGAGCGACCAGATAAGGTGACTGCAGCTCTTATGGAGGGCAGGGTCTCAGTGCTCGTCGACGGCAGCCCGTTTGCTCTCATCATGCCTGCCACATTCACGATGTTTCTTGCCGCAAGCGAAGACTACTACGAGCAACCCATAGTGAGCTCTTTCATCCGGCTGTTGAGGTATGCAGCGTTCTTGAGCTCGCTCGTGCTTCCAGCATTATACGTATCCGTCACCACGTTCCATCAAGAACTGCTTCCCACGCCGCTGATATTGAGCATCGCCGCACAGCGTGACGGCGTGCCGTTTCCGGCAGTCGGAGAGGCGCTTCTCATGGAAGTGGTGTTCGAGGTACTACGCGAAGCGGGTATCAGGCTGCCGAGGGTAGTGGGTTCGGCTGTCAGCATTATTGGGGCGCTTGTGCTAGGAGATGCGGCAATACGCGCTGGACTTGTGTCTCCTGCGATGGTGGTGGTCGTTGCCGGCACAGGCATTGCATCTTTTACAACACCTGTGTTCAGCATCGCCATAGGCATCAGGCTTCTGAGGTTTGTGATGATACTGCTTGCAGCTTCGCTCGGGCTGTACGGCGTGGTGCTCGGCTTGCTTGGGGTGCTCATACACCTTTCAGCGCTGCGCTCGTTCGGTGTTCCTTACCTTGCGCCGCTTGCGCCGGTTGTCAAAGAAGATCTCGAAGACAGCCTGATTCGCGCTTCGGTGCAGCAGATAACGCACGACCCGAGCCAAGACTCCTCAACAGACGGAAGTGGCTCGCCGTGAACACACAGAGGATATCTCCCGGGCAGGTTGCGGCACTGCTAATTGTCATGAGGCTTGTGCCTGTCACCATTCAGTTCCCTGTAGTAACCGCAACCCCAGATCCCGCGCACGCCTGGCAATCCGCCCTAATAGGCACGCTCGCGGCAATACCTGCGGTGTACCTCGTCTTCAGGCTTGGGAGCAAATACCCCGAGAAGACGCTTGTCGAAATAGCCGAGGACGTCTTGGGTAGACTACCCGGAAAGATCGTGTCTCTTGTTTTGGTGTGGTACTGGCTGCACGTTGCGCTCAACACCGCAAGAGCGCTTGGCGAGGCGTACACAGCAGCCATAATGCCCGAAACTCCTATGCTCGTCTTCTTGTTGACGACCGTGGCGCTTGCGGCTAACGCCGCAAGGTGCGGCTTGGAAGTGTTCGCACGCATGGCAGAAATCATTGTGGTTATCGTGGTAGTTGGCCTGTGTCTTATAATCCTGCTGCCTTACGACGTCATGCGGGTAGACAACCTGAGGCCGCTCTTGCCGGACAACATAGGCCCAGTCATTGAGACAAGTAGCCTCATCCTCGCGTTTTTTGCAGAGTTCTGCGTACTCGGTATGTTGATGCCATACGTCAAAGGCCAGTCTCGCATATGGAAGAGCGTGCTTTTCAGCGTGCTGCTAACCGGAGCGATTACAGCAGCTCTTACAGCATCCGTGTCCTTGGTCTTCGGAGCCACAAGCACTTCACTTGCGCTGCCCACTTTCTCACTCGCCCGCATGATAAGCATCGCCGGCTTTGTCGAGAGGCTTGAAGCTATTGCTATGGTGGCGTGGACTCTCGGAGCCGCAGCCAAGATAGCGCTTCTTCTCTGGGCAGTATCGCTCGGCACAGCTAAGGTGTGCGGACTCAGACTGATGAGACACTTGGTGTACGCTTTTGGAGCGCTCGTAGTGGCGCTAGGCGTGTGTCTTTACCAGAGCAGCGTCGAGTTTGAACTCTTCTTTGAGGCAAAGCACTGGGGGGTCTACTCTAACGCAATAGGCGTGGGCATAATAGCGTTGCTGCTGATCGTGTCATGGATACGCGAAGTGTGAGGTGTCAGGGTGTTTAGTACAACCCGCAAGGTCTTGGTCGCAATGCTCGTGATGTCTCTGGCGTTATGTGGGTGCTGGAACGGCCGCGAGATAGAGACGCTTGGGTTTGTGGTGGCAGTCGGCATAGACTCCGATGCACAAGACAACATAATGCTCACAGTGCATATCGCGAAACCTTTTACGCTGCAAGGAGGTGGCGAGCCTGTTTCTCGAGAGAAGCCGTTTTGGGTCGTAACAAGCACAGGCAGAACCACTTTTGAAGCAGTACGTAACTTCCTGCGAGTATCCCCGAGAAGACTGTTTTGGGCGCACAACACTTTCATACTCATGGGAGAACAGTTTGCGCGTGGTGGAGTTATGCGCGCTCTGGACTATTTCGACCGCGACGGAGAGACAAGAAGGCGCGCAAACATCATAGTTGTTGAAGCAGCTACCGCGTACGAGTTGCTTCAAGTTGAGTTTGAACTGGAACCCATGCCCGCAGAAGGTGGGCGAGGTATCATGCAAAGCGCTTCTGTCGGGCTTTCTACCATCGTGCCTGTAACCCTAAACGATTTCTTGCAGATGCTAGCGTCAGAAGGAAGAGAGCCCGTTGCAACTCGCGCCGAGATTGTGCATAAGCAAGCGGAGATTGATATCACCGGAGAACTGCTTCGCGACCAAATCAAGGCATCTGCCGCTCTCTCTGGCACAGCAGTCTTCAAAGAGGACAAACTTATGGGTTGGCTCGATGAGACAGAGACAAGGGGCCTCAACTGGATCAAGAACAAGGTAAAGAGTGGTATTCTGGTTATCCAGCAACCGGGCGCAGAGTCAAGGTTCGTGGGTCTTGAGATAATCCGCGCCAAATCCAGAATTGAGGTCGAGATGGTAGAAGGTGTGCCCAAGATGGTTGTGTCGGTGGAGTGTGTCGCAAACTTGGGCGACGTACAGGCAGAACTAGACCCGCTAGACCTACAGGTGTGGACAGAGCTCGAACGCCGGATGGCGCTCGCCATTGGGTATGAGATCACAGCAGCAGTATCAAAGGCAAAGCAGCTTGGCTCAGATGTGTTCGGGGCGGGTTCTAGCCTCAGGCTCACGCGTCCGCGTGAGTGGGAGACGCTTGAGAGCAGATGGGATGAGCTCTTCTTGCAGATAGAGCACGAGATTAAGGTATCTGCCACAGTGCTGAGGACAGGGCTTGCGGTACAGGGATTTGGAAAGGTGGAGTAGACGATGGCGCGGCTCGCTCTGCTGGTTCTCGGTGCTCTGTTTCTGGGCGTATACGAAGGCAGGCCGCTTGTTAGGCAGAAGATGTGGCGAGAACTCGCCGTGTTCAGTGCGGTACTGCTTTCTGCGTTTGTGGTCAGCGCATGCCTTGTACTTGACGTGCAGCTTCCAAATCCGGTAAAGAGCATGACATATCTTCTTGATCGCGTATTCGGTCTAAGGTCTGGGTTTTGACAGCTTTGCGATGAAAGCGCTTATTCCGTGCACTACTTCTCTTGCACTAGCAACCTTGGTGGCAAAAATGCATGCTATGTACGTTACTCCGGCGACAAGAGCCACCAGCGCAAAGTTAATGGCAGATTGCATGTTGCCACCTGTTACCGAAAACCTGGTGAGCGCTACCCCGGCTACAACGGCCATCACGACAGAAGAGAGCAAGATTTTGCCGACTGAAGCAAAGAACTGCTCTGTTTGCTTGCCGTCTATCTTCCTGAACAGCAACCAGCCGAGCAGGAGTGCGTTCACTATTCCACCCGCACTGTTTGCAAGTGCAAGCCCTGTGTGTGCCATGGATCTGACGAGAGCGAAACTAAGCGCCACGGCGGTGCCGTTTGCCACGAAGCTTACCCCGAGAGGCGTCTTTGAGTCCTGCATCCCGAAGAATGCTCTTGTGAAAAGCAAAGCGAGAGCGTGGAACAGTATTCCTATCGAGTAGAACCTGAGCGCTCCTGCAGTGAGGCTTACTGCGGCATGGTCGAACGCGCCTCTTTGGTAGACCACTTGCACTATGGGCGTGGCGAGCGAACCAAATGCGATGGCAGCAGGCATAACGATTGCACACACCAAAGTAGCGGTTGAGACAGAAGTTCTGGCAAGTGAGTCAAAGTCTTTTTTGCCCCACATCTCAGAGAATCTCGGGAAGACCACTGCGCAGATTGCCATTACCACCACTGCGTTTGGCAGTTGCACCACTTTGAGCGCGAAGTTCAGAGCCGCCATGCTACCTGGTAGGAGCGCGGACGCGAGGCTTCTTTCGACCAGCACATATATTTGCGCGAGCACCGCGATGCCGAAGAGCGGGCCGGACATGCGGAGCATCGCCATTACAGATTCATCTCTTAGATTTACGCTGCCGCGAGAAAGAAGAGGTGTGTTCTTAAGCGCTGGTACGAGCGCGAGTGTCGCGATAACCATACCTAAGACCATTCCGGTGACAAGCCCCCACACGGACATGGTGCGCGTGAGTGCAAACAGCGCTGTTATTATTACCACGTTCTGGATTATGGGGCTTAGCCCGGGAAGTGCGAACGAGCCGTGGCTGTGCAGCACCGCTGTAAACAGCGCTATGAGCGAGAGAGAAGTCATCGCAGGAAAAAGCACAGCGGTTATACGCGATGCCAGTATGGCTGTTTCCTGAGGCGAGTTCGGCGCTATAAAGCGGATAAGAAGCGGAGCCGACAAAGAGCCCGAGAGCCCAAGAACTGCGCAAATGCCAAAAGTGACCCGTGCCATCGTGCGTGCAAACAGCGCCGCTGACTCCGTGTTGCCACGCGCCCTGTAGCTCGAATACACAGGTAAGAATGCACTTTGAAGTATCGTGTTAAGCGCGGTGAACGCGAAGCCGGTGATGCTGAACGCAAGCACGTACGAGTCAGTGAGGTATCCGGCTCCGAGAGAAGACGCTATAGCCTGCTCCCTGACAAATCCTAAAATCTTGGAGATTGCCCCGAGTACCACGAGTGCTGATGCGCTCAGAGCGAGTGACTTGGGTGCCATGCGTTCACTACCTGCCTCTTCGGGAATGAAGAACAGTTCTACGTGTGCGCACACATCGCCTGTCTCGCCGGGATACAAGAAGTTCGGCGTAAAGCAGTGCCTATGGACATGCTCGATGCGCAACCGGCATACACAAATACAGGCGTTGCCAAAGCAGATCGTAATCCGACTGTTACATATATCGCGGAACAGGCTAAGTCTGGTGTGCGTCGCATTGCTGGAAGGTCGCCCCCTATTTGGCACTCTGTTACAGTTGAGTTACATGTGATCTGTGGCAGAGGAAAACAATGCCGAATCGAAGAAGTTGTGCTTCCATGTTTCTCAAGAGCAACCACATTTTCGCTGTTACCTTACTGTAAATGATGGGTAACCTCAGCAACATTGACCTGTACTGGGAGATATCGGTATACTCAGTACAGCAACCAAAGGAAGTCAATCCCAAACGGGATGACATAAAAGGTTTCGAGTCTTGGAAAGGGGGGATTAGCCAAAACCATCTAGGAGCAACGCGCAATTGTGTTCCAACGTAGGGTTTGGCAAATGTCTGGTTTCCAAGGAAATTATCTCTTTAAGAGAAGGGGAGGAAAGTACAGCACATGAGAAAGATTCTAGTAACTCTGCTAGCAATCTCCATGTTGCTCGGCCTTGTCGGACCGGCACTCGCTTCAACATTTAGCGATGTGACCAACAATCCGCATGTAGACAAGGCAGCAGCCTTCGGCTGGATAAGGGGCTATGAAGATGGCACCTTCAAGCCGTCGGGCAACATCACCCGTGCGGAAGCCGCAACGGTGATAGTCAGGGCTCTCGGGCTCGAGGCCGCAGCGGAAGCAGCAAAGGGTCTCGAAAGCAGGTTCCCCGATGTGCCCGCAACTCATTGGGCTTCGGGTTACGTAAACGTATGTACCACCAGGGGCATCCTGAAGGGTTATCCAGATGGTACATTCAAGCCTGAGGCGAACATCACCGGCGCTGAGATCATCACCATGATCGTTCGCGCACTGAACCGTGAGTTCCAGGCAGTCGGCGATTGGCCGATCGGCCACATCACCGTAGCCGCTGCGGAGAGGATCATTGGCACCGGCTTCGTCGCCAATGCGCTTGCCACCCGTGGCCAAGTCGCCGAGTGGGCTTCGAAAGCTTCTGAGGTAGTTCACGGCGAACTGACCGCCAATGGCTGGGCAATCCCGCAGCCGCCGGCAGCTCAGAAGACGTTCGTGAGCGCAAGTGGTTTTGAGTACAACGCAGCAGTCGACCTCGTCGACGTCACCTCGGTCGACACCACCGGTCTGTTCATCAACGGCAACAAGCTTGCCGACAACTACAAGATCGCCGGTGGAGTCGCGCTGAAAGACCTCATGGGTTACAAGGTCAAACTGTTCTGGAATGACGAAAAGACCAGGGTCCACCTGATCGAAGTCACCGAGAGAACAACCGTGAAGACAGGTTCGATCCGCCTGATGGGTGCAAACTACTTCTACATCTACAACGAAGACACCCGTTATGAGTTCGCGCCGACCTTCCAGCTGTTCAGGAACGAAGTAGAACTCGCCGGCACGCTTGCAACCTTTGCGGCGAACTTCGCAGTCGACCACAGCGTAGAAATCTTCCGCGATGCAAACGGCAAGGTCACCACGCTCAAGTCGACCGTGTTTGACAAGAGCCACCAGATCGTGCTAGCTACCTCGACCACAGGTACTACCGTTACAACGTGGAACGTGCAGCTACTCGACGGTGCAACAACAACCACCTACTTCATGGCTTCTGACGCCGTAGTCAAGGTTGATGGCGTAGTCACGACCCTAAAAGACGTAAAGGCAGACATGATCGCGAGCATCAGGCTTGACGCTGCCAACAGGGTAAGATACCTTGAGGCATTCTCGAACAAGGTGTCAGGCAAGATCACGGCCAAGAGAGCGCACCAGACCAACCCGGCCGTGGCTCCGACCTACTACGTCTCGATCGATGGTGTTGAGTACACGCTTGAGAGCGCCCCGACTGTTAAGGGTGTCGCATACGTTAACGCAGCTACCACCTACGGCCTGCTCGGTGTCAACGACATCGTGACAGTCCACCTGAGTGGACGCGGACGCGCGAAACTGTTCGACCTAACTGCGACCGTTGCAAACCGTGGCAAGGTGCTTGCGTTCATCGAGGCCGCAGGCCCGAGCTCGTACGACAAGTGGGTGCTTGATGTAAGAGGCGTTTCGACAACGTACGAAGTGGCTAAGACCGGTGGCGTGAGCGATCACATCGGACTTACCGTGACTGACGGTATCGCAATCGGCGATTACGTCAACATAGCGACCAACGACGACGGAAGATTGTTCCGCGGCGTCGGTGGCGTGGTTCCCGTACCCATGGTTAACACCGGTGTTGGCGTAGGCGAGCCCGTAACCTACGGCGCGCCTGTGCAGAACATCTACACTGCTGACAGGCTGATCCAGGTCAACAACACGTTCTACACTGTTGGCGACCAGGCAGTCATCTACGTTGACGGTGTATACGGTACCTTCAGCCAGATCTCGAAGAACAACCGTGTATGGTACGTCGTGCATGCGACCGAGCCAAGGCTTGAGTTCTTGCTGGTGTCCACGCATGCCAAGTTCGATTCCAGCAGAGTCGCAGCCAAGGCCAACTGGACAATCGACTCGCTCAACGATGCATGTGAGCCGTTCGCAACCGTGAGGTTCTTTGCAGATGCAGCGAAGACCAACGCGATTGGCTGGTGGGATGCAACACCGGCGGCGTACGTAACCACACCGCATGCGACCACCAACAGAGGTAGGCTCGTCAACGTGAGACTCGACCCGGCTGACATCGCCACGCACTTCGGTGCAGCAGCGACAGAGGCCACGATCTACATCGAGGTCACGAACGAGTACGGTATGTCCGTAACTGCCGCGTTCAAGGTCGTGCAGTAGTTAACACTCAGTAACATCGGAAGGGCACCTGCTACGGCGGGTGCCCTTTTTGTGGTAGTCTAAGGTGTAGCACCGGGATTGTCATGCCCGGCGCCCTACGTACCGGGCATGAGCATCTAACTGGAGGGGTACTATATGCGCAGGAAGTTGGGATTCGTAATCGCAGTCACGTTGCTCGTCGCTTTGTTTGCGCAGCCGCTGTGCGCGGCTCCCGCGAAGGATATCACTAAGCACGAGTTCTACCCGGTGTTCTTGGAAGTGATGCAACTCATAGAGCAGTACCATATAGACGCACCCTCTGCAGAACAGATGCTTAAGGCCGCGCTTGAAGGCATCATATACTCATTGGATGACCCGTACACCACGTACATGGAAAAAGAGATCTCAAAGCAATTCCTAGATGCCGTCATAGAGAGCAAGTTCGGCGGCATAGGCGTACATATAGAACTCATAGAAGGCTACGTCACAGTTATAGCACCCATAACAGGCTCACCCGCCGAAGCCGCGGGGCTCTCGGCAGGTGACAGGATTATAGAGGTGGACGGAAGGAGCATAAGGGGTGTACCGCTTGACATCGCTGCAACGCTCATAAGAGGTACCCCAGGCACGCCCGTCATGCTCAAGGTCGAAAAAGCCGGTACAGGCGAAGTGCTCGAACTAGTGCTCATACGCGATGAGATAGTCCTAAGAAGCGTAGAGGCAGAGATCATATGTAACGGTGCCGTAGGTTATATCAAGGTTTCTGACTTTAGTGAAAGCGTTGCCAGCCAGCTCGAAGTCGTACTAAGCGTGATGCAAGAAAGAGGCGTGAAGGCGCTACTCGTGGACATGCGCAATAACCCCGGCGGACTCTTGGGCGCGGCGCTTGAACTGAGCGACTTCCTCATACCGACAGGTGCGATTACCCACATACTGGACAGGCAGGGCCAGAGGTACACTCTTGAGGGAGGTACCGATGAGGTTCCCTTCAGTCCCGTGATCTACCTTGTAAACAGTGGTACTGCGAGTGCGGCCGAGATAGTGGCGTCTGCCGCGCAGGACTCGGGTTCAGGCCATGTTGTGGGCACACCAACTTTTGGAAAAGGCACCGTGCAGCAGCTGGTGATGCTTTCGAACGGAGATATGCTGAAACTCACAACCGCGAAGTACCTGAGCCGAAACGGTAGAGACCTTGCGGCCCAGGGCGTGATTCCGGACACGTTCATACCTGAGACAAAGCCAGAAGACGCCCCTATGCCTCCGCTGGTACCGCATGTGCCTATGAACACAGGCGACCAGGGTGACTCTGTGCTAGAACTGCAGCGAGCGCTGAACGCTCTAGGCTATAGTGTGGCTGAAAGCGGCGCGTACACGCTCGAGACATCACAAGCGCTTCTTCGTTTCCAGAAGTCTATGGGCACCGAACTCATGCACAGCGGTGTCGCCGAGATAAAGAGCATTATGGCGTTAAACAGAATGCTGAGAAAGAGTGGTTTGGGTGGCTTTGACTACCAACTATACCAGGCGCTCGAAGTGCTGAAACTAAAGACACGTGTAGAATGGTAACACGAAGTTAACATCTCGCAGTAAATACAGCGTGAGCGGGGCTTTTACGGCCCCGCCTTTGCTTTGGCGCATCTTCTTACCCCCATAAACAGTGCTCTGCCTCCGACTCCCTATAACACAGCAAAACAGATTCGGGAGGTAGATCTAAGTGTTCCGAAAGCTCGTGCTGCTCGTTCTGCTTGTGAGCATACTTGTGTGTCTCGCCGGTTCGGCGTACGCACGTCCTTCGTTCGTGCCGCCCGGGCTCGCTAAGAAGATGGAGCCCAAAGACCTTGTGTTTTCTGACTCAGGCGAGGCGGCGTGGGCGCTTCAGTACATGGCGAGGCTCAAAGCAAGGGGGATTATTAAGGGTTATGAAGACGGCACTTTCCGGCCAAGTTCTTCTGTGAGCCAGGCAGAAGCGGTCTCGATGGTGGTCAGGATGAAAAGTGCCGAAGCGGAACAACAGGCGCTCGAACTTTCCAACACCCCACTTCCAATACCAGGCATAGCTGCTTCTTGGTGGGCGACAGGCTATATTCAGCACGCGCTGCAAAGCGGCTGGATATCTCTTGAAGATTTTGCGCCCAACGCCGCGGCCAAGCGCGTCTGGGTTGCGAAGCTGCTTGTGCGCGCACTCATCTCAAACTGGGAGCTCGAAGTGGCGGCTAGAGCAGGTGTAGTGCTCACGTTCTCTGATGCGCACAGGATAACGGCTCAAGATGCTCCGTACGTGGCGCTCGCAGTGGAAAGAGGCTGGATACACGGATATCCAGACGGTCAGTTCCAACCGGATAAGCCGGTGACCCGAGCCGAAATGGCAGCGTTGCTTGACCGAAGTGAAGGCTCTACACCAGGCCCAAATCCGTACGAGATACGCGGCACGCTTGAGGCGGTAGACGTTACGCTCCGCAAGATAACCGTTCTCTCCGGCGGAGCAAGCCTTCAGTACAGCGTGTCACAAGACGCCCTAATATTCGTAGACGGTACCTACAACGTCGTGAGCTTAGCCCACTTGAGCCCAGGTGATAGCGTAAATCTTATCCTGAACCAAGACGGCGTGGTGATATTGCTTAGTGCGGAAGCAGGGCCGGGGCAGAAAGTGTCTGGTACGGTCGTCGCAACAGCGTTTGATGCCACTCCGAAGAGCCTAGTAGTTGTATCCGGGGGTACAACTCTGGCGTATGTGCTCGCTGCCGACTGCAAACTGTATTACCAGAACCAAGAAGTGGCGCTCAGCTTGCTTGTCCCAAACGACAAAGTCGAACTCAGCATATACAATAACGCTGTAGTTCGCATCAAAATCACCGAGAAGACAGGTGTAGTGCCCCCACACGGCCACCAGGTAACCGGCACTATCCACGCAATAGCCCCGTCTGCTTCTGGAACAGCGCTCAGTGTAAAGACATCTGCTGGCGTGCTGCACACGTACGAGCTGAAACCAGATTGCCAAGTGCGCGTGCAAGATACTCTCGTGGATAGATCCTTGCTCAGCACCGGTATTGAAGTGAGAATAACCGTCGTAGACAACCTCATAGCGTTCATAGAAGTGCTGCCGAAGCAGATTGAGGGTACTGTTACTGCAGTTGATTTAGCCGCCACTCCTCGCACACTCTCGGTCGACCAGAACGTCTACAAGCTCTCGGCAGACGCCAAAGCGTATTACACGAATTCTGTAGTGCCGCTTTCCACTATCAGTGTAAATGACAAGGTGAGCATGGTGCGGTACATCGATGTCACAGCAGTGACCATCACCCAAAAGCATAGCGCTGCGGTGAGCATAACAGGCAACATACACGCGCTCACAGTCAGCGCAGCCACGTACACAATGACGGTGCGCACAGCAGCAGGTATAGACCACGTGTACGACCTTTCTAACTCTGCAGAAGTGCGCTCGGGTACGTTGCTGTTATCTAGGCTTGATCTGAGAGTCGGGCTTCCGGTTACCGTAAGCGTATCCGGTGGGCTCATAACCGCGGTGGAAGTGCTTGCTCGCGAAGTGTCAGGAACAGTAAGCGCCATAGACCTTGCGTCGAGCCCTAAGAGCATCAGCATAGTCACAACAGGTGCGACGAGTGTCTATCCGCTTATGCCCGATGTCAAGGTGTACCATAACGCTGTGCTCGTACCGCTGACCTCGATACAGCTCAACGACTCAGTTCAGCTAACCTGCATCGTGGATAGCGTAACCGAGATACTCATAACGCATAAGAGCGGCTCGGTGAGCGGAACCATCACCGGCATTGTTTCTTCTGGTGGCATCGCTTCGCTTACGCTTGTGAGCTCGACCGGCGTGAACTACACGTACCCGCTTGCTTCTTCTGCAGAAGTCTGGGTGGAAGACGCGCTTGTGACGGTATCTGAACTCACAGCAGGGATCAAAGCCAAACTCACGCTCGTCAATGCAGAGATAACACTTGTTGAAGTGCTAGAGCAAAAACACTCAGGTACCGTCACTTCCATGGCCTTGGATACGCGTAAGATAAGTGTGCTATCCGAATCCGCGACAAAGCAGTATACTCTGTCGGCAGAGTGCAAGGCGTACTACGCGAACGAAGAAGTGGCGCTAAGCAGCATCGTACCTGGGGATAAGGTCGAGCTTAGCCGCTTCATCGACGTGTTCAGTATAGTCATTACCCAAAAGCACGCAGTGTTGTCCGGTGTGCTCGAGGCGGTGTCAGTTAGTGCTCAAGGCACGACGCTCAGCGTAAGAGATTCTCTAGACACGCTTCATACGCACCTGCTCACAGATGGAGCACAGATAACGCACAATGGAGCCGCCACAACGGTGGATGAGCTCGCAATAGGCAGTCAGGTCACACTCACGCTAGTAGACGGCGAGATAACAGCCGTAGAGATGGAGTAGCATATATCTCTTGGGCGCGCGGGGCAGATCTTGCCTCGCGTGCTTGCTTATGGAGGAACTCTGTGCTTTCTTGCATAATTCGGTCTCTGAGGTGACACATATGGAGCGAGTGCTCAAGCAAGCCATGCAACAAGCGGACGCTGCAGAGGTATACAGGCTGGATACGCATGTGATGCGCGTAGAGTTCAGGAACAACGTGCTCTATTCCGTAATCTCCGGCCAGCGAGATGAATTGGCGCTCAGATTGGTGAAGTCTCAGAAGATGGGTTTTGCTTCGTGTACGGCCAAGACTACCGAAGACCTCGTGCCGCGCGCTCTCAGCACGGCTGATGACGGGCCGCAGATGGATATAACGTTTCCGGCACAATCTGAGTTTTGCAATGTGGATAACTTTGACCCACAAGTGGATGGAATAAGTGCGCGAGAACTAATTGACGACGCACTTCGCATAATCCGCAAAATACGGCCTCTGCACGAATCGCTGGACACAGCGCTAGTACTCGAGAAGCGCATTGAACACCACAGCATACTGAACTCATCTGGGCTTGCTGCGTGCTACTCGCGCTCTGAACTCACAGTTTCTGCCAGGGCGCAAGTGTACACCGGTTCGGACTTGCTCTTGGTGCGCGATGGGATAATGTCTAGTCATGCGCCGCTTGTGTTCGATGAGCTGCTCTACAGGCTGGACAAAAAGCTCGATGCCGCAGATCGCACGCATGAGCTTCCGACGGGCCGTTACCCTGTGCTGCTTGCCCCCAAAGCGCTTCAGAAGTTCCTGATGCCGCTTGTAGCAGGGCTCACTGCGGGTTCGGCCGCGCAGTTCGAGATAGGGCAGAAGGTCGCCTGCCCACGCGTTTCGGTGTGGAACGATCCTACACGTGCGCGTTCCGCTGCATCGTGTGCGTTCGATGCAGAGGGCGTTGCCGCGACGAAGACGGCGCTTGTGGAAGACGGTGTTGTTACAAAGCACATCTCAGATCTTGCACATGCAGCGCTTGCGCACGCAGGTAGCGCCGTGCGCAAACAGATGTGGCTTCCGCCAGAACCCGGAGTGCTCAACCTGTACGTGAAGCCCGAGGTTCGTGGAAGGCGCGAACTGTTCAACGACGTTGAGTACGGGCTCATAGTCGACTTATTTTCGATGCCTAGACCCGGCTACGAGCATTCGCGCACGTTCAGTGCAGACATAGAACTCGGATACGTCATAAGTCACGGAAAGACGCTCGGAAGGTGTACAGGTCTCACACTCAGAGCAAATGTAATAGACGCGCTCACAGAAAGACTTCGTGATATAAGCGGCGATCAGATAGACTGCGGCGATGCGCTCTTGCCGTACTACCTGCTCGATGATGTCGAGGTTGTGAACATTGGGTGAGGCTTTCTTTTTGGGGAACTATGTTATATATTCAGGGGGCAATCCGAGTATCTACGGCGGGAGGTATTGAGACTTGGAACTGTTTTTGGATACGGCAAACGTCGAAGACATCAGGCGAATGGTGGACATAGGGGTTATATCCGGGGTTACCACAAACCCTTCGCTCGTTGCAAAAGAGAAAAAAGACTTCCATGAGGTTGTCAAGCAGATCTGCGCCTTAGTGCCCGGGCCGGTATCTGCAGAGGTGCTCAGTCTCGAGTGTGACAAGATGGTGGCAGAAGCGCGCGTACTTGCAGCGCTCAGCGATAACGTGGTAATTAAACTGCCCATGACCCACGACGGCATAAAGGCGTGCAGGCTTCTCACCCAAGAAGGCGTCAGGACAAACGTCACACTCGTGTTCTCGGCCAACCAAGCGCTTCTGGCCGCGATTGCTGGCGCTACATACGTCAGCCCTTTCGTAGGCCGTATAGACGACACAGGTCATGATGGGCTTCAGGTGGTACGCGACATAGTAGAGGTATACCAGAATTACGGTCTCGACACGGCCGTAATAACTGCGAGCGTGAGGCATCCCGTGCATGTACTAGAAGCCGCGAAAGCGGGCTCAGACATAGCAACCGTTCCGACAGCGGTGCTCGATGCAATGTTTAAGCATCCTCTTACGGACATAGGTGTTGAGCGGTTCTTGGCAGATTGGAAGAAGGTAAATGGCTAACTAATGCATATTTTCTGCGTTGACTGGTGTAACATAAGGTGGTAGCATGGAAGATGAACATGCACTTACTGCCGGTTTTAGCGTCTTGTGACTTCAATCCTGTGTCCCAACTAGACTCCGATGAGAGTGATCCTCCATGTTGCTCTGCCCATTTGTGGGTACGCTGTCTTGCATTTCCCCATACCAGTGCAACACGAGACGTTCCTCTAGGATAATACTAATCACATGAGGTGAACACGCCTTGAGTATGAGCGAGCTCGAGGGCATGACCCTGGTCGAGCTGTACCGCCTGGCCCGCGAACTGAATGTACCTGGTTTTCGCACTATGCGCAAAAAGGAACTCATCTTTGAGATCCTTAAGGCGAAAACGCAAGCAGGAGGCCTGCTATTTGCCGAGGGTATGCTGGACATTATGCACGATGGATTTGGGTTTTTGCGCCCGAACCTCTACTTCCCAAGCCACGACGACATCTACGTTTCTCCATCGCAGATCCGCAGGTTTGACCTAAGACCCGGAGACATCATCTCGGGACAGGTGCGCCCTCCAAAAGAGAGCGAGAGGTACTTCGCGCTTCTGAGGGTTGAGGCGGTAAACGGTGTCGATCCTGACCAGTCAAAAGAGAGAACGTTCTTTGACGGTCTCACACCGGTGTTCCCCAACGAGAGGCTCCTCATGGAAACCACGAGGGATGAGATATCCGGCAGGCTGATGGATCTCATTGCTCCTATAGGCAAAGGCCAGCGAGGGCTCATAGTATCCCCGCCCAAAGCGGGTAAGACGATGCTCTTAAAGCGAGTCTCAAACAGCATCGCTAAGAACAACCCAGACGTGCACTTGATGGTGTTGCTTATCGATGAGAGGCCAGAAGAAGTAACAGATATGCAGCGCTCTGTAAGAGGCGAGGTCATACACTCTACGTTTGACGAGCCGCCCGAAAACCACATTAAAGTGACAGAGATGGCCATAGAGCGCGCAAAGAGGCTCGTGGAGCACGGCAGAGATGTAGTAATCCTGCTGGACAGCCTCACTAGGCTGGGGCGCGCTTACAACCTCGTAGAACCGCCTTCTGGCCGCACGCTGTCTGGCGGCATGGACCCTGCAGCACTTCACAAGCCAAAGCGCTTCTTTGGAGCGGCAAGGAACATAGAAGATGGTGGAAGCCTCACCATTTTGGCCACGGCTCTCATAGATACGGGAAGCCGCATGGATGACCTTATCTACGAGGAGTTTAAGGGAACCGGCAACATGGAACTTCATCTGGATCGAAAGCTTTCCGAAAGACGTATCTTCCCCGCGCTGGATATAAAGCGCTCGGGCACGCGAAAAGAAGAACTGCTGCTCTCTCCAGAAGAACTCGAAGTGGTGTGGCTCTTCAGGAGAGCTACAGCAAACATGGATGCCGAAAAAGTGCTCGAGATGACGATAGATAGGCTAAAGAAGACGAAGTCGAACAAAGACTTCCTGGCTATAATACAAAAAGAGCTGCAGCGGAACATAAGCTAGAGCCGTTGCCAGCTCATTTAGAGCATGGTATAATTGCGTTTGTCGCAAAACGTCTTTTAGCGTAAGAGGTGTACATCTTGAAAGCTGGCATACATCCAAAAGCAGAAGAAACAACCATAACTTGTGCGTGTGGCGAAGTGTATCACATCAGGTCTGTGAAAAAGAACCTCAGAGTTGAGATCTGCGCCAAGTGCCACCCGTTCTTCACCGGCGTGCAGAAAATAATAGACACCGGTGGGCGCGTGGAGCGCTTCCGGAGGAAGTACGGCAAGAAGTAGCGAACCTACACGGGCAGGGCACACACGCTCTGCCCTTTTGGCAATTGCCGCAGCGTGCTGCGGTCTTTCTGTCGTATAGGAGGACAAATGCTATGTCCCAGCGCAAGGTAAGCTACGGAGGCCAGGCGGTTATCGAGGGTGTGATGCTGCGCGGCCCAGATAGGTACGCGGTGGCGGTAAGGCGGCCTGACGGCAACATCGGGGTGGTACAGGAAGACCTAGCCAACGCATCGCGAAAGCGGTTTTTCCAGCTGCCCATCGTGCGTGGAGCGGTGCTGTTTGTCGAGACGCTTACACTTGGGATAAAGACGCTGATGCTCTCGGCAGACCTAGCCGGAGAAGAGCAAGAGAAGCTCACTCCTGCGCAGATAAGCATGACCGTGGTGACTGCCATGGCTTTTGCCATCGGGCTGTTCATCGTGCTACCCACTGTTCTGATGTCACTTGTCAGAAGGCATATGCACGCTCCTGTGTTCTTTATGAACGTGGCAGAAGGGCTTCTGAGGGCGACGGTGTTCGTGCTATACGTGTTTGTAATATCCAGGATACAGGATGTGCAGCGCGTGCTGGAGTACCACGGAGCGGAGCACAAAGCCATAAACGCGTACGATGCGGGCTCGGTGCTCTCTGTGGAAAACGTACGCAGTCAGTCGCGGCTTCACCCGAGGTGCGGCACCAGTTTTCTGCTCTTTGTGGTGCTCATAGGTAGCGTTCTTTTCTCGTTCTTCGGGTGGCCCAACATGATCCAACGAATCGCGATAAGACTCGCGTTGCTGCCGCTCGTGGCGGGACTGAGTTACGAGGTGATAAGGCTCTCTGGCCTCTCAACCCATCCTGTGTCAGAGGCGCTCAAAAAGCCTGGGCTACTGTTCCAGCGCTTGACCACACGCGAACCAGACGACAAACAAATCGAAGTGGCGCTCGCGGCGCTTTCAGCCGTGGCCGGAGCCAAAGGAGGTAGCGGTCAAAATGCGTGATAGGCTTGCTGCCATAGAAGAACGCTATGAAGAACTGAACACGCTGATGGCAGACCCAGAGATCGCCAAAGAGCCGAGTCGTTGGACGGAGCTCGCAAAAGAGCAGTCCAAACTGTCTACCATTGTGGCCAAGTTCCGCGAACTCAAAGCGTGCGAGAATACGCTTGCCGAAGATAAGACGATGATGAGAGAGCAACTCGACGAAGAGTTCCGCGAGATGCTAGAGAGCGAAATAGATGAGATGCGCGAGAAGATAGACACTCTCCAGCGAGAACTGAAGCTGCTGCTTTTGCCCAAAGACCCAAACGACGAGAAGAACGTCATAGTCGAGATACGTGCGGGTGCAGGTGGAGAAGAGGCAGCGCTTTTCGCGGCGACACTGTTTCGCATGTACAGCAGGTATGCCGAGCTTCACGGCTGGAAGACAGAACTGCTCAGTTCGAACCCCACAGATATCGGGGGCTTCAAAGAAGTCATCTTCATGATAGAAGGCGAAGGCGCGTACTCTAGACTCAAGTTCGAAAGTGGTGTGCACAGGGTGCAGCGTGTGCCCACCACCGAGTCTTCCGGCAGGATACACACGTCGACAGTCACTGTCGCGGTGCTGCCTGAAGTAGAAGAACTGGAGATCGAGATCGACCCGAACGACCTTCGGATAGACACGTTCTGCGCGAGCGGACACGGTGGGCAGAGCGTGAACACGACGTACTCGGCTGTGCGTATAACCCACCTTCCCACAAACACGGTGGTGTCGTGCCAAGACGAAAAGAGTCAGCTCAAGAACAAAGACAAAGCTATGCGCGTACTCAGAGCGCGCATATACGATATGGAAAAGCAGAAACGAGACGCAGAACTCGCCGAGGCGAGGCGCTCTCAGGTCGGCACAGGTGACAGAAGTGAGCGTATCCGCACATACAACTATCCTCAAGGTCGTATGACAGACCACAGGATAGGGCTCACGCTGCATAAACTCGAACTCATCCTAGATGGCGACCTTGAAGACGTCATAGCTTCACTGCAAAACGCCGACCAGATGCAAAAACTGGAGAAAGCGGAGTAGAGCATGAACCGGAGAGAAGCGCTCCGGCACGGTACACGCACGCTGCGTGATGCAGGCGTGGATATGCCCCACCTGGACAGTGCTGTGCTGCTCTGTTCTGCGCTTGGCTGCAAAAAAGAAGAACTTTACACCGAAGCCGACAAAGAGGTGCCTCTATGCCGGCTTCTTAGGTTTTCTGAGATGCTCAAGCGACGCACCGGGGGAGAACCGGTCCAGTACATCACGCGCAGCAGAGAGTTCATGTCGCTTGCATTCAAGGTGTCGCCTGCTGTGCTCATACCCCGACCAGAAACAGAACTGCTCGTTGAGAAGGCACTTGACCTCTGCCGCGCAAGGCTTCGTGGTTGTTGTGCTCTTACACTGCTTGACATAGGCACGGGCTCGGGCGCGATTGCGGTGTCGCTTGCAGTGTGGCTGAAGCGGGAATTTCAGCATATTGATTTGCACGTAATAGCAACAGACGTAAGCGAAAAAGCGCTTGCAGTTGCGGCAGAAAACGCGCGCGCCCACGGGGTGACGCATGTCATCGAGTTTTTGTGTGGAGACACATGGGAACCACTAGACATGTCTGTTGATGCGGTGGTGTCTAACCCGCCTTACATAAAGAGTTCAGAACTCACACAGCTCTCTGGCGAAGTGCGGCTGCACGAACCGCTACTAGCTCTTGACGGCGGGCACGACGGATTATGCCACTACCGCAAAATACTCGGCGGCATACGAGAGCATCTGCGACCAGATGGGTTTGTCGCATTCGAGGTTGGCATGGGCCAGGCAAAACAAGTGCATCGGCTCTTGCTCGACGCAGGGTTTGACGAGGCGGGAGTAGAACGCGACCTACAGCATATAGAGAGAGTTGTGTGGGCTCAGTCGTTGCGAGGAGACGGATAGATGCACACAAAGGTTTACCGGCTTGCCGAGATGCAGCCTGAACAGGTAGAACATGCATTCTGCGACTGCGCCAGCATAATAAAGGCCGGCGGACTTGTGGCGTTTCCGACAGAGACGGTCTACGGCCTGGGCGCTCTCGCAACTTCATCAAGCGCGGTGCAGGCCATATTTCGGGCAAAGGGCCGGCCGCAGGATAATCCATTGATTGTGCACATACAAAATGAAGAGCAGCTGCGAAAGATAGCAAGGCGTGTGCCCGAAAGCGCGGCAAAGCTTGCCAAAGAGTTCTGGCCGGGGCCGCTCACGCTTGTGCTTGAGACAGGCCACGCGGTCGCAGAAGAAGTTAGCGCAGGGCTTGACACGGTGGGCGTGCGCATGCCTGCGCACCCTGTGGCGCTTGAACTCATCAGGCGTTCAGGGCCGTTAGCTGCGCCGAGCGCAAACACTTCGGGTAGGCCAAGCCCCACCTGCGCAGAACACGTACTAGAAGACTTAGACGGCAAGATACACGCTGTGCTGGACGCAGGACCCACAGGCGTTGGACTTGAGTCGACGGTGCTTGACCTCTGCTGCGAGCCTCCGGCTATTTTGAGGCCGGGTGGAGTGAGTTACGAGGCCATACGCCAGATACTTCCTGACGTGCTTGTCTCACCCAGCTGCGAGCAAGAGAGGCCGCGCTCACCCGGGCAGAAATACACGCACTACGCTCCAAAGGCGAGACTCGTGCTGGTGTCTGCGAAAGAGCATGCGGCTCTTGCTCACCTTGTGGGAGAGCAGACAGCTGCGCTACTTGGAGAGGTAGGTAGGGTAGGCATACTAGCTACGCGCGAAAACGCTCCAATTTACGAAGCAGTGTTCGCACAGCAACTACGAGAAGGCAGGCTTATGGTGCTGGTATCTGGTTCGCGCGCTGCGCCGGCTGAAATAGCTGCATCTCTTTTTGACAGATTAAGGCAATTTGATGCTCAAGCAGTGGACGCAGTGGTTGCGGAAGGTGTGAGCGAAGTGAACATCGGTAGAGCCATAATGGACAGGCTGAGAAGGGCGGCGTCAAAGGTCGTGACGCCACGTTTTCACGTGCTGTTTTTGTGCACGGGCAACACCTGCCGAAGCCCTATGGCAGAGGCGCTGTTCCGCGAGATTGCTAGAGAGCGTCGAATTGAAGATCGAATCGAGTTTAGTTCGGCAGGCATAGCAGCAGTCCCCGGTATGGCTGCTGCAGAACACGCGATACAGGCTGTCGGAGAAGAGCTCAGGTCTCATGCCAGCCGAGAACTCACAAAAGACGTTGTGAGCGGTGCAGACCTCATACTCACCATGACCGAGGCGCATAAGCGGTATGTCACCGAGCGGTATCCTCATGCAGCACACAAAGTGCATACACTCCCAGAATACGTCGAAGACGCAGCCGGCGATGTTGAAGACCCGTTTGGAGGCACGTTGGAGACCTACGAGAAGACTCGAGAGCAGATTCAGCGTATGGCCGAGTTGTTTTTCGAGCGCTTTTTGAAAGAGCGACGCACGTAAACCACGGGAGGTGTTCGTATGTGCTGGAAAGAGACGATTGCGGCGTACGATATGCTAGACAGCGCAAACGTAACCGGTGAAAAAGTTGCAGCTTCGCTGTTTAGAGTCGGACTTAGAGCGTACGTCAAGAGGATTACCGAAGAACGCGGTTATACAGACTTTGTTTCGGTAACGATTCCCGGAAGAGATGGCAAGTCTAATGGTGGTAGCGCGCCCACGCTCGGAATAATTGGAAGGCTGGGCGGTGTCGGTGCGCGTCCCAGCAGAGTGGGCATTGTGTCTGACGCAGATGGATGCATAGCGGCGATCGCGTGTGCGGCGAAACTCGGCGCCATGAAGCAAAACGGCGATGAACTCGCGGGTGACGTTATAATTGCGACCCATGTGTGTCCGCATGCGCCGACTGTTGCACACGACCCTGTGCCTTTTATGGGTTCGCCTGTGGATATGGCCACAATGAACAAGCACGAAGTATCTGACCAGATGGACGCTGTGCTATCTATTGATGCCACAAAGGGAAACAGGGTCATAAACCGGAGGGGCTTTGCCATATCTGCTACCGTAAAAGAAGGCTACATACTGCGCGTTGCAGAAGATCTGCTGGATATCATGTCGTGGACAACCGGAATGCCACCGAGTGTGTTCGCCATAACCACGCAAGACATAACCCCATACGGTAACGGTTTGTATCACATGAACTCAATCTTACAGCCCGCGACTGCCACCTGTGCGCCGGTGGTAGGAGTGTCGGTTACCGCAGAGTCGGTAGTACCCGGCTGTGCGACAGGCGCAAATAACTTAGCTGACATTGAGGCCGCGTCGCGCTTTTGCATCGAAGTGGCTAAGCAGTTTACAGCCGGAAAATGCAAGTTCTATGACCCGGAAGAATTCGCCAGACTGAAATCGCTCTACGGTGATATGCGTGTGCTGCAGACGCTCGGGAGGTCTGGTTGATGTGCACACTGGGCGTGGTGACTATAGGTCAGTCGCCGAGAGTTGATCTCGTACCCGAGATGCGAGAAGTGCTCGGGCCAGACGTGCGTATTGTTGAATCAGGCGCGCTTGACGGCTTGAGCCTGGAAGAGGTAAGCCGGTTGGTTCCTGGTGCCGAAGACTATGTGCTTGTTACGCGCATGCGAGACGGCACTCCGGTCAAGATAGCCAAGCGGCGCATCGTACAGCTAATGCAGCAGCGCATAACAGATGCGGTGGCAGCAGGCGCAGAACTTGTGGCGCTGCTTTGCACAGGCGCTTTCCCAGAGTTCGAATGCACAAAACCGCTTGTGCTGCCAGATCAAGTGCTGGGGCACATGGTTCGTTCTGTTGCAGGTAAGATGTTGGTAGGTGTGGTTGTGCCAGATGTCGCGCAAGTGGAGCAGTGCCGCGTACGCTGGCAACACACAGGCCGCGAAGTGCACGTGACGTACGCTTCGCCGTACGAGGATACATCAAGACTTGCTGAGGCGGCGCATGAGCTAAAGAGCGTTGGCGCAGAGCTCGTCGTGCTTGACTGTATGGGATACGACTTTGCGGCGAAGCGACTGTTTCGCGAAGTTTTGGGTGTGCCGTGTATCCTGGCGCGCTCTGCGCTTTCGAGAGTGCTACGCGAAATGTTGTTGCCAGGAGCGTGAGCGAAGAGTGAGGAGAGGCCCAAAGACCTCTCCTCAAGGACAAACCGAACTTCTTTGGGCCTTACCTGGTCGCTATTTCACTCTGATTCGCGACCTGGGGCCGCACCCACCGAAGTCTCTTCTGGCGCGTATCTTGGCGAGCTGATCTTCGGTCAGGATATCGTTGACCTTACTGCGCATCTCGTCGCTTTGTGCCACCAGCTTCTCGTGAATAGACCGGATTTGCGCCCTTAGCGCTTCGACCGCACTCTGGTCGGGAGTTCTCTGCCACAGAAGCTGGCGCATCTCGTTGTTTTTGTCCATCAACTCGATCCTGAGTGCTTTGGCCTGCTCAAAATGAGCATCCTGGACCTGCTTGATCTGGGCTATCTGCTCATCCGAAAGACCCAGATCTTCGATCATTGGGTGGCGCATCGGTGGTTCTACAGCATCGCGAGCCACGCCAGGTGCCATCTTTGGCAAATGAAGTCCGGGCAAGGCTCGGGCGCGGAACGCACCGGCCATAGATGTGCTCGCCACGCCAAGCACCAATAGCGCCGCGAGAGCCATCAGTAGTACGCGTTTTTGCATCCACTCGCCTCCTTTCTCGCCGGATTATGCGACACGGTCTGTCGCCTGATCTAATGATACCCACCAAATGTGATGAAACTGTGAAGAAACGCTAACGAATATTGCCAAGAATACAAAAACGCGACTTCGAGTGTTCTCGTGTCTTACGCGACTCTTATGAGAAACATAGTGCAGAGACTCTATCTAAGAGGTGGTCAAAATTGGACAAGCCGGTGCTCGGTGTGCACGAGAAGGCGGACTTGCACGAGCTGTTTGTGTTCAAGACACAGATGCTGCTGCACACCGCAATGGCAAGACCTATGGCAAAAGATGCGCGGCTAAAACAGATGGTTGAAGACAGCTTCATCAGCACGCGTGCGCACGTGGAAGAACTGAAGAAGATGCTGGATACAGTAGAGGAGGTGAGCCATTGAGCAAGATAATAAGCGCAATAAAAGGCAGCGGCAAGCAGATGGACGACAAGACAATAGCCATGGACATGCTCACAGCTTCTAAGTCTTCGATGATGGCGCTCGTCATAGCGCTGTCGCACGCTGGCACGCCTGAGGTAAGACACTTGCTCAAGCGGCAGCTAGATGACGCAATCAGTTTTCAGCAGAAAGTGTACGACTACATGCTCGGCGAGGGATGGTACAATCCTTACGACGTGGATGACCAGCTGAGGCAAGACTTAAGACAATCAGAAGAGGTGATGAAATCCATCTAGCATAACAGATATCCGAGCCCGGCGCGTGCCGGGCTCTCTATAGAAGGTTACTCGCCTCTTGCGTCGTACTCGTACGATTGAATGGAGGCTCCCATGATAGAAGAAAACCAGATCCATCGCATCCCGCAACAGGTGGTAAGACTAGAGCGTCTTAAGCACCCGGGCATCGTGCTGGATATAGGCGGTGGAGGAGAAGGCACAATAGGTAGGCTCGAACCCGGCAGGGTGGTGGCGATTGACAGGATAGAGCAAGAAATGCTCGACTCACCTCCGGGGCCCGTGAAAATAGTCATGGACGCAAGGCACATGCGGTTTACACCGAACGTGTTCGAATGTGCGACCGCGTTCTTCAGCCTGATGTACGTACACAAGCAAGACAGGCCCAAAGTGTACCACGAAGTACACAGAGTGCTTAAACCAGGCGGCGTGTTCTACGTCTGGGACGCAGTGATACCCAAATGCCCTCCGCAAGACCTGCTCATGTTCTACGTTGTGCCGCTCGAAGTAGTTGCCGCTGAGTTTCGGATCCAAACCGGATTCGGCGTAAGATGGGAACAGAGTGAGCAAGACTTCGCGCAGCACGTCTCGATGGCAGAAGACGCCGGCTTTTCGATGCAGCATGAAGCCACATCAGAGCACCTGTTCCACATAGTGTTCAAGAAACCTCGCTCGGCGTGAACGCCAGTTGCATCGAGTGTGTCCTACTTGTCCTGCTTCCGGCATACTATTCAGCGCAAAAGATGAAAGTTTTGTGGGTCACGGGATGAGAGGGAAAAACTCTTAGCACAGAGAAAATAATGACCTAGATAAGCGAATACTTCGACTTATGCCAATAGTACTATAAAGATACCGCATTCTCGCAGCACACACCATCTAATTGAGTTCCATCATCCATGGATCCCCGCTGAATGAGAACTGTTAACTCAGGCTACCTTCAACCAAATTCTTCGGGAGGTTAGGTGGATGTTACCCAGAGGCAGTTTTGCGAGGATTGGGCTCCTGATGCTTCTCATTTGGATGTTTGCAATCTCAGGTTGTGGTGCCCCCCAAACGCCTGCTCCTTCTCCGGCTCCGCCCCCTGCGCCTGAAGGTCCTCAGCGTGGAGGCACTTTCTACTGGGGCCGTATCGAAGACACAGAGACGTTGGATCCGCACCGGACCACCACGGTGAGTTCAAACGAAGTGAACATGCTCATCTACGACAGACTAGTGGCGCTCGACTACGATATGTCGATTCAGCCCGCGCTTGCGCATTCGTGGGACGTATCTCCGGACGGTAAGACCTATACGTTCCACCTGAAGAAAGGCGTGCGCTTCCATTCGGGCGACGAACTCACCGCGCACGACGTGAAGTTCACCATGGACAGGTGGAAAAACCTTGAAGGCTCGCCAAGCAGGTACCTCATAGCGCTTCTAGAGGAAGTAACTGTTATCGACGACTACAGCGTAGAGATGCGGCTTTCTGACCCGTTTGCCATATTCTTGGATAACCTCGCCGGTGCTTACGGTAGTATTTTGAACGAGCGGTTTTTCAAAGAGGCAGGCGAGGACTACGGCATACGGCTCGTGGACGGTACAGGCCCGTTTAAGTTCGTGAAGTGGACGAGGATGGACACACTCGAACTCGAGCGAAACGACGAATATACTTGGGGGCCCGCCGTAAACCAGAACCAGGGGCCTGCGTATCTCGACAGAGTGGTGCTCAAGGTCATACCCGAAGACGGAACGCGCATCGCCGAACTCGAGTCGGGCGGAATTCACTACACAGCGAACATACCTCAGGTTGAAGTAGACAGACTTGACGCGAGTTCTCTGGTCAATATCGTGCGTTACTCAGACCTTAACACCACGTTCGTAGGGTTCAGGCTGGACTACCCCAAACTGATGGATGTGCGCGTGCGCCAGGCTATAAACCATGCCATAAACAAAGAAGAGATAGTCGAAGGCGCGTTCTATGGCATGGCCGAGGTGGCGCAAGGACCACTTGCACCTAAGACATGGGGCTGGTGGGAAGACGTTCCGAAGGCTACGTACGGCTACGACCCACAAAAGGCGAACAAACTGCTTGACGAAGCTGGCTGGAAGACGGGAGCCGACGGCATCAGAGAAAAAGATGGCGAGAAGCTTAAGCTGGTGCTGGCTTACAGCGTAGGCACAGCGACAGACGTGATGATGCCGATGATCCAGGCACATCTAAGAGAAGTTGGTATAGAGGCAGAACTCAGGCTGATGGAATGGACGGCGTATCTTGAGTTCTTGCGCGCCGGCCAGAACCAACTCTGGCTGATGAGCGTGCGCTATTCGAACGCAGATAACCTCTACTTCTACTTCCATTCGGCGCAGCGCCCTGCTCCGAACAGGTTCGCATGGGTAGACGAACGCACCGACGAACTGCTCGTTAAGTCAAGGACGAGCACAAGCGAGCAAGAAAGGCTTGCGGCGTACGCCGAACTGCAGAAGATAGTGATAGAGAACGCGCTTCAGATCCCGCTGGTGCATGTTGGAAGGGCGGTCGGCCATGCGCCGAGTGTGCACGGACTCAGAATACATCCTACTTACGTACAATCTAATCTTCTAGACGTGTATCTAGAGCCTTAGCTCGGGAATAGGAGGGGGATACGCTATGGTGTCCCCCTCTCTCGGGTCTTGTTACAGCACTGGAGGTGAGGTCTGGTGCGCACATATGTCGCAAGAAGAGTGTTAATGCTCATACCCGTTTTGCTCGGCGTGTCAGTGCTTGTGTTCTTGCTGCTTCACCTTGCACCCGGAAACCCCGCGCTGCTGATTGCGGGAGCCGATGCTCCTCCTGAGACTGTAGCTCGCATAGAAAGACAGCTAGGCCTTGACCAGCCGCTTTACGTGCAGTACTGGAGATATCTCTCAGGTGTGCTGCGTGGCGACTTGGGCCGGTCGCTTCGTTCGCGAGTGCCCGTGAGTGAAGAAATCCGCCGCACTTTCGGTGTCACTTTGCAACTTACCGTGGTGGGCGTTACGCTATCTGCGTTAGGCGGCATTCCGCTGGGCGTAACGTCAGCAGTGCATCAGAATTCGATAGTGGATAACATAACGATGTTTACGGCGCTTTTGGGCATCTCGATGCCTGTATTTGCCGTTGGACTCATATTGATGTGGGTGTTCGGGCTGAATCTGGGATGGTTCCCCATATCCGGGTTCAAGCCGCTCACTACTGTTGAGGGCTGGAGACACATAGTGCTCCCCGCGATAACTGTGAGCCTTGCATCAGTGGCAACACTTGCAAGGCTCACCAGGTCTAGCATGCTCGAAGTGTTGAGGCAAGATTACGTCAGAACTTCGCGCGCCAAAGGGCTGGGCGAAAGAAAGGTCATATACAGGCACGCGCTCAAGAACGCTCTGCTGCCTGTGATCACTGTAGTCGGGCTTCAGTTTGGCTACTTGCTGGGAGGCGCCGTGGTAACAGAGACCATATTCTCCATCCCGGGCATGGGCAGGCTGTCCGTGAGCGCTATAGGAATGCGCGATTTTCCGATCGTGCAGGGCACAGTGCTAGTCATAGCTGTGGTTTTCGTGCTGGTTAACCTTCTTGTAGACCTGCTTTATGCGCTAATAGACCCGCGGATACGTTACAAGTAGGTAGGAGGTGTAACATGTGGCCGCAGACATGCCGAGGCCGAAGTCAGGTGTGAATGCTCTGTGGAAACGGCTTAAGCGAAACAAGGGGGCAGTGTTCGGGCTACTGCTCGTGCTGCTCTTAGTCTGTGTTGCAGTGCTCGCGCCTGTCATATCTCCGTATGACCCGTATGCGCAGAAGGTGGCCAACAGGTTCAAGCCTCCAAGTTCAGAACACCTGATGGGCACTGATGAACTCGGCCGGGACATTCTCTCAAGGATCATATGGGGTACGCGCATCTCGCTTCTGAACGGACTTGTCGCTGTGCTCATAGCGATGACCCTTGGTGTGAGCGTTGGCCTTCTGGCGGGGTATTATCCTGCGCTGGATAATCTTATTATGAGGGTGGCAGACATCCTGATGGCGCTTCCGGGCATCTTGCTGGCAATAGCGATTGTGGCTGCGCTCGGGCCCGGGCTTGCCAATGTGATGATCGCGGTAGGCATATCTTCTGTTCCGCCATTTGTGCGCATCACCAGGGCGTCGGTGCTTTCCATTCGCGAGCACGAGTACATCGAAGCTGCACGAGCAGTGGGCGCGAGAGATAGCCAAATCGTGTCATCGCACGTGTTGCCCAACTGTGTCGCCCCGATTTTGGTGTACTCCACTTTGCGACTCAGCACCGTCATCTTGAGCACTGCTATTCTGAGTTTTCTCGGCTTAGGCGCGCAACCACCCACTCCTGAATGGGGTGCAATGGTCAGCATCGCGCGTGCGTACTTGCGCATCGCGCCGCACACAGCGTTCTTCCCGATTCTCGCCATATTCATAACCGTGCTTGCGTTCAACTTTGTAGGTGACGGATTGAGAGACGCACTAGACCCAAGGCTCAAGGTGTGAAGCGCGTGTGCTTCTTCTAGCACTTTGCCCTAGCGCAGAGCGTCTGTTTTTCACACATCCCTCACACACTTTTCACAGCTGCAAGACAACACATCTGTACACTTAGACCAGGGGAGGGGTTGCCATGCGGAAGACAGCGTTCGGATATCTGTCATCAGCCATGCTCGGTGCGGTTATCGGGGGGCTTATTATGGCGTTGGTGCTCTCTTCTACGTATCCTGCGGTTATGATGTCCGAATCGACGCCGACAGAAGTCACGCTCTTGAGCGTTGCATCCAGTGACGTGTCGCCTGCGGTGTACGTGGCAGAGCAACTTGGGCCATGTGTTACGGGTGTCACGAGCACGCAAGTTCTAAGAGACAGGTTCGGACGTGTGTTCGAGCGAGAATCGTACGGTTCGGGCTTTTTGGTGTCTCAAGACGGGTATATCGTGACGAACTACCACGTTGTTCAGGCGGCTGACGAAATCCATGTGACCTTGTGGGATAACAGGGTGTATGCTGCGAGGCTGGTCGGAGAAGATGTGAGATACGACCTTGCGGTGCTGAAGATTGACGCAGAGGCACTGCCGTATGCCAAACTGGGCGATTCTCTTGGTCTTAGGACAGGCGAGACCGTGATTGCCATAGGTAACCCCGTTGGCTCAGAGTTTCAACGCAGCGTGACTCAGGGAATTGTGAGCGGGCTTGGGCGTATCGTGGAAGTGGAAGGCCAGAGCATGGAACTCATCCAGACAGATGCTGTCATAAACCCCGGCAATAGCGGTGGGCCGCTTGCGGACACGAGAGGTCACGTGGTCGGCATAAACACCATGAAAATAAGCCTGCCCAGAGTAGAAGGTATGGGGTTTGCGGTGCCTATTCACACGGTTGAGCAGCAGATTCGTGAGATCATGCAAAAAGACAGGCCGGGCGGAGCGTTACGGGTAACAACGTACTAAGAGGTTATGAATACGTTCCAAAGAAGTGTGTGATGGGGAGTGAGACCTCATGGCACAGCAAGCGAGCGCAGCTTTGGTAAACGCGGATGTAATAACGCTCGATACGAAGATGCCGAGTGCCAGTGCGGTGCTCGTGCAGCACGGGCGCATTGCGCTAGTTGGTGAGTCTCGGCAGATATTGGAACAAGTACGCGGCGAAGAAGTTGTAGACCTTGGCGGCCTGACACTAGTTCCGGGGCTTGTCGAATCGCACATGCACCCATCCGGTCTTGCCACGGCGTTACTTGAAGTAGACTTGCGGCCGGGCAGGGTGAACTGTGTGCAAGACATACTCAAGGCCGTACGCCAGAGAACCGAAAAAGAGCCCCCGGGCACCTGGATTCGCGCACGGGGCTACGACGACACAAAGCTTAAAGAACGCCGTCACATCACGCGAGATGAACTGGACAGCGTATCTTCTCTCCATCCTGTCTACGTACGCCGCACATGCGGCCACATGGGTGTGGCAAACAGCATGGCGCTAAGAGTGTCCGGAGTGACACAACACACACAAGACCCGCCCGGAGGGCGCATAGAGCGCAGCGCCGAAGCGGGTGAGTTGACAGGGTTGTTGCTCGAACAAGCACAGAGACTTCTTTCCATACCTGCATATACCGAAGAGCAGTATGTCTCAGGTTTGGAGAAGGCGCTTTCTGTCATAGGCGGCTGGGGACTTACCACCATCCACGACATGGGGGTGGGCCGTACTGTCTTGGGAGCATACACCCGGCTTCTTGAGAAGCGGCGACTTACAGCACGCGTAAGAGTGTGGCTTTCGGCGGAACGCGCCGACGTTCTGGATGATGCAATGGGTCTTGCAAGCGGTGAGGGTTGTGACATGCTGAAGATCATGGGCATGAAGTTCATGCTCGATGGAAGCGTGGGCGGACGCTCGGCAGCTCTCGCCCAACCGTATGCCGGAGATGCGCATAATCGTGGCATACTTTACATGAACGAAGAAGAGCTTGCCCCACGTGTATTGAAGTGCCTTAGAAACGGCCTGAGAGTTGGCGTGCACGCCATAGGCGAGCGCGCAATAGAGGTGTGTATACGCGCGTTTGAGAGTGCGTCAGATGTGATACCGCTCAATACTCTGCGTAACATGCGAAACCGCATCGAGCACTGCGCGCTTCCAACGGCAGAGCAGGTATTGCGGATGAAGCGTCTTGGGCTGGTGGCGGCGTCGTCGACGGGTTTCATCCACGAACTTGGCGATAGCTACATACAGAACCTGGGGAGCCGCGTGGCGCGGGCGTATCCGATGAGCACTTTTCTGCAGTACGGTATCGCTGCTCCGGGCAGCTCTGACTGCCCTGTGTGTAACGGAAATCCGTTCTTGGGTATGGGTGGCGCTGTAACCCGCAAGACGCAGTCTGGTGCGATCTGGGACAACTCCCAAAACATAAGTGCGCTTGAGGCGCTCAGTGCGTACACAACACTCGGCGCGTATTCTGCGCTTGAAGAACACAGCTACGGTGCAATAAAAAAGGGTATGCTGGGTGACATGACGCTGCTGTCACATAACCCGCTCAGAGCCGAGCCCGATGCGATAAAACACATACGAGCCGAAATGACTTTCGTAGGCGGAGTCAAAGTGTTTGATTCAAGCCTTGGCCGACCCGAGTGGTAGGACGGCACTCTTAGACGTTGAACCTGAACGAGATGATGTCTCCGTCAGACACTCGGTATTGCTTTGATTCGAGCCTGAATAGGCCTGCTTCTTTCACCGCTTTCATAGAACCGAGCCGGTGGAGGTCATCGTAAGACACAACCTCTGCGCGGATGAAGCCTCTTTCTATATCTGAGTGAATGATCCCAGCTGCTTGTTTTGCCGCACTACCGTCTTTTAGCGTCCACGCCTTTACTTCATCTTGGCCCACTGTGAAGAAGGATACGAGTCCGAGCGTTGTGTACGCAGTCGCGGCAAGCCTCTGTATGCCCGATCTTTCGAGTTGGTACATCTCCAAGAACGCTCGCCTTTCTTCTTGCGACGACATCTGTGCTATCTCTTCTTCAATTAGCGCAGAAAAGCGCACAACCGGGATGCCTAGATCTGCTGCACGCACTTCTAACGTTCCGGACAACTCGCCATTTAAGCAGATGTCTTCTTCCGATACGTTGAGCGCGGCTATGACCGGTTTGTGCGTAATGAGGTTATACAAGTCCGCGAGTTCGTGGTATTGTTCGGGTATGAGCAAACCTTGCTCAAGCATCTGCTTTATCTGCTCTAGCCCTGCAACATGCTCTTCAGAACTGAAGCGTTTGCTCTTCAGCCTTTCTAGCGAGCGCTCAACTTGTTCGAGGTCTGAGAGAATGAGGTCTAAGAGCGCATCGCCAAACTCCTTTTCAGGCTCAGCCAAGAACGCACCGAGCACCAACAGCAGCGCATCCACGCTCTTTGCCTGCCGAGATGTCTCTTGGTCTTTGTGTCCTGCCGCGGCGAAGTCGACCACGCTCATCTGAGCGTATGTGGTCTTCTTCGGCTTGTACATCTGGCTGAGAAACTCTACTCTGGTATCAGGCACAGATGCCATGCCTATGCTGTACCCGTTGCTTTGAACTGGCCGGTGACCGCCGGTCAGCAGACTGAATATGCTTGTTTTTCCTGAACCTCTTCTACCCACAATCCCTATCTTCATGTTGCACTACCTCCTGGCACACAAGCATGATTCTACTCCTTGGGTGACTTTGGGTCAATCGTGTATGAAGGCATGCTGTTTTTGAGGCAGAAGTATACACAAGTAGGTTCAGCCAACTACATCTTAGATGCGGCAGTGAACACTCAATGGGGAGGCAGAACGCTTGAACCTGGTGCTTGGAATGGGACTAGTGATGGTCGTCGGACTCGCAGGCGGGTGGGTTGCATCTCGCCTCGGACTGCCGTCTCTTACCGGGTATCTCGTATTCGGGCTACTACTCGGACCGCACGTTGGCGGAGCGCTTTCAGGCTCTCTTATAGCACAGGTGAAAGACCCGCTGAGTATAGTGGCTGTATCCGTAATAGCGTTTATGCTCGGGGGTGACCTGCCTCTCAAGCTAATAAGGCGTTCAGGCGTCCGCATGGCTGCTTTCGCAACAGTGGACAGTGTGTGGACGTTTATGCTCGTCTGGCTTGGGCTAGCATATTTTGCCAGGCTTCCTCTGACCATATCTCTGCCGCTGGCAGCGCTTGCGTCCTCACCGGCGCCCACGGTGCTCGTGCCCATAGTCAAGGAGATAAATTCAAAAGGCGCGTTTACAAGCATGCTGCTAATGATCTCCGCCATGGAGGACATCACATGCGTGATACTCATATCCTTCGCGGTTGCCGTGTCAAGACCACTTCTCGACGGAAGCGTGGTAACGTCTTCGGCGATGTTCGCCGCCGTGGCCGAGATTGGCGGATCTCTCATGCTTGGAGCGGTTCTCGGGCTAGTAGGCACGTGGCTCATAAGGGTGGCCAAGGCTCCCAGGCAGCAGGTGCTCGTGGTGCTAACACTCATCCTGGTGGCAGCAGGGTTAACCACGAAACTGCACCTTTCTGCGCTAGTAACGCTTCTTACTGCCGGTTTTGTGGTGACCAACATGATGGAGTCGCCCGCTGCGTTGTTTGCAGAGGTAGAGAGTTTCTCGAGTCCTCTGATGCTCTGTTTCTTTACCGTGGCGGGAGCCACGCTAAAGCCCTCACTCTTGCTTGTGGCCGGCTTTGCTGCGGTGGTGTACGTGCTCGTTCGTGCTTTCGCCAAGTTCAGCGGTGTGCGAATCGCATCGAACCTTGTTGGAATCTCACGGCACAAACCCATAGATGTGGCGCAGTGTCTTCTCTCCCAGGCAGGTACGACACTTGGGCTCACCATGCTGGTCGCACAGCAACTGCCCGAAGTAAGCGACTACATCTTGACGGTAATGCTTTCGGCTATACTCGTGTTCGAGGTCATAGGACCGCCGCTTGCACGTGCTACGCTATTCAGAGTGGGTGATGCATTACCTAACTCTGTGAGTGTTTCACACTCAGAGGACGGCGATGTCTTGTAGGAGGTGCACCTGATGTTTGAACTGCAACTGGCCAGGGGAAGAGAAGCCGCCCGAGCTCTCGCGGACATGACAGGTGCGATCTGGAACGAGCAAATCGACGAAGAAGATTACGCAAGATTCTTCGAGAATATAAGCCTGTTTCCCGAGGGGCATCTTCTTGTGACGTGCGGCCAGAAGGTTGTAGCCACTTCACAAGGCTTCCCTATGGCGCGTGTGCCTACGTTTCACGAACTTAACCAAGGGATATACACGCTCTTTTGCTACAGAGGCGAGTATTACTACTTGCACCTCATCCAGGTGCTGCCGGAGTACAGGAGACAGGGCATAGGTGACATGCTGCTAAAAGCACAGATAGATGCGGCGCGCCGGGCAGGCTGCAAACAGATAGTGGGCATAGCGCATGAGAACTCAGTTGCTCACTGGCTCAAGAACGGATTTGACGAGCTCGAAGCCGGTTGGGGTACCTACGGGGGCTACGGCAGGTTTTTGTGGGTCGGCATGAACCTTATGCAATCTTAGGTTATCTTTTCGGAAACTCGCAGATGGAGTAATATAGGGGCTGACGGGCACAAAGGAATGGCAGGTATGCCATCGAATGAGTTGTGGAGGTTTTGCGAGTGAAAGTGGTGCTTGGTTCTGATCACGGCGGCTACAGGCTGAAAGAGCAGATCAAGAAATGGCTGGTAGAGTGGGGCTACGAGGTCTCGGACTACGGCTGTTTTTCGGAGCAATCTGTCGACTACACAGATTTCGCGGCAGAGGTGGCAAGAGCAGTAGCGCGAGAGGATTTCGCGCGCGGCATCCTTGTGTGCGGCACCGGCATAGGTATGTGCATTGCGGCAAACAAGGTGCCCGGCATACGTGCTGCGCTGTGCCATGATGTGTTCTCGGCAAAGGCGACGAGGCTTCACAACAACTCAAACGTGCTTACCATGGGACAACGGGTAATAGGAGAAGGGCTGGCAAGAGAAATCGTCAAGGCGTGGCTCGAAGGCTACTACGAAGGCGGAAGGCACGAGCCAAGGCTTCTTAAGATCAAGCAACTAGAAGACGAGTATATTACGCGCTGTTAAGGAGTTGGTCCTGTGGATCTTGAGATTATTCGAGATCAGATGAGTTCTGCGACGAGAGGTCTGCTCGAAGCGGCAAACCTAAGGCCTGGTCAGATCCTTGTCATAGGCTGCAGCACAAGTGAGATACTCGGTCAGCGCATAGGTTCGGCCGGAAGCGTCGACGTGGCGACCGTTTTGCTCAAAGAACTGATGGACATAACGAAAGAACACGGGATCCATCTTGCGATACAGTGCTGCGAGCACATAAATCGTGCGCTCGTGGTTGAGCAAGAGTGTGTCGACAAGTACAATCTCGATCCTGTAACAGTGTTTCCTGTGCCCAAGGCAGGAGGCGCGCTTGCAGGCACCGCCATGGCTAAGTTCCATAGGCCAGTGGTTGTAGAGCGCATACAGGCACACGCGGGTATCGACGTGGGCGATACGCTTATCGGGATGCATCTTAGGCCGGTAGCTGTTCCGGTAAGACTGCCGATTCGCAAGATAGGCGAGGCGAACCTGGTGCTCGCGCGCACGCGTCCCAAACTTGTGGGCGGTCAGAGAGCAGTGTACGCTCACGACGAATTTGAACAAAAGTTCGGCAAACACGTCCTAGATAGCAAGAACAAGTCTTAGCAGGGGGTGTGCGTGCTGTCTTACGACATGCTTAGAGTGTGCAGCCATCCTCTTGCACAGCATTACCTCGGCGAGATACGAGATAAGAACACGCCGGTTGCAGAGTTCCGGCGGCTTGTGCACAAAGTGACGTTGTTATTGGCACACGACGCGACGCGAGACCTTCCGCTTTTTGCTCGGGAGGTTGAGACTCCCATGGGAAGCGCAGAGGCGTCTTGTGTGCGTGGAACCGATTTTGTGGTTGCCGCGATTTTGCGCGCGGGTCTTGGAATGGTAGATGCGTTCTGCGAACTGGTATGCGGTGCGCGCGTGGCGCATCTAGGCATGTTCCGCGATGAGACAAGCCTAAAGCCCGTGCAGTATCACGCGAACGTGCCATCCATATCCGAGGATTCTCGTGTTGTGGTGGTAGACCCGATGCTTGCTACAGGCGGCTCGCTCGCCGAAGCGTGTAGTATGCTCAAGCGATGCGGAGCTAGACACCTTAAGGCGTGCTGTATCATAGCGGCGCCTGAAGGCATCAGGCTAATGCAAAAACAGCACCCGGATGTGCCTATACACGTCGTGGCAGTTGACGAGCGGCTGAACTCTTCGGGGTACATCGTGCCTGGGCTTGGAGATGCAGGAGACAGGCTCTACGGCACGCACATGGAGGAAGACGGTGGAAACTAGACCCAGCTGGGATGAGTACTTCATAGAAGTGTGTGAAGTTGTCGCAAGGCGTGCCACGTGCATCAGAAGACGAGTCGGAGCCATACTTGTTCGCGACAAGCGAATCCTTGCGACAGGATATAATGGGGCTCCATCCGGCCTGCCTCACTGCCTGGACATAGGCTGCCTAAGGCAGCACCAGAACATACCTTCAGGCCAGAGGCATGAGATGTGTAGGGGGCTTCATGCAGAACAGAATGCGCTCGTACAGGCAGCTCGCCACGGGATAAGCGTAAAAGGCGCAGTGCTCTACACCACACTCGAGCCTTGCGTGCTTTGCTCGAAGATGCTCATAAACGCGGGTATCGAGAAGATTGTGTTTGTGGAAGAGTATCCCGATCAGCTCGCCCGCGATATGCTTGCTGAAGCCGGTATTGAGACTCTGAAGTTTGTGAGGTAATTATGGCCAAGTACCAAGTGCGTACTAAGACGCTTACTCTCCCAAGACCTAACAACCTGCAGCCGAGTCTTGAGAACACTGCACTCAAACTGATGGAAGAAGCGGGTGAACTCGCTGGCGCGATCACGCGCTTTAAAGACGCGCAGCAAAGAGCTCGTTCAAGACAGCAGGGGCTTCCTGGAGTTGCAGAAGATGAAGAACTGCTGGCTCAAAGAAGCGCCGCCGCACGCGCAATTGCAGACGAATTGCTCGACGTGGCGCAGACAGCTGTCACCATGATGTTTGTGCTCGAAGAGGACTTTGGTGTAGACCTTGAAGAAGCGCTTGAAGAGCACGTTTCCAAACTTGTATGTAAGGGATATATACGGCTTGAGTCAAATTGACACATTGGTTTGGCCGGGCTAGAATGTCATTCGAGCGAGCACAATCCCGAGGGGGGCTTTTTGGGTGGCGCTCTATCTGTACCCATTTTTGGTCGCGCTGGCTGTCGCTTTTCTAGTGACGCCGGTGATGAAAAAAGTTGCATTCAGAGTGGGCGCGCTTACACAGCCGGGTCCTCGAAGTATACACAAAGAGCCAACACCACATCTGGGCGGCGTGGCCATATTCGTCGCGTTTGCAGTATCTGCTATGCTATTTGTGCGCGACCCATCAGTAGAAGTACTGGGCATACTGGTTGCAGGCGGCATACTGCTAGCTGTGGGGATAGTGGACGACTTTAGGCCTCTGTCTCCGAAGATGAAGCTTCTGGGCCAGGTGGTTTCGGCGCTTGTATTTGTGCTTGGTTACGGCGTCAGGATAGAATTTGTAACAAACCCGTTCGGCGGAATGATACTGCTTCGCAACATGTCTTCAGTGTTCACTGTTATATGGATAGTGGCGTTTGCCAACGTTATAAACCTCATTGACGGCATCGACGGGCTTGCCGCAGGCGTTGCCTCCATAGCCGCCACAAGCCTTCTGTTCGTAGCGATGCAGCAAGGCCAGGGCGCTGTAGTTGCACTCACAGCAGCGCTTGCAGGAAGCGCTCTCGGTTTTCTTAGGTACAACTTCAACCCCGCGAAGATATTTATGGGTGATGCAGGAGCGATGTTCCTTGGGTTTGCGCTCGCGGCGGTGTCCATCGAGGGTACGCTCAAGAGCGCCGCGGCGGTTGCGGTTGTGGTGCCTGTGATGGCGCTTGGCCTTCCCATATTCGACACCTGTTTTGCAATCGTAAGACGTGTGTCAAACGGTCACTCGATAGGCCAGGCAGACCGCGGCCACCTGCACCACAGACTGCTCGATATGGGGTTTTCGCAGAGGCAGGCGTGCTTTGTGATGTACGCGCTGAGCGCGTTCTTGGGACTTGCCGCTGTTATGATGAGCGTTGTGCGCGCAAGAGACGCTGTGTTCATAGTCGGATTTGCCGGTATAGTAGTGCTTGCTCTTGCGCATCGCGCAGGCGTGCTTGACATAAGGGATACAAAGAGCGCCGCAAAACAATAGACCAACATAAGCGGCCTGGGCCGTGCCCGGGCTTTTTTGGTATTCGGGAGGCTTGCAATTGTCTAAGCGCGTGATGCTCGTTTTCGGAACAAGGCCTGAGGCCACGAAGATGGCACCTGTGTATTTTGCGCTAAAAGAGGCTTCTGAGATAGAGCCCGTAATATGTGTGAGCGCACAGCACAGAGAGATGCTAGACCAAGTGCTCGCTCACTTCGGCATGTCGCCCGAGTACGACCTCAACATAATGACTCCTCGCCAGAGTCTTAACGCTATAACGTGCCGTGCCATCGACGGATTGGATAGGGTAATAGAGGAAGCCAGACCAGATCTTGTGCTGGTGCACGGAGACACGACGACAACCATGGCCGCGTCTTTGGCGGCGTTTCACAAGATGATCCCCGTGGCGCATGTTGAAGCTGGCCTCCGCACACATGATAAACTGGCGCCGTATCCTGAAGAGATGAACAGGCGAATTGCGGATGCGGTGTCTGACCTGCATTTTGCGCCGACTTCGTGGTCGAAGCAGAACCTGCTTCGCGAGGCTATCCCCGAGCGCCATATTTTCGTCACCGGTAACACAGCGGTAGATGCGCTGCTTTGGACGGTGCGAGAATGCTACGAGTTTCAGGATGAAGAACTTGCAGCTTTTCGCTGGGAAGAGCATCCGATGACAATCGCGGTTGAAGTACACCGGCGCGAAAACTGGGGAGAAGGCATGCATCAGATAGGCAGAGCTCTTCGGCGTATCGCAGCCACATCCGGCGTGACTATGATAGTGTCTTTGCATAAGAACCCCGAAGTACGCGAGGTGCTTCCCCACTATCTTGATAAGCTCTCGAACGTGATGCTTCACGAGCCGTTTTCGTACCCTGATTGGGCGAACTTGATGAAGCGCTCACGTCTCGTCATAACTGACTCTGGCGGCTTGCAGGAAGAAGCGCCCTCTTTGGGATTGCCTGTGCTTGTGTGTAGGCATAAGACAGAGAGGCCTGAAGCCGTCGAAGCGGGTACTGTAAAACTCGTTGGCACAGACGAGCAGGCCATATTCGAAAGCGCACAAGAGCTGCTCTATGACGGCCCTGAGTACAGCCGAATGTGCTCGGCCAAGAATCCTTACGGCGACGGCAAGGCGGGTTTACGCACCGCCGAAGCGATAAAATACTACTTCGGGCTTGCTAGGCGTCCTCCGGATTTTGCGTGAGATCTTCACGTGATAACGCAGCCTGAGTTCTCACTGCAAGCGCGAAAGCAACAGAGCCCGAAAACAGAAGCAGCCAGTAGCTCAGAAGCCTCCACAGCACGATGAACACTGCCACCACTTCGGGCGGCACAAGCAACGTGAACAGCGAATACGCGCCAAACTCTGTGGCGCCTGCACCTCCTGGAGTCGGAGTTGCCGACGCCGCGAGCAGTATCAGCACTTGCGCTGCCACTACCTCTAGGTAATCCGCTCTTACACCAAGCGCCAGAAGAGTTATGTACCCCACCGTAAAGAGCATCATGAAATAGCCAGCAGAAAACAGATACGCTCTAATCAAGACTGCAGGCCTTTCCATCGCGAGGATATTGAAGCTTGCTCTGTAGTCGTGCAGACCCAGACAAATCGAATTTAGCAGCGATGCAGCCCGCGACGCGAGCGCTCTTGCGCGTTTTACGGAAGACAGTCTGTCTACCGCGCGTCTGATGTATCGCTCGAGTCTATGAATTTTGAGAGAGCTCATGAGTACTACGAGTACTCCGAACAGGTAAAGCGGCACCACTGCCAAAGTGGCTGTCCACAGCAACTTCGAAAACGCGTCCTCCGCGCGTGAAATGCCTGAGACAAGCGGTATGAGTATAGAAAGTGTCACGAGCGTCGACTGTGATACAAGTCCGCCGGCCACGACGGCTGCAGATGCCATAGATGTACTGATTCCGGACTGCTTCAGTACCCATACAATACACGGCGCACCGCCTGAGACAAAAGGTGTAACAAGTGACACCGAGTTTGCGGCCTTGATGGCCTGAACGACCTTCAAGTATGGTATCGATTGGCCAAGTCCACGGCACATCCACCAGAGTCTTCCGGCATCAGAAAGCACCGCGAGTGCGAGGCACGCCACGGCTAAGAGCATAAGATGCCAGCGTGTTTGGTCTAGTGCTATGAGCATTTTGCGTTTGTCTGGAACGACCAAGAGCAGCACACCCGGTACCAATAGCCCGAAAAGCATGGCGACTGCCGATGTTCGCCACGCGCTCTTAGGCTTCAGTGCGCGTTCGTCGAGTGTGGTGCGTTTGATCTTGGATGTGTCATGCAGACCGGCCACCTTCTTTCCGGAATAGCGATGGCGTGATATGGTTCAATGCAGTACGCATTCTAACCTTCCATGCAGGTATTTAAACACGAATCGGGCTGTTTGGGCTCAGGTTGTCATCAATGTAAGGACTAGTGTATAATGGGTCTGTTGATTTGACAGTACATCTATTAGTTATTGGTGTTACGCTGCCACAATACTGAACGCGGGTGGTGAGTGCTGTTTGGTGAACGAAGCGTTAAAACTCGTACGAGAGACCGAACTTGAACTCTGTGCACAGGTTGAGGCTGCGCAGCAACGCGTTTCAGAGATGATTCGCCGAAAGACCGCTGAAGCAACCAAAGAAGCCGAAGCTGCCAAAGAAGAAGCGCGCAAAGAAGTTGAGAGCGTTATGGCGGCCCGTATCAAAGACGCGGAAAAAAAGATAGCAACGATGAAGCAGTCCGTGGAAGAAGAGAATAAGGTTTTTGGCCAAAAAGCCCAGAAGCACATGGACAAAGCTGTCTCCTTCATCGTCGAAAGGATTGTGACAGCACGTGGCGGTCGCTAGAATGCAAAAGGTGACCATCGTTGGTCACCGTTCGGACAGGCAAAAAGTCATAGAAAAACTGCAGCAGCTCGCCAACGTCCAAATAATTGACGTGCATGATTCAGAGCACGCAATGGCTGAGCTCAAAGAAGACCGCGATTCAGAACTCGAACTCCAGCAAGTCTCATCAAGTATCAACTTCCTGAACAGGTACTACAAACAGAAGAAGGGTTTAATCGACAGTTTTGTCGGTACCAAGGTCGCCATTGGTGTTGAAGAGTACCACGATGCGGTGACCTCTTTTGATTTCCGCGCTCTGCACGACAGCACTCAATCTATAGAGCAGAGGCTATCTGAAATCAAGGCTGAGAGAGCGCGGCTCGAGGCTAGACAAGAGTTTCTTAAGCCCTGGGAAGAGCTCGATGCTCGTCTTGAGGATGTATCCGGCACAGATTGGTGCGAAGTGATAGCAGCTGAAGCCGAAGCAGATGATGTTGAAGGTCTGATGCAGGCGCTCAGCGATACACACTCTGAACTCGTGCGTGTGGGAGAGTACGACGGGCGAGTGTCTTTTGTGCTGTTCATCTTGAAAGAAGACCAGAAAGCGCAGGATAACCTGCGCTCTTACGCTGTGAACAGGGTCTCATTCGAAGGGTTAGAAGGCAACGCGAAAGATGCGCTTCGAGATGTCGAACGCCGTCTCAGCCGCCTTGCCGAAGAAGAAGAAAATCTGACGCTTGAGGCAAAAGCGCTGATAGAGCAGTACAAGAAACTGCTCGCCGTGTACGATGAACTGAACGCGCGCGAGGCGCGAAGCGGCATCCAGGCGAACTTCGCACACACAGAGCGTGTTTTCGTGATTCAGGGCTGGGTTAAGGCGCGTGAGGCAGCGTCGCTCAAGACCCATCTTGAAGAAGTCTCAGATGCGCTCGCGGTATCGTTCGAAGAGCCTTCCGAGACAGACTCTCCGCCTGTATCGCTCGAGAATCCGAAACTGCTTGAGCCGTTTGAGATGGTGACCACGATATACGGGTTGCCGGCGTACAACGAAGTCGACCCGACACCGCTTCTGGCTCCGTTCTTCTTCGTGTTCTTCGGGCTTGCGCTTTCCGATGCAGCGTACGGTTTGCTTCTCGCGCTTGTGTCGCTGTATTTCATCAAGACGCTGAATATACCGTGGGCGCACAAGAAACTATTCAGGCTTCTGGTCATCGTGGGTATATCCACGGTGGTGTTCGGCGCACTGCTCGGCAGCTGGTTTGGCAACATTTATGAGTTAATTCCGGGTGAGGCCAACCCTGTACGCCGGTTGCGAGACGCACTGTTCATTGTTGACCCGCTCCAAGAACCGCTTACCGTGCTTGGGGTGTCGCTGGCACTCGGTATAGTGCAGGTATGGTTCGGCATCCTGATCAAAATGATCGCGGATATAAAGAGGCTGGGAGCTAAAGACCCGATACTCGACCAGGGAAGCTGGCTGTTCTTCTTGGGCGCTATTGCATTCATGATAGTCGCAAGCACGGGCATGCTGCCTCCGGCAGCTGCGGCGTTTGCGCCTCGACTACTCATTGCAGGAGCGTTGTTCGTCATGATAGCCGCCGGAAGGCACGCCAAAAGCTGGATAGCCAAGCCGTTTGCAGGGCTCTACGGTTTGTACGGGCTGATCGGCTATTTCAGCGATGTGCTTTCGTACTCGCGTCTTATGGCGCTCGGACTTGCGACAGGAGTCATCGCGACTGTCGTAAACCAGATGGCAGAACTGGTACAGCCGTTGCCGTTCATTGGCCCCGTTGTGATGCTACTCATCCTGGCGGGTGGCCATGTGTTCAACCTTGCAATCAACGTGCTGGGCAGCTTCATTCACTCAGGCCGTCTCCAGTTCGTTGAGTTCTTTACGAAGTTCTTCGAGGGGGGTGGCCGTGCTTTTAAGCCTTTCCGAAGGGAAGATAGGTATACAGTAGTCGGGACTCATTAGATGAGACTACAAGATACAGACACAGTATCCAAAAGAACAGCCGATGCGTAATGGGAGGAATGAGTCGACATGTTAGCCGCAAGTGTATTCTTGATGATCGGCATCAGTTTTGTCGGTATAGCGCTCGTTAACACCCTTGGTGGTCTCGGGCTTGCTGTGCTTGGTGCCGCGACCGCTGCGGTGCTCGGCGGAATCGGGTCGAGCATGGGTGTAGGTATGGCAGGTGAAGCGGCGGCGGGCGTTACTTCCGAAGATCCCGAGAAATTCGGCAAAGTGCTATTGCTTCAGGCGCTTCCGGGTACGCAGGGAATCTACGGACTACTATCTGCGTTTATCGTAATGTTCAAACTCGGCTTTTTTGGTGGCGGTATCGTAAGCCCAACCATGGAACAGGGTTGGCAGGTGTTCTTCTCGTGCTTGCCCGTTGCCGTAACCTGCCTGCTTTCAGGCTACTACCAGGGGCGTGCGGCAGTCGCGAGTATCAACCTCGTCGCCAAGAGGCCTGAAGAGAGCGGAAGAGCTCTCATTTTCCCCGCCATGGTCGAGACCTATGCTGTTCTCGGACTTCTCAGCACCATCTTGTTGGTGATGCTCGGGATAAACTTTTAGCCAGGAGTGTAGCTCATGGCACTATCTAAGATAATTGAACGAATCAAGGCCGAAGCGTTAGAAAAGAGCAAGCAGATCATAGAAGATGGCGAGCGTCAGGCAGAAGCCGAAAAGCACGCCATAGTCGCCAGGGCGCGCCAGGAGGCGGAAGCTCTGCTCGAGCAAGGCACAAAAGACGCCGAAGAGCAGCACAACAGGCTTATCACGCTGGCTTCGCTCGATCTTCGAAAGCGCAGGGGCGAAGTGCGCCAGGCAGCCGTCGACGAGGCTTTTTCTCGCGCGCTCGATGAGATAGGCAAGATGCCGGACGAGCAGTACGTTGAGCTGCTGAAACAGATTGTGCTTGAGGCGGCTGAGACAGGCGAAGAACAGATAGTGCTTTCTGCGCGAGACAGGAAGAGAGTCGGAGCCAAGTTCACAGACGAGGTGAACTCCGCGCTTGAGCGAGTCGGCAAGAAAGCCGCGATGACGCTGAGCGACGAGACGCGCAACATGTCTGGTGGAGTCATACTCATTTCCAAGGATATGGAGATAAACTGTTCGTTCGACACCACGCTCAACCTGATTCGCGACGATATCGAGCCAGAGGTGGCCGCGATTCTGTTCTCCGAGCCGAATAGGAGTTGACTCTGATGCCGGCAAGGTTTGCTGCGATTATCGACGACACAGAATTCGCCTTCGCAGTCGCGCGAGTACGCGCGCTGGAGACAAAGCTGCTGGACAGGCAGAGGTACGAGCGCATGCTCGACGCCGCAAGCGTAGAAGACGTGTACAAGACGCTTGCCGAGACAGAATACGCCGAGGTGCTCTCAGGTGCGTCTGACGTGCACCAGTTCGAAGACGCGCTCACACGCGAACTCACTCGCGTGTACACCTATCTCGGCGGCTTCGTCAAAGATCGAGCGGTGCTTGACTGCTTGCTCATTCGGCACGACTTCCATAACCTGAAAGTGCTGGTGAAAGAGGCGTTGCTCGATGAGCCAAGTGCGCCCGGAGCGCTGTACGATGCGGGTACCGTTGCCGTCACGAACCTAAAAGACGCAGTGGCTCTAGTGTTTTCGGGCGAGAACGCGCGTATTGATTCTGCATACGCCAAGTGCATTAACGCGGCGCGTGCCGCGTACGAGGCGTCTTCTGACCCGCAGGCTATAGACAATGTCATCGATGCCGCGATGTACGAACTCGGCTGCGAAATGGCGCAGCAGAGTCAGAGCGACATGCTGATACAGCTGTGGCAGGCGTGGGCAGACCTCGCAAACGCCAAGTCGTTCGTGCGTGCAGCGGCGTTTTCACGCGAACCAGAGTTCTTGAAGAAGGTGTTTGTACCAGGCGGCGTCGTGAGCCCCAAGGCGCTTTCGGACGTGTATGAGCCCGAACTCGGAGCGCTCGAACCGCTCATTTCCATATTCCAAAAGACCAGGTACGCACAAGTGGTGCAGGACGGCTTCAAAGATTTTGCGCAGAAGAGGTCGTACGCTCTGTACGAGAAGCTGGCAGATAACTACATCGCAAAGGTGCTCGAGCCGTCAAAGCGTGTATCGATGGGGTTTGAGCCGATCCTAGCCTACCTTCTCGCCAAAGAGAACGAGATGCGCAATATCCGCATTATCTTCACAGGCAAGATAAACAGGCTGCCGGCCGATGCCATAAGGGAAAGGTTACGTGATGCTTATGTCTAAGATCGCGGTTATCGGTCCCAGAGATGCCATATTGGCGTACAGGGCGCTTGGTGCCGAGATTTTCCCCGTGACAGGCCAAGCGGGCGCCCGAGAGGCGCTCGGCCGGGTTACCGAGCAGGGCTACCAGATAGTCTTCCTTACTGAAGCACTGGCGGTCGAGATGCAAGCCGAACTCGCTTCGGTTATCAATCTTGCTCAACCGGTGGTCACGATCATCCCAGATGGTCGTGAGAGCCTGGGCACTGGAACCAGGCGCCTGAAACAAAGACTTGAAAAAGCCATCGGGGTCGACATCCTGTTCAAGGGAGAGGAAAAAGCATGACTGTGAACCAGACCGCACCGGCCGACAAAAAAGGCCGGATAGCCAAGGTGTCCGGTCCGCTAGTCGTGGCAGAAGGGCTAACAGGCGCCCGTATGTACGACGTGGTGCGTGTCGGCAATGCCAGGCTAATCGGTGAAATCATAGAACTAAAAGGCAATACGGCGTCGATCCAGGTATACGAGGAAACCTCAGGACTCGGGCCAGGTGAACCTGTCGTGACGACAGGCCAGCCGCTTTCGGTTGAACTTGGTCCCGGCATCATGAGGTCAATTTACGACGGTATCCAGCGGCCGCTCTCTGAGATCCAGAAAGTGTCCGGCGATTACATCGCAAGGGGTATCGAGATGCCGGGTCTCGACCACTCGAAAAAGTGGGAATTCCGGCCTACAAGAAAGCCGGGCGACAAAGTGTCTGCGGGAGATATCATAGGCACGGTGCAGGAGACTGCAACCGTTGAACACAGAGTGATGATACCGCCGTACACAAAAGACGCCGTGATAAAGAGCATTGAGAAAGGTTCTTTCACTGTTGACGATACCGTTGCGGTGCTCGAAGCAGACGGTCAAACCATAAACGTCAGCATGCTACAGCGCTGGCCAGTTCGAAAAGGGCGACCGGTACGCGAGAAACTTGCTCCAACAGAGACAATGGTGACAGGCCAGAGAGTCATCGATACTTTCTTTCCGATCGCCAAAGGCGGAACCGCGTGTATCCCGGGTCCTTTTGGTAGCGGCAAGACCGTGGTACAGCACCAGCTCGCCAAATGGGCCGATGCGGATATCATCGTGTTTATTGGGTGCGGTGAGCGAGGCAACGAGATGACAGACGTGCTGCTTGAGTTCCCCGAACTCAAAGACCCCAAGAGCGGTGAGCCGCTTATGGAGCGAACGGTGCTCGTCGCCAACACGTCAAACATGCCTGTTGCTGCACGAGAGGCGTCGGTGTATACCGGGATGACGCTCGCCGAGTATTACAGAGACATGGGCTACACTGTCGCACTTATGGCCGACTCCACCTCGAGGTGGGCGGAGGCGATGCGAGAGATTTCGGGGCGTCTCGAAGAGATGCCCGGTGAAGAAGGATACCCGGCGTACCTGGGTTCGCGAACTGCCGAGTTCTACGAGAGAGCCGGAAAAGTAGTGTGCCTCGGCAGTGAGCCGAGAGAGGGCGCACTCAGCGCGGTCGGCGCAGTGTCGCCGCCCGGTGGCGACCTTTCTGAGCCGGTTACCCAGGCTACGCTTCGCATAGTGAAAGTGTTCTGGGGACTAGACGACAGACTCGCCGCAAGAAAGCACTTCCCGGCCATCAACTGGCTGACGAGTTATTCGCTGTACTCCGAAAGACTTGATGAGTATGTCAGAACCGCGATAGCAGAGGACTTCCCGGGCATGCGTGAGACTGCGATGTCGCTTCTGCAGCAAGAGTCCGAACTTCAGGAAATTGTGAGGCTGGTCGGGCTGGATGCGCTTTCTGCCAGGCAGCGTATGGTGCTGGAGACGTCAAAGTCTCTGCGAGAAGACTTCTTGTACCAGAGCGCGTTTCACGAGATAGACACGTACTGCTCGCTTGAGAAGCAGTACAGGATATTGAGGCTGATCTTGATGTTCCACGAAGTGGGACTCGAAGCGGTTGAGCGTGGAGCGTCGCTGGATAAGCTGCTTTCGCTTTCCGTACGCGACAGAATAGCGCGCGCGAGGCTGATACCCGAAGACCAGTTGTCTGAATTCGATTCCATAGAAGAACAGATCAGGGCAGACATGCCCTCCTGAAGCCCTGCTACCAAACGGAGGCTTACTACAAATGCTCAAAGAGTACAGGACAATAACAGAAGTAAGCGGGCCCTTGATGCTCGTCGACCGCGTGGACAACGTGCACTATGATGAACTGGTCGAGGTCGAACTGCCCGACGGAGAGATTCGACGTGGCAAGGTGCTTGAGGCGCATGCGGGCAAAGCGCTGGTGCAGCTGTTCGAAGGCACGGTCGGTATCGACATCCAAAAGGCGAAGGCGCGTTTTCTTGGCCGGGTTATCGAGTTGCCGGTTTCGGATGAGATGTTGGGCCGGGTGTTTGACGGCTTTGGACGCCCGATAGACAACGGCCCGAAGATAATGCCGCAGGCGCGGCTGGATATCAACGGCAACCCTGTGAACCCGTACGCCAGGGCGTATCCGTCTGAGTTCATCCAGACTGGGATCTCGGGGATAGACTGCATGAACCCGCTCGTGCGTGGACAGAAGCTGCCCATATTCTCAGGTGCAGGACTTCCGCACCCAGAGATGGCGGCGCAGATCGCAAGGCAGGCCAAAGTGCGCGGTCACGGCCAGAACTTCGCTGTTGTGTTCGCCGCGATGGGGATAACGTTCGAAGAGGCGGATTACTTCATCAGCGACTTCCGCAAGACTGGCGCCATCGAGAGGGCAGTGTTGTTCATAAACCTCGCCGACGACCCTGTTATCGAGAGGATCGCCACACCCAGAATGGCGCTGACGACTGCCGAGTTCTTGGCGTTCGAAAAGGGTATGCACGTTCTCGTCATCCTGACAGACATGACCAACTACTGCGAGGCGCTACGAGAGGTATCGGCTGCAAGGAAAGAGGTTCCCGGACGACGAGGCTACCCGGGATACATGTACACAGACCTCGCCATGATATACGAGCGAGCTGGAAGGATAGGCGGCAAAGACGGTTCCATTACGCAGATACCTATCCTCACCATGCCTGAAGACGACAAGACTCACCCGATCCCTGATCTAACAGGCTACATCACAGAGGGCCAGATCATTCTGTCGCGTGAACTTCACAAAAAGGGCATCTACCCGCCCATTAACGTGTCAACGTCGCTCTCGCGGCTGAAAGACAAAGGTATCGGACCGGATAAGACCCGAAAAGACCACGCCGGGGTGCTTAACGAACTCTCTGGTGCGTACGACAGAGGTCGCGAGGCGCGTGAGCTCGCTGTAGTGCTCGGCGAGGCCGCGCTCACCGTCCAAGACAGAGCGTTTCTCAAGTTCGCAGATGAGTTTGAGGCCAGGTTTGTGCGCCAGGGAATCAACGAGGAGCGCAGCATCGAGCGAACCTTGGATATCGGATGGGAACTCATGACGCTGCTACCGCGGTCTGAACTCAAGCGTGTGTCTGATGAGCACATAGAGGAGTTCTTGCCAAAGGTAGACGAGGATACTGCGGCCGGCTCGTAATCACCGAACCCTGTTGAGGGGGGCCACGAATGGAAGCTAAAGGCAACGCGACCCGGATGGAGCTGCTGAAGCTCAAGGGGCGCGTCAAGATGGCGGTAAGAGGCCACAAACTACTAAAAGATAAACGAGATGAGCTCGTAAAAGAGTTCATGGTTTTGGTGCGCAAGAACCACGAGTTAAGACAAGAGGTAGAGAAGAAGATTCAACTGGCATACCAGAGCTTTTTGTCTGCACGAGCGGTGATGACGCCCGAGACTATGGAAGAAGCGTTCATGGGAACGAACGAGCGCGTAGAGGTATCTGCTTCATCAAGGCACATAATGAACGTAGTCGTACCGGTGTTTGATCTCGAGAAAAAGGGCTCCGGTTACGCATACGGATACGCCACAACTTCCGGAGAACTGGACACGGCGCTTTTGAACTATGCAGAAGTGCTTCCGCTGATGGTGAAACTGGCCGAGGTTGAGCGCGCAGTTGAACTGCTCGCCGATGAGATAGAGAAGACAAGGCGCAGGGTGAACGCGCTCGAGTACGTGCTTATACCAGAACTCACCGCCAGCGTGAAGATGATTTCGATGAAACTTGCTGAGATGGAACGCTCGAATGCATCAAGGCTAATGAAAATCAAAGACATAGTAAGAGCGCACTGATACCGCGCAGAACATAGACACTTCGAGACGTGGTGAGACAACACCACGTTTTTCTTTTGACTCCAGTCAAAACAACGATGCTGCTTGTATACGCTATTCGGCTACGTCCAACACTAACGGTGAAGAATACTGGAAAGCGCTGGCAACAGCAGGTTCTTCCGGGAGGGGAGAACTGTTTTGGAAATTGCACGCATAAGAGGCGGTTTGCCGCTTCGCGGAAAAGTGCGCATCGAAGGCTCGAAAAATGCTGTGCTACCTATAATCGCGGCGTCTATTCTCGCTGACGGCGCGTGTGTGCTCCGCGACGTGCCAAGACTCGACGATGTGAACAGCATCCGAGATGTCATGCTGAGCCTTGGTGCAGATATCCGCCAACTCGGCGCGAGAAGCATGCTATGCGATACGAGTGGTATCAGAAGTTCAGAGCCGCCGTATGAGCTGGTGAGGCGAATGAGAGCCTCGTTTCTGGTAATGGGACCTCTTCTCGCTAAGCTGGGGTATGCGCGAATGTCCCTACCGGGAGGCTGTGCAATAGGCTCACGCCCCATAGACTTACACCTAAAAGGATTTGTGCAGCTCGGAGCATCAGTTTGCTTGGGCAACGGTTACGTGCAGGTCGCCGCGCCGCGGGGACTTTACGGCAACAGGATCTACCTTGACTACCCCAGCGTAGGTGCTACAGAGAACACAATGATGGCAGCGGTGCTCGCCAGAGGTTCGACATTCATAGAGAACGCGGCAGAAGAGCCTGAAATAGTGGATCTCGCAAACTTCCTGTCAAATATGGGCGCAGACATCCGTGGAGCAGGCACAAATCTTGTGCGCATAGATGGAGTCAGGCGACTTCAACCTGTTGAATACACTGTCATACCCGATAGAATTGAAGCCGGCACGTACCTTGTGGCGGCCGCCATATCCGGCGGAGAGGTATTCGTAGAGAATGTGGTACCGGAACATCTAAAGCCTGTAATGGCAAAACTGCGCGAGACAGGCGCACGCGTGTACGAGCAGAATGAGACGGCAGTCGCGGCAAGTGCAGGCAGAAGGCCGCTTGCGGTAGATATAAAGACTTTGCCGTATCCGGGATTTCCAACGGATATGCAGCCGCAGATGATGGCGCTGATGTGCGTGGCGTGCGGCACAAGCATCATAACCGAGAGTGTATTCGAAAACAGATTCATGCACGTACCTGAGATGAAAAGGATGGGAGCACACATCAAGATAGAAGGCCGCAGCGCAATTGTAAGAGGAGCGCCCAGAGTCTGGGGAGCTCAGGTAAAGGCCACCGACCTCAGGGCTGGCGCGGCTCTGTTGCTGCTCGCGACAAGAGCCGAAGGAGTAACCGAGGTGAGTGGCCTTGAACACATAGACAGAGGCTATGTGGACTTCGTTCCCAAACTACGCTCGCTCGGTGTAGATGTAGAGAGGGTGACTGTTACCTAGCCCTCTCTTCGCCTAGCAACCGGAGCACTCTCTCAGGCTCTATGCCCAAAGACCGAAGACTCGCGCTTTTGGGCGTATCCAGCGGTAGACCAAGTTCTTGCAGCAGCCACTCCCCAGATACGTCGTAGGTGTTGAGGATATAATCGATTGTGTGCCTACCCCGAAGAGAACCGTCTGAGACTTGTGAGAACTGTCCCCTGCCAGCAGATTCCACCGGAGATGCCTCTATCTGAGTATCCGGGAAAAGCTCGTAGTAGTGCGCAACTATCTCGCGCGCATCATCGGTCTCGAAACCAATCAGCCTTTCTAATTCGCTCATGCGCAAGTCTAGTGGCGTGTCTATAGGTAGTCCTGCTTCTTCAAGCAGAAACTCTATCGGCACGCCGGTGGCCTTCGAAACATCGTTGAGACTCATCCACCCGCGAATGTCGAGCGGGTCGAGCCTAACACCAGAAGCAACCGATGAGAAAAATGCCTGACCTTTTGCTGCCGTCTCGAAAAGACCCAGTGCGCTTCCGGTGAAGATTACCACGCAGAACGCCACAACGCCCAACTTCGGAAGCAACTGGCTTAAGCGCGTGCCAAACGGTTTTATGAAACCTGTGGCAAGAGAACCCGGCGCACAGACCCTAACACATTCAAGGCACATATTGCATGTTGCCGTGGGATGCTTCGTATTCTGTATCGCGCAGTTCATAGGGCACACTCTTTCGCAGAGACCACAACTTGTGCATGTCTCTTGGTTACGGAAAAGCCTCGCGGGGCTGAGTCTTGCGGCGACCGAGACGACCGCGCCCAGAGGGCAGAGAAAGCGGCACCAAAACCTCGACACAAACAGTGACACGACAATAATCGCCCCTGCTATGGCGTACGCAAGCCAGTCGCCCGCATGCGGCGAGAACAGCCAGCTAAGCCCGAATATGCTTCTGTAAGGGCATACGGATGCAAACACGAGTTCAACTTGCCTTATGGTAATCGCGAGAATACCGAACAGCACGACAAACCTCATGAGAGAACCGTACTTCTCTACCGTGTGACTGATGCGGATTTGTGGAAGCCGCAGTCTCTTCCTTATTGCAGAAAGCAAGTCTTGAAGAGTGCCCATGGGGCATATCCAGCCGCAGAAAGCACCGCCGGCAACCAGCACCGCGGCAATGAATGCGCCGCCGATCACCATGTTAGAAGGAAATATCTTTCCGATGTATATCCCGCTTGTGAGAAGGTGCCAGAGGTTTTCGATGGCGCCGAAGGGGCAGAGCGCGTCTACCGTGGGTGTCTTCCAGCCGAGTTGACGGCCAATACTGGTGTATAGTACCACCAACACGAATAAGGATTGCACAACTCGACGTGCTACTTTGCTGAATCGGTCTGAGGGCTTGTTAGGCATGCGAGTCCTCCTAAGTTGTCTCCATAATATATACCACGTCTGTGTGAAGTTTTTGTGTGCATTCAGTGCAGAATTGCTTCATCTCAGGCGAGCGATTGCAGCTCTCATTGGTTAGCGTGACAAAAGATGAGATTAACGAGAGTGTCCAACATGACAAGACACGACCGACGTGTCTTAACACTTGACAAGACAGCAGTATCTGGTATCATACGAGCCAGCATATAGCCGAGTTCTCGGCCTTCGTCGTAACAACAGAACAGCCAAGGGGGCACACCCGGTTGGTGCAGAGTCTAAATGACATGTTGGTAAAGCGCGTTGTTGAACAGGCGCTCGGAGAAGACATAGGCAGAGGAGACCTGACCACAGATACGATCGTGCCGGCACATCTCAGGGCTCGAGGTAAGCTTCTTGCTAAACAGCCGGGAAGGCTTGCCGGGCTTGATGTAGTGCGTTGCTGTTTTATGATGCTCGATCCCCATGTGGACATCGTTGCGCATTTTGAAGACGGTGACGATGTTTGCGCAGGCGATGAGATCATGCGGTTTTCGGGCAACGCGAGAGCGCTGCTCAGTGCAGAAAGAGTAGCTCTTAACATTCTGCAGCGCATGTGCGGAATTGCGACAGCCACCTCGCAGGTGGTTGAGCGCGTGAAAGAGTACGACACCAAGGTCATAGACACTAGGAAGACCGTTCCCGGGCTGCGCATGTTAGACAAATACGCGGTGCGCATGGGAGGCGGTGTTAATCACCGGTTTGGGCTTGATGACGGCGTGCTCATAAAGGAGAACCACATAAGAGTGGCAGGGGGAATCAAGGCAGCGCTAGATAGGGTGCACGCGACCGTGGGCCACATGGTTAAAGTGGAGATCGAAGTCACCAATTTAGAAGAACTGGAAGAAGCGCTAACATGTAAGCCTGATGCCATCATGTTGGACAACATGGACCTAGAGCAAATGCGAGAAGCGGTATGCATAACATCTGCTAGATGCTTGCTTGAGGCGTCAGGAAATATAACTCTCGACAATTGTGTAGACGTTGCCAGAACGGGTGTCGACCTGATGTCTATGGGCTGGTTGACGCATTCCGTAAAGGCGTTAGACCTAAGCATCCAACTGGAGATGGCAGAGTGAACCGGGATATCGTGTACTACAGGGAGCTTCCTCAAGTAGAGGTCGGTGCGAGGATAGAACAGGCAAGGAGTACACTGGGTGACAGACTGATCATACTGGGACACCATTACCAGCTTGATGAAGTCATACAACACGTGGACTTCACCGGAGATTCGTACCAGCTGGCTAAGAAGGCACTCACATGTTCGTCTGCCGAGTTCATCGTGTTCTGTGGAGTGCACTTCATGGCCGAGACAGCAGACATCGTGACAGATGCCAACCGCAAAGTCATACTGCCTGTGATGGATGCTGGCTGCCCGATGGCGGATATGGCGACGTATGAACATCTGAAGCAATGCTGGAAGCATCTTCTCGAGATGGGACTTTCGGCTGTGCCTGTGACGTATATGAACTCGTCTGCCGAGATAAAGGCGTTCTGCGGCGAGCATGGTGGAGCGGTGTGTACTTCGTCGAACGCCGCAAGTGTCTTCTCATGGGCTCTCAAACAAGGGGACTGCATCTTGTTCACACCCGATGAGCATCTAGGTCGCAACACAGGCCGCGAAATAGGCATACCCGAAAACAGGATTGCGAAATGGCTGCGTTCCGGTCATCTAGAGGCGAGCGAGACTCCTCGTCTTGTCGTGTGGGACGGTTACTGTCCGGTGCATCAGCGGTTCAGTGAGCAGCATGTGCAGAGTGCGAGAGAGATCTATGCTTCGGTGAACGTTGCAGTACATCCAGAGTGCCCGGACAGCGTAGTCAAGATGTCGGACAAGGCGGGTTCGACAGAACAGATCATCCAGTACATCAAGGAGTCGCCGTCTGGCTCTACGTGGATGGTCGGAACAGAGAAGAATCTTGTCGAGCGTCTTGCCAAGACACTCTCTGATCGCAAGGTCTTGCATCTGGCTCCGGACGGAAGTGTGTGCGAAGACATGTCCAAAGTGCGTGCGTACCACCTATGTTGGGTACTCGAAAACTTGGTTGAAGGCAGACTGGAGAACCAGGTCAGGGTGCCGCACGATGTAGCAGTGCGGGCAAACCTCGCGATACAACGTATGTTGCAGGTTTCATAACAACAGATGTAAAGTCTCAGGGGCGAGCGATGCTCGCCTATTTTGCTTTGCAACCAAGGTGTTAAATGAATTATCCGGGAGTTTTGTCAGTTTGTGATGTATAATGAAAGCGGGGTGTCGCCATGATGGACGAAGAGTTCCGGTTCAGCGACTGGGCGCTCAGCAGGAAAGTCATTACGGCACTCAAACGCAGCTCACACTCTAGCGCATACACGGAGCATGTTATGGTGCGTGCGAAAGACGGCCTCGTATTTCTTATGGGATGGGTACCTTCGAAAGCGGCCAAAGATGCGTGCGAAAGAGTTGCGCTCACAGTTCCGCAAGTGCGTAGGATGTATAACGAACTCAAAGTGATCGGACGTATGCCTGATCCGCTACCCAGCCGGATAAAGACCACGGCGTAAAGAATTGGCGCACAAAGGTTGACAAACTGGCCAAGACGCGTATACTCGTACCTAATAGTATCAACGACGATGAACAGGACTAGTACGCTTCTGTCAGACGCCTCAGAGAGCCGGGAAACGGTGCGAGCCCGGTGGCGCGAGCGAAGCAGAATGGGCCTGCGAGTTGCGGCCCGAACGGCACAAGTGCCGAGTAGGAGTCGCCGGGTTGTTCCGCCGTTACCACGGGACCCGGTATGAATCTGTTGCCTGTTTTCAATAGGTGCAGAGAGTAGCGGTTATGAGGAAGACACTGTATCCGGCTCAGCTGGTGATGGTGTCCAGTCGGGTGGCACCGCGAAAAGGCATTATGCCCTTCGCCCCTTCGGGAGCGAGGGGTTTTTGTTTTCTCTCAGCCGTGACGAGACAGGTGCGAATCGACAAGGGGTGAACTGTCTTGACCTACTATCCATCGCGTGAAGAAGTGCAGAAGTATGCTGGCACAAGTAATCTTGTTCCGGTGTGCAAGCAAATACGAGCCGACCTCGAAACGCCGGTGTCTTGCTACATGAAAGCAGCACTCGGAAAGAACTCGTTCTTACTGGAGAGCGTGACAGGTGGAGAACATGTAGGCCGCTATTCGTACATTGGGCTAGAGCCGTACATGGTCATGCGTTTCGAAAACGGAAGAACGTATGTTGAGCATAGACTGCAAAATACGCGCGAGGCCACAACAGAGTTCTCCGACCCTTTGGCTGCAATTAGCCACTATCTTGATCCTCTCAAATCTGTGCGTGTGCCGGGCATGCCGAGGTTTGCGGGCGGTGCGGCGGGCTACCTGGCGTACGAGTGTGTATCTCGCTTCGAGAGCATCGACGCACCGGATGTGCACGACCTGGCCACTCCCGAAGCCGTGCTGCTCTTCTGTGACCTTGTCATCGCGTTTGACCATGTAAAACGCGACGCCTACATCATCTCTCATATAAGAACCGATCGGGACATCCACGCAGAGTACGAGCGTGCGGCAGAAAGAATCGAACAGGTTGCATCAAGATTGAAAAGGCCGGTCGACGAGCGAGCGCTGAAAGAAGCGCGAGTCGGGGGCGCTGTCTTCTGCAACCAACAGCCCGAGGAGTTCATGTCCAAAGTGTCAAGGGTCAAAGAGTACATAGCAGCCGGAGATGCCATCCAAGTTGTCATTTCACAACGGTTTGCGCGCGAGGCACACTGCCACCCGTTTAAAGTGTACCGTGCGCTAAGGAGCATAAACCCTTCACCGTATATGTTCTACTTCGATTTCGGTGACTTTCAGCTTGCAGGTGCTTCTTCCGAGATGCTTGTGAGAGTTGAAGATCGGGTCGCGTATACGCGACCGCTTGCAGGAACGAGAGCCCGAGGTCGCACCGCACGAGAGGATGATGCACTCGTAAGAGAGCTTCTGGCAGACGAGAAAGAGCGCGCCGAACACGTCATGCTTGTTGACCTTGCGCGCAACGACCTTGGACGTGTGTGCAAGCCCGGAAGCGTCAAAGTTGACACGCTGATGGATGTTGAGAAGTACTCCCACGTCATGCACATAGTGTCAGGCGTGAGAGGAGAATTGAGAGACGATGTATCTCAGTACAGCGCGGCCAAGTCCGCGTTTCCCGCGGGTACGCTATCTGGGGCGCCCAAAATTAGGGCAATGCAGATAATCTCAGAGCTTGAGCCCACTCAGAGGGGGCCTTACGGAGGAGCCACAGGCTACTTCGATTACTCAGGCAACCTCGACCTCGCGATAACCATACGCACCATCTTACTTAAGGACAAGATGGCATATGTGCAGGCAGGAGCCGGCATAGTTGCAGACTCTGACCCAAAGAGAGAGCACGATGAGTGCCTTAGAAAAGCCGAAGCGATGCTTCGTGCGCTAGACGATGCAGCTGGTGTCGAGTCTGGTGAAAGGGGCTGAGATGATGCTCTTGGTCATAGATAACTATGATTCGTTTACGTACAACATTGTGCAGTACCTTGAAGAACTCGGCTCAAGCGTGCTTGTTAGGCGAAACGACAAGATAAACCTCACAGAGGTCAGAAGCCTCAGGCCAACAGCCATTGTGCTTTCGCCGGGGCCGTGCACTCCTGACCAAGCAGGTATTTGTCTCGAGCTCGTTCTGGAAGCAGATCAGACTACGCCTGTTCTCGGAGTGTGTCTTGGTCATCAGTGCATAGGACAGGCGTTCGGAGCAAAAGTGGTGCGTGCTCCGGTCTTGATGCACGGTAAGACTTCGCTTGTGCATCACAACGGACGTGACTTGTATAGAGGACTACCCAACCCATTCACAGCAGCGCGCTACCATTCGCTTGTCGTCGCGCGCTCAGGCTTCCCCGAAGAGCTTGAGATAGCCGCCTGGACAGAAACCGGCGACATAATGGGGATCAGACATGTGCACTTGCCGCTATTCGGGGTGCAATTCCATCCGGAGTCGATCATGACCGACGTGGGCAAGAGTTTTCTCGGGCGGTTTATGGACGTGTGCAGTACGGTAGAAAGGAAGGTGCTCGCATGATAAAGAGAACGCTTCAGGCACTCATAGAAGGCAGAGACCTGAGTGAGGAACAGGCGTCGTGCGCTATGCAGCAGATAATGGAAGGCGGCGCAACAAGCGCGCAGGTAAGCTCGTTTCTCACGGCGTTACGAATAAAGGGAGAGACATGCGAAGAGATACAGGCTATGGCGAGCGTCATGAGGCAGAAAGCCAGGAGAGTGCACACAAGCCTAGATGCGGTGGATACTTGTGGCACAGGCGGTGATGGAGTCGGCACATTCAATGTCTCTACTGCCGCGGCGTTTGTCATAGCAGGCGCAGGACAACCCGTCGCAAAGCACGGTAACAGAGCCATGTCCTCTGCTTGCGGTTCAGCAGATGTACTAGAGGCTCTCGGGGTCAACATCGTGCTGAGTCCTGGCTCTGTCGCACAATGTCTTGCAGAAACGAGAATCGCATTCATGTTCGCGCAGACGTTCCATCCTGCGATGAAGCACGTTGCTCCAGTTAGGCGCGAGATAGGTGTGCGTACCATCTTCAACGTGCTCGGGCCGCTAACGAACCCGGCCGGCGCGCCCTACCAAGTTATTGGGGTGTCTAATCCCTTTGTGATGTCGCGGATGGCACATGCGCTTGGCCAGCTTGGCTCGCGCCGTGCGCTTGTTGTACATGGAGCGGGCGGTGTGGACGAACTCTCGCTTTCCGGCACCAATGCGGTGTGTGAGTGGACGGGTACTGAGGTCAGGAACTACTCGTTGAGAGCGAGAGAGCTGGGGCTTAAGCAAGCACCCATCTCGGCCATATCTGGTGGAAGTCCAGAGCACAATGCAAAGATTGTAATGGCAGTGCTCGAAGCAGAACCGGGCGCGCCACGCGACACTGTCCTGCTGAACGCGGCAGCGGGCCTTTACGTGTCGGGAAGGGCAACTTCAATGACACATGGAGTAAGGCTTGCGGCTGATAGTATAGATAGCGGTGCTGCTCTCGGAACGCTACGTGCGCTTGTTGCGGAGTCGAACCGACTCGGCGCGATTGAGAAAGAGGGCTCTGTAGCATGAGCGGTATACTCCAGCAGATTGTTTGCCAAAAGAGGCGTGAAGTAGAGGCTGCGAAGTTCAAGGCGCCTATCCGGCGGATATCTGTCTTGGCGGCCAAAGCGCCAGAGCCGCGAGAGTTCAAACACGCGCTCGATTCCGAAGCCGTGTCCCTCATAGCGGAGGTCAAGCGTGCGTCACCGTCAAAGCCGAATCTGGCGCCTCTGCTTGATGTGGTCGCACAGGCAACGGTGTACGAGCGAAACGGCGCCTCGTGCTGTTCTGTGCTTACAGACATGCATTTTGACGGAACGCTCGATGATCTAGAACGCGTAAGGGCCGCGACCACGATTCCGGTCTTAAGAAAGGACTTTGTGTTTGATGAATACCAGGTGTACGAGTCTCGTGCCAGGGGCGCAGACGCAGTTCTACTCATAGCAGCGATCACTAGAGAACCCGAAGAACTCGCACGGCTTGTAGAACTGTGCTTGCATCTCGGTATGCTACCGCTTGTGGAAGTGCACGACGCGCAAGAAGTGAGCGTTGCGCTTGGGGCCGGTGCAGGGTTGATAGGGATCAACAACCGTGACCTCAGGACGTTTGCCACAGACATAAAGGTCACCAAGAAGATTCGGCCACTGGTCCCTGCGCATGTGCCGGTGGTCAGCGAAAGCGGCATAAGAAACCGCCTCGATGTGCTTGAAGTCGCCGGGTATGGTGTACAGGCCGTGCTTGTAGGTGAGGTGCTAGTGAGGGCGCAAGACGCAGCAGCTCTCACGCGCGAACTCGTAGATGCCGGCAAAATGGCTCGAGGAGATGACTGAGGTGTCGATTGCTACAAAGATATGTGGGGTACAAGAACCGGAGCATGCTGCACATGCCTCGCGTGCAGGAGCAGATATGGTAGGAGTTGTGCTCTACCCGAAAAGCAAGCGAAGCGTCTCTCTGGAAACTGCACTCAAGATTCGCGATGCACTCACCGGATCTTGCGCCGGGCTGGTTCTGGTGTTTGTGAATCAACCTCTTGGCGATATCTTAGAGTTCTGCACCGCATGTCGGCCGGAGTACGTGCAGCTTGCAGGTAACGAGTCGGCGAGAGAGTGTGTTCAGGTGGCAAAGATGTTAGACCTGCCCGTCATAAAGAGCATACACGGGTTCTTGGCTCAAGGAACGCCGAGCGAACCATGGTTTCTAGATGCGGCTGGGCGTTACCCGAAAGAGGATGTTGCTCTGCTGTGCGTCGACGCTCCTGTGCACGGCGCTTGGGGTGGCACGGGTGTGTCATGGGAATACAAGGGTGCTTCCGTGCTTTCGCGTTCGCGCCGCATACTACTTGCAGGTGGACTGACTTCCAGTAACGTCGGCAGTGCGATACGCGCAGTGAGGCCCTGGGGCGTGGATGTGTCTTCTGGCGTAGAGACGTCAGGCAGAAAAGATATCTCAAAGGTGAGCGATTTTCTTAGGGCTGTTCGTGACAGCGAGGCGCTCATAGAACGAGATGCTAGGAGTGATGACTCTTGAGGCAACTACAAGACGGGCATTTCGGCGAGTTCGGTGGTAGGTTCATACCTGAGACGCTGATGCCGGCTACAGACGAACTTTCGAGCGCTTATGAGTGTTTGCGTTCTGACACCGAGTTCTGGGTCGAACTGGACAAGCTAGCGCGCGAATATGTGGGGCGTCCGACGCCTCTATATGAAGCTAGTAGGCTTGCCAGGCTCGCAGGTGGTACACGCATATTTCTGAAGCGTGAAGACTTGGCTCATACCGGAGCGCACAAGATCAACAATGCGTTAGGCCAAGCGCTCTTGGCAAAGCGCATGGGAAAGCACCGAGTCATAGCAGAGACCGGCGCCGGCCAGCATGGGGTGGCATGCGCAACCGTATGTGCGATGCTCGGGTTAGAGTGCATCGTCTATATGGGCGATGAAGATGTCAGGCGGCAATCGCTCAACGTGTTTCGCATGAAGATGCTGGGAGCGCGTGTTGTGCCCGTGACAACGGGCAGCCGTACGCTAAAAGACGCGGTCAATGAGGCGTTCAGGGACTGGGTGACAAACGTAAAGCACACCTATTTCATGCTGGGATCTGTGGTGGGGCCGCATCCGTATCCGAGAATAGTGCGCGATTTCCAGAGCGTTATCGGGAAGGAAGCAAGGCAGCAGATGCTTGATGCGACTGGTAGTCTACCCGGCACTATTGTGGCGTGTGTCGGAGGTGGGTCAAACGCCATGGGGATCTTTCATGCTTTCTACCAAGACGAAGGAGTGAACCTGGTCGGAGTTGAAGCCGCAGGACGCGGCCTCGGCACGGGCGAGCACTCGGCAACGTTGTGTAGCGGCACGCCGGGCGTGTTGCATGGTACTTACACATATGTGCTCCAAGACAGTTTCGGCCAAGTCCTGGGCACACACTCCATATCTGCCGGGTTGGACTATCCGGCGGTGGGGCCTGAGCACAGCTACTATAAGCGGAGTGGCAGGGCAACGTACGTAGCGGTGACTGATGAACACGCGCTCGAGGGATTTCGGTCGCTTGCAGGTACAGAAGGCATTATACCTGCGCTCGAGAGCGCTCATGCCGTATACCACGCTATGCAGATAGCGGCGCAGTTACCAAAGCAGCATACCGTGCTCGTGAACCTGTCAGGTCGAGGAGACAAAGACATGAGCACAGTTGCATCCGAACTGGGGGTGAGTCTTACATGAGTCATCTTAGGCGACTTGATAACATGTTTGCGCGACTCAAAGAGGCCAAAGAGATGGCTGTCATGCCGTATCTGCAATGTGGATACCCAGACATCGACACGACGCTGGAACTCATGAAAGCGCTGGAGATCGCAGGCGCTGACGCACTCGAACTGGGGGTAGCGTTCTCCGATCCTGTAGCTGACGGAGTGACTATCCAGCAGGCCTCGCACAAGGCTCTGCAAAACGGCGTCACCTTAGACCAGTGTATCAACGTGGTGCAGATCGCCCGCCGGAAGCTGGGAGTGCGCATGCCTATTCTGCTTATGAGTTACTACAATGTGTTCTTGGCGAAGGGTCTTGCTGAGACCGCACATCAGCTCAAAGAAGCAGACGCCGATGGGCTAATTGTTCCAGACCTGCCTCCTGAAGAATCGCGCGAATTGCGAACTGCCTTGAGTGAAGCGGATCTCTGTCTGATACCCTTCATGGCGCCTACAACAACTGATGAGCGCATGTGTAAGATCGCAACCAGCGCAGAAGGGTTCATATACTGCGTGTCTGTCACCGGTGTAACAGGAGCCCGGGATGAACTATCTCAGGAACTATCTCCATTTCTCAAGCGTGCGCGTGAACACACCTCTGTGCCTCTTGTAGTGGGTTTTGGGATCTCAAATGCGGCTCACGTAACGCAGTTGCGCGGACTTGCGGACGGTGTCATAACTGCAAGTGCGCTTATCCAGCTGATGGATAGTGCTTGTGCCGAAACGAGGATCGAAAGTGTTGGCAGGTTCGTCGCTGAGCTGAAACAAGCGTCAAGAGCGTTTCAAACTTCGTAACCGACTGAGGTCTTACATAACGCGTGCGACGATGGTCATACACAGCCTACTCGGGCAATAGAGTAGCTGGGAGTGATTATGCCCGGGGCGGGGTGTGACCTGTTGCGCAAGCTGGTGCTGTTCTACCTCTTCTTCATGATGTTCGGTATGCTGGTGGTTCCTTCGCTCCTCGCGAGGGGCTGTACAGTTGTGCCCAGCAAGACGTGGCCGCCTCAAGTTCCGCTAAGCATAAACTTGTACAGCCACTCCAGCGGAACGCTGCTTACTCTCGACCTTGAAGATTACGTGATAGGTGTGGTTGCAGCAGAGATGCCCGCTTTGTTTCATCCCGAAGCGCTGAAGGCGCAGGCGATAGCAGCCAGGACTTACGCAGTAATCCGCATGCGCGCGTTCGGCGGGAGCGGCGTGGAGTGTCATCCCGAAGCGGACATATGCGATGAGCCATCGCATGTTCAGGCATGGATTTCCGAAAGCGAAGCCAAAGCACGCTGGGGCGCGCTCGCTGCTGCACGCAACTGGGCGAAGATCGAAGATGCTGTGCGCCAGACCCACGGTCTGATAGTGACGCACCGAGGACTACCTATAGACCCGGTGTACCACTCGACTTGCGGCGGGCGTACAGAAGACTCTGAAGCAGTGTGGCAGAAGGCACTACCGTATCTGCGTTCTGTCGAATGCCTAGGCTGCAAAGACTCTCCCAGAATGTACAGCGTAGTAGAGATGAGTTTGACCGAGTTCGCAAGTCGGCTCGACGAACAAGCATCAGGCATCCCGGTCATGGCGCGTCTTGAAGGCAGAAAGGTAATAGAAGTGCTGAAAAGCAGCGCTAGCGGCCGACTGATAGACCTAAGCGTAGGCGGCATAAGACTTAAGGGCACCGAACTGCGAAAACTGCTAGGTCTCGACTCGACCAAAATAGGCTGGGAGGTGTCAGCTGACAGCATAAGATTTTCGGTTACCGGCTACGGCCATGGGGTTGGAATGTGCCAGTACGGTGCAGACGGCATGGCTAGGCAAGGATATACGGCCGAGCAGATACTGGCGCACTACTTCACCGGAACTCGTGTGCAGTCAATGTTCGAGTCCAGGTAGGCACTGCATATAAGAACCATATTATGGAGATAATTTCGCCTGGGGTGATTAGCATGAGAACCAGGCGTAAACGAAATGCTGGCGCATGGTACCAAAAAGCCAAGAGTACAGCGCTTAGCTTAGTCAGGTCTTCAGAACTCAAGTCGCTTGTGGCAATTGTATTCATTGTGGCGGTTGCGACCGCGTCGTTTTACTGGGGTATGAGAGTCGAGAGGGCGCGCTTTGTGGTCGAGCCGCGAGAAGTGCTAGAACGAGCGCCGACTATTACGGTTACCGAGAGGTCGATTGATACCTCGCGTCTACCGGAGTCGATCGAGCCAAGTGTTGCTCCGCCTCGCCCTGTGACCGAACCAGAACCCAAAGCAGAAGAAACAGCAGAAGAGGAAGAACAGTTCGAACCCAGTCTGGCACGCCCGGTCTCCGGAGGAGTGCTAACAGGGCTTAGCTGGTACTACTCGCCGGTGTTCGGCGATTGGCGTTACCACAGCGGCATAGACATCGAGCAGGAAGTTGGCACTCCTGTGAAAGCAGTGATGTCGGGAACTATCATCGACGTGGTCTCTGACGAGATAATGGGACTGCAGATCATGATCGACCATGGAAAGGGACTTGTTACCTTCTATGCTGGGCTCGACGCGCCGGTTGCAGCGGTGGGTGATAGTGTATCACAGAATCAGGTGATTGCAAGAATCGGAAATCCGGGGTTTCTGAAGCAAGACAAAGGGCCACATCTGCATTTTGAGGCGAGGTTGGACGGTGTACCCGTTGATCCGACTCGGTACATGCAGGATATCGGGCAGTAGCGGATATGACCTATGGCGGAGCACCCAGTCTAAGAGGGTGCTCTGCTATCTTACTGTGTGTGCGTGCCAAGAAGCGCCACAGCCTTTTGGTTCCCCGATGCATCGCCTAGAGCAACTTTGCGCCAGAGTACGCTAACGACGTCGCCTGTTGCCGTACTGAGTGCACAACTGTACTCTTCGGATGGCGAGACATCCTCTTGTTTTGCTAAGAAGTCTCGCAGCTGGATGGACAGCGGCCTTCCTCTCATGCCGAGCAGGTCTGTCAGGCAGCGATTGGCGTACACTATCCTACCCGAGTTATCCAGTATGAGCGCAAGCACATCGGCGCTATCTAGCATCACACGAAACATGTGGCACGTTTCGCGGAGCGAACACTCTACAGTGCGAGTGTGAGTAGTGTCGTGCAACGTGACCACGAAAACCTGGCTACCATCTTGTTGCTCAAGCGAAGATACGAAAGTGTCAGCCCAGCGCAGTTCGCCACAGGCCGACCTGTAAGTGACCGAAGGGCAGAATCCGGGCATGAGAGTTACCTCATCGTCTACTCCGGCAACCAGGTCGCCCCATCTCATCTGCGTAAGATTGTTCTGGTGACAGTCAAAGAACGATTCGGAGTGCACATTCGCATGTAACAATCTGTGTGTTGTGGCACACACCACTAGCACCGGAAGCGGCATGCCTATGAACGAGTCCCAGCAGTTGCGTGCCATGAGATGGCTTACTCCTTCCCCGGTCTGTCTATGCTGCAGTCATCGGATACGGGCGCCAGCAGATGGTATCCCGCCCATCTGGCTGATTGGCTTAAGACGAGTTTGTTCGCATTCTTGAGCGATGCATGCCGTTCTTTTCCCATTATGCCGACCATATCCTTGGGGTAGCCTCTGTACGGCAGCGTGCAAGTGGCGGCCTTGAGTGATTCTTGCCTAGAGATCTGTCTTTGTCCATGACAGATTGCGAGCGAAGCGCAGTTGTTGCAGTTGACAACGGGCTTCTCTCTGCTTTTTGTATAGGGCAACGAGGTTTGCGTGTGTAGCCAGTCAAAATGAGCAGACGCGGATTCAGAATCCACAGAGTTGAGCATAGAGCCCTGCATGAACCATGTTCTGGTGTGTGAGGCCACAGCCGCCCGCAGCAACTGGGTATGAGAGCGAGGCACCGAGTAACAGCACAACGCCCCAAACGCAGAACGCTGTGACAGCCGATGTAGCTCGTGCTCATACGCGGCAAACTCTTGCCATGCGGAAGCCGCCACCCATGAACAGTCGCAGATTGCAACAACTCCCTCAAATCCATCGCTTGCAGCTCTCTTGATCGCGTCATTCCATGAAGCAATGGCCCTGGAGGCGCAGAACATGCCACCTTCATGGTACCAGTCAGAGTACGAATACACCTCAAGCCTCGCTTCTTGGATCGCGTTCCACATAGGCGCCGAGATATCTGCATCAAGCAGCGGAAGGCAGGAAGAACTGATAAGTATTGCTCGAGCACGCTCCGCGAGTACACACGAAAGCCATCTCGAAGTAGCGTCACGCAGCTGCCCGAGGTTTGCGTAGTGAAAGCAGTAGTGTGCTCCGACTGATGGTGCATATGGTAGTAGGCTCATCTACCGTAATCCCCCTTGTGCACCAATACGTGATGAAGTTGCTGCCCCTGGGAGTAGCAAACGCACTATGTCGAGGTTAGTTATAGGATACTATCTCGATATGCATATGTAAATAACCACACTTACAAGATAGACGTTATCTGGCTTGTGGCAGTATCCAGAAGGTCTGAAGCCTCACATTTTTGGCAGAGTGCCCCCATATACATCTACTAGAGCTAGAACGCCCAACGACGCCGGGAGGGGGCCCATCTGGTGAATGAAGCGATTTGGAGACGGGTGCAAGATGTGGGCGCGTATATTCTTGAGTCCAGGGCGACCGTGAGGCAGACTGCAAAGGTGTTCAACGTGTCAAAGAGCACCGTCCACAAAGATGTCACAGAAAGGCTGCCCCGTGTAAACCCAGGCCTGGCAAAGGCGGTAAAAGAGGTGCTTGATTTCAATAAGGCGGAGCGACACATCCGAGGGGGAGAGGCAACGCGCCAGAAGTATCTCGAGACCTGAGCCCTCCTAGAGGAATGTAACATGCCCTGTAGAAATAAAAGGCTCTAAAGGCCTTTTCTGTTTTCTGGACGAGCAGAAGCATCTTTGGGCATGAGCAAGGGGGCTTATCTGGTTGCTGGGTATGGGTACCGATATAGGTGTAGATTTGGGCACTGCCACAGTGTTGATATACGTTGCCGGTAAAGGTGTAGTGCTGAGAGAACCGTCTGTTGTTGCCATAGAGCAGGATAGCAAGAAGGTTTTGGCCATAGGCGAAGACGCACGCCGTATGATAGGCCGGACACCGGGCAATATTGTCGCGATACGGCCGCTCAAAGACGGAGTGATTGCGAACTACGAAGTGACTGAAGCCATGCTCCGGCACTTTCTGACCAAAGTTGCGGCGAAGAGCTTGTTCTCGCGGCCGAGGGTGATGGTGTGCGTGCCTTCGGGTGTAACGGGTGTTGAAAAGCGCGCTGTGCTGCAAGCGGCAACAGAGGTCGGCGCAAGGTCGACTCTGCTCATTGAAGAGCCTTTGGCCGCAGCGCTCGGAGCCGGGCTGGACATAGCCACGCCGGGAGCAAACATGGTGGTCGATGTTGGAGGCGGCACAACAGATATAGCGGTGCTTTCTCTTGGCGGAGTGGTTATGAGCGAGTCGCTGCGCATGGCCGGTGACAAGTTTGACGAGAGCATTGTGCGCTATGTTAGAAAAGAGCACAACGTGCTTATCGGAGAGCGGACTGCTGAAGAGATCAAGATAAAGGTCGGCACGGCGTATCCCAAGGCGCGTGATGCAAGTGTAGAAGTCAGAGGGCGCGACCTTGTAGGAGGGCTGCCAAAGACGATTTTGGTCACATCTCAAGAGGCAGCAGAGGCTATCGCAGAGTGTGTGACAGCCATAGTAGACCGTGTCAAGAACGTGTTGGAGCGAGTACCGCCGGAGCTTTCTGCAGACCTTGCCGAACGCGGTATAGTGCTCACCGGAGGAGGCTCGCTGTTGCACGGGCTTGACCTTCTTTTGGCAGAGGAGACACATGTGCCTGTGCGAGTCGCAGATGACCCGATATCCTGCGTTGCGCGCGGTACCGCAATAGCGTTTGAGTACCTTATTAACCCTTCAAAACGGCCTCACGGGTTTCCGGTGGAGACCAAAGCGCGTTAACCCAAAAATCTGATAACTCCAAGAAGGAATTACGCCTATAGCGTAGAAAGCCACACTTACTGGTTTAGAAAAACCACAGAAAGTAGTCCACGAAAAAGGCAAAACCGTTGAAAGACGGTGACGCAAAGCTACGGGTCTAAAGCGCAATGCGCCATGACCGCCGAGCCGCCGAATGGAAGGCAGACCAGGCCCGCCTGCGGCATCGGCAGAGCGGGTTTTCATTTGGGAGGGGTGCACTTGATACGAGGCATCTACACGGCTGCTGCTTCGATGATGGCTGAGACCATGCGCCAGGACGCTACCACAAACAATATAGCAAACGTCAACACCACCGGTTTCAAAAGAGACACTATTGCGTTTGAATCGTTTCCGGAGATGCTGCTTGAGGCGAGCGACAGGCGAAGCGCATCTTCTCTGGGACGGCTTTCTCCGGGTTCTCTTGTGTCGGTAAATGGAGCCGATCTTACACACGGTGCACCACGACAAACACAGAACCCACTTGACGTGTATATCGTGGGTGAAGGTTTTTTCGTGGTTGAAACTCCTGAAGGCGAGGCGTATACGCGAGACGGCTCGTTCGTGCTTGGGCCGAATAACCAGCTGTACACCGCAAAGGGCCATCCTGTGCTTGGTACCTGGGGCAGAATTACGCTCACCCAAGGTGAGGGCTCAATAGACGCCGAGGGCAGGGTGTTTTCAGGTGCCATGCAGGCAGGGGTACTGCGAGTCGTCAGGTTCGACTCGCGGACAGGTTGGACAAAAGATGCATACGGCTATCTCGTGCCACCGGCTGATTCTGGACAGGCGGTACCGCTTGCAAGGATTTCGCTTGAGCCCGGATACGTTGAAGATTCGAACGTAAACGCCATACGCGAAATGGTGAACCTGATAACCGTTCTCAGGTCTTACGAGGCGGGCGCGAAAGCGCTCGCGGCACACGACCAGACGCTTGAGAAAGCGGTTAACGAAATCGCTCGTTAGCAAAACGACTGAGCGGAGAGGGAGGAAGCGAGTAAAATGATGAGATCGCTATGGACGGCTGCGTCCGGCATGATGGCTCAACAGACGAATCTGGATACTGTGGCCAACAACCTCGCGAACGTGAATACACCCGGTTTCAAGCGCACGCGTATAGAGTTTCAGGACTTGCTCTACGACACCATCAGGCCTGCAGATCCGGCTACATACGGTGGGTATGCGTATGTAGGCACTGCCTCGCCACGTGCTTCCATACAGGTGGGTCAAGGTGTGAGGCTCTCGGGTTCACAAAAGGTGGTATCAGCTGGGAACATAGAGGCCACCGGAAACCGCACTGACCTTGCCATAGACGGCGCTGGATACTTCAGAGTAAGGCTTACAGACGGCACGTACGCGTACACAAGAGACGGTACGTTCAGGCTGGACTCAGGAGGCAGGCTTGTCACGGCTGATGGCTTTGCGCTGATGTCTTCTGGGTTGGGGCAGATTACCATACCCACAGGAGTCAAAGAACTAAGCATAAGCGCGAGTGGAGAAGTCGCGTCTGAACAAGGACATCACGGAACCATTGGAATCACCACCTTCCGAAACCCGGCGGGACTGGAGGCAATAGGCAAGAACTTGCTCAAATCGACTGCTGCCTCAGGAGACGGCGTAACAGTCACGCCAGGTGCGGTCGGTGCGGGCAGCGTGCTGCAGGGATACGTAGAGAGATCGAACGTGCAGGTGGTGGAGGAGATGGTGAACCTCATCATAGTGCAGCGCGCGTACGAGATGAACTCCAAAGCGGCTCAGACCTCAGACGATGTCATGGGCATGACGAACAACATCGTGAGGAGATGAGCGTAGTGAAAATAGATGTAACGACGGCTGCCCCGCACGTGTCGCAGGAGACCCGGCTGCAGCTTAAGCAGGCGTGCGAGGAATTCGAAAGCATATTCATCTCGATGGTGTTCAGGCAGATGATGGAGAGCATACCTAAGAGCAACGACAGCAATCCTTCTTCTGGCATACTTTCCGGGATAGCCGACGAAGCGGTCGGGCGGTACCTGGCCAAGTCCGGGGGGTTTGGGCTTCAAGAAAGCCTCATGCGAGAACTGCTAAAAGCGGTGCGCGAGTAAGAGGTATATGCAGGGGTGGGTGGAGAACACTTCTAACGGGTGAGCCAAATGATGACAGCAGAGCAGTTGCAGCAGATAATCCCGCACAGATACCCTTTTCTGCTAATAGATAAGGTGGTCGAATTAGAACCCGGTAAGCGTGCTGTGGCCGAAAAGTGCGTATCAATGGGGGAACCACATTTCCAGGGGCACTTTCCCGGAAAGCCTGTGATGCCCGGCGTGCTGATAATCGAGGCTATGGCGCAGACGGGTGCGGTTGCGCTTCTTTCGACTGAGCAAGACAAGGGACGAATCGCGCTGTTTGCCGGTATCGACGACGCTAGATTCAGGCGCCAGGTGGTACCCGGCGACGTGCTGCGACTTGAAGTCGAGATAGTGAAGATGCGGGGCGCTGTGGGCAAGGGTGATGCGCGCGCCTACGTTGGAGAGCATCTTGCGTGCGAGGCGACGCTATGGTTCTCGCTTGACACATAAGTTTGGCGGGTGTTAGGATTAACTCGGTCTAGAGTGGTTATTCTCATCTAGAGCAGGCGGAGGGGACTGGCCCGATGAAGCCTCGGCAACCGGCCTCAAGACGCGGTGCCAAGCCCAGCAGAGCAAAGGGTTCCGCCCGGCTCTGGGGGATGAGATTACGGGTTATCTCAAACCTCTTCATGCGGAAGGGGTTTTTTGTTTAGAAAGTTACGCAGAGGAGTTGTGCCCATGTTGCCGTTTGAGCCGGCTTGTCTCGCAACTGCGATAGGCAGTGTGCCTCATACAGAGGCGCTTAGAGCATGCGAACTGGTGTTTGAGATGTTCCCTGACATCCCGTTCTGGCCGCAACTTCCGAAGAGGTCTAGGCTTGAGAACATGTATTACCAGTTTGCATCGAACCTGCCAGCCACAGAAGAGCATGACGGCAAACTGGTGATGCATACAGCCGAACACTTCGAAGAAGCAGTCATGCAGTTCTACCAGAAGTACCTAGACTCTGGGCAAGACGCATTTGCGCTTAGCGCAGAACGTGCCAAAGGCTTCTTCGCGTTTTGCGAGATGGCCGAGAACAAGAAGCCGACACCTTCTGGTTACCGTTTCTTTGCCGTCAAGGCTCAGGTTACAGGCCCCATAAGCTACGGGCTTGCGCTTTCTGACGAGAACGGCAAACCGGTGCTGTATAACGAAATGGCGATGGACTGCATATGCAAGAACATTGCGATGGTATCATGCTGGCAGGAAGACGCGCTCAGCGTGCTCAACGCGCCCACGATAATGTGCGTGGACGAGCCGTCGATGGCGACGTACGGTTCGGCGTTTTTCAACTACGGCTCAGAGCTTGTGTCCCATTACCTTGAACTCGCCACAGAAGGCGTGAGGTCGCTTATTGCGGTGCACTGCTGTGCAAACACCGACTGGTCGCTTCTGCTTGACTCTCCCGCATCTATACTCTCTTTTGATGCTTATGGTTACTCGGACAAGCTGCTGTTGTACGCAGAACAGATAGGCGAGTTCTTTCAACGCGGTGGCGCGCTTGGAGTTGGGATCGTCCCAAGCCAAGCAGACGCAGCCAGCAAAGAAACGGTTGACTCGCTTCTGGAAAGGCTCGATGCGTTTTACGAATCGCTGGCTGTTCGAGGCATCTCGCCGGAGCTCGCAAAGAAGCGCACGCTCATCACGCCGTCGTGCGGGCTTGGCTCGCAGAGCGAAGCCGATGCCGAGACGATACTCAATCTTACGTCACAACTCTCGCGCCGCGCGCGGGAAGCGTATTCGCTTGTGGGAAAGCAGAATCCGTAGGGAGGGGGAGGATACATGGCAAACAGAGTTTCTGACAAGAGGTTTCTATTTACCTCTGAGTCGGTGACAGAAGGCCACCCAGACAAGGTGGCAGACCAGATATGCGACGCGGTGCTCGACGCGATCATCTCAAAAGACCCTGGTGCACGAGTGGCGTGCGAAGCGACCGTCAAGACAGGCCTTTGTCTTGTAACAGGTGAGATAACGACGAATTGCTACGTCGATATCCCAGGAACGGTGCGCAACAAGATTCGTGAAATAGGCTACACGAGTTCTGATATGGGTTTTGAAGCAGATTCGCTCGCAGTACTCAGCGCCATAGAAGAGCAGTCCAAAGACATCGCGCTCGGCGTGGACACTGCACTCGAGAAGAAGACAGGAGAGGATCCGGGTCAAGAAGAGCAGTTCGGCGCCGGAGACCAGGGGATGATGTTCGGTTTTGCGTGCACCGAGACCAAGACGCTTATGCCTCTACCCATATATCTGGCGCACGAAGCCGCAAAACAACTGGCCGAAGTGAGAAAGAGCGGCGAACTCCCATACCTCCGCCCCGACGGTAAGACACAGGTGACGGTCGAATACGCCGATGGCAGGCCTATCCGAGTGGATACCATAGTGGTGTCTGCGCACCATAAAGAGCACGTGAGCCTTGAGACTATCCGTAAAGATCTGATAGAGAAAGTCATAAAAAGGGTCGTGCCTGCCGAACTACTGGACGAGCGCACCCGGTATTTCGTGAATCCCACGGGACGTTTCGTGATAGGTGGTCCTAAGAGCGACTCCGGGCTTTCGGGAAGGAAGATAATCGTCGATACTTACGGCGGCTATGCGCGTCATGGTGGTGGCTCGTTTTCGGGCAAAGACCCCACGAAAGTCGACCGCACCGGAGCGTACGCCGCTAGATATGCGGCCAAGAACGTGGTAGCCGCCGGCATAGCCACTTCGTGCGAAGTGCAACTCGCATACGTGATTGGCGTCGCAAAGCCAGTGTCGCTGATGGTCGAGACGTTTGGCACGGGGGTAGTACCCGATGAGCAGATAGCCGAGATACTGAGCGAAGAGTTTGACTGGCGGCCCGCTTCGATCATCCGAAGATTTGACCTAAGACGCCCGATATACCAGTCTGTGTCGGTTTACGGCCACCTGGGTAGAGAAGATAAGCACGTGCCGTGGGAAAGACTAGACCTCGCAGATGTGCTGCGCAAGAGGCTCGGCACCGAACCGCCTGACCTCACAAACCTACCGTAACAAGCGATGCGACGAGGCGGCCTAGACCGCCTCTCCTTTTGTCTGCTTGCTCGCCTCACCCACCCATATGTCAAGTTCATATAATGGTTCGAGGGGAGGGAGCAAGACGTGGAGTCCTGGTTCTACGCTCTTACCTATGCTTTGGCGGCGTACGGCTTGTTCCAGGCTGTGCTCGGCTTGCTTGCACGAGCATGCCGGCACTACGGCCCGCCCAGCCAAAGGCCGAAGCTGAGCATAGTGGTCGTTATGCGTGACAAAGAGCAGGTCATCGAAGGCTTCATTCGGAGCCTTCTTAATTTCCGCAGTTTTTCCAGCCGTGCAGACTACGATGTAGTGGTTGTTGATGACGGCTCATCTGATGCGAGCGCGAAGATCATTGAGAGATTGAGCAGGAGATACGCCAACTTGAGGATTGCGAAAATGCATGACACAAGGGTTATCGGGGTGAGTTCTGCGCTTGAGGCGGGTGTGTTTCTCGCGCGTTCTACAGTTGTGATAGTGTGCGACGCAAGGGCGCAGTTCGACCCAAAGCACACTTTGGGCAAGTTGCTCTGTCTGCTTGACGGGAGCAGGCATGTCAAGCCAACCCAAAATGTCACAAACATAAATGCTAATTAGATGAATCTAGGGAAGGTTCGTGTCGCGTTGTGTCGAATAGCGTGAGCACAGTGTAACGTTTGGAGTGGAAGGCTCAGATGAGTCGCAGACCCCATAGCCGCTTCTTCTCGCTGTACGCAGCGTTCATTACCTCGGTCGGAATCGGTGCGCTTGCCATTTCGTTACCCAACTCCATGCCCGATGACATTCTCACATATATGTTGCTCATGCTGATGGCCGTAATAGCGCACAGCATTGTGCTAAAGATAGGCCTTCTCCGGATCAACGTGTCGATGACGTTCATCGCGATTGCGCCTGCAATCTATCTGTTTGGCGCTCCGGCTGCGGCGCTTGTTGCAGTTGTGGCCTACCTATGCATGACCCTCATCAGGGGTGGAGGTGATGCACAGCGCATGCTATTCGCCGCGGGCCAGTACTGCGTGACGATCCTGTGCGCGGGGAATGCTTACGAGTTGGTGTTGCGCTCTTCACACGCGCCTCAACTGCCGACGTACATAGCGGCTGCATCCGCGCTCGTGCTTACGAGCATCGTAGTAAACCACGTGCTGGTCAACATAGCGATGCTTCTGTTCGTGGGGCCGCATCCGAACAGATGGAAACATGCGCTCAAATGGGACATGCTTTCTTACATGATCACTGTGCCCATGGCCGTGATTGTCACCGTGGCTGTCAAACTGTTCGGGCTTACGGGGCTCATCGGCTCGTACGCGCTTGTTTTCTGTGCGCTGTATCTTATCCGCACTATTGATGAAATGGAGAGGATGAGAAGGGCGCTTTCTGTTTTCTACGAGAATGCACTCGAGATGTCGTTGCACACCGGGACAGACGCGGTGTTCCGAACTCTCAAGAACTCGATCGAAAAGGTGTTAGACACCTGTCTTGTGGCTGTCTACCTTGACACGGGCGAGACGGGAGAACTCACACTAGTATACGCACATCCCGAAGCCGCGACTCTGCCCAGAAGTATCAGCAGCACAGAAGGCATGATAGGTTCTGTCGCATGTGGCGCAAAGCCCCTGCGCGTCAAGAACGCGATGAAGCCTCAGATCATCGAAGCGGGTGGCACAAAGGCTGTGAAGTCTGCGCTCTTGCTTCCGTTTAGCGGAAGAAGAGGCATAGTGCTTGTCGGAGGTTCGCGCTACGACCAGTACAACGATAGGGATCTGTACTCTGTGTCAATCCTTGTGGAGCAGGCCTCGGTGTCTCTCAGGAACGCGCTTGAGTTTGAGCAAGCGCAGGAACTCGCCCGAACCGACCCGATGACAGGTCTTTACAACTACCGCCACTTCGTAAACTGCTTTAACAGACAGATAGATCGCGCCCAGACTCTCGGCGAAAGCGTAGGGCTTCTGTACATGGATATAGACGGTCTAAGAGAAGTCAACAACAAGTACGGACATCTTGCAGGCGACAGCGTGCTCAAAGAGCTCGCCGCACTGTACAAGAGCATGCTTCGAAAGGGCGACGTGGTGGCGCGTTACGGAGGCGATGAGTTCTGCATGCTGCTTCCGGGATGCGATACATCCAGCACGCTTAAAGCGGCCGAAAGGCTCAAGGCCGCAATAGACAAATGGTCGCCTTCGGTAGACCTCGGCGGCTTGAAGGTGGGCGTCAGTATTGGCGCCGCAAGCTACCCTGAAGACGGCGCAGACATCGCATCGCTCATCGGGCGGGCTGATGAGCGTATGTTCCAAGACAAGGCGCAAGCCAAGAAGCCGGAGGTGAGCTCAAAACCTCGCGAGATGCATTGATCACCTGCTAGACATCTTGTTCCCGCCTCTTCCACACTGTGTGGTGTGTCTTGGCAGCGCAGAAACCTGGATGCTCTGCGCTTCTTGCATACACCATTTCCGTCGGTTTGCGCGCGTGTGCGAGCCGCCTGACTGGCCTACCGGCGGTATGCTGTACTGTGGCGGAGTATACTCCGGTGCTCTGCGCAGCCTGATCCAAAGATATAAGTACGACGGTGAGTCGTACCTGGCTATGCCGCTCTCGCGTCTGGTCGGTGAGTGCATAAAGGGAGCATCCTTCGACATGCTTGTGCCGGTGCCGTCGCATGTGCAGCGTGTAGCCGAGCGCAAGTATAACCCCGCCCAACTGCTCGCACGCAGACTTTCGCTGTTGTGCGGATTGCCGTGTGTAAACGCGCTATACAAGTCGGAACACACCGAGCGCCAGACGCTCTTGGACAGGCGACAGCGCATGGCAAACCTTCGTGGCTCGTTTCGTCCGACTGCAGCCGGACTGCGCTTGGTACCTGGCAGGTGCGTGCTCTTAGTAGACGACGTGTATACCACCGGCGCCACTTCGCACTGCTGTGTCCAGAGCCTGCTTTCGATGGGTGCGCGGTGCGTAGACGTCGCCGTAATAGCGTACACCCCAAAAAATCCGACCGGTAGCACTTTAGTACTGAACCTGTGTCACAAAAACCCCGATACTTAGGGTGATGGCGCATCAATGAGGAGGAATATCTGCGCATATGCAAATCTCAGGCAGGCAGATAGATAGCATATTTCGTGCAGTGTCGGCGCAGATCCGTGCTGGCAAGGCCGAAAGAAAAGAGAAGACAGGCGACGTGGCCCGCAGCGGGGACCAGGCCATTATTTCCGAGAGGGCATCGGAGATAAGCAAGCTGCAGGAGATGCTTGCCCAGGTTCCGGATGTTAGAAGCGAGAAACTGGCACAGCTGGCGGAACTCATAAAGAGCGGCCAGTATAACCCTCCGTCAGAACAGGTAGCGGAGAAGATTCTGCTACGCGGGCTCGCGGACAGGTTAGAGTGACCTGCTGATGCGCCATCTCGACTCATGCGGAGGTGTACCGGGTGAACGACTTGCACCTGGCACGGCAATTCACACACGAGTTTCGCGGCATCTGCTGTGTTATTACAGACCTTCTCGAGCGTCAGAAAGAGGCTCTGCTCACACGCAACATAGACGCACTCGAGCAGGTTCTAGAGGTGCTTGAATCTCAGTTCAGGCACGCACAAGAAATTGACCGACGGCGAATCGAAGCAATACACCGCATCGAACCCCACCTCGGGTCAAAGCCCGTCGAAGAGGCTACACTGGCGCTTGCCAGCATTGCGCAGCGCAGAGACGACCTGCAACTAGCCGAGAGTTTTCGTGAGATGGCACAGGGATTTTCAGATGTGATCCATCGGATGCGCGCGATCGAGCATGTCAACCGCTTCTTGGTGCGTCGCGAAGCTACGTGGCAGAAGAGGTTTTGGACGCTGATTCAAAGCACGCTTTCTTACCAGAGGGACGGAACCGTGGTATCTCCTAAGACAGGCGTGCTCAACCGCAAGGTATAGGTTTGGATCTCGGGGGTGTGTTGCCATAAGTAGCGGTTTTTTGGGTCTCGAAATAGCGTTACGTGGACTGAGGGCGCAGCAGCAGGCGCTCAACGTAACTGCGCACAACGTAGCCAACGCAAGTAACCCCGGGTACACCAGGCAGGAAGCAAGGCTTGAAGCCACGTCGGCTCTTTCTGCTCCCGGCATGGCCGGCCAGATCGGAACGGGTGTCTCGGTTCAGCAAGTTGTGCGAATGCGAGACGCCTTCTTGGATGAGCAGCTCAGGAACGAGATGTCTTCGTTCTCACGATACAACGCGCTGTACATGGGGCTTAGCGAAATCGAGACGTTCTTCAGTGAGCCTCACGAGCACGGGCTCAGGACTGTGCTTACGAAGTTCTGGAACTCTTTCCAAGATGTCGCGAACGACCCCGAAAGCGATGCTTTCAGGCGCACTGCGATACAGTCGGGCGAGGCGCTGGCGGATGCGCTGCGGCACGCACGGCAGCAGCTCTCTGGGCTGTATTCCAGCCTGGCATCAAAGATCACAGAGCGAGTATCCCAGGTAAATCAGATCGCGCAACAGATAGCCGATCTGAACAGGCAGATAGCGAGCGTTGCGGCCGCTCGAGGCGACCAGCCCAATGATCTGAGGGACAAGCGAGACGTGCTTATAGACACGCTCTCATCACTTGCCAAAGTGTCGGTGACTGAAGATGAGACAGGCCAGGTCAGAGTTACGATCTCGCAGGTGGCACTGGTCAGTGCTCATAACGCAAGACAAGTTGAAGTGACAGAGACTGCGTCTGGAGACTTCGTGTTCAGCATAGCGGGGCGTGAGCTGCTCCAAGGCGCGGATATTGGCGCACTCGGTGGCGAGATGGGCGGTATGCTCGAACTGCGGCGCACTATCCGCGATGTTTACATACAAGACCTCGACCAACTCGCTTCACACATAATATCCAGCGTCAATGCGGCTCACCGCATGGGCTACGGTCTTGGAGACGCTGTGCACGTCGAAAGGGACTTCTTCTCAGGCACCGATGCTGCCACAATTCGAGTATCCGCCGACCTTGTACAAAACCCTTCTAAACTAGCAGCGTCTCGCACGGGGCTGCCAGGAGACGGCAGCGGAGCGCTGGAGATCGCCCGGCTCAAAGAACTCACGCTGATGCGCGGTGGTACCGTCAGTATCGACGACTTCATGCTCGGCATGATAGGAAGGCTCGGAGTTGAATCACAGGCGGCTATGCGGTTTCGGGACAACCAGACGTTGCTGCTGAACGAGATCAAGGCGCACAAAGAGATGGTCCAAGGAGTGTCTCTTGATGAAGAGATGACAAACATGGTGCGGTTTCAGCATGCGTACAACGCGTGTGCCAGACTCATGACAGCTCTTGACGAGATGCTCGACCAGCTCATAAACCGCACCGGAATAGCTGGCAGATAGGGAGTGTGAACAGTGCGGGTCACTACTAATCTGATGGTGAACAACTTGCTACACGACTTGGGGCAGGCTTCAAGACGGCTTGAACAAGGTGAGCGAAAGATTGCGTCTTTGCGCAGGATAAACAAGCCGTCTGACGATCCGGGCGGGGCGGTGGCCGCTCTCAGGCTGAAGAATACCATAGCCGAGGCAGAAAGATACATATCCAACATTGACAGTGCGGAGACGTGGCTTCGGGATACCGAGTCTTGCCTGAGCAACCTAACCATGTTGCTCAACTCGGCGATGCAAAATGCCACACGCGCGGCAAGCGGTGTACTTCCGCAGAGTTCCATGGAAGCTATTGCACAAGACCTAGACCAGCTGGTAAGAGAGGCGGTATCGCTGGCAAACCAGACGCATCAGCAGCGATCTCTATTCGGAGGACATAGCACAGATAAGCCTCCAGCTGAGATAACAGCAGAGGCCGATGGGTTTGTGAGGAGCGTGACGCTTAGCCAGGACACGGGTGAGATAACCAGGCATATCGGGCCCAACACGCTGATGAGCGTGAACTACACCGCAGAAAGCGTGTTTGGAACGCAGGGCCAAGACTTAATTTCCGGTATCATAAGCCTGCGCGACGCGGTGACAAACCAAGACTATGACTCGGTAAAGCAGATTCGAGACGACTTAGAGCGGCATCACGCGCGCGTGATTTCTCTGACAACTGAAGTGGGTGCGAAGGTCAACAGGCTTTACGCTGGAAAGGAACGGCTTGAGATAGCCAGAGTCGAGAGCATGGAACTGCTCTCTAGGCTAGAAGACCTCGATTTGGCAGGAGCGACGGTCGAACTGTATGCCGCAGAAAACGCCTACAGGGTAGCCCTCGCCATGGGAGCACGCGTGATAATGCCCACGCTTATGGATTATCTGCGCTAGGCAGGGGTGAGGATATGCCAAGCATAGTGAGTACGAGGTTCGGGCCACTGGAGTACGATGAGCAAAAAGTGGTTGAGTTTTCCGACGGGATCTTAGGGTTCGAACAGCTGAGAAAGTACGTGCTCTTGGACATAAAGGGCGCCCAGTTTCCATTTAGATGGCTGCAATCGGTTGAAGATCCGGCACTCGCATTCCTGTTGCTTGACCCAACGTATGTGCACCCCGGGTATTGCCCGCCTGTGTTCGCTAAAGACCTAGCGCAACTCGGTCTCAAAGAGATTGGTTCCGCGATTTTGGCGTGCATAGTAACCGTACCGAGCGACCCAACGCTTGCCACGGCCAATTTTCAGGCGCCGCTTGTAATCAATGTCGAAAAGCGCATCGGAAAGCAGGTTGTTACGGGCCATCCCTCGTATAAGACCAGACAAGCGATATTCGATGGCAATAGATTGCATCGAAAGACTGGCTAATACGCGGGAGGTTCCGTCTGATGCTCGTGCTGACCAGGAAGGTCGAAGAGAGCGTCCTCATCGGTGACGAGATTGAAATAAAGGTATTGCAGGTTAAAGGTTCAGGCAAGCAGGCGTCCATCCGACTCGGTATCGTGGCTCCTGAGGGAGTACGAGTGCTGAGAAAAGAGGTCTTTGCTGAGACCAGAGAAGAGAACAGGCGAGCAGCGCTATCTGCACGTCCAGATTTTTCTAGAGTCATAATTGAAGAAACTGATAAGGAAGACTAATCTCCTGATGAAACCCTAGGCAAATTCCCAGCAATATGCGTAAAAGTTGACTTGACAATACGTATATGCTATATTTGCATCATGACTCAGAGACTAGAATCTCAGGGTCAATAAGTTCAGGAGGAATGTAATACATGCTTGGCAGGGTAAAATGGTTTAACCCGGAGAAAGGTTACGGCTTCATCGAGAGAGAAGACGGCGGCGACGTGTTCGTGCACTTTTCCGCCATTATGATGGAGGGTTTCAAGACGCTCAATGAGGGCGACCGGGTCGAGTTTGAGATCGTTGAAGGACCAAGGGGACCGCAGGCCGCGAACGTTACGAGACCAATCGAATAGTAGCGTCAAACAGCCAGAGAGGCCCCGTCGATCAGACGGGGCTATCTTTTTTGGCCAGAGACTCCACATGTGTGGTGTACGGCAGGGAATTGTAGAAGCATGAGGGAATATTACTGAAGAGGTGTAATGTCTGAGAGGGGGTTTAGACTGGTGCACCTGACCGTCCGAGGAAAGAATATCGATGTGCCTCCGGCTCTCAAGGAATACGCGGAGAAGAAACTCGGCAAGATGGATCGTTACTTTGGAGAGCCCATTCACGCGCAGGCAACCATGAACATCGAGAAGGACCGGCACATAGTGGAAGTAACCATTCCGCTAGACGGTATGCTGGTCAGGGGAGAGGAAGAAGCGCAGGATCTATTCAGCGCGGTAGACCTTGTGGTAGAAAAGATCGAAAAGCAGCTTGAGAAGTACAAGACTCGGGTGAACAACAAGAGAGTGAACTTACCCCAAAGAGATGTTCCGGTGCGTGAAGAGTACGATGAAGGGCCGTCAATTGTGCGTACCAAGCGGTTTGCGATGAAGCCGATGACGGTGGACGAAGCGGTCTTGCAGATGAATCTGCTGGGCCACGATTTCTTCGTGTTTCGGAATGCCGACACAGAGCTTATTGCAGTAGTGTATCGCAGGAAAGACGGCAACTACGGATTACTGGAACCAGAGTAAGAGCCTCTTAGCTGTGTACTGCAACAGAAGGGCCGTGTAGTTCGGCCCTTCTTATTATTTGGTGAATAAGCGTGTGTTATAATGCATTTAACTGGTGTCGAGGAGGCTTTTGTCCGTGATTGAGCAAAAAGTAAGCGCCGTAATATTTGAGGGCGGGCGTTCGAAGAGCGCAATAGAAGAGCAGATGACTCAGGTAAGAAAAGAAGTCGTCCTTGACACTATAGACAAGTTTCGTAGCATATCCGAGATAGACGAGATAATCCTGTGCACAAACTACTTGGATCTCGCAGAACAAGCCGGCTCTCTCGGTGCGCAGATCGACTTCGACCCGGATACCGAGAAGTACCACTTCGGAAGACGGCTTACAGGTGTAATAAATGACAGGCGGCTTGAGAACGTGATTTACATGGGTGGCGTCGCCGCCCCACTCATAAAGCCGGAAGAAATGGCGCAGGTTGCAGTGGACTTAAAAGAGCGCAAGAACGTTGTCATCATGAACAACATCCAGTCTGCTGACCTGATTGCTTTCAGCCCCGCTCGCGCCATTAACTACATAGAACCGCCCCCTGCAGACAACATCCTCGGCCTCTTGCTTAGGCGGTTGGGTATGAAGCGCATACTTATTCCAAACTCGCCGAGAGTGAACTTTGACCTAGACACACCTACAGACATACTGATTCTGGGAATGCAGCAAGACGTGGGAGACAGGACTCGACAGGCTATCGCGCACCTTGACTGGGATGACTCTAAGATACGCGAGGCGCGAGATGCGTTCAGTGTGCCTGAGTGTCATGTGCTTCTATCGGGTAGGGTGGGTCCTCCGCTGATGCAGTTCATCAGCATGAACATGATATGCCATCTGCGCGTGCTGTCTGAAGAACGCGGTATGAAAGCGCTTGGACGCGAAGAACGCGGAGAGGTCATATCTTTTGTCGGCCAGACTATAGACGTCGTAGGTCCAAGACGTTTCTTCGAAATGCTCGCGCAGCTGTGTCAGGTCGCGTTTATAGATACCAGGGTCATATTTGCGCACAAGAAGCTCGGCGTGTCCGAGTGGGATAGGTTCAACTCAGATCTGGGCAGGCATCACGTCGTAGAAGACGAGTTCGTCAGAGCTTTCACCGAAGAGGCTAATGACGCAAGCTTCCCGGTGGTGCTCGGTGGTCACTCGCTCATCTCAGGCGGCATATGGCTGCTGGCAGAAGAGATATCCGCCGAAAGACGCAGGCTTACGGGAGAAGAGATTTGACGCTGAGAGCAATAGTCTAATATTGGCAAATCATGCAGGATTAAGCACTGCGCGGTCGAAATCTGTGCTGGCATGAGGTATGGAGGACAATGTGAGTATGGATTTCCCGGTAGATAAAGATCTTGAGAAAGTGGTCGCGGGTGTCAAAGACGTGCTTTCTGCCAAAGTTGTAAAGGATGAGCAAGGCAGCATAAGAGAAGTGCGTGTTGTCACAGAAGGCGAAAAGAGCGCTCAGAGAGTTGCACGAGACATTACCTCCGCGATTCGCGCCCAGGGTGAGGACGTTCTCATCAGCGATATACACGTTGCACAGGTCACGCGCGGCGAGTGGAACAATATTGTGGGAGAAAGGCTCAGACTAAATGGGCTGAGTTACCGTACGCACGGGATGAGCCTGGAGTGCAGTGTGACTCTCGAATATGCTGGCCGCGTTGTGACGGGCACCTCGAACTGCACAGCGTCCCATGCAGAGTCTCTCAGAGTAGCGGCACGCGCAACTCTCGACGCCATCTCGTGCTGCTTGCCTAGATTTCCTAAGATCACGCTGGAAGGTGTGTCTATTTCAGTGGTTGGCGGCGTCAAGGTGTGTACAGTGGTGCTCTCAGTGCTTGAAAAAGGTAGCACACAGCATCTGACGGGTTGTTCTCAGGTTAAGTCCGACGCAAGAGACGCGGTCTGCCGTGCCACGCTGGCTGCGTGCAACCGGCGACTGGCGCTTTTACTTCGAGAGAACAGGATGTGATGAGCGGTTTCAAACTTGGACCGGCGGCCCTAGGCTCATCGATTTTCTTAGCGGAGCGTAACCTTCCGTTTTAGCGGCATGGTGGGTTTCGAACGCGGGGGAAATGCCGATGTCTCGTATACTGAAGGTAGTCCTCGCTCTGCTAGGACTTGTATTGGCCGGCGGAGCCAGTTTCCAGTGGGGCTAGAGCGTATTAGATAGCTAACCTGCCGCCGGTCCCAGACCACCGGAGAGGTGATAGTTTGAGGGCGATGCCTCCCGCACTCAGGCGATACGTGCTCTTGGTCATTACGCTCGGGTTTCTGGTATTGGTTCGGTTGAGGCCCGGCCTAAGCGCAGAAACGCTAGCTGGAATTGCGTTTTTTGCGGCGATGGCATTTATTGCAGAGGCGATTCCTGTACATCTTCCAACTGGCGATGCCACGATTTCGGTGTCTTTTGTAGTGATCTATGCTTCTATCCTCTTGTTCGGCCCGGGTGAAGCGTCGTGGATAGCCGCGTTTGGCACGCTCAGGCTGAAGGATATCACCGGCAAAGTACCTTTGCACGTGGTGATGTTCAACAGAGCTCAGCTCGCCATATCTGTGGCGGTCGCAGGCTTTGTGTACTCAGCGCTCGGAGGAATACCGCTTACGTCGGCAGCGCCTTTTTCGCTCGTACCGTCTGTGCTATGTGGTATTACGTATCTTATGGTTAACACAGCGCTGCTCGTGGGAGTACTGTCGCTTTCGCAGTCCGTGCCGCCGTGGAGGATGTTCATCTCAAACTTTCGCTGGACAATGCCCAACCTGCTCGTTTTCCAGCCTCTGGGCATAATGGTGGCAAGGGTGTACATGACACATGGGCCGCAGACTGTGACGCTGTTCATCATACCGCTTTTCATCGCAAGGTACTCTTTCCAACTGTACATCAAGATGCGAAGGGCGTATCTTGATACAATTCTCACACTCACTGCGTCGCTCGACGCAAAAGACCCATACACGTTCGGCCATTCAGAACGCGTGGCGAACTACTCGGTTGAGATCGCGCGCGCGATGGGACTTGGCTATGAGCAGGTCGAATTGCTTCGTTATGTGGGTGTGCTGCATGACATAGGCAAGATAGGCATAAGGGACTCCATACTCAAGAAACCGGGTGTGTTCACGCACGAAGAGTATGAGGAAATGAAGCGGCACCCAAGAATTGGGGCAGATATCATCTCAAGCATAAGGCTTTCCGGTGGAGCGGCCACCTGGGTTAAGCACCACCATGAGAGGTACGACGGCACCGGCTTCCCTGATGGGCTGAAAGCAGAGCAGATTCCGCTTGGAGCTAGAATAATAGCTGTGGCTGACGCGCTTGACGCCATCACTACAGTACGTCCGTACAAGCCCGCGCTGGATTGGGACCGGGCGCTCGACGAGATGAAACAGAATTCTGGCACTCAGTTTGACCCCGAGGTAGTGGATGCGCTCATAAAGGTCTACCCCAATATACGCCCAACCACAAAGGAGGTGGCAGCACGATGAGTAAGTACGCCTCGCGGTACACCTCTTGGTGTGTAATGCTCAGCATCTTGGGTATTATTGCGTGTGTGTGTTCGCTCGGCTCGCTTGAGCGGGGCACACTGCTCGGCGTCGGGCTTCTCGCAGTTGCGTTAAGCCTCAGCCACGTCATACCGCTCGAAATGTTTGGACTGGACACGCTGAGCCTCGCACCGGGTATCGAACTTGCGGCATCTCTCATTTTGGGTGTACCAGCTGCAATTGCTGCCGCCATAGGATATGCGATGGGTGTACTCGTCAGGACGCGTCGCAAAGAGCACCGCGCTCAGCTTATAGTACACTTGGCCGCAGTAGCGCCGGGCATAGTTGCCGCAGCGTGCACCGGTTGGTATGTGAGGAGCATCGGGTTCATGGCGCAACCGGTTGTTCACATACCTTCTCTTGTCACTGCTGCGCTGATCTACTTCACGGTAAGAGCGCTGCTCGGGTGTGTATCGGACAGCCTACGCTATAATATAAGCGCCGCAAGGCAGGCGCTTCGGTTTCCCATAAGGATGCTCGGCTGGGTTATGCTTCAGCTCGGTGTGTGTGCCATCACCTACTGGGTATACTCGATACTCGGCATATCTATCGGGTTGTTCGTGGGACATGTGGTGTTTGCATTGCTAGTGATGTACGCGGCCAGGCTTTACTTTGGCATGCGCTCTACCTATTGGAGTACCGTGCTTGCGCTCATACCCGCGATAGAGAGCGAGGTTATGTATGCTGAGGCTCATTCGATGCGTGTGGCAACGTACAGCGTGGCAATTGCCAGGAAACTATTGCTCGGACAGCACAAAATGTTTGGCGTGTTCTTGGGCGCGTTGTTCCACGACGTAGGCATGGCGGGTGTTGACGAACGCATATTCAATAAGCCTGGAAGGCTGACAGATGAAGAATACTGTGAGATGCAAAAACACGTTGAAATTGGTGCAAAGGTCATAAGCAAGGTGCCGTTTCTTGCGCCTGCGCTGCCTGCTGTGATGTATCATCATGAGAGATGGGATGGCAGCGGTTACCCCAAAGCGCTTGCTGCACGCAAGATACCTCTTGAAGCGCGTGTGGTAGGAGTGGCAGACGTGTTTGATGCGCTTCGTTCGCCGCGTCCTTACCGTCAGGCGTTATCTATAGAAGAAGCGCTTAACGAGATAAAACAGCTTGCAGGTAAAGAGTTCGACCCAGAAGTGGTAACAGCGCTTGAACAGGCCGCAGCCGATGAGATCAGGTGGGGTAAAGATGCTTTTGCTGAGCACTATTCTATCGATGTTGTTAGGTAAGGTGCGCGGGGGTACCTTTAGCAATATGGCAGATGTGCGGCTTTGCGGCACACCTGCAATATTCGCGGTGCTCTTGTGTAGAGTGTTGTTGTACAACAACGTGCTCTCTGAAATGAAGCTTCTGGCAGGTGTGTTGCATACTTCGCTGTTCTTGGTGCTGGTGTATGCGCTATGGCTCAACCGTCGTATTGCAGGCATGAAACTGGCGGCGCTCGGTGCGATACTGAACTCGATTGTCATAGCCGCGAATGGAGGCCGCATGCCTGTCGCCGAAAACGCACTCCGCCAAGTCGGCACTTGGGACACTGCGGGTGCACTGCTCATATCTGAACAGGTAGGCACGCACATACTGGTAACTTATGGAACCAGGCTCGCTTTTCTGGGTGACGTGCTGTGGCTCAGATGGCCCTGGGGTGGGGGCACTGCGTTCTCCGCTGGCGATGTGGTGCTTGTTGCAGGCGTGTTCATAGCTGTGCAGCACATGATGGGTGCAGCTCGGCGGAGCACTACCAACGCTTCTTGCTGAGCTACGACAAAACTGCTAAAATCAGATTGTGCGAAATCGAGAGGAACCGCCGTGGTTCCTCTAAGTTTGTCTCAAGCAGCAACAGGAGGAGAGATAGATAACAAGTGGTCAAGTTTCTCTCTAAACTGTTTGACTACAATGAAAAAGACGTGCGGAAGCTTTCGCGTACGGTTGAGATAATCAACGCTCTCGAACCGGAGTATAAGGCGTTGGCTGACGCAGAGCTCGGGGCGAAGACAGCCGAGTTCAGACAAAAACTCGCAAACGGTGCATCGCTTGACGACCTATTGCCTCACGCTTACGCCGCGGTGAGAGAAGCCTCGGTAAGGCTGCTGGGTCAGCGTCACTACGATACGCAGCTTATGGGCGGTATCGTGCTGCATCAAGGGCGCATAGCAGAGATGCGCACGGGCGAGGGCAAGACGCTGGCGGCGACTCTACCGCTGTACCTGAACGCGCTTTCTGGAAAGGGCGCGCACCTTGTAACTGTGAACGACTATCTGGCCAAGCGTGACAGCGAGTGGATGGGGCAGATTTACAAGTTCATGGGGCTTCGTGTAGGCCTTATAGTGAGTGGGCTTGAGTTTGCGGACAGGCAGAGCTCTTACGCTGCGGACATAACATATGGCACCAACAACGAGTTCGGGTTTGACTACCTTCGTGACAACATGGTAGTCAACAAGGCGCACCTCGTGCAGCGAGAGCATCACTTCGCCATAGTCGATGAAGTGGATAGCATTCTCATCGATGAGGCAAGGACGCCGCTCATCATTTCGGGCCCCGTGGATAAGCCCACAGATATGTTCTACCACATGGCGCGCATTGTCTCTACCATGAAAGAGGGCAAGCACTACGAAGTAGACGAGAAGGCACGCACCGTGACTCCCACAGATGACGCCAACGATATGGTGGAACGCGCTTTCAACGTGTCTCTTAAAGACATTGAAGGCATGCGGATCAACACATATTTCACGCAGGCGCTGCGCGCGAAAGCGTTGATGAAAAGAGACCGCGACTACATCGTGCAGGACGGCAAGATCCTCATAGTCGATGAGTTCACAGGTAGGCTCATGTTCGGCAGACGATACAGCGAAGGGCTTCATGAGGCAATCGAGGCAAAAGAGGGCCTTAAGATCGAAAAGCAGAGCCAGACGCTCGCAACCATAACTCTGCAGAACTACTTCCGTATGTATCACAAGCTCGCTGGCATGACTGGTACGGCGGCCACAGAAGAGGAAGAATTCCAGAAGATATACGGTATGGATGTTGTGGTGCTTCCCACAAACGAGGAAATGCGTGCCAAAAAGGAAGGCAGACCGCCTGTTGTGCGCAAAGACTTCCCCGATGTGGTGTATAAGACAGAAGCAGCCAAGTTCCGAGCTGTCGCAAGAGAGATAGCCGAAAGGCACGAGTCCGGCCAGCCGCTGCTCGTGGGTACCGTGTCGGTGGAAAAATCCGAGGCGCTCTCGGACATGCTTAAGAACCAGGGCATACGCCACCAAGTGCTAAACGCTAAGTACCACGAAAAGGAAGCCGAGATAGTGGCGCAGGCAGGAAGGTTCGGCACGGTGACAATTGCCACCAACATGGCAGGTCGTGGAACTGACATTCTGCTTGGCGGTAACCCTGCGTTCATGGCGCTTGAACAGATGAAACGTGAGGGATACGAAGAAGACGTCAGGACTGCGGCTTCAGAGCAGCTACCTACAGAAGATCCCCTAGTGCTCGAGGCGCGCGCGCGGTTCCGCCAGTTGCGCGACGAGTTCGGGGTTGAGTGCGAGGCCGAACACAAGCAGGTTGTGGCGCTCGGTGGGTTGCATATCATCGGTACGGAACGCCACGAGTCAAGGCGCATAGACAACCAGCTAAGAGGCCGCTGCGGGCGACAGGGCGACCCTGGCTCTACAAGGTTTTACGTTGCGCTAGAAGACGACCTGATGAGACTGTTCGGTGCGGACAACGTAGCCGGAATCATGGACAAGATCGGGCTAGCAGAAGATGAGCCCATAGAGCACGTGATACTGTCGCGTGCCATAGAGACCGCGCAGAAGCGAGTTGAAGCGCGAAACTTCAGTATGCGAAAGCACGTGCTTGAGTATGACGACATAATGAACAAGCAGCGTGAGGTAATCTATGCTGAGAGGCGCAAGGTGCTGATGGGTGAAGACCTAAGGCCAAGCGTGGACAGCATGATAGAGCGCGCTGTGGATTCGCTTGTGAGGATGTACGCGCCGGACGGAGTGCATCACGAAGAGTGGGATCTGGCCGGCATGGTAAGCCACGCCGAGAGCGCATTGTTTGGCAGGCGTTTCCTCGAAAACGAGGACATTTCGGGCCATGACAGGTCAGTGCTCAAGAAGCGGCTGCTCAAGGCAGCGCAGCACGCATACGACGCGCGAAAGGCCGAGTACGGCGATGAGATTTGGCGAGAGATCGAAAGTGTTGTATTGCTGAGAACTGTCGACGACAAATGGAAAGATCATCTGGAGAGCATGGACCACCTGCGCGAGGGCATAGGGCTCCGCGCTTACGGCCAGCGTGACCCGTTGCTGGAATACAAAATGGAAGCTTTCAACTACTTCGAGCAAATGGTAGAAAGTATAGAGCACGACACTTTGAAGTTCCTCTACCAGGGGCAGTTCAAGGTGGTACCACAGCTTGATTCGGCGCCTTCGGCCAGGTCGGCGCAGATGTCAGGTGGGGCTACGCCAAAGGCGCAGAAGAAGAAAGTAGGTCGCAACGCGCCCTGTCCTTGCGGCAGCGGCAAGAAGTACAAACACTGTTGCGGCAAGCACGCCTGATTGAGAAAGGAAGAAGCAGCATGTTTGAAGAGGTAGCACAACGCGCAGAGATCGCCCTTGCCAAAGTATCTGAACTTGGGAGGTCTCTTTGACCTACCCGGCACAGAGAGCAGGATAGCCGAACTCGAGCAGCAGATGGCCAGACCAGATTTCTGGGATGAACCTGAACGCGCGCAGAAGATTCTGAAAGAGGCAACTGACCATAAACGCAAGATAGAAAGACACCGTAGTCTGTTGTCTCGGGCCAAAGAGATAGTCGATTTAATCGAACTCATTCAGGCTGAGACAGACTACGATATGGCGCGTGAGCTCGATTCGGATCTCAAGACGCTTGAGCGAGAGATAAAAGAGTATGAACTGACGGTGCTCTTAAGAGGCGAGTACGATTCGCTTGATGCCATACTCACGCTTCACGCCGGCGCGGGCGGCACAGACGCGCAGGACTGGGTAGAAATGCTGCTGCGTATGTACTTGCGCTGGGCGGAGCGTCGTGGGTACAAGTGTGCGGTGCTCGATATGCTGCAGGGTGAAGAAGCCGGACTCAAGAGCGTTGTTGTAAGCGTAAGCGGAGAACATGCATACGGCTTCTTGAAGGCTGAAAAGGGAGTGCATAGGCTTGTTCGCATCTCTCCGTTTGACTCATCCGGAAGGAGACATACCTCTTTCGCATCGTGCGAAGTGCTTCCGGAGATAAAAGACGACGGCGAACTTGAGATAAGGTCAGATGACCTTAAGATAGACACTTTCCGCGCGAGCGGAGCAGGCGGCCAGCATGTGAACAAGACAGACTCGGCAGTAAGGATAACCCACATCCCCACCGGCATTATAGTGCAGTGCCAGAATGAACGCTCGCAGCACTCTAACAAAGAGACGGCGATGAGGATTCTGAGGGGGCTTCTCGCCGAAAGACGTGAAGAAGAGCGCGCCAAAGAGATGGCGGAGATACGAGGGGAGCATTCAGACATTGCGTGGGGTAGTCAGATTCGTTCGTACGTGTTCCAGCCGTATAGTCTTGTGAAAGACCATAGAACCGGCGTGGAACAAGGTAACGTACAGGCCGTGATAGATGGAGAGATAGACGAGTTCATATACGCGTTCCTTGAGCAACAGGCGCTTGGAAAAGAGCCCAAGTGAGGGCTCTTTTTTGGTGCTTACAGGAATTGCGGCTTTAAGGATAGAAGCGTACCCCGATACCGCACTGGGAGGAGTTATGCGACTGATGAAAAAAGTGGTTGGCACAAAAGGACCATTTCCGTATTCACCTGGCATCCTTGCCGGCAACTTCCTATTCGTTTCTGGCCAGGTAGGTATAGACCCGAGAACGCTCGAAGTGCCTGAAGAGATAGAAGAGCAGACAAAGAACTGTCTTGAGCGGGTAAAAAACGTAGTAGAGCAGGCGGGTGGCACGATGAAACACGTCGTGCGTACCACTGTGTACCTTTCTAACCCGAAAGATTTTCTCAGGATGAATGAAGCTTACGCCGAGTTCTTCCCAGAGGAGCCGCCGGCGCGCACGACAATAATAGCCAAGACTCCGGCGCCTGAGTATCTTATAGAAATCGATGCGGTGGCGCTCATCGAGTAGCTCACCTGAGTAGCTCCGTCACCATTTCAATATTCCTTTTTGCAGATTGCTTCTGCAAAGACCGCTGTTTCGCAAGCGAACTCGCGACAGCGGTTTTGTGTGTGAGGATTGAACTAAGCGTGTTGAAAATCGAGTGTTGGTCGGGCTGCGTGGCGTGACACGCCACCGGTATGCCCACTGTCTCGGCGAAACTGGTTACTTTGGGGTCGTACGAGACCGCGGCACACGGCACGCACTTGCACACCGAGAACACAAGGGAGTGCAGCCGCATGCCCAGCAGCGCATCAGCCATCCCCAACAGTTCAAGTATGCACTCTGGTGCCAGCCGTTCGCGCATCACATAGAACGGAGCGCCGGGCACAAATCTCTCGCAGAACTCGAGATCTTGGTCATAATGAAACGGCAGCAGCAACACACGCACGCCAGCAGAAGCAAGCCTCATGAGCGCGCCGCTCACCTCGCGTTCAAACTGCGCCGCCGCATACTTCCACGGCCTCAGGCTCACCGCCACCAAAGGGCCAGTGCCGTCGGGTACGCCGCTCTTTTGCAGAGCGTCTTGTGCTTGCGCTCTCGCAGACTCAAGCCGTTCGTCGCTGAGCAGGTCTTCTAGCATAAAAACTGGATCCGCGGTTACTTCCATGGTGGGCAGCGTGATACCGAGCGCAACCACTTCGTCGTACGATGGCTTGTCGCGGAAGGTGGCCATGTCTATCTTGTTGAGTACAATCTTTGTGAGAGCCTTGCCCTGTGCGGTGTTCACCGGCCCGAAGCCGTTGGCGAAAAGCATCACTCGCTTTCTCATCGCCTTAGCGGCGGCCATCAGGCTGAGGTAGTACACGAGAGAACGTACGCTTGTGACGTCCTGAAGCAGACTTCCTCCGCCGGAGAGTAAGATATCTGTGTTTGCTATCTGGCTCAGCAAGCCTGCGACATCAAGCTGCGCCACGCTGCGAACAGCGTGGTGCAGCGCGGTTTGCTCGGGGTTAGACGACACGACGCATATATCCGCGTTATCTATGGCCTTGCGCAGGCCGAACACCATAGACGACAAGATAGCCTCGTCGCCGGCGTTGCCAAAGCCGTAGTATCCGGATATGAGGATGCGCGCCACGTCAATCCACCTTTTCGCCGCTCCGAAGCGCCTCACGGTAGCATTGTAGGGTCATCCGCGCTTGGTTTTCCGAACCGAAGCGCTGCTTTGCCGTGAGCGCTGCGTTATGCGCTAGCTTTCTTTGAAGCTCAGGCTGCTTCAGGATAGACACAACTGCGTCTGCAATATGTTTTGGGCTGCGAGCCGGGACGAGCAGGCCGTCATGCATGTGGGTTATTATCTCTGGAATGCCGCCTGTGTCGGTTGCGACCACAGCAAGTGCTGATGCCATTGCCTCGAGCAAAGACAGGCCAAACGCCTCCTCGCACGACGGCAGCACGAATAGAGTGGTTTTCGCCAAGAGCGCCGGGATGTCCCTTCGGAAGCCCAGAAACCTGACGTTTTGAGCGCACCCAACCTCGTGCGCAAGATGCTCAAGCGAGTCTCTCTGGCTACCTTCTCCTGCGAGCCATAGCTCTGCACTGGGAATTGAAGATAACACCTCGGGCATCGCGGATATGAGGTATCTATGGCCCTTTTCGGGCTCAAGCCTGCCCGAGCACATGATAATAGGTCTCTCGTATTGGCCGCGTACTTGCTGCGTAAACGCACGCGTGTCGATTCCGCTGTATACCAGCGCCAGTTTTCGGCGATCTACTCCGGCAGATTCCAGCTCGTTCAGCACTGCGCGTGAAGGGCAAATTATTTTGTCGGCGAGCAAGTTCTGCACCAAAGATAGTGCTCGTCCACCGGTCGTTCCCATAGTGTGCTTTGTTGCCACAATCCGCGTCGAACTTACCAGTCTTGCGGCAATCCTTGCAGTGAGGCTTCCGTGTGTGTGCACGATCTGGTATCTATTGCTTCGGATGAGCGCGCATAGCTTGGGTAGTTGCACAGGGTCGATTGAGCGGTCGCCGCCTCCTAGCGCGGTTCGCCGAATGTTGTGTTCTCCGAGCTCGTCCCAGAGTGCACCCGGCATAGGAGCGGCCACTTCGACGTGTACATTATCTCGGTATACCGGCTCTAAGAGCAGCGTCAGTATGTACCGGCCGGCGCCTGCGAAGTTCGAATCGCTCGATACATGCAGCACCCTTATTCTATCTCTTTCATGCATCTTGGGTCTCCTTGCTGCGCAGCATGCTTGCGCCAACCGTAAGCCCCACTGCTAGCCAGAAAAACATGACGTTCTTGGGGCTGTACCAGATGTTGTCTATCAGGCCGTGAACCAGCTGGCCGCATGTGGCGGCAAAGAGTCCTAACATGACAAAACTGCTTCGACCTACCACGCGCCCACTAAGCGCGTCTCTCGCGTGGTTTAGCATCACAAACGCAAACATCAGCACGCCCATGATGCCCATCTCGACCGCAATCTGCAGGTAGAGGTTGTGCGAATGCATGGCCGGTGTGCCGGCTATCTCGTAGAGCGGGTATATCTTTGAGAACGCGGCTATGCCGAGACCCACGCCTGTTAGCCAGTAGTCTCTAACCATGCGCGCTGCTGCACGCCAGATCGTGAGCCTGTAGAGTGCTGAACTATCGTCAAGGGTTACTATTGTTTCGGCGCGCTGCAACACTGCTTCAGACGCAAAAAGCGGCATAAGCAACAGAAGCCCAAACAGCAGAATAAGAATGCGCCTGTCCTTTAGAAAGCCAAGCACGACGACTCCTACTGCGACAGCGATCCAGCCGCCACGAGAAAACGTAAGCACAAGACATAGGCCGGACACCAAAACCGAGAGAGAGTAGAGCATGCGTTCGAGATGATGCCTTGCGGCAAGAATCATTGAAATGCCAAGAGTCACTGCGTAAGACAGGTATTCTGCAAGCATGTTAGGGTTATCAAAGACGGAGAACACGCGCGTTCGGATAAGATCGGCGGCTCGTGCATCCACCCACGCTGCGGCAGTCTCGATGCCGGACAGATACTGCACAAATCCTGCGAGCGACACAAGCACCGAAGATGCGAGCCAGCACAGTGCTATGAACCAGAGGTCTGAGTCTTTGCGGACTACCTGGCTTGAGACGAAGAACACCACCGCATACGAGGCCCACAAAATGAGCGCTGGCATGCTGCCCCGGATGGTCGCTGAACTTATCGTGGCGGCGCACGCCGCGCCAAAGAGCAGCAGCATGGGCACGTAAGAACGCGCGAAGTCTATCTTGAATTCGCCGTGGTACACTTTGCAAAGCAGTACCAGCGCAAGCAAAGTGAGCGCAAACAGCGTGTTAACAGAAGTCGGGGTAAAAGGCAATATGAACGCGAAAAGTGCAAGAGCCACTCCCGGTAGAGAAGGTGCATACGACGCGGTAAGCGCGGTTGCTTCAGAGGCTATGGCCGCGCTGTAGCTTGCTGAGGTGAGCCGGGATGCGTATGTGCCCACTCCGGTAACAAGCGCGACGACTGCGCTCGATTCCACTGCTGCTCTGAGCAATGCAGAACAGCGCTGTGCTAGTGGCTTAAGTCGTGTGCCAAGCGATGATGCGATCTTCCCGAAAACCGAGTGTGAGAACGCATGCTGTTCGTGCCAATCTCGCCTGAGCCAGCACACAATCTTGCTTGAGTCTGGAGCAGCAGAGATCAGCCTGTCAATCGCGCATAGCAGCCTGTAGAGCGCGCTGTTTGAGAACGCTGCCGCAAAAAAGCGCCACGCCAGCACACATTTGCTGTTGTCCGAAGCCCGGTGCACGAAAGATGACAACAGATGCGCCTCCTGCACTACTCCAGTCTAATGGCCATAACTGTGGTTTCAACCGCCCACAGGTTCGTCTTCAGGTTGATGCGTGTGCCGATGCGGATCTCGTTCGAGCCCAGCATTATGATGTTGGGGGACACCGTGCCCGGCCCCCGGATCGTAACATATATGTCTTTGCGGCTCGGGCTCGTCGTCTCCACGAACCGTCCATCAGGCTGCAGGCTGAGTATCTCCGCGGGACGTACGTCTATGGCGACCACTTCACCGAGGTAGTTGTTCGTGCGTGAATCCCTGACTTGGTCTCCGATCTTTATAACATCTACGGTGGCCATACGCACGTTCTGCACCAAGAATACGGCCTCAACCGCTTTGGTCTGTGGCTTTGCTGCACCCAAGCCGCCGTATCTCATTTGATAGAAACCACCTGCTGCAACCAGCACCAATACCACGACCAGAAAATCTATGATGTTAATTACGCCGAACAGACGAGCCTTTTCGTCGAACAAACGCATGAACCTGTTACCTCCTCAGCGCAAGCGCCCTATCGTATACTTCTAATATCTTGGGGGTAAGTACTTCCCACGAGTATTCTGTTCTGACCATGTTTCGCCCTGCACGCGCCGCGTCGGCAGCCGCCCCGGGTTCTTGAAGCAGTTCCGATACAGCACTTGCCATACTGTCGCACGTAATCGGCTCACCCGAGCCTCGTGCGGTAAAGTTGTGCTCGCGCAGCACATGAAGCTTCTGCTCGGATATGGCGCCTCTCATTCCGCCTTCTCCGGCGAACACCACAGGCTTTTCGCACGCCATTGCCTCAAGCGCCGCCCTGGCAACTGCCACTACCACGTCGGCCGACAGAAGGTAAGGCACAACATCATGCTGAGCACCGGCCATGAGCGCTGCACGCCTGCCGAGCATAGCGTTAATCCGCACGCATTCGCGATTAATCTCCTTGGCACGGTCGCCGTCGCCGACTATCACTGCCGTAATGCCCGGGAGCTGTCGTTCCAGTGCAAAAAGCGCCTCTACAAGCGCCAGTGCGGGCTCTGCGAATATGCCGTCTAGCCTAGATACGTTCAGCAGCAGAGGTGCGTCATCTTGTTGCAGAAGCTTGTGGCGCAGTTCAGGTGCCGGAGCTGGCCTGAAGCGGCTCGTATCTATACCGTTTGGTATAACGCTGATCTTCGAGCGGTCGAATCCGAGGTTTAATACCAGATGCGTTTTCACATCTTCGCTTACGGCGATGGTTAAGTCGCCTTCACGCGTGACCAAGTTCCACGGGAACCCAGAGGCGTACACTCCGTGATACGTTGTAAGTAAAGGGGTATCCTGTCTAGACTTTTGCACTTGGGCACACACCCAGGCCGGTATACGCCCGTGGGCGTGCAGTATTTCGCTACGGTGGCTTCTGGCGAGTGAAGCAACGCTGTTCACTGCGGCCAGCAGCTGCAAAGGAGAGCGGCTGTGAAGAGGTGCAATGTGGTGGGTTATGCCCCGTCGCGCCAGTTCTGGTACAAGCCTGCCGCCTTGCGAAGCTACCACAACATGCCAGCCGAATTTCGTGAGTTCAGATGCCAGATCCACCACGTGCGTTTCGGCTCCGCCGTAGTCAAGCGACATCGCCGTGAGTAACACCGATTTACCGGGCATTATCTCTGCTCCCAAAAAGAGTTGTTTACACCAAAAACGCCAGACGGCTGGTTTTCCAGGTATGGCGCCAAGACCAGTTAAAGTATATCATAGCGGTTGGTGTAGTGTAATCGTGCTTGCTGTGTCACAATAAGGGAAGAAAACCATTGATTGGACCTGGTTCTGCAGATATGAGACGAATCATGTTGTTCGGTGTTCCATTCGATGCCGTAACGCTCGAGGGCGCTGCCGACGCTGCGATGCAGCTGGTTGAGAGTTCAACACCGCGGGTTATAGTCACAGCCAATCCTGAGATCATCGAGGCTTCGCGCTCCGACCTTGAACTTTTGCGTGCGCTGCAACAGGCCGACCTGGTGGTTGCCGACGGCGTCGGGGTGTTGTGGGCTAGCAGAAGGCTCAACTGCCCGCTACCTGAACGTGTACCGGGGATAGAGCTCATGGAGCAGATAGTGAGTAGGTGTGCGCAAAGCGAAAAGAGCGTGTACCTTCTGGGTTCAAGACCCGGAGTTGCCTCTCGTGCAGCCGAACGACTCGTTCAGAGGTATCCGGCACTGATTGTCGCGGGCTCGATGCATGGCTACTTCACACACAATGAAGAACCTCGTGTTGTGCAGCAGATACAGCAAGCCAAACCGGACGTTTTGCTTGTCGGCATGGGCACAAGACAGGAGAAATGGATTGCCGCGAATAAGCAGCTTCTCGGTGCTAGGCTTCTTATGGGAGTGGGAGGCAGTTTTGACGTTATATCCGGCAGCAGCCGGAGGGCGCCGCGTTGGATGCAGCGCATGCACCTGGAGTGGTTCTATAGACTACTTACCCAGCCGTGGCGCTGGCGCCGCCAGTTAGTGTTGGTTTCTTTTGCTTGCCGAGTCATGACTGAATCGAGGCGGTCAAGGGGGTAGCAGGGTGAGGGACAGGCAAAAGCTTGAACAGATTGCCAAGAACATGAGAAAAAGCATATTGAGGATGACCACTGAGGCAAAGTCCGGGCATCCGGGTGGTTCTCTGTCTGCAGTAGAGATACTGGTCTGTCTGTATTTCGATCTCATGCAGGTCAGACCGGATAATCCGAGATGGCCAGCGCGCTCGCGGTTTGTGCTTTCCAAAGGTCATGCCGCACCTGTGCTCTACGCAGCGCTGCACGAAAAAGGCTTTTTCGGAGAAGATGTGCTGATGTCGCTCAGGAAGAAAGGTTCTGTGCTTCAGGGACATCCCGACATGACAAGAACTCCGGGTGTTGACGCTTCCACCGGTTCGCTTGGCCAGGGACTATCGTTCGCATGTGGGCTTGCTCTCGGTGCAAGGCTTGCTCCAGAGGCGTACAGGGTGTGGGCGCTCGTTGGAGACGGTGAATCGCAAGAAGGGCAGATATGGGAAGCGGCGATGTTCGCTTCGCATTACAGGTTGCATAACCTGACCGTATTCCACGACATGAACGGGCTTCAGATCGACGGCGCGTGCGAAGAAGTGATGAACCCTTACCCGCTTGAGGACAAGTGGCGCGCGTTTGGCTGGAACGTGCTTTGCATCGACGGCCACGATTTCGAGCAGATATTCGAGGCGGCTGACATTGCAATGGCTCATGACAAGGCGCCTTCGGTCATAGTTGCGCGTACGGTAAAGGGCAAAGGAGTGTCCTTCATGGAGAATCAGGCAGGCTGGCACGGTAAGGCCGCAACACCGGCACAACTTGAAGAAGCACTCGCAGAACTCGACAGGGGAGGGGACAGAGCGTGAGCGAACTACAGATGAAGGCCACGAGAGTGGCGTACGGCGAGACACTCGCCTCGCTCGCCGCAAGCGACCTTGACATTGTGGTGTTAGATGCCGACCTTTCTCAATCCACAATGACTGCGATGTTCAAGAAGACGTGCGCTTCTCGGTTTGTCAACACCGGTATCGCCGAGCAGAACATGATGGCGGTTGCGGGGGGGCTTGCTGCTTCAGGACTCACTGTGTTCGCCAGTACGTTCGCCGTGTTTGCCACCGGAAGAGCATACGATCAGATCAGGCAAAACATAGCGCACAACCGCGCCAATGTTAAGATAGTCGCCTCTCACTCAGGCCTCACCGTCGGCGAAGACGGTGCTTCGCATCAGGCGCTTGAGGATATCGCGCTGATGAGAGCTCTGCCCAACATGAGTGTCATATGCCCCGCCGACGCCGTCGAGACAGCCAGCGTTATTGAGGCGATCGCGCGCGACGACAAGCCTTATTATGTAAGACTGGGCCGCCCACCGGTTCCCATCATATTTGGAGATGACTACGTGTACACCCCCGGCAAGTCAAACGTGCTTCGAGAAGGCACAGACGTCGCGGTGTTTGCCACAGGACATATGGTGTTCCGGGCGCTCAGAGCGCATGAGATGCTGAAGCAAGAGGGCATATCTTCTGAGATAGTCAACGTGCACACCATAAAACCGCTTGACGAGGAGGCTGTCGTGGCTTCTGCGCGTAAGTGTGGTGCCGTTGTTACCGTAGAAGAGCATAGCATCATAGGTGGGCTCGGTTCTGCGATATGCGAGACGCTTTGTGAAAAGCAGCCCACCAGGGTAGTTAGACTTGGCGTACGAGATGTGTTTGGCGAATCAGGCACCCCTGACGGACTGCTCGAAGCGCACGGCCTGTCTGCTGCGCACATAGCCGCGCAATGCAAGAAGGTAGTGTCAGAGAAGCGACAATAGCACGATACAGCGCTGGTTAGAGCCGCCGAGTGAGGCGGCTCTTAGGCTAATGGCAGATGAACCCAGTTGAGGTTCTTAGAGGAGTGACGTTGTATTATGTCGAATTGGGCCGAGCGGAGCTGCTGTTCGGCAACCTGCACTGTAAGGTGAATAACTTTGATAGAAATGTTCTCTGTAGAAAAGGTGTATCCCAATAACGTCTCGGCCCTATCCGGCATTGACCTGAGAATCTCTAAGGGTGAATTTGTGTTTCTTGTCGGCCAGAGCGGTGCGGGTAAATCCACACTGATGAAGATGATCTACAGAGAAGAAATCCCCACTTCGGGCAATATACTGGTTGCCGGCTATAACCTCAACAAGATGAGGCATCGAGATGTTCCGCTTCTCCGGCGCAACATCGGTGTGGTGTTTCAAGACTACAGGCTTCTCCCAGACCGTACTGTGTTTGAGAACGTCGCGTTTGCGTTGAGGGTTATTGAAGCACCCAGACGTGAGATACGAAGACGCACCATGGGAGCTTTGGAACTCGTGCGGTTGAGGGAGCGTTACACCGCGCTGCCGGGCCAGCTTTCGGGAGGAGAGCAGCAGCGCGTTGCGGTTGCTCGCGCCATAGTGAATAACCCTGACATAGTGCTGGCCGATGAGCCCACGGGAAACCTCGACCCCGAGACTTCACTCGGCATAATGAGGCTCTTTGAAGAGATAAATCGCAGCGGGTGCACGGTGATTGTGGCAACACACGCCAGGCAGCTTGTAGATATGCTGAAGAAAAGGGTAGTAGCATTGGAAGGCGGCAGGATAGTAAGAGACGAGATACGGGGGGCCTACAACTGATGGGCATTCACGGCCTTGGTTTTGCGATTCGCGAGGCCTTCAGTAGCATAAGGCGTAACGGTCTAATGAGCGCGGTCGCAGTCACAACTGTGGCCGTGTGCCTGTTTTTTCTTGCGGGAGTCATACTGCTTAGTGTGAACTTGTCGCATATGGCGGGCATGTGGGAAGAACAGGTGCATGTAAGGGTTTATCTCGAAGAAGAGATTGAACCGGATGTCATACTTCACTTGCGAGCCAGGATTCTTGAGATAGAAGGTGTGGAAGACGCGCAGTTCGTATCGCGAGATGAAGCGCTCGAAAGGTTGAAACAGCAGTTCGGCCAGCAAAAGGACTTGCTTGCAGGTATAGAAGGCTCAAACCCTCTGCCCAATTCGTTTGAGGTAAGAGTGGTGCCCCCTCAACGCATCCCTGAAGTGGGAGCGGAAATGCAGATGCTTGAGGGTGTGGAGTCTGTTCAGTTCCGGCAAGACATCTTAGATACACTTTTTCAAGCCACCGCCGCCGTGCGCGTGTTTGGGCTCGTGCTAGTACTTGTAATGGGCCTTGGCGCCGTGTTCATCATATCCAACACGATACGCATCACCGTGTTTTCGAGAAGGCGAGAGATAGGGATAATGAAGCTCGTGGGCGCGACTGATGCGCTCATAAGAGGACCTTTCATGATAGAGGGACTCATACTCGGGCTTTTAGGGTCTGCGCTCGCGGCTTATGGTGTGAGCCATATTTACCGATGGGTGTTCGAGCAATGTGTTCAAAGCCTGCCTTTTCTACCTCTTGTCTCTCCAGAACCACTGCTGTACGATACTGCGCTGAGCCTTGCCGTAGCAGGTGCGCTTTTGGGCGCAAGCGGCAGTGTTCTATCCATCCGACGGTACCTCAAGGTATAGCCGTTTATTTGCAGCTGAAGGTTACGAGGTAGGTTTGCTGAATTACCTAATATAGATAGTGGTGTGCTGTTTGGGCCATGGCCCTATTTGGGCCGGGCCTTTACATCATGACCAGTCTGTTTCGAAAAGAGGGTGCTCCATGGTAACCAGGCGAAAAGCGCTGCTTCTGGCGGTTGTGGCCGTGCTGCTCACAAATGCGCTGACGTACGCGGCGCTTACATTATCGTCTTTTTCTCGTCTATCGATACAGGATGTCGAGTTCTCCAAACTACTGATGGTGCTTGACCACATAGAACGCAGATTCGTTGACGAAGTCGACAGGACAGAGTTGATTGAAGGCGCAGTGGCGGGCATGGTTCGAGCGACAGGAGACCCGTATTCTGCGTATTACAAGCCAAGAGAGTGGAGAGACCTCATGATAAGAGCGTCCGGAAACTATTTTGGCATAGGCATCTACATAGCTGCAAAAGACAGGTACATAACAGTGATAGCACCCATTCGCGGCACTCCGGCCGAAAAGGCCGGAATCCGCGCAGGAGACCTCATAATACGTGTCGACGATAGAGACATCATAGACATGTCTGCCGACCAGGTCGCGGATCTCATTCGTGGGCCCGAGGGCACGATGGTCAAGTTGACCATAGTGCGTGAAGGAGTGTCTCAGCCCATCGAGATACAAGTGGCACGTGCGGCCATAAGCGTACCGGCTGCCGAATGGTCGATGATGGACGGTGGCATAGGCTACATTCGGATAACCGAGTTCAACAATCAGGCCACGCCTCAGGTGAAGCAAGCGATAGCAGAACTCAAGGCCAGAGGCGCCGAGGCGTTCGTAGTCGACTTGAGACAGAACCCCGGTGGTCTCATTGACTCCGCCGTCGGCGTAACAGACTTGTTCATCGATAAAGGGCCTGTCGTGCACGTTATGGATAGAGACGGTCATCGAGAGACGCACAATTCCAGAAGCCCAGGGCTGGGGCTTCCATTCGTGGTGCTGATAGACGGGGGTAGTGCAAGCGCTTCGGAGATTTTCGCCGGCGCGGTGCAGGACACTGCATCGGGCGTGATAGTTGGACAGAAATCGTTTGGAAAGGGTTCGGTTCAGGTGCTCATAACCATGAACGATGGCTCGGGGCTTAAGATCACAATCCAGAAGTACTACACTCCAAACGGACGCTCGATCCACGGCACAGGAATCACACCGGACGTGGTGGTAGAGCCCGAAGCACCTGCACACACATTTGAACCGCTTGAATCTCGGGAGTCCATCCGAGCCGGAGACGTAAGCATCACCGTACTTGGGTTGCAGCATCGCCTGCAGTTTCTGGGGTATCAGGTTCCCACCGGAGGCGTGTTCGACCTTAGCACTGAACAGGCGCTCAAACACTTCCAGAAAGACTCGGGACTTTTAGCAAGCGGCGAGGCAGACTATGATACACTTGAACTCATAAATCGTGAGGTGGAAGAAAAGCAAAAGCCTCATGACGTGCAACTTGAAAAGGCAGTAGAAGTACTGAAATCAATGATGGCGAACTAGATGGGGGCAAAATGTCCGAGAGCATAACAGCGTTTTGGGAACTGAGCCAGGCTGTCATAAAGGGAATTCCGCTGGCGGTGCTTGGGGGAACGCCTGCCTCCGGTATCTTCTGGCTGTTCAGCGCGCTTGTGCTGATGCAGTATCGCCGGATTGAGTCTAACGAATCACGGCTATACGGTGCTGTGAAGAACAAGTCGCTGAATCAGACGCTTCGCTCTTTGGGATGGGGTCTCGTAGGCGGTACGGTAGCAAGCATCTTGCTTGTTTATATAGGTATACCGCTTTCTGACAGCGGCATCGCTTATTTGTTTCCCGTTGCGCTGCTGCTGATGTTTATGAGTCCACGACTGATGTGTTTTGCGTACTCAGGTGGAATTATCAGTATGTCTTACTTGCTGTTCGGCTGGCCGAGGGTGAACGTTGCTGCGATTATGGCGCTGGTCGGTATTTTGCACCTGACTGAGAGCTTACTCATACGGCTATCCGGCGCAGGCTGCTCAACTCCGCTCTTTGTGCGCAACGCCCGCAACGAACTCGTCGGAGGTTTCGGCGTGCAGCGCTTTTGGCCGATGCCTCTTATAGCTGTCTTCCTCATGAGCAGTCTTGCGGGACAGCCAACCGAAGGCTGGATCGCCACTCCTGAATGGTGGCCTCTACTTGGGCTAAGAGAGAGCGCGCTTGCGAACACCAACTTTTTCTACGTGCTGTTTCCTGTGGCTGCAGGTCTTGGTTACGGAGATATAGCGGTTACGTGTAGCCCCAGGCAAAGGGCTCAGAAGACTTCGCTCGTGCTTTGTGTATACTCTGCCGTACTCATACTGCTGGCGCTCGCAGCCTCGCGTTTACGTGTATTCGAGTGGGTGGTTGCGCTGTTTGCGCCTCTTGGCCACGAAGTGGTAGCAAGGCGGGGCAGCAAAGCTGAACTCACCGGAGATGCGAAGTTCGTAAGGCCCGAAGAAGGTGTGATGGTGCTTGACGTGCTGCCCGGCTCAGAGGCAGAACAGGCGGGTATCAGAAGTGGAGACGTCGTGCTTGAGATAAACGGTCGCCGGGTAAGTTCAAGAGACGAGATGCGTGTGGCGATTGAGGAGACACCTTCTCTGCTTGAGATGGTTGTAAGAGAAGAAGGCGCGCCAGGTCGCGAGCGCCTCGTCAAAATGGGTAGAGTTGTGGACAGTCTCGGTGTTATATCGGTGCCGGAGCCGGGTGACGAGACGCACGTCGAATTCCGCACGGGCGGCCCTCTTGCAAGGCTATTCCAGAAAGTGCTAGCGTTCTTGGGAATCGACATCCAAGACAAATAGCCGTATCCATACTACGGTTTGCTTGATCCTTCGACATATTTCCCGGGAAATTCGATCTCCTCAGCCGCAATTGCAAACACCAGTTCGATATGCTATATTTGTCGTGCGCATTGCCTGTATGTGGAGGTGCTCTCTTGCCAGATTTCAAACTCGTATCAGAGTATAAGCCAAGCGGCGACCAGCCCCGTGCGATAGAAGCGCTGGTTGAGGGCGTGTTGAGCGGATACAAGAACCAGGTGCTACTCGGGGTTACGGGTTCAGGCAAGACATACACGGTTGCATGCGCTCTAGAAGCGCTGAAGCGGCCTGCTCTCGTCATAAGCCACAACAAGATTCTTGCTGCGCAACTGTGTTCTGAGTTCAAGCAGTTCTTCCCCGAGAACGCCGTAGAGTATTTCGTGAGCTATTATGATTACTATCAGCCAGAAGCGTACGTAGCGCAGTCTGACACCTACATCGAAAAAGACGCCACTATAAACGACGAGATCGACAAACTCAGGCACTCGGCGACCTGTTCTGTGCTCGAGCGAAGAGACGCAATAGTGGTGGCGAGTGTATCGTGCATATACGGCATTGGTTCGCCTGAAGAGTACAAGAACCACGTTATCTCGCTCAGACGCGGCCTAAGCTACGACAGAGATACGATTCTGAGAAGCCTAGTCGATGTAAGATACGAGCGAAACGACATGAACTTCACTAGAGGCAAGTTCCGTGTGCGGGGCGATACCATTGAAGTGTTTCCCGCATCGTTTACCGAGAGGGCTGTGCGCGTCGAGATGTTCGGAGATGAGATCGAGCGCATAACAGAGATAGACGTGCTCACGGGCGAAGTGCTCGGAGAGCGAAATCACGTCGCGATATACCCCGCAAGCCACTATGTGGTGGGCGAGGAAAGGCTTGAGCGAGCGTATGCCTCAATAGAGGCAGAACTTGAACAGCAGCTCAAGTTCCTCAAAGACAAGGGCAAAGTGCTGGAAGCGTACAGGCTTGAGCAGAGGACGAGGTTTGACCTCGAGATGTTAAGAGAGGTGGGCCACTGCCCGGGAATAGAGAACTACTCTCGCCACCTGAGCGGTAGGCAACCTGGCGAACCACCTTATACGCTCTTGGACTTCTTTCCCGACGACTTCATCGTCATAATAGACGAATCTCACGTGACAGTGCCTCAGATACGTGCGATGTACGAAGGTGACAGATCCAGAAAAGTGGCTCTAGTTGACTACGGATTTAGGTTGCCTTCCGCGTACGATAACCGACCACTGAAATTCAACGAGTTCGAGCAGCGAATAGGCCAGGCGCTGTACGTGTCGGCAACACCGGCCAATTACGAGATGGAGAGAGCAGACCAGGTGGTTGAGCAGATAGTCAGGCCGACTGGGCTCATAGACCCGGAAATCCAAGTGAGGCCGACCAGAAATCAGATAGACGACCTGATTGCCGAGATACGCGACAGGGTCTTAAGAGGCCACAGGACGCTCGTCACCACGCTGACCAAGAAGATGGCGGAAGACTTAACCGATTACCTGCGCGAAGTGGGCATAAAGGTACGATACATGCACTCGGAAATCCACACGCTTGAGAGGATGGAGATAATCCGAGACTTAAGGCTCGGCCAGTTCGACGTGCTTGTCGGTATCAACCTGTTGAGAGAAGGACTCGACTTGCCCGAAGTGTCGCTAGTGGCGATACTCGACGCAGACAAAGAAGGTTACCTCAGGTCTGAGACCGCACTCGTACAGACTGTTGGAAGAGCCGCGCGTAATGTTGACGGTAGGGTTATAATGTACGCTGACAGGATAACAGAGTCGATGCGAAAGGCCATAAGCGAGACTGAACGAAGGCGAAACAGGCAGATAGTGTACAACGAAGAGCACGGCATAACACCGGAGACGGTTAAGAAAGCGGTTCACGAAGTGCTTGAGGCGACGCGATCGGTGAGCCTTGACAAAGAGTTTTTGCAAGAACACGGCTTTTCGAAAGTGCCCAAACGGCAGCTGCCGGTGCTCATAGATAAGCTGCGCAAAGAGATGAGAGAAGCTGCCAAGCGGTTGGAGTATGAGCACGCTGCGACGCTTCGAGACGCCATATTCGAACTGGAAGAGCGGCTACGAGCATAATTGAAAGGGGTTTCGTGCTTTGTCTCTCGACAAGATCGTAGTCAAAGGTGCCAGACAGCATAACCTGAAGAACATAGATGTGGAGATTCCGCGGGACAAGTTCGTCGTGATAACTGGGCTTTCAGGTAGTGGCAAGTCCAGCCTGGCGATGGATACTATATACGCTGAGGGCCAGCGGCGCTACGTCGAGTCGCTCTCGGCATACGCGCGTCAGTTTCTGGGGCAGATGGACAAGCCAGACGTAGACTATATCGAAGGACTTTCGCCGGCCATCTCGATAGACCAAAAGAGCGGTAGCAGGAACCCGAGGTCGACCGTGGGTACGGTCACCGAGATATACGACTATCTGAGGCTTCTGTTTGCGAGGATAGGTATACCCCACTGCCCCCGTTGTGGCAAACCCATAGCGCGTCAGACAGTTGAGCAGATGGTTGACCAGGTGATGATGCTTGAGCAGGGCAGCAGGATAATGGTGCTATCTCCGGTTGTCCGCGGCAGAAAAGGCGAGCACGAGCGCGTGTTTGAAGATATAGAGCGCGCAGGGTTCGTCAGGTTTCGGGTGAACGGAGAACTGCGCCAAGTCGGAGACCATCCCAAGCTGGACAAGAATAAGAAACACACGATTGAAGCTGTTGTCGACAGACTTGTGCTCCGGCCAGACATACAAAAGCGGCTTGCGGATTCGCTTGAGACAGCGGTGAATTTCTCCGGCGGGCTCGCCGTGGTAGCTGTGATTGATGGTGCCGAGATAATGTTCAGCCAGAACCTGGCGTGTGCAGACTGCGGTATAAGCATCGAGGAGATAACTCCGAGGATGTTCTCGTTCAACAGTCCGTTCGGCGCGTGTGCTGCGTGTACAGGGCTTGGCACCACGATGGAATTCGACCCAGACCTCATAATCCCCGACCGCAACAAGTCGATCGATGATGGGGCGGTTTCGGCGTGGAGCAGAGGTAGCAGCACGTACTATCCGCAGCTGCTTGAGTGTGTCGCCGCTCACTTCGGGTTTCCGACAGACGTACCCGTCGGTGAGCTCGATCCCAAGTTTATAGACATCATACTGAACGGAGCTCCGCGCGAGCGCATCCGATTCAGCTACACAAATCCGTACGGACACCGTCGCGAGAGGGTAGTCAGTTTCGAAGGAGTCATAAAGAACCTTGAAAGGCGATACGCTGAGACAACAAGCGACGGCGCGCGCATGGATCTTGAAGAGTACATGTCAACGAGGCCGTGTCCCAAATGTAACGGCGCAAGGCTCAAGCCCGAGTCGCTTGCGGTTAAGATAGCCGGCGCTTCTATATCCGACCTTACGAAACTTTCTGTTGTAAAGGTACGAGAGTTTTTGTCATCGCTTTCGCTTACAGAACGCGAGCGGCTCATAGCAAGGCAAATACTTAAAGAAATCCACGAAAGACTTACCTTCTTAGACAACGTCGGTCTAGACTATCTTACGCTCGACCGTACCGCCGGGACGCTTGCAGGCGGTGAAGCGCAGCGCATAAGGCTTGCGACACAGATAGGTTCAGGGCTTGTAGGTGTGCTGTATATTCTGGATGAGCCCACCATAGGGCTGCATCAGCGAGATAACCAGAGGCTTTTGGGAACTCTCAAACGACTGAGAGACCTAGGTAACACACTCGTGGTAGTGGAACACGACGAAGAGACTATGTGGGCAGCAGACCACATAATAGATATCGGGCCGGGTGCCGGAGACAACGGTGGCAGAGTTGTCGCCTCGGGTAGCATTGAAGACGTGCTGAGCACATCGGGCTCAATCACAGGCGAGTACCTTTCAGGTAGACGTCAGATTCCGGTGCCCGAGAGAAGGCGCGAGCCCAACGGCAACTGGCTTACGGTACGAGGCGCAAGGCAGCACAATTTGAAGGATATAGATGTGCGCATACCTATGGGAGTGTTCGTGTGTGTTACGGGCGTGTCCGGCTCGGGAAAAAGCACTCTTGTGAACGAGATACTGTGCAAGCGATTGCAGAACCTGCTGCACGGCTCGCGCCAGTCTTACGGAGAGCACGATGAGATCATGGGCACACAAAATCTCGACAAAGTAATAGAGATAGACCAGTCACCCATAGGACGCACGCCGCGCTCAAACCCTGCGACGTACACAGGTGTGTTCGACCTCATCCGCGAGGTGTTCTCTCTCACACCTGAATCCAAGATGCGTGGTTACAAGCCGGGCAGATTCAGTTTTAACGTGCGAGGAGGCCGCTGCGAAGCGTGCCGCGGAGACGGCATAATAAAGATAGAGATGCACTTTCTGCCTGATGTGTACGTGCCGTGCGAAGTGTGTAAGGGTCTGCGCTATAACCGAGAGACTCTTGATGTGCACTACAAAGGTAAGAATATAGCGCAGGTGCTTGCGATGACGGTTGAAGAGGCGTGCGAGTTCTTCAAGAACCTGCCCCGCATCCACAGAAAACTGGCTACACTAAAAGACGTGGGGCTTGGGTACATCAGGCTGGGCCAACCGGCCACCACACTTTCTGGCGGAGAGGCGCAGAGGGTCAAACTCGCAACAGAACTCTCGAGACGAAGCAACGGACGCACGCTTTACGTTCTGGATGAGCCGACCACCGGTTTGCACATAGCAGACATCCACAAGCTTCTCGACGTGCTTGGACGGCTCGTGGACGCAGGCGACACCGTGCTCGTCATAGAACACAATCTTGACGTTATAAAGAGCGCAGACTACATCATAGACATGGGGCCTGAGGGTGGTGACCGAGGCGGCACGGTTGTGGCGCTCGGAACGCCTGAGCAGATTGCCAGATCCGAAGGCTCTTTCACCGGAGAGTTCTTGCGCCAAACGCTAGATCCTGAACTGCGTCGCAAGCGCATTGGCGCAAGTGCCGGTGTCCGGGCGGTGGGCGGTGAATCAGACGGTGCTTGAAGATAAGATAAGAGCACTGCCAGATGAGCCCGGTGTATACCTGTTCAAAGATGAGTCGGCCAAGGTGATATACGTCGGCAAGGCCGCCTCACTCAGACACAGGGTGAGGAGTTACTTTCAATCCGCGCGCAATCTGACCGCGCGGATTGTGTCTATGGTGTCCCAGATACGAGATGTCGAGTACATAGTCACATCTTCAGAGGTAGAAGCGCTTATCCTCGAGTCAAACCTGATAAAAAAGCACAGACCGAGGTACAACGTCAGGCTGAAAGACGATAAGCACTACCCTTATCTTAGAGTTACGCTCGAATCCGTGTGGCCGCGTGTGGTGGTTGCAAGGTCTATAAGAGATGACGGCTCTCGCTACTTCGGGCCGTACACTCGCACCGGCGCAGTGTCTGAGACTCTACAACTCATAAAGCGCATATTCACCCTGCGCACTTGCTCTGATACTGTGCTTAAGAACGTTTCGAGGCCGTGCCTCAACTACCATATTGAGCGGTGCAGCGCACCGTGCAAAGCGCTTGTATCCCACGATGAATACATGGCGCAGGTTCAGGACGTATGCACGTTTCTCGAAGGAAAACCAGACCTGCTGCTAAAGAGGCTGAAGGCAAAGATGGAAGCGAGCGCAGAGGCACTCGAGTTCGAGAAAGCTGCCGGGTTTCGTGACCAGATAAAGGCCATAGAACAGATAACCGAAAAGCAGCGGATGATCTCAGACAAGACCAAAGACCGTGATGTTGTTGGAGTTGTGACCCACCAGGCGGACGCGTTCGTGCAGGTGCTGCAGGTACGAGCGGGCAAGATGATAGGCGCCGAGCAGATGAACCTTACAGGCGTCGAAAACCGCTCGCTCGCAGAGATAGTAGGCGCATTCCTCTCGCTGTATTACTCGCGTGTGGTATTCGTGCCTGCGGAGATACTGGTTCCGGCGATTCCCGAAGAGCGTGAGTTGTTAGAGCAATGGTTGACACGCCTAAAGAGTTCGCGAGTAAGATTGAGGTGTCCAAAGCGCGGAGATGCGCGCGCTCTGTTGGAGATGGCCACGCGTAACGCTGAACTGTCACTCGAGGAGGCGAAGCCAAGAGCAGAGCGCGAAACGCAGATGGCGCAGATTGGAGTTGAAGAACTCGGCGATCTGCTTGGCATACGGCCTCCACACAGGATCGAGTGTTACGACATATCCAACATCCAAGGAAGAAACCCCGTAGGGTCGATGGTTGTGTTCACCGACGGAATGCCGGATAAGCAAGAATATAGACGGTTCAAGATAAAGCGTGTTGAAGGCCAGAACGACTATGCGATGATGTCTGAAGTGCTCGAACGCAGGCTCAGCAGACTTTCGCGTGGATCTCGCGACATGCCAGAGTCTTCCTTCGACAAAACGCCTGACCTGCTGCTGGTAGACGGCGGGAAGCCACAGCTTGGTGCCGCGCTCTCTGTGCTTCGAGAACAGAATCTTACGCTACCGCTTATAGCGCTCGCCAAGAGAGAAGAAGAGATATTTGTACCTGGGCGTTCTGACCCGCTCTTTGCCGCGGCGCACCCAAACGCCGTGTTCTTGCTTCAGCGCATACGCGACGAAGCCCACAGGTTTGCCGTGGGTTACCACCGAAAACTCAGGACAAGCGAATCGCGTCACAGTGTGCTTGACGAAATTCCCGGCATAGGGCCCAGAAGAAGGACTGCGCTTCTGAAGAGATTCGGAAGCATAAAGGCGATTGCGCACGCTTCTTTGGAAGAACTACAGTCTGTACCGGGGATGAACCGTGCCTCGGCTCTGCGAGTGCAGGAACACCTATCTCCCGGCAAGTAACCCCATCCTAACCACCCGCAAGGCAATACATTAATATATTTAATATTGCTATTGACATCGTTAAGGGTCATTGCTAAAATCATAGACGAAAACAGACTCTACGGAGGTGACATACATTGGCACTACGCCAGGTTCCCGGAATGTGCCCGGTGTGCGGCGCAAAGATGGCCGTAACCCGGCTACACTGTGCTGAATGCGACACCGCGATCGAAGGCAGGTTTGCTATGTTTAAGTTCTGCTACCTCAGCCAGGAGCAGCGCGAGTTCGTCGAGACGTTTGTCAGGTGCCGTGGGAATATCAAGGAAGTCGAGCGAGAACTGGGTGTGTCGTATCCCACTGTTCGAGGCAGGCTTGACGCGGTGATTGAGGCTCTGGGTTATGCGGTTGAATTAGAACCTGCCGAGAAAGTCGACGAGACAAAGCGAAGAGTGCTTGAGTCGCTCAACAAAGGCGAGATCAGCGCGGAAGAGGCGCTAAGGCTCATAAAGAGGGGTTAGATATGAGCGAAGAGAGAGAACTCGTACTGAACATGCTCAAAGAAGGCAAGATCGAGCACGAACACGCGGTTGAACTGCTTAAGGCTCTCGGCGAAGACTCGGATGCAGAGCAGCATTCGGAGCGTATCGAGCCGCTGAAGCAGGTCATCGCACCGGTAGTCGAGGTTGCTAAGCAGCACGTCTCAGAAGTGCTGGACGACGTCATATCGGAGACCCGGCTGCGCGGCATCGACGTTCTACGATGCAAAGCTGAGAAGATCCGCGAGAAGATGCGCAAGAAGGCAGAACGGCGAGAGTACAGCGCAAGAGCGATGCGCGGTGCACACAAGAATGCTGAAAATGATGAACTAACATCGCTTGCATCCGAACTAGAAGAGGTTACCCGCGAATTCGCGGCAGAGCTCGGCAATTTGGCACGAGTTGCGGCCAGAGCGGCTGACGCAAGCGTGGATGAAGTGAGTTCTGCGCTTGAAGATATCTTAGAACACGTAGAGGAAGCCAAGACGTTTCTCTCAGAGCAAGAGCGACTTATCCGGAGCGTGTGCAAGCACGTACTGGGCCAAGGGCTAAGCGATGCAGAGAGCGTGTGAACCAGAAGTTTGAGAGTTTTGTGCAACACCGTATCCGGGGTAGGGGCGAACCCGGAAGGTTCCAAGAATGTGAGCTCTTAAGAGCCGCTGGAGCCGGCCCTGCGAAGAAGGAGGAGCAAAAAATGAAAAACGAAGCAGGTATCAGCATGCCGTTTTGCGTAAGCCAGACTCTGCTGGCAGAGCACGCCTGTACCTACAGCCGCCCGAGAGGCGCTCTGGCGGGTCTGCTCTCGAAACTCACGCCTTTTGCGGGGCTGAGCACAGAAGAAGAGCTTACTCTAAAGCGGCATCGTGATTTCGGGACGCGTGAGAGATACAGATTCGGATAAACACCAATCCGGAGAAAGGGCGCATCCGGAAGGCTTCAAAAACGTGAGCTCTCAAGAGCCGCTGAAGCTGGCCCTTAGAAGGAGGAATTGCGAATGGAAAAGGAACGAGCCATGATACTGCAGATGGTCGCAGACGGCAAGATAACTGCGACGCAGGGAGTCGAACTGCTAAAGGCGCTTGAGGAGTCGGAACGACCCAAGAGCCGTGCTTCGCAGGACACCGGCCAGCGATCTCACTCAAGGCCGAGCATCGACTTGCCTGACGATCTGGGGACGACAATCGGGAATCTGGTGGAGTCTATCATCGGGAATTTCGGGTTCGGGTTCGGTAACGGGTACAAGTTCGAAGAGACTTTTGAAGGTTCGTTCACACCGGGCGACGAGAGTTGCAACATCGATTTTTCCACTCTGAACGGTAGGATAGCGGTCGAGGCATGGGACAGGTCGGATTATGCGGTGAAGCTTATCAAGAACATCCGTGGCGGCTCTGAGCATGAAGCAAGGCGCAAGGCTGATGAGATGGTGCGGGTGAAGCGCGAACCGTCTGCACTGAGCATCAAAATGCAAAAAGGTCCGTCACTCATGGGTGGCATGGCGATCATTGCGTATCTGCCTAAAGAGCGTGTGTACAACATGGAACTGCAGACCGCAAACGGCAGGGTGGAGTTGCGAGGCCTTGACACGCGCGAGATAAAGGCTCGTACGGCTAACGGATTGGTGAAGTTAGAAGACGTCAACGCCGAGAAAGTTGATGCTTCTACATCCAACGGCAAGGTACTGCTGCGGACTTCTGCTTCGGATGTAAGGGCACAAAGCTCCAATGGACGCATCGTGGTTGTGCCACTGGGCACAGCCGGCGGTGATGCCAGATATGAACTGGCCACTTCGAACGGCTCTGTGCGCATGCAGTGTTCTGCTGAGCCCGACACCGGCTTCTTGTTGGACCTACATACCTCGAACGGCAAGATCGAGACAGAGATGCCGGATCTTGAGTACGAGCTGAACGAGAAACATCATGGACGCCGCAGTGTCAAGGCAAAGACGCGCGGGTTTGACTCGATGAGCAACAGGATTCGTATCCAAGCGCGCACGTCAAACGGCAAGATAGTAGTTGGAAGCCCGGTTGACTGGGAATAGCATTATGGAGGTGTGGGACGAGTGAACCAAGAACGGCTACAGGTGCTCGAGATGTTACAAGAAGGCAAGATAACTGCCGAAGAAGCGGCCGCACTGCTTGAGGCTATGGAGCCTGCATCGCCCAAGCCTGTCACCCCAAAAGGCGATGCACAGTGGTTGCGCATAAGGGTGACCGATTCAAAGAGCGGCAAGAACAAAGTTAACGTCAACTTCCCGATTTCGCTCATAAGCATCGCAACCAAGTTCGTGAAGCCTGAGCAGATTCACGGCGTTGACCTCAATGAGGTCATAGCCGCAATAAAAGAGGGTGCCAAGGGTAGGATTGTGGACGTTGTAGACGAAGATGAGGGCACTCAGGTCGAGATAGTCATAGAGTAGGCATAGGAAGACGCAGCAAGATAAGCGAATAGATGCGGCATGCTACGCACAGGAGGTATCGTTGTCAGATGAGACGCTTTGTGTTTCGCTGGGTCATCAACTCGATTGCTCTGCTTGTGACGGCGATGTTGTTTAGCAGCAGGGTGCACCTGTCTGATCCCGGCACGGCTCTCATCGCAGCGCTGATCCTCGGAGTGGTGAACGCTACGCTAAAGCCATTACTGCTTCTGCTTACTTTGCCGCTGTCCTGCCTTACGCTAGGGCTCTTTGCGCTCGTGATAAACGGGATAGTGCTAAGGGTAGTGGCAGCAGTCGTGCCCGGCTTCGGCATAGCGGGCGGGCTATGGTCGGCTATGTTGGTGGCGCTCGTGCTCAGCCTTGTGTCTGTGCTTATGAGCGGGCTTGTAGGAGATTAGGCGGGTTTACACAATTTGAGCAAAAAGAGGCCGGTAGCCCGGCCTCTTGGCGTGCTTACTAGAAAGTGAACTCAACCCTGACGCTGAAGTGTATCGTTATGTCGCCGGGCATAACCGGAGTGCTGCCTGCACCATAAGCTTGGTCCATTACTGCTAGTTCGGCGCGCGCGTACGGCATTGCACCGCCTGACTCGACGATGCTCTTGACGCCGGTGATGCGTAATCCGCTTGCCTCTGCAAGCACGTCCGCCCTGCGTCTTGCATCCTGAACCGCAGCCTTAAGCGCTTCATCTCTATACTTGCTCATATCGCGAACTTGGTAACTTACATTCTCCACGATGTTCGCACCTGCTTGTGCAGCCTGATCGATGATGTGCCCGACGTTCGCGTCTGCGGACACAGTGATCTGCAGTGTGTTGCGAGTCACGAAGCCGACAAGATTCGGAACTCCGCGAGTCTCGTAGTCGTATCTGGGTTGTACGCTGAAGCGGGCAGTCTTCATCTCATCGTCTTTTACACCTGCTCGCTTTACAGCATCGATGAGCGCATTCATGCGAGACGCGTTTTCTGCGATAGAATCTCTCGCATTTTGCGCTTCAGTCTGTACTCCAATATTGACAACTACCGTGTCAGGCTTTACATTCACAGGGGCTTCACCATTTACCGAGATCAGCCGTTCGTGTGCGAGTTCAGGTGGGTGTACCGGTTCGGCTGTAGCCCGGGCGCTCTGTCCCATGAAGATTGCGCCGGATATCACCACCAGAGCGGCTAATATTATGACTAGGTCTTTGCTGTTCACTGTTGTATCCCCCTTTCAGTTGCAATTTGGACGATAGTAGCAAAGAGCATGTTCCGATTCCAAAGAGTATTGGCATGCCCGCTGTTTACAACAATATAGTGGGTGTGTAAAGGAGGTTCGAGGAATTGAAGCGGCTGTACCGTTCGAGAAAAGACAAGGTTATAGCGGGTGTATCCGGCGGAATTGCCGAGTACTTTGAGGTTGATCCTGCTCTTGTACGGCTCGTATGGGTCGTGCTTGCGTTCTCAGGAGTTGGTATACTGGCTTACATAGTGGGCGCCATAATAATACCTGAGAAGCCAGAGCCGAGCAGCGTGATACGCACGGCTGAAGAGAGCATACCCACAGAGGGTCAAGAGCAGCCGGTTGAGCGGGAAGAAGCAGGAGCCGAGGTCTCGGAGCCGCCGGCGCGTTCAGACTCAAGCCGAGTACTCGGCGTTGTGCTCGTGCTCATGGGTGCGTTCTTGCTCGCAAGGAGAGCCATACCGTGGTTTGCGATGGACAAACTGTGGCCGGTTGTGCTCATCGCGCTCGGAGTTTACTTTCTCGCTGGCTCGTCGTGGAGCGCAAAAAAATGAAACCATCTAGATTATGGGACGGCGTGATTCTGGTAGTCTTGGGCGTTTACTTGCTCGGCGTGAACCAGGGTTGGTTTGACTCCGGTACCATACTGCTTGTGGCCAGAAACTTCTGGCCGGTGCTGCTCATGGTGCTCGGTGCGAGCTTGATACTAAAGGGCAAAGGGCCGTCGTTTTGGGTTGTGTTGCTTGCGTTTGTCGTGGTGTTCGCCTCTGGAACTCTTAACATCGCCGCAAGGTGGCTAGGGTTTAACCAACACGTGCGTGTGCTGCCGAGATCGGCTGCAGTATCACAGTTCTACCGTGAGATTCCAAAGCAACAAGGCGTTGAAGAAGCGTCGGTGGACATATCCTTTAGCGCAGGTCGGCTCACGATAAGCGGGGGACACAGCGCGCTGGTACAAGCCCGGCTGGATTTCATTGAGCGCCAGCCTGAGTGGAACGTGGTGCAATCGGGTACAAAGGCTGCCATAACTGCCAAGCAGTCGAGTTCTGACAGCACACCCATAGATGGCGGCTATGACTGGTCTTTTGAGCTATCACACGACACCACATACGATATCCACGTAAAGGCGGGAGCGTGTTCGGCAGACATAGACCTCAGCCGGGTAAGACTCAGACTGCTTGAATTGTCCACAGGCGCATCCAGCGTAAAGATAAAGTTTCCGGAAGAGCAGCACATGAAGGCTAACATATCCACCGGTGCGGCCAGTCTCGAACTGATTGTGCCACGTTCTGTGGGGCTTAGGATTAACACCACAAACGCGTTGCTTCGCCCGACGCTTGAAAGGCAGGGGCTTAGAAGAGACGGTGATTCGTACTACAGCGAGGATTTCAACACTTCTGGGTCGAAACTGGAAATAGACTTAGCTGCCGGCGTTAGTAGCGTCAGAATCAGCAGGTAAGAATATACACCCGGAGGTGTTCTCATGATAGCCTGGCCACAGAAGGGTTTGGAGTGCACAAAAGGCACGTGCGAGGCTGCAATAGCTCGTGCGAAAGAACTGGGCATAAAGCATGTGGTGCTGGCTTCGAATACGGGTCGAACCGCGCGCCATTTACTCGGCTCAGGGCTTGATGTTACCGTGGTTACCCATCACACTGGGTTCCGCAATCCCGGTGAACAAGAGATGGCTGAAGAAGAACGGCGCATGCTAACAGAAAAAGGAATGAAAGTGCTCACGACCACTCACCTGTTTGGAAATGTGGAGCGGGCTGTGACAAACAAGTTCGGCGGCCTGTATCCGGGCGGGATTGTATCGGCGACTCTCAGGATGTTCGGGCAAGGTATGAAGGTATGTCTCGAGATCGGCAGCATGGCGTTGGATGCAGGTATGGTGCCTTACGGTGAGGAGATAATAGTGCTCGGCGGAAGCGGCAAGGGTGCAGACACGGCTGTGGTGATGAAACCGGCGCATGCAAAAGATTTCTTCGACACAGAAGTGCTTGAGGTGATCTGCAAACCCAGGTCGCCGAAGTAGGCTTAAACGTATCCGGGGCAGCTGCGGCTGCCCCTTTTATGTAACGGAGGACGTTTTGATGCGAGTCATAGGCGTGGATGTGGGGGGAAGCCACATAAGTGCCGCGTTGCTCGAAGGCGAGAGTGTGCTGGCACGCGAGTATGTTGAGTATGCACCAAAGCGTGGTCGGCCTGACGTGATTCTGCACGTAGCCGAGATGGTGAATAGGCTTCGCTCCGGCAACGCGCAGATTCCGGTGGGAGTTGCAATGGCAGGCATCATAACGCAGGGGGTGGTCGTATCCTCACCCAACCTCTATCTTGAGTGCGCTCCGGTTGAGAGCGAACTTAGGCAGGCGGGTGTCAGAGCGCATCTGCTGAACGATGCGAACGCGGCCGCGTTCGCCGAATGGTATTCGGGCGCAGGTAAGAGACTACCATCAGTGCTGTGCGTGACGGTGGGAACAGGAATCGGCTCAGGCCTGGTAGTAGATGGTAAGATTGTCACCGGTCTTGCCGGTCGTGCGGGAGAGATCGGCCACATGCTGCTGGCGCCTGAAGGCCCCGCTTGTAGCTGCGGCAGCAGGGGTTGTGTTGAGTCGCTTGCGTCTGCTAGCGCGATTGTGCGTCGGGCGCTAGAAGAATCGAAGCACGACGAGGTATTGGGCCGAGCGTTGGATAACGCCGACCGACCCGGCGCGCGTGAAGTGTTCGCGGCGATGATGCAAGGTAGCGCTCGTGCTCGTCAAGTTGTGTATGAAGCCGCCACATGGCTGGGCATCGCGCTCGCGAATGTGGTATGCGTGGTAGACCCGTGCTGTGTTGTCATAGGCGGCGGCGTCGCCCAAGCGGGGGATGCATTCACACGACCTGTATTCTCAGCCATGCACGCGGGTTTTCTCGGACGCATGAAACAGACACCTGTGCTCTTGGCAGAACACGGCCAAGACGCCGGAGTCATAGGAGCGGCGCTGTATGCTGCGCAGGTTGAGGCCAATTCGTAAGGAGGACAGCCCCGTGACAGACCTGAGCCACACATCTGGTATACCTGTTTGGCTCGACGAATCGTCGAGACTTGTTTTCGGCAATCAACTGCAGCCGGTTGAGCCGGATGTCCGCACTCTTGACCAGGCAAGAAGAGTGCTCTGGAACATGAGCGTGAGTGAGCCGCATGAGCTCTATCTGATGTACCGCGGTATAGCGCTTCCGGAGCACAAGGCGCTCTTCCGGAAACATCGGATACGTTACGACATAACCGTTATCCCTGCCGCAAAGCTCGGCGACGAGTACATGAAGACTGTTGGCCACTACCACCCGGTTGCGTCCGATAGCAGCATGTGCTATCCCGAAGTGTACGAAGTGCTTTTCGGCAGAGCGCACTATCTGCTGCAGAAAGCGGATACAACTGGTCTTAAAGTCTCAGACGTGCTCATAGTGGAAGCCCACCCAGGCGATAAGGTGCTAATACCGCCTGGATACGGCCACGTCACCATAAACCCTGGACGAGAGCCGCTTGTGATGTCAAACCTCATAGAGCGAGAGTTTAAGTCGGTGTATGCTCCTATGGAATCGGCCGGAGGCGCGTGTTACCACGAGATAGAAGAAGACGGGATGCCTGTGTTTGTCGAAAACGACAGATACGATGAAGTACCCGAGCCACGGCTTATAGAGCCGAAAGACATACCACAGCTCGGTCTCAAGAAGGAGGTTCCGCTCTATGGCAGCTTCTGCACAGAGCCTGATGTGTTCGGTTATCTGGTGAGACCGCATATGTACGATGAGGCGCTCTCCGAAGCAATGAAATAATGTCTTGCGCCGGTGTACAGAGGATCCGGAGGCGCCACACAGAACATGCACCTCGTGAGGAGGGCTGTGAATGGAACCCCAGAAGAGTGTGCGGCCGTACGGCTCGTGGAGTTCACCCATCAGCGCCGAGCTTGTGGCGCAGGCAGGGGTACGGCTGGGACAACCGATGCTTTCGGGCAACTACATATACTGGCTTGAAAGCCGTCCAACACAAGGCGGACGGCAGGTGCTTGTGAGATGCGGTTTTGACGCAAATTGCGTCGATCTCACTCCGCACGACCTGAACGTAAGGACAAGGGTGCACGAGTACGGCGGCGGAGATTACACCGTAAGCCACGGAAACGTGTACTTCTCTAACTTCAGCGACCAGAGAGTGTACTGCCAAAAGCCGGGTGAACCCGCCCAGCCCGTGACCCCGCCGACAGGTATGAGGTTTGCCGATTTTGCGGCGGACTCACGACGAAACAAGCTTGTAGCAGTGAGAGAAGAGCACACTTCAGGCAGAGAGCCGACCAACACGATTGTGAGTTTAGACTTGTGTTGTGTGTCGGAAGGTAACGTGCTTGTGGCAGGCAACGACTTTTACGCCTCACCAAGGCTCAGCCCTGATGGAAAGCGTATGCTCTGGCTCACGTGGAACCACCCGAACATGCCGTGGGACGGCACCGAACTGTGGGTTGCTGACATCGATTCGGAGGGCGATGTTAGTAACGCAAGGCTGCTCGCAGGCGGCAAGAACGAATCCATATTCCAGCCTCAGTGGGCAGAGGACGGCAGCATCTACTTCGTGTCAGACAGAAGCGGTTGGTACAATATCTATCGCGAGCAAGACGCTGAGATCCGCAGCATAACACAGATGCAAGCCGAGTTCGGCAGGCCACAATGGGTGTTTGGAATGAGAACGTACGCTGTTCTTTCCCCAAGCCGCCTCATATGTACATACTGCTCTGGGGGAATATGGTATCTTGCTTCTATAGATACCGAAAGCCTCGAGATGTCTACTTATGACCTACCTTACTCCAGCATTTTGGGTGTTGCTGCAGCACATCAGCGAGTGGTGTTTTGGGCAGGCTCTCCGACAAACTCAGGTGTGCTCGTGTTGTTTGACCCATCAAATGGCAGATCTCAAGTGCTTCGGGCATCAAGCGATGTGCAGCTCGATCCTGGTTACGTTTCGGTGCCCAGCGAAATCGAGTTTCCAACAGAGGGTTCGCTTACAGCGCACGCGTTCTTCTACGCGCCCAAGAACCGTGATTACGAACCTCCTGTTGGCGAAAAGCCGCCTGTCCTAGTCATAAGCCACGGCGGACCCACTGGCTCGGCTTCGAGTGTGTTAGACTTTGCGATACAGTACTGGACGAGCCGCGGCATAGCCGTTTTGGACGTTAACTACGGCGGAAGCGCGAACTACGGCAGAAGCTACAGGGAAAGGCTTAAGGGCACCTGGGGGCTTACAGACGTCTCAGACTGCGTAAACGCAGTGCGCTACATGGCAGAATGCGGTGCAATAGACCTCGAGCGTGCCGCGATACGAGGCGGCAGCGCGGGTGGTTATACCACGCTTGCGGCCCTTACGTTTACCGATGTTTTCAAGGCTGGAGCTAGCTATTATGGCGTGAGTGACCTGGAACTGCTTGCCCGGGATACGCACAAGTTCGAGTCTCGCTATCTCGACGGGCTCATAGGGGAGTATCCTGCGAAAAAGCGGGTGTATCACGAGCGCTCGCCTATAAACTTCACGCATAGGTTGTCGTGCCCTGTGATATTCTTCCAGGGGCTAGAAGACAAGGTGGTGCCACCAAACCAAGCGGAACTGATGGCAGAAGACCTGAAGAACAGGGGTCTTCCGGTAGCTTACGTCGTCTTTGAAGCAGAGGGCCATGGTTTCAGGCAGGCAGAGAACATCAAGAAGGCGATTTCGGCCGAGTATTACTTCTACTCCAAAGTGTTTGGGTTTGAGCCTGCAAACGGCGTAGAACCGGTGGTTATATTCAACATGGAATAGATCTCTGAGATCGATAGATAAAGGGGTGAACAAGCCGTTCACCCCGTCATCGGCTCACATGAGCGCTTTGAGCACTTTCGCAATGTGTTCTGTCCATCCCAAGAGCAGTTCATCGCTGCCGAAGCGTGTTGCGAGCTGTATGCCAAGCGGAAGCCCGTTGCCGCTTCGTCCTGCGGGTACGGTGACTACCGGAACACCCGCGTGTGTCCACGGCAGGTTCATTACCGGGTTGCCCGTACTATGGATTCCTTCTGGAGCTGGACCACACGCAGGTGGTGATACGAGTATGTCAACGTCGTGCGCACGCATCAGTGTCTCAAAGTACTCTCTCAACTCGCACATCGATGTGCGACTCTCTGAGAGTTGTAAGTCGCCTATCTTCAGGCCTTCTCCGATTGCCTCCCGGGTGCGCGGCTTGTACAGGTGAGCGTACCGACTGAACCACTTAGCGTGTTCGCGCGCCGCCTCTGCGATTATGAGGTTGGTGTGCGCTTTGTTTATATCTTCTATATGGCAAAGCGCGTCAACCTGTTTGATGCAGTATCCGGCTTGTTGCAGAACATCGAGCTGCTTGCCTAACGCATTACACGCCTCTTTTGAGGCTTGCTCTAGGTACGGCCCGCGTATCACTCCGAGTCGAGGCAACTTCGTTGGGCATAGCAAGGTTCTCTTGCCAGTCAGAGCAGAGCACGCGTGCCGCGAGTCTCGCTCCGGGCACATCTTGTGTGAAAAAGCCCACGTGATCGCAAGAACGCGAGAAGTACACGACGCCTTCTGTTGGAATGCGGTCAAAACTCGGCTTCATACCCACTATGCCGCAAAAAGCGGCAGGCCTGATCACAGAGCCGACTGTTTGCGTGCCCAGCGCAAGAAGGCACATGCCAGCGGCGCAAGCCGCGGCCGAGCCGCTGCTCGAACCGCCGGGGGTGTGACGCGTATTGTGGGGGTTTACGGTGGGGCCTGGTTCTGCAAACGCGAACTCTGTCGTGACGCTCTTTGCCAGGATAAGAGCACCAGCCTGCCTGAGTCTGCTGACCGAGGCTGCTTCGGCTGCGGCGAATAGCTCAGCCGGCAGGTTGGAGCCTGCTCTTGTGGCATATCCGTCTACTCTGAAGATATCCTTTACCGCGACGGGCACGCAGAAGAGACTACCTGAGATGGCGTTCTCTGCATCTTGGAGAAGGGATTGCTTCTTAAGCGTTCCGGGAACAAACGCATGAACTTGAGGCTCAATTTCGTCTATCCACGAAAACAGGTCGTAAAGCATCTGCTGTGCGCAAATCTCACCGCTTCTTAGAAGAGGCGCGATTTCACCGAGTTGCCATCTACGCGTCAGAGTCATGCATGCTCTCCTTTCGGTCGAGGCATTCACAAAATGTGCTCATGTCTATGTTCTGGCCTGTTAGTACCGCAATAGTCGGAACTTTGGATAGTGAAGGATGTTGTTCCAGTGCTGCAGCAAGCGCGAGAGCAGCTGCGCCTTCAATGATCTGGTGGTGCTCGGTAGCCATCCATCTAATTGCGTGTGCGATACTTGCTTCTCGCACGAGTATGAACTCGTCTACGTACTTTGCCGCGAGATTAAACGTGTACTCTGCTATGTCTCCTGCGGTTCCGTCTGCAAGCGTAGGTAGTACAGGCGGAGATACCACTTTGCTTGCGCGGCGCGACTCGGGCCACGAAGGTGAGGCTTCTGATGAAACCCCGATTATCCTTGCGTGGGGCATCAGGTTCTTCAGTGCAACCGCCATGCCGGTTATGAGGCCGCCGCCGCCCGCAGGCACCACCACCTGTGTAAACTGCGGTAGCTGTTGCATTATCTCTAGCGCCACGCTGCCCTGGCCAGCAATTACGTCAGGGTCTGTGAAAGCGTGGATGAACACGCGACCTGTTTCTCGCTGAAGCTGCCATGCGTATCGTTCTGCCTCGTCGTAACTATCGCCTTGCACGATAACCTGTGCGCCGAGGTCTCGTACAGCGTTGACCTTGGTCTTGGGTGTAGCAAACGGCACCACGACGAGCGCGTTTGCACCGAGCACTGCGGCCATATGCGCTACGGCTCGCGCGTGGTTTCCCGAAGAAGCACAGATGACCCCAGCTGCCAGTTCTTGCTCTCGCAGCGTCAGCATCTTGTTAGCTGCTCCCCGGATCTTAAAAGAGCCTGTGTTCTGCAGATTTTCGAGTTTAAGGTGACACGTCTCGCCAAAGAGCCGCGATAGTGCTGAGGAGTACTCAAGAGGTGTTGTCCGTATATGTTCTCTTATGCGTGTGTAAGCGTGCCACACGCGCCCGACTGTAACCACAGCGTATGCCTCCTGTAGACCTCTTTCCAAAACAGATTCACCGCGCGTACGCTCACTCCTTTGGCCAAGGGCAGGAAGGAGCATCTTGTACCAAGAAACGAACACTGCTAATGGAAACTACCTGCGCGGGGGAAGAGAGATGCCGTACGTTCTCGGTGTAGACGGCGGAGGTTCACACACGCTTGCCGTAATAGCGCGTATGGATGGAACGCTTGTGGGGGCGAATTCATCCGGCAGCACAAATCTGCATGCTTCGAGCCCAGAAGGCGTGCGCTGCGAACTCTCAGCGTGTGTGTTCGGCGCGATATCTGCTGCGGGAATAGAGCCACACGAGATAGTGGCGGGTTGCTTTGGTCTGGCCGGTGCAGGCAGAGATGAAGACCGAAGAGAGTACTTGCGCATTGGCAGCCAACTCGGGCTTCGTATCGAACCGGTTATTCTCACCGACGCACACATAGCGTTGGAAGCGGCTGTGCTGGGTGGTTCTGGCGCAGTACTGATTTCAGGCACAGGCTCATGCTGTATAGCGCGTTCCGCTCAATGCGAGATACGCTCCGGCGGATACGGCCCTATTCTGGGTGACGACGGCAGCGGCCATGCTATAGCACTGGAGGCGCTCCGAGCCTGCTTGAGAGCACACGATGGAACCGGGCCTTCCACACTTCTGACCCACATGCTGACACGAGAACTCGGCATACGCTCGGTGAGTGAGATCCCGCTGATAATAAGAAAGCGCTTTGACCCAAAGAGCATTGCTGCGCTGTGTCCTGTGGTGTTCTGTGCCGGATACGAGCACAATGACGCTGTTGCAGGACAGATACTGTCACGCGCGGCGGATTCGCTATCGCTGCTCGCACTCTCGGTGCTGCAGCGTGCTGGCACAAAGCTTGCGGTGTATCTGTCTGGGGGATTGTTCTTCAGGTCGGCTGAGTTCGTTCGCGATGTGAGAGTGCGTATAGAGCAGTGCTCTTCGTGCGAGCATGTGTCGCTTCTTGCGCGTGAGCCTGTTGCAGGCGCAGTATGGCGAGCCCTCACTGACGCAGGTGCTGAGTGCTACAGACTAGATGATTACGCCAGGCGCAGCAGTTTTGAGTACAGGCCAAATCTCGCTGATTCGCGCGTCACCGAGAGCGCGAATCCGCTTTCAGAGCACTTTGATGCGCTGTCCGCGCGAGAGATCGTCGAGCTGATAAACTCACAAGACCACCTTGTGGCGCCTGCGGTACGAGCGTGCCTTGATGAAGTGAGCAAGGCGGTGTGCTATGCGGCGCATTCGCTGAAGCAAGGCGCCAGGCTCATATACGTAGGAGCTGGCACGAGCGGCCGCCTCGGCGTACTAGATGCGGCAGAATGTCCGCCCACTTTCGGTGTGGATGCACGCAGCGTAGTCGCGGTTATAGCAGGCGGACAAGAGGCCATAGCGAGTTCTGTCGAAGGCGCTGAGGACGATGTGCTGGCCGGAGCGAACGCGATGAACTCACTTGCTGTGTGCGCAGAGGACACGGTGGTGGGGATTGCGGCAAGTGGGAACACCGCATTTACGTGTGCTGCGCTTCTGCGCGCAGCACAGATTGGTGCAAAGACTGTGGCGTGTGTCTCAAACCGTGACTCTGAGCTAGCACGCATCGCGCAGGTGGTCATATGCCCTGAGGTTGGACCCGAAGTGCTCAGGGGTTCTACGCGCATGAAAGCTGCAACCAGCCACAAGATGGTACTCAACATGATTTCCACAGCTGCGATGGCGCTAGCAGGAAAAGTCTACTCAAACTTCATGGTAGATTTGAGGCCTGTCAACCGCAAACTGCGCGCACGTGCTATGCGTATAGTACAAGAGGCAGGTGGAGTCTCGGCCGAACGTGCCGAAGAACTGCTTAAGCAAGCCAACTGGCGGGTCAAAGTGGCGGTACTGGCGGCGCTTGCTCGATCGAGCGTAGAAGAGGCCGAAACCGCGCTCGAGCGTACAGCCGGTTTTGTTAGGCACGCGCTCGCCTTGCTAGATTGCAGGCACTCTGGTGGTGCTGGGCGAAAGTAGGCTTAGAAAACTTGGAGAGGTTTACATTCTTGGGGAGGCTATAGCATGAATCAGGGCTCGCTCGTAATGGGAAGGCCAGAGACAGTAGGGGTTAGCAACGAAGCGCTTGAGTCTGCGTTTCGGGTGATCTCCAGGGAAGTTGAACAGGGGAGCCTCCCTGGCGCGGTTGCAGTCGTCGGGAGGAAGTCACAGGTGATTGGGCTGCGCGCGTACGGCTGGGCGCAGATGTACGCACAGAAACGGTTGATGCAGGTCGATACATTATTCGACCTCGCGTCTCTCACAAAAGTGGTTGCCACGCTCCCTTCGGTGCTCAGACTCATAGACCAAGGTTACATCAGGCTCGACGATAAGCTGAAAACTTTCGTGCCCGAATACGTCTCTGAAGAAGTCAAGATACGACACCTGCTGTGCCACACCTCAGGGCTTATGCCTCACAGGAAATTCTGGGAAGAATCGCTTCTTGGTGATGAACTCATCAAAGCCGTGCTTGCTGCGGCGCCGGAATACACTCCCGGAACGAAAGTGGTATACAGCGACCTGGGATTCATCCTTCTCGGCGTGTTGGTCGAGAGGATAACAGGGTTAGATATTGCGGCTTACGCCAAGAAACACATCTTCGCACCGCTCGGCATGATGGACACCGGTTTTGTGCCGCCCCCCGAACTGGCGCAGCGTGCCGCGGCAACCGAGTTCAGAAAGGACCTGGACAAGTTCATGATAGGCGAAGTGCACGACGAAAACGCACATGCCATGGGAGGCGTGGCCGGGCATGCAGGCCTGTTTTCGACAGCGCACGACCTTTCGGTGTTTTGCCAGATGCTCTTATCCCAAGGTACTTACAGGGGTACTAGAGTACTCTCACCCGCGGTGGTGCGGGCGAGCGAACTCTGCCATACTCAAGGTAAAGAAGACAGGCGAGGGCTTGGCTGGCTGCTCAAGAGCAGCGAGAACTCTCTTGCGGGAGACCTTCTGCCTGATTCCACTTTCTTCCACACAGGGTTTACAGGCACGGCCATCTGGATAGACAGATCTCATGAACTGTTCATCATACTGCTTACGAACAGAGTGCATCCGACCCGCGACAACGAGGTGATGGTGCGACTCAGACCTCGCTTCTGCAACGCCGTGGCTGCGTCCATAAAGGACTGGGGTGACGGCTTGTGCTCGACGCCAATGACCTAACACAGGTATTCATGTTTGGATTCTACGGTGCGCATATGTGCGCTGACCTCTCCCGGTGGATAGAGCTGACGAGCCCCGGAGGCGTCATCTTGTTCTCGCGCAACAGCGGAACGCCGACCGAAGTGGCTTCGCTGGTGCGAGGTCTGCAAGAGGCGGCTGACGGTGCTGGTCGGCCACCACTTCTTGTGGCGTGTGACCAAGAAGGCGGTGAGGTTACGCGGCTTTCCAAAGGGTTCAGCCCTATTGGCCCGAACATGGCGCTTGGAGCCATCTACAGGCATAATCCGAAAAGAGCGCTCGACCTGGCGTATATGCGTGCGACACTTGTCGCGGCAGAACTCGGAAAGTGCGGAGTGAGCATGAACCTTGCTCCTTGCCTTGACCTCTCGTGCGACGCTGCGAATTCGGTAATAGGCACGAGGTCTTACTCGGACAGCGCCGAGGTGGTTGCAGAACTTGGCATAGCGCACGTGCTGGGGCACAAGTGCGAATCGGTGTTCTCTACAGCAAAGCATTTTCCGGGTCACGGTGCGACTTCAGTCGACTCGCATTTTGAGTTGGCTCGCACACAGAGCGCCGGTGTTCATGTCGAGCCGTACGCGCGTGTCATCGGTATGGGAGTCGAGGCGGTAATGAGCGCGCACGTGGTGTATGAGCAACACGACCGCTTGCCAGCCACGCTTTCGGAGTACTGGCTCTCTCGTTGGCTTCGACAGACTCTCGGCTTCGGCGGGCTAGTGCTCACAGATTGCATGAACATGAAGAGTATATCCGATACTTACGGCATCGCTGAAGCGTGCGTAATGGCGCTTCGAGCAGGTGCAGACATGGTCTTGGTGTCGCATGAGCCAAAGGTGCAAGAAGAGTGTGTGGTTAGACTTCGCACAGCAGTAGAAACCGGCGAACTGGACGCAGCGGTGTTGCGCGCCAAAGTGGATAGGATTCTATCTCATAAGGCGCGCATTCCGTCGAGTGTTTTGGAGCCATCTGGTGAGTTGATGCCGAGTGAGCAGGTGGAAGCGGAAATCAGTCGCGAGTGCATAACGCTACTAAGGAAGCAGTTTACGCCTCATTTCGGCATGGGACAGCCACTTGTGCTACTTCCTCAAGAAGCAGATGAAGCGCGGTCGGCGCTTGACGCGCGAGGTCTTGGCGCGATGATGTACCCCAAAGAAGTACCACTTTCGCTTGCAGATGAAGCAGTTGCGCACGCTCCGTGGGTGCTGTTCTTTTCTCGCGGGCTGCACCTCGAACCTTCAAGAGCCCGTTTTGCCGAGAGGATATCTAAGATGTGTGACAACTTCGCACTTGTCTCGATGGGCGCGCCTTATGATCTGGCATACGTGCCTGAGGCAGGTTACGCGCTCGCCTGCTATTCCCGCAAAAGGCAATATGTCGAGGCGGCTCTGGACGTGGTATTCGGCGTGCATGAGCCCTGTGGAAGACTTCCTATTCGTGTGCCGGGTATATTTGAGCCAGCAGCCGGAATGGAGGAGTGAGTCTTGTGGCCGACCCAAAGGTAGTGATCGGGCTTATGTCCGGTACCAGTGTCGACGGGATAGACGCTGCGCTCGTCGAGATACAAGGTTCGGGCGAAAGCGTGCAGGTGAACACTCTTGGCTATGAGACGTATGCTTATCCTGCGTCTTGCAGAAAACGCATCTTTGAACTGTTTTCGCCTGAGACAGGTAGCGTAGACAAAGTGTGTGAGATGAACTTCGTGCTCGGCGAGTTGTTCGCCGAAGCGGCGCAAAGCATTGCACGACGCTGCTCGGTGCCGCTTTCAGAAGTTGACCTCATAGGCTCTCACGGACAAACAGTATACCACAAACCCAAACTGAGTGGTGCTCAGTACTCGTCAAGGTCGACGCTACAGATAGCGGAGCCGTGCGTGATTGCGGAGCGCACAGGGGTGACTGTTGTCGCCGATTTCCGATGTCGCGATATCGCTGCAGGAGGACAGGGAGCGCCACTTGTGCCGTATGTGGACTACCTGTTGTTCCGGGACAAGTACATGTCTCGTGCTGTGCAGAACATCGGTGGGATAGCGAACGTTACCTACATTCCCGACAGCCCGCATCCTTTGAGCGTGATCGCGTTTGACACAGGGCCCGGCAACATGATGATAGATGCCGCAATGGAGATCTTAAGCGCAGGCCGACTCACCTACGACAAAGACGGCACATGGGCGTCGCGCGGCACTAGCAGCCACGCGATGATGTCGGAACTGATGATGCACCCGTTCATCCATGCCGACCCTCCAAAGACAACTGGCAGAGAAGAGTTCGGCCGGCAGTTCGTCGAACCGCTTGTGACTAGATGGAGACCAAGACTATCTGACTATGACATCATCGCGACGCTTACTGCGCTCACCGCTGAGAGCATAGCGTTTTCTTACAGGCGGTTTCTCGGCCTGATAGACGAAGTCATCCTGGGTGGCGGCGGTGCTCAGAACCCGGTGCTATGTGCAGAGATAGCAAAAAGGATTCCCGACACAAAGATCATGCGACACGAAGACTTCGGTATACCGTCTGAGGCAAAAGAGGCAATCGCGTTTGCAGTGCTCGCGTCAGAAGCAATGTACGGCAACAGCACAAACCTGCCCGGTGCAACCGGCGCCGCTTCACAAGTTGTGCTTGGGAAAATCGTGCCAGGGGCAAATCGAAAGATGTGTGTTGCCGGATGGGAATCATAGATGAACAAAACATACGGCGGGAGCACAATGCGATGGATGCCTGGACTTATACAGCAGATTTTCACACACACACACGCCACAGTGACGGCAAAGGTAGTGTACTTGACAACGCGCGTTTCGCCGAGAAGGTTGGACTTTGGTATGTGGGTATCACAGACCACGGCGAAAGAAGCATAGGTCGTGGCGTCAAACGTTTAGAGTGGGCTAAGATACGTGACGAAGTGACCGAAGCGCAACGCAAGACGGGTATCAAGGTGTTGATGGGTTGTGAGGCGAACGTGGTATCGCGAGATGGTGAGATTGATGTACCGTATCAGGTGCGCAAGCGCATGGATGTGGTGCTGGCAGGGCTTCATACGCTCATCTATCCGAACACCTTGTCTGATGGTTTGACGCTGTTGGCAAACAACCTAGTTGGCGCGAGAGTATCCAGGCGGCTCAGGGCACGGGCAAGAGTAGACAACACAAAGGCTATAGTGTCCGCGGTGCACCGAAACCGCATAGACATCGTGAGCCATCCGGGACTAGGGCTCAACATAGACACAGAAGAGCTTGCGGCCGCATGCTCGCGAAGAGGCACTGCGCTTGAGATAAGCTCGGCGCATGAACACATTAGCCGAGAATACATCGAGATAGCGGCACGCCAGGGCGTGATGTTTGCGTTTGGAAGCGATGCGCACCGGCCAGAAGATGTGGGTAACTTTGCAAGAGCAGAGGCTTTGGCCAAGAGCGCGAAAGTGGAGCCCAGAGAAGTGCTCAACGTGCGCGACACACCTGCCGCAACTGGTGAAAAGCAGAGGTTTTGGCATCGGTTAGGCCTCACAGGCTGGCCGGGGGAGGCGTGAGACATGAAAGATGTACAGTTTGTCATAATCACAGGGCTATCGGGAGCGGGCAAGACACAGGCGCTACGCGCACTTGAAGACCAGGGGTTTTTCTGCGTAGATAACCTTCCACCTGCACTGCTGTCCAAGTTCGCAGAACTGTGCACCAAGCAAGGCAGCACGCTCGATAGAATCGCGCTTGTGAGTGACATCCGCGGTGGAAACTTCTTCGATGACCTGTTTGCCGCGCTCACCGAGATCGAGAGAGAAGGTATAGCATACCAGATTCTGTTCCTAGAAGCCGACGACGACACGCTGCTCAGGCGGTACAAAGAGACGCGCCGTAGTCATCCGCTAACGCCTGAAGGAAGTGTCATAGATGGAATAAAAGCCGAACGCGAGAAACTGCAAGAGGTACGCGGACGCGCTCACATCATCTTGGATACGTCGGACATGAGCGTGGCGCATTTCAGAGAGCAGATGCGCCGCATGTTCAACAGGGGCGGAGAACACGGCATGCTCGTGAGTATCGTGAGTTTTGGGTATAAGTATGGACTTCCGCTTGATGCAGATCTGGTGTTTGACGTCAGGTTTCTTCCAAATCCATTTTACGTAGAATCGCTCAAGGCTCTCGGTGGTGACTCTCAAGAAGTCGTTGAGTACGTGCTCAAGTGGCGCCTATCTCAGCGCTTCTTGCGTATGCTCTACCAGATGATACGTTTTCTGCTGCCGCAGTATATAAACGAGGGCAAATCACAGGTGCGTATTGCCATAGGATGTACTGGTGGCCAGCACCGCTCGGTGGTCATAGCTGAACAGCTTGCGCAGAAGATGAAAGACGAAAAATACCGGGTCATGCTGGAGCACAGAGATATTGCGAAGTCTCTTTCTGAGGTGGAGAAGAGATGAGAGTTTTTCGCTGGCTTTATCCCGGCATAGGGATAAAGCGCTGGCTCATCCTGTTCACGCTCGGCATGGTGCTTCTCGGCTTCGGCGTCGGTATCGTGCTTGATACAGGCACGCTCCGGAAGGTGGAAGCACTGGCCGTGAGTCTTATGGGGCATGATGATCAGCCCGCGGACACACGTGCCGGAATAATGCTCGCGGTGATAGGGTTCGGTTTTACGTTTGTGGCGCTCAACGCTTTGGTGAGGTCTGTGTATCAGGCGACGGTTCCGAGAGGAGAGAGCCTCGGCAGGGTGCTGCTCGGCAGGCGGCAGCTCGAACGAGGGCCGAAAATCGTGGCAGTTGGCGGCGGTTCGGGATTATCTGTGCTGCTCAGGGGATTGAAGGAGTACACAGACAACGTCACCGCGCTCGTGACCGTATCCGACGACGGCGGCAGTTCGGGGCGGCTCAGGCAAGAACTAGGCATCTTACCGCCGGGGGATATCCGAAACTGTCTGCTTGCGATGGCAGACACTGAACCGTTGATGCAGAAGTTGTTTGAGTACAGGTTCAAAGAAGGCGGCGGATTGCGCGGCCATAACTTCGGGAACTTGTTCATAGCTGCTATGACCGATATAACCGGCGACTTTGAAGAGGCTGTGAGGCAATCGAGCAAGGTGCTGGCGGTAAGAGGAAGAGTGCTTCCCATAACCCTGGACAACGTGAGGCTATGTGCAGAACTCGACGACGGTAGTGTCGTCACGGGCGAGACGCGAATATCTGCGTCTGGGAGTGGTATAAAGCGTGTATACCTAGAGCCAGAAGACTCGACACCGTTGCCCGAGGCACTGAATGCCATAAAGGAAGCGGACGCGATTGTGCTTGGCCCTGGGAGCCTTTACACGAGTGTGCTTTCGACGCTCTCTGTACCGAAGATATCACAGGCTATAGCCGAGGCGCCTGCCGTCAAGATATACGTGTGCAACGTGATGACCCAGCCCGGAGAGACCAGCGGATACACGCTCGAGCGTCATGTTCAGGCTGTCCTCGAGCATGCGGGAACAAAGTCGGTCGACGTAGTGCTGCACAACAGTCAGCGCGTTCCAGAAGAGATCGCCGACAGATACCGCGCTGAAGGCTCAGAGCCCGTGGAGGGCAGCGTGTACAAGATACAACAGATGGGACTCGACATGGTGGCAGAAGACCTATTGAGCTGGGACGGCTATATCCGCCATTCATCCGAAAGGCTTGCGAAAAGCATCATCCGCATCATCTTGAAACATCGTGGGCATGTGCTGAGAAAGCGGGTACTCGAGATGTACTGGCTGCCTGACTGGCTGAAAGGATGAGGTCGGTTGTCGTTTTCGAGTGATGTTAAAGAAGAACTAGCAAGAGTGTTCCCACGCCGCAAGTGCTGCAGGAAGAGCGAACTGCTTGGGCTCATCAAAGCATCGGGCAGCCTGAGGCTCGACCAAACCACAACCTCGATAGACATCCTTGCGGATAGCTCTTTGGTTGCGAGAAAGGCTTTTTTGTACGTTAAGCACTTATATGATGCGCAGCCGCTGATTCTCGTTAGACGGTCCGGGCGGCAAAACTACTACAAGGTACGGGTAACGGATGAGACGTTTTCCAAGCAGGTTGTGCAAGAGATAAGCGGGTCCGAATCTATGTCAGCCGAGAGCAAACGATGCTGCAGGCGCGCGTTTTTGAGAGGCTTGTTCTTGGGTGCGGGGTTTGTGAGCCCTCCTGCCAAAGCTCACCACCTCGAGATAAGCGTCTCTGACAGCGCGACAGCCGACATGGTTATTGCGATGCTCGACTCTTTTGGCGTTGGGGCCAAGATGAGCCGACGCAAGAAGGGTATGTTCGTGTACATCAAGCACGGCGGAGACATAGCCGACTTGTTGAACGTCATAGGTGCACATTCTTGTTTGCTTGAATACGAGAACGTAAGAGCGTACAAGACGATGAAGAGCCGGGTAAATAGGCTTGTGAACATGGAGACGGCTAACTTGACCAAGGTTGCGCGCGCTGCGCTTTTGCAAGTGTCGGACATAGAACTTATCGGAGAGACGGTAGGGCTTGAATCTTTGCCAGAAAGCCTTCAGGAAATCGCCAGGCTTAGGCTTGAACACAAAGAAGCCACGCTCGCCGAACTTGGGAAGATGAGTCGAGATTCACTCGGCAAGTCTGGGGTTAATCACAGGATGCGCAAGATCTCAGAGATAGCTCGAAAGGTACGCGAGAGTCAGGGCATTGAGTAGATCAGCAGCCCCGAAAAGCCAGCCAGGCAAAGCAGGATTATGGGGTGAGTCTTTGTCTTGAACAGGCCAAACAGCACGACTGCGAGCACGAACACGTCTTTGGTGCTTGCTATCATGGGGCGGCTCATCGCGAGCGCTGCCGTGATTATGAGCGCGACAACTGCGGGGCGGACGCCCAAGAGGCCGTTGTGAAGCATGGGCACACATCTGTAACGTGTGAACACATACGATAGCACAAGCATTATGAGCAACGCGGGCACGATGACTCCTGCGGTAGCGCTTACCGCACCCACAATGCCCATCTGCTGATACCCAATGAAGGTCGCAGCATTCACCGCTATTGGGCCCGGGGTCATCTCGGCGATTGCCACGAGATCGGCGAACTCGGTTATATCGAGCCAGCCGCGCAACTCGACGATCTCGCGCTGGATAAGCGGGATCATCGCATACCCGCCGCCGAACCCGAACAGCCCGACGCGAAAGAACGCCCAAAACAGTAACGCCATCAGCCGTCGCTCCTTCCTGCATGCGCAGTGCCGTATGCGTGAAACAGCGATGCACTGAGCCCTCCTAGCAGAATGAGCATAACCGGGTGAGTATGCAGCAGCACAGAAAGCGCGAGCGTCCCAAGCATTATGGAAAGCGACAGCCTGTCTTTTATGACACGCGACCCAAGCGAGTAGGCTGCATGAACCAGAAGCGCAACGACTGCAGGTCTCACGCCGCGGAAAAACGAGTCTATCCACCACACTTGTCTGAAGTTCAGAAAGCAGGCCGCTACGATTGAGAGGGTTACCATTGAAGGAAGCACGGTGCCCAAAGTGGCCACAAGTGCGCCTGGATAGCCGAGCACTTTAAGCCCTGCGAACACTGCTGTATTCACGGCTACGGGGCCTGGTGAGCATTGTGCCACTCCAATTACGTCCAAGAACTCCTCATCGCACAGCCAGTTACGCCGCGTTACCAGCTCGCGCCGTATGAGCGGAAGCATTGCGAAACCGCCGCCCAGCGTGAACGCTCCGATCTTAAGAAAGGTCAGGAAGAGTAGAGTCTTAGAAGCCTTCTGCCTATGCTGCGATAAGGTTTGATCCAACAGATTGCGCCCCCAATTGCCTCACAGATACTATCATAGCAGATTGGCACACAAGATGCGCGAATTGTCCAGATTCACGCTGGTGCAGAGGCTCGCGGGTTTAACTGTCAGCGCTTTCGCAGCACGAATACAGATTCATAAAAATCGCTGTTTCGCCTTCCGGTACGCCTGTTAACTTGACGGTACAACACTGCTTCAGTCTCAAGGCCTGTCATCGACACGATTGTGGGGTAGAGATCAAAACGATCCGCAACGACGATGATCATCTTGCCGCCCGCTGGCATGCACTCTTTGGCGCGAGACAGCACTGCCGCAACGTCTTCTTGGTAGAGTCTTCTTGCACCAATGCTCGTGCCGTTGCCTGCTCGCCCGATTTCGTGTTCACTGGCGTCATCGAGACCCAAAAGGTGGTATGCGTAGGCGTGCTGCAGGTGGTAGTCGATGAGGCCCACGTACGGAGGGCTTGTCAGCACGCCTGTGATGGGCGGAAGTGCAGCCTGTCTACTATCTGCGTGATGTACACACACCGATGCAGACGTCCTGACTCCTGCGTACGCTGCAACGCGTTTTGCGGTGTCTAGTGTGTATCTCCTTAAGAACTGCATCGCCTGTTCGGTTGGAGTGCACATACGCGAGTGCTTATAGCACCAGTATGGCTCGGTTTGGGGCTTCTTGGGGAAGTCTAGGTCGTAATGGGTGGTCAGCCTTGCAGACCTTGCAGCGCGGCACAGTATGACATTTAGCATATCTTTGTATTTGTAGTCTTCGTGTCTAACGAAGAACCTGTATAGCAGCAGCTGCGTCAGAGCGGTAGGATGGAACCACGCAGCGAGATACTCAGAAGCCGCATCATCGAGTGCTTCGTATAGGTCTAAGCGATGGGTAGTCTGTTCTGCTGTGCGCGTCTTCTCGAGAACGTCGCGAGATTCTCGTTCTAGCAGGTCAAGGTCGTAGCACTCGGTTTTTGCGCTGCACAAGAGCGTGTTGAACTCTGCGATGTCATAGCCTATAGAGTTGATCCCCAACTCGTTGGCCTGCACCAGTGTCGTGCCTGACCCGACAAACGGATCCAGTACTGTATCGCCAGGCCTAAAGTACTTACGCAGAAACACTTCGGCAAGCTGCGGAATGTACTTCCCCAGATACGGGTGCAGCCGATGCACGTGTTTTGTTCGCTCGCTCTCTTTGAGCTCTCGCTCTGACCAGTTGAGGTTGAGCGACTGCAGCGGGGTCTCGGAAGTGACTTCAGCAGATATTGTTGGCTTGCAGGCCATGTCAGTTGCGAAGAGACCGGCCTCTGATGCTCGCTTCATGGTGCACTCCTATGGATGAATTCTGGCCACAGACGTGACCGTGTCTATAGTGTCTTGGCCATCGCCCGGGCTGAAACCTCTTAGCGTTGAAAGCGAAGATTTGTGATAATATAAGTACACTAAGACAGGTAGCGGCCTGTCTCCAAACCAAATTCTATGTGGGGGAGGCCTGACGTGAGACATCTCATCCATTACAAGGATTGGTCCGGAGACGAGATTCTCGAACTGCTCGAAAAGGCAGTCCATGTCAAGAAGAACCTCGGTGATTTCCGGAATGCGCTTTCGGGCAAGACTCTGACGCTCATATTCCAGAAGACGTCCACTCGCACAAGGCTGTCGTTTGAATCGGGCATGACCAAACTCGGTGGGCATGCGGTCTATCTTGACTGGCGAACGACCAACATGGTTATGGCCGAGATCAAAGATGAGATCAGGTACATATCCGGCAACTCGGACATTATCATGGCGAGGGTGCTGTACAACAAAGACATGATTGAAATGGCCGAGTACTCGAGCGTGCCGGTCATAAACGGTTGTGACAACATGTACCACCCGTGCCAGGCGTTTTGTGATTTCTTGACGCTAAGAGAGAAACTCGGAAGCGTGCAGGGCAAGAAACTGGTCTACGTCGGTGTGTGGAACAACGTGCTCAACTCGCTTGTGGATGTAGCGCACAGGGTGGGCACCCACATCGTTGCGGTGACGCCTGTGGTAAACGAGCCGTCGTGGGATCAGGAACTCGTGGACAAGGCAGAGAAGTCCGGGTTCTTCAAGAGGTCAGACGACCTTAGGTCTGAGGTTATCGATGCAGACGCTGTGTATACCGACTCGTGGGTGGATATGGAGTTCTTCTTGGATCCGAAGTTCGAGGATTTGAAGAACAAGCGGATAGAAACAATGATGCCGTTCCAGCTGAACCAGCAGAACTTGATGGGTTCTAAGGCACTCATAATGCACGACATGCCGATACACCCCGGTTACGAAATAGACAGAGAGACCATAGAAGACAAGCGTTCTGTGATTTTCGAGCAGTCATGGAACAGGATGCACGGGCAGAACGCACTCATGCTGAGGCTACTCGGCGTGATCTAGTCTTGATGTATGGTGCGCAAAAGGAGCTGAGATACGGGTTACCTCAGCTCCTTTTTGGTCGTACGCCTAGAGCACGAACTCCATCTGCCGATCATAAGGTTCGGCTTCGGCAATCTCGGCATTCACTTGCTGTGCGTCAGTGCAGCCAAGTGAGAGGTAGAACGCCTGTGACTCCTCTGATGGGTGGGCGGATATGTACAGTTTCTGCGCACCTCGTGTGCTAGCCTCTTCAGCTACCAGGCCGAAAAGCCGTCTGCCTATACCAAATCGGCGGAAGCCATAAGATACCTGAAGTGTAAGCAATTGCAGGTACCGCCAGCGTGTTCCAAAGAACTGACCCGTGAGCGCGGCATAGCCAACCACGCCTTGCTGTCCCCGCGCGCAGTACACCGCTCCTCCATTCTGCAGGCAGTGTCTTAACTCCCTGGCCATGTCACGTCTTTTGTCTAGGTCCCAGTCTTCGGTGAACTCTGCTTGTTTGAGCACCCAGCTGCCGTCGTGCTTCTGCCAACAGCGCTTCACCTGCTGGAATCTGTCAAACGTATCCAGCAGATCATCGGGCGTCTGGCCAATAGTGAGTCTCTCGTACCTTATCTGCTGATTCATATCATATCTCTTCCTCCGGCTGTTTCTATTTCAGGATTCTGTTTGTAGTTCCTGCGTCCCAACTCAGGTATTGGGTCTGAAGAGTATCGTTACATATAGAAATAACCGAGTGTGCTACACAGTTCTTGCACCCAAGCCCTTTGGCGCCTGCGTTTTGCGCGTGAGTACGCGTTCAACATACGGTCTCTCGCTCGAGCTGCGCCAAGATGGCAAGTATGCACATCATAGCCTTGCCGAGCGGCGTTGTCCTTCTGGCGCCAGCTATTACAGTCGGTTTTGTGCACAGCACCAGGCTGGCCTTTCCGCCCGCACAGTCCCGAGAAGATTCTCTAGGTCTGGGTGGTTTGAGTGCTTACCCAGATAGAATCACAACGTAGAGGCCACTTGGAGTGTATTCCCATCTCTTGCAGTGCACCACGGTGAGACGCTTGTAGGCTCGCTCGCATCGGTATCCATTCATCGCGATATGCAGACGGTTGTCCAAAGGATAATAGTTAGTATGCTATCGTCATAACATGTAGAGGAGTGTCCTGGTGTTCAGAATCCGTGGTTCTCACAGACTGATAGCATGGTTTCTGCTAGTTGTGTTGCTTACCAGCGTTGTTCCTGCCAGCGAGAGATTTGCGCTAACCAAAACCTGTTAGAGTGCCCCAGCGACTTCACGAGTAGGAGTTCAGTTGCAAGAACACTGACGGGCGTGAATTTGGGCTTATCGCAGCCTTGGGGGAAATCGCTCTTGAAGACAGTTGGCAATGCCTATTGAGTGTTGTTAAGGCACCCAAAGAATCGTTTTCGGACTGGCGTCACGGCGCTCAGGCCATACGTGCATTGGGTCAAGCCCCGGGGTTTGGTCGAGGATCACGTAGTTGAGTACACTGAAGTGGTTCTGGAGTCATATGTTACGACCAGATACTCTAACCCCCTGCTACACCTGTTCGGGATACTTGCCAGTTGCGCAGGATTCTCGCGACAACAGCGTTTAGCGCTATTTGAAAAACGTTAGTTCCTTCAGTATCTGAATTTGGAGTGGGGTCGCGTAGTGCTGTCAAGAGAGGCGAGAGATGCACTGTTTGAAGATGTACGTCAACTATGGAACGTTGAGCATTGAACGTGATGTGGGAGATCTTGGCGGTTTCTCACTAGATGTGGACGTGGGCCTGTATATGTACTGCAAGAATGGCCCGCAGAACTACATTGAAGCGACAGCACACTTGGCCATACGATAACTGCTGGTAGAGCAGCTTAGCGATTGTCGTGAGTTAGGACCCAGGATCGAGGCTGGGGCTAGATGGATATAGGAGTGTTCCCCAGTCGTGAGAAGTTCTCGGCATACATATTGGGTTGAAGGATTCATCAGATGTATAAAGAAATAACCGACAGACGTCTAACGCGGCGAACAACCGGATAGTGGAATGTGCTACACGGTTTTTTTGTGCCCAAGCAGGCCTTTCTCACCAAGCGAATGGAGGTGTGTGATGGCGTACGAATCAGGTTGGCCAGACGTGTTGCCTCGGCCGGTACACAGGCGGATGGAACAGGTCGAGCCGAAGAATGCGTGGTTCCGAATTTACAAAGTGGCCTCAGGCGTGTACTCGATTGTGGAACCGTTCCATTATGAAGAGCCCATTTCGTTTCTTGTAGAAGGTAGTCAACGTGCTATGCTGCTCGACACCGGGATGGGTCTCTATGATATCAAGAGGGAGGCCGAAGCGCTTACGCGCAAAGGACTGTTCGTCGTCAACAGCCACTGGCATTACGACCACATTGGCGGCAACTACCAATTTGATGATATCTGGGCGTTTGATAACGATTTCGAAGTGTCCAAGATTGAAGCCGGCATGCCAGCTTCCGAAGTCAGCTATAGTATGACCCCCGAATGGCTCGCTGCACCTCTTCCCGAAGGCATGGATGCTTCACAGTACATGATAAGGCCGTGCAAAGTCACGCGAAGGCTGAGCCATCTTGAAGAAATAGACCTTGGAAACAGAATCTTGGTGGTGCACCACACACCCGGGCATAGCCCAGGTGGGCTGTGTCTCTTGGACAAGAGCACCGGCATACTTTTCACGGGAGATACGTACTATCCTGGAGCTCTATTTGCCAACTTGGAGCGGTCGGAGTTCGACGTGTTTCTGAAATCTCTTATCTATCTCGACTCGATTCTCGGTGATGTGAACTTCGTGTGTCCGAGCCACAACGAGTCAAAGGTAGATAAAGCAGAGATAAGCTCGGCGCTTTCTGGATTCTTGAAGGTCAAGAAGGGTGAAGCCGGGTGTACTGTCACTGAACACGCAAGAGTATACAAGTTTGGGCGCTTTTCGGTTGAACTGCCCAGATAGACGAACGGAAGGGAGAAGAAACAGGATATGACCAAGAAGATGCGCTACGATGAACAAGAAGAGCAGTGGTTTGCCCAAGAGACTCCGTTTTCGAGTGAGATTGCCACCTACTGGGGAGGCGACTTTGGGGTTTCGTCAGAGGTAGGTGCTCTCAAGGCAGTGCTCATGAGGCGCCCAGGCCCCGAGATCGAGGGCATGGATGACGCTTCAAAATGGCGCTTTCGCGCACTAATGGATCCGGAAAAGGCGCGCGCACAGCACGATGCGCTTACCCAGGTGTATCGGGATAACGGCGTCAAAGTACACTACGTCGAAGAGATGCGGCGTGACAGGCCCAACGCGATGTACATGCGGGATAATGTGTTCATGACGCCCGAAGGAGCGATTCTGGCCAGGCAAGCCATAGCCGCGCGCAGAGGCGAAGAACTCTACGTGGCCAAAGCACTTTCGAAGATAGGCGTGCCTATAGTGCGCACCATAACCGGCACCGGCGTATTTGAAGGCGCATGCGCCATGTGGATAGACCCAGAGACCATAGTGCTCGGTACTGGTAACAGGTGTAACAGAGAAGGCGCCGAGCAGGTCATGGAGACACTGTCTCGGATGGGCGTAAAGTACTTCATTCCGTTCCACATTCCGTTTGGACACGCGCACGTTGACGGCATCATGAACATGATCGACCATGACCTCGCGCTCATTTTCCCGTGGCAGACATCACATCACGTGTGGGCCGCGTTACGAGAGAGAGGCATAGAGGTACTGCAGGCGCCGTCTGTAGAAGAGGTAAAGGGTTCTTCTGCGGTCAACTTCGTCGCACTAGGTCCGAGGAAGATAGTTGCTCCGAGAGGTAACAATCAGCTGTTTGATTTGCTGGACAAGCACGGAGTCGAGATCATCCAAGTTGATACAAGCGAGATCCACAAAGGCTGGGGCTCAATCCACTGTATGACCGCTTTTCTGAAGCGAGAAGACTGAACCGCAATCAGCACTATGCGTGAGGAGGTGCCGGGTTGTCACTAAAGCAGTCACCGCAGTATTACCACAGGGTGCTGGAGCAGATCCAGCCCAAAGCGCGGCCGGTGTTTGAAGATGAGCAGATGCAAGAACGCGTGTGGGGCAGGCGCTGGGGCGTGTATAACGATGTCGGGACTCTGAAGATGGTGTTGCTTCACAGACCGGGCGACGAACTGAAGGTCATGTCGCGTGACAAGTATGACCCGTCGATCGAGGCGCTCATTGACGTGGAGGAACAGTGGTACTTTCGTTCGGACCGAGAACCCGACCTTGCTAAAATGCAAGAAGAGCATGATACTCTCGTGAGCATATACAAAGAGCATGGGGTGGATGTGCAGTTTGTCGACTGCTCGCCGCGAAACCCTAACGCGATGTTTTTGAGAGACGATGGAATCGTGGTCAAAGGCGGAATGATTATCTGCAGGATGGGCCCTGTGGGTGTGCCTTACGGTACGGGCAGACGCGGCGAAGAGGCGTACGTGACTCGCAAAGTTGCATCGCTGGGCATGCCGATCTTGCACACGATTCACGGTGCAGGGCTGATGGAAGGAGGCAGTTTCTGCCTCATAGATGAGCATCATGCCGCAGTAGGCACGAGCTATCGGGGGAATGCTGAGGCTGTTGACCAGATTCGCAATGTGCTGAAGCACCAAGACATCGAGCTGATTGAGGTGCCTCTGACAGGCTACAGTCTGCACATCGACGGAGCCTGCGTCATGATAAGCCATAAGAGAGCCCTCGTGGACGTGACACGTCTGCCCTGGTGGTTTCTGAGCAGACTTGAGGAACTGGATGTGCAGCTGGTGCATCTTGATCCGCGTGACGGCCCGAGCGCGCTAAACTGCATGGCTCTATCCCCGAAGAAGACGCTCATGAACACTCAGGCCAAATGGACTGCAGACAAACTGGACAAGATGGGCCATGAGGTTACTCTGATTGAATTCGACGAATGCCACAAGCATGGTGGTAGTATACACTGCGCGTCTCTTCCGCTCATACGAGAAAGAGATTAGTTGACGCAGATGCAAACGACGGCCGCATCGAGAGGGCGGCCGTTTTTGCGTGGAGTGGGGCGAACCAGACTTGTTGTACCGCAAGTTATGCAGGGGTATAATGAGTGAGCATCAGCGTGTAACGGAGGAAACGAAGGTGCTAGAGGGAGAGCGTGTGCTGCTGCGACAGGCCGTGCCCGAAGACGCGGCGCTCTTGGCCAAGTGGCTGAACGACCCTGACACCACACGCTGGTTGCTCGTGACGCCGCCTGTCAGCCTGGCGTGGGTTAGAAGATGGCTGAAAGCAGAGATGGAAGAGCCTTGCTCCAGGCTGTTTATGCTCTGCACCCGCGAGTTTGTGCCTATCGGTACCGTATCGCTCAGCCAGATAAGTCACGCACATAAGAGGGCGAGAGTCGGCATAAGCATTTTTGAATCAGAGTTTCGTGCTCGAGGGCTCGGCACCGAGGCGATGCAGCTGGTGCTAGATTATGCTTTCTTTAGTCTCGACCTTAACAGGGTGGAGCTTGATGTGTTTGAACATAACGTATATGCCGAACGCTCGTACGCAAAGTGTGGTTTCGTGAGAGAAGGCGTTATGCGGGAAGCCTACATTAAAGATGGAAAACCAATAAACTCCGTACTCATGAGTGTCCTTAGACACGAATGGGCGGCGCTGCATCAAGCGCATTGATGCTGGTATTATGCTTCAGTTGCGTACGCAGGTATCCTGCAGCGCATTGTAGAAAACAGAGTGAGTACTGGCTGAGCCTCTATCTACGCGACGGGATGAAAAGCACATGCTTGAGCAGATCAGATTTCTGAATATTGGAGATTTCGTGGTAGCGCTCATCGATATTACAATCATGGCGCTACTACTTTACCGTTTTTTTATCCTCATCCGCGGCACTCGGGCGGTGCAGCTTATCAAAGGTATAGTGGTTCTGCTTGTTGCGACCACCGTTAGTCAGTGGCTAAAACTGTACACCATCAACTGGTTGTTGGTAAATATTAGGACTATGCTGTTGGTCGCTCTTCCGATAGTATTTCAACCAGAACTACGACGTGCACTCGAACAGCTTGGACATTCTCCTGCGATGCTCAATAGAGCGTTTGTGCTGCTTGGCGAAGAAGACCTGTCGAAGGTTATTGACCAGGTTGCCAGGGCGGCAGATGCGATGAGCCGACAGAAGATCGGTGCGCTCATAGTGCTTGAAAGAGAGACGCGGCTTGGCGACTACATCGAGACGGGCATCCCGATAGACGGTCAGGTAAGCGCCGAGTTTCTTATGAACATATTTATGCCGAGGACACCTTTGCATGACGGCGCGGTCATAATCCGGGGCGACCGCATAATGGCGGCTGCGTGTTTTCTGCCGCTGACAGACTCGACGAGTCTGAGTGTCGAACTTGGGTCGAGGCACCGGGCAGCGCTTGGCATAAGCGAGCACTCGGACGCTGTCGCCGTTGTGGTCTCTGAGGAGACAGGGACAATATCGCTTGCCAACGGTGGCAAACTCATTCGGCACCTTGAGATAAAGGCACTAAAAGAGATGCTGGGTGCGCTCATTCAGACGAAGCCCAATTTCATTTTCAGCCGCAGCTGAAGGAGGTGTGCGCGTGGACAGGTTGTTTGAGCGAGACATAACCGTCAGGGTTTTGTCCGTGATCATAGCACTTGGCCTATGGTTCCTTGTAACCGCTGAGCAAAATCCTCTTACACTGCGCACTTTCCGAACAGTTGAGGTGAAATCGCAGTACCTCGACAAAGACCTTGTGCTTATAGACATAGAACCCAAGACTATTGCAGTCACCGTGCAGAGCCAAAGAAGGACGGTTGATGCGCTAAAAGACGGCGACATAGTTGCGTTTGTCGACCTGAGCAGTGTTCTTCCTGGCAGAGCGGCTGTACCTATTGACATCATTTTGCCGCGAGGTGTGCAGCTCGTGGATGCGAGTCCCAACCAGGTGAACGTGGTGGCAGATACCATTTCGCGCAGGTTGGTCAAAGTGGAAGTGAGAGCGGTTGGTACTCCGCATGAAGACTTCGTGGCGCAGCCCGCCGAAATTGAGGTGCAAGAGGTTATCGTAGAAGGGCCACGCACCAATGTGGGGATAGTCTCACGCGTTGTGGCCGATGTCGACATCTCAAACGCCACGGCTGACATCGAAAGAGAAGTCAGCCTACGGCTACTGGATATAGACGGCCGAGAAGTGCCTGATGTGAGGAGTCAGCCTGAGCAAGTGCTGGTACGTGTACCGATGCGCAAGCTGCCTCCGTCCAAGATTGTGCGCGTAGAAGCGGAGACGTTTGGGCCGCCTCAGCTCGGATATAGGGTCGAGTCCTTGGTGGCCGAGCCTGCGACGGTCAAAATAAGAGGCCCGCTCGACGTGTTGATCAGAGTGGACAGCGTGGGCACGACTCCTGTTGACGTAACAGGAGTGGCTTCAGACTTTGATAGACAAGTTGAAGTCAGGATGCCGCCGGGTGTGTCATCCGTCGAGCCGAAGCAAGTGCTTGTGAAAGTGCATATCGTTGAAGATCGCATAGAGAAGCAGATAGAGAATGTGCCGGTAACGGTCAGAAATCTGTCGGCTGACCTTAACCATTCTCTTGAGCCATCAGAGATTAGTGTGGTTGTGGAAGGCCCGAGAGAACTCATAGATAGGATGGATTCCAGGTACGTCGAGGCTATTGTGTACGCAACCGGGCTAGGCGCTGGTGAACACTTGCTTTACGTGCAGGTGTCGTTGCCACCGGGCGCAGTGCTTCGCAGAATGTCACAGGAGAGTATTAAGCTAATTCTTACAACGAACTGAATCTCCGGGAAGGTGGATGCAGCTGTGGCTCGGCTCTTTGGAACGGACGGAGTACGTGGAGTGGCAAACATTGATCTTACACCTGATTTGTTGGTGCGTATTGGTTCTGCGGCTGCAGCGTTTTTTGGCACTTCGCTCTCAAGAAAACCCAGTATCTTGTGTGGAATAGACCCGAGGATTTCGTCCGGAATGCTTGAGGCTGCTCTGGCTGCAGGAATATGTGCTGGGGGAGGCAATGTCACCAGGCTCGGCGTGGTGACTACACCGGCTATTGCCTATCTTGTGAAAGACTTGGGTGCGGATGCAGGTGCCATGATCTCTGCGTCTCACAATCCGTATGAATATAACGGTGTGAAATTCTTCTCAAGAGACGGCTATAAACTCGGCGACGAGTCGGAGCAGAGACTTGAAGCTTTGATTCGCTCGACAGAAAAGCCAGCATATGTCACTGGAGCCAATATAGGTGCGATCGAAACAGACCTCGAAGCACACGACAGCTACGTCGACCACCTCGTGCGTTCAGCCGCCAGAAGCTTCAGAGGGGTAAGGATGGTCATAGATTGTGCCAACGGCGCTTCGAGCATGATCTCTCCACGCACTTTCAGGCGGCTTGGTGCAGAGGTGTACGTCATCAATAATCAGCCTAACGGACTGAACATCAACGTCGACTGTGGCTCTACCCATCCGGCTCAGCTGCAGAAGGCGGTGCTCGAGCACAACGCGCACATCGGTCTGGCGCACGATGGCGACGCAGACAGGCTAATAGTTGTCGATGAGACAGGCAAAGTGCTTGATGGAGACTACATCATGGCGATATGCGGTCTGCACATGTTGAGGAAAGGCGAACTGCACGAAAACACTGTGGTCGCCACCGTGATGTCAAACCTTGGGCTCGACATAGCGATGCGTAAAGCCGGCGGCCGTGTGGTGAAGGCGGCGGTTGGCGACAAGTATGTGCTCGAGATGATGCGAAGAGAAGGCCATAACCTGGGCGGTGAACAGTCCGGCCACCTGATATTCAGTGACTTCAGTACTACAGGCGATGGAATATTGACCGGTATACAGCTCATAAACGTGATGAAGGAAACAAACTCGCCTCTATCGCGTCTTGCAAGACAGATGCAGAGGTTGCCGCAGGTGCTGCTAAACGTGCAGGTTGAGCGCATTGAGAGATATCACGCGAACCCGCGTATAGCACTGGCGATAGATGACGCCGAAGATGAGTTGCTGGGCCGCGGGCGGGTTTTGGTGAGGGCGTCGGGCACAGAGCCTCTAGTACGCGTGATGGTTGAGGCAGAAGACGAGGAACAAGCGCAGTCTGTGGCGAATAAACTGGCAGAGGCGATTAGAAAAGAACTCGCGTAGGAGGTGGTGCCGGGGTTAAGCACTACAACTGAGATTGTTGCCGGTCGGGCATGTGAGATTAGCGCCTGAACTCGCAGTACACAACGCGAGTTGACGAGGGTGGGGGTTTATCGAGGATTCGGCGGATACCCCACCGGTCTGCCGCAGGCCGTCAGGAACCTGCCAAATCCCGGAAGCGATTCCGGGGACAAGATGGGTTCTGCTGCGGACGAGTGGCCATGTTTTGGGCCATGGTATGCTTTGCTCTAAAATCTGACAGATGAGGCCGGTGTGGGTGTGTGTTGACACCCATTGACCGGCCTTGTTCTATGCTGGAGGAATTCAAATGTGTGGCATTGTTGGATACGCAGGTTCCGGCAAAGCGCTCGAGTTTGTGCTGAGCGGACTTGCGAAACTCGAATACAGGGGATATGACTCAGCCGGAATTGCGCTTTGCCAGAACGGTAGTGTCGAAATCACAAAATACGCTGGTAGACTTTCGAGACTGCTCGATGCTGTCTCGAGTAGTCCATCGGCTTCCACCACAGCAGTAGGCCACACCAGGTGGGCAACGCACGGCAGGCCGACAGACATAAACGCCCACCCCCACACAGACTCAAGCAGCAAGTTTGCAGTTGTGCACAACGGGATCATCGAGAACTACACTGCGCTTGGCGCCTGGTTGCGCGAAAGAGGTCACAAGTTTGTTTCGGATACCGATACAGAAGTGATCCCCCACCTCATTGCCGAGTTCTACGAGGGCGACCTCGTCGCGGCGGTAAGGAAAGCGGTGGAAAAACTGCGCGGTTCTTACGCACTTGCCATTGTGTCCAGCTTTGAGCCTGAGACCATCATAGGAGTACGCAAAGACAGTCCTTTGATCGTTGGCTTGGGGAATGGTGAGAATTACCTCGCTTCTGACATACCTGCGGTGATGGCCCATACCCGCAAGATATACGTGCTTGAAGACGACGAGATGGCGGTCATACGAAAAGATGGCGTAGAGGTAACCAGTGTTGCGGGCACAAGCGTCCTAAAGGACGTGTTCGAGATTAAGTGGGATCCGGTACAGGCAGAGCGCGGTGGTTATCCGCATTTCATGCTAAAGGAGATCCACGAGCAGCCGAAGGCTATTCGAGACACGCTTTCAGGCCGTATCTCTGAAGATGGCAAGAGTGTTGTACTGGATGAGATCAGCCTGCCAAAGCAGAAGATACGCGAGCTTGCGAAGATGAGCATCGTAGCGTGCGGTACGGCGTATCACGCGGGGATGGTGACCAAGTATCTCATCGAAAGGCTCGCGAGGATTCCGGTTGAAGTGGACGTCGCGTCTGAGTTCCGGTATCGCGACCCGATAGTAGCAGAAGGCGACTTGGTTCTGGTCATCAGCCAATCAGGCGAGACTTCTGACACGCTTGCGGCGCTACGAGAAGCCAAGAGACGTGGGGCGCATATCATTGCCATAACTAACGTGGTCGGCAGCTCGGTGTCGAGAGAAGCACACGATGTAATATACACGTGGGCGGGTCCCGAGATAGCAGTGGCTTCAACCAAGGCTTACACAACCCAGCTTGTGGCAGGGACACTGCTTGCCGTATACCTGGCACATATAAGAGCACAGATAACGCAAGAAGAGGTCTCTTCGCTCGTCTCGGCGCTGCTTGGGCTGCCTGAGAAGGCGAAAGAAGCGCTTTTGCTCGAAGCAGATACGAAGCAAGCTGCAGATTACCTCGTGAACTGGAACGATGCGTTCTTCATTGGCCGAGGACTTGACTATATGCTTGGGCTCGAAGGCCAACTCAAACTGAAAGAGATCTCATATATTCACGCTGAGGGATACGCTGCAGGCGAACTGAAGCACGGCACGCTAGCGCTGATTACAGAAGGTGTTCCGGTGATCGCGCTTGCTACCCAACCTGCTCTTATGGAAAAGATGCTGAGCAACATAGCAGAAGTCAACGCAAGAGGCGGCCATGTGATCGCGGTTTCGATGGGTGAGCATGAAGAACTCAGCAACGGCGCAAAGAGCGTCATAAGCGTGCCCCAAACGCACCCATACGTTGCTCCTGTGTTGTGTGTCATCCCGCTGCAGCTCATAGCGTACTATGCTGCGGTGCAAAAGGGCGCGGACGTAGATAAGCCGAGAAACCTCGCCAAGAGCGTGACTGTCGAATGAGATTGCTGCACGCTGTTTGAGTTTGTAAGATACTGGTCCAGTCTATAAGAAAAGATGTTGTAGCGTTGCGTGCTATGCACGGCCTGCCTGGCCACCTGGAAAACAGCGTGTTACAGAGAAAGTCTGGAGCAGGGGTGCTCATATGCCCCTGCTTTCTTTCGTGCGCCCGGCATGGGCGGTCTGCTGGAAGCGAAAGACTTCTGCGAAGGTGGCAGCGCTAACCGCCAGTTGGAGGCAAGGGTGTTCGTCGCGAGGCGGAATCCGAAGGAAGCCCGAGGCAAGCTCCCGACCTGAGGACAACGAATCACGTCAGGTTGTAGCACCTGGGCGAGCCTCCTAGATTGGTTGCCTAAAAGACCACGTCTGCGGTCTTGAGGTGAAAGGTGACAAGAGTCGCTGTTTTGCAGAAAGGATACGGCTAGCACTGGGACTTAGGTGTTTGTGTGGGAGATACCCAGCCTCAAACCAGATTAAGTGACAAGGTTGCCAGAACTGTGGCCACATGCTTCTTAGAGGTGAGCCGGGGTTCACCCTTTCTTCATGGCGACTCCTGAAACCCCGCCTAACACGTCCAAGTACAGACTCGCCACCACCTTCGCAGTCGAACGTGTGGGAGCCGTGGACGTGGAACTTGCACCAGTACTGTAGGAACAGCCCGCAAAACTACATTGATCCGACGGGGCATGTTGTCGAAGCTCACGGATATACCGTCATGATATGTGTGGGTCTAGGTTTCCGGTGGGATGGCGGCCGAGCCGCGGACGATCACGGTAATGCAGCCCAATATTGCCCTCTTGGTGTGGTGACGCGCTACGGAGTGAATGTCGGGTATACCTTTACAAGACTTTGGATTGACAATGTCAGGGACATGCAAGGGGGGGAGTCAGCAGGTCGGTCTCGGTGCTGCAGTCTTCTGGAGAACAACAGTTAGATGCCGATGGCCTGCATCGATACGGAGGGTCACTATCCTTAGGTGTTCCTGGATCTACCGCCAATAAGTCCGTTAGCGCAACGCGGGTGAATAGCGTGGGTCAATCCGACCATCTAGTCCGCTAAGTAACGGTACAAGCTGTTGCAGATACGTTCTCAAATGAGTTGAGCAGCCATGGATACCGGCCAACATAATCCAGCGTGACAAGCAGTAGGTGTGTAGGTGCCATCCTCATGAGGCGGGAATTGCCTATCTAGCCATGGACGCAATATTGAATTCCCGTGTAATTGGATGTGTTTTCTGGCGAACTTATTTGTGTGGCGAACGTCCACTAAGATATATCGCAGGAGGAAAAGATTTAATGAATATGCTGCTAATGCTTATAGTCTCTGTCTCGCCGTTTGCTTTTGGATTTGCGCTTAACAAAGCGATGATGACTTTCGATCTGTACGGAAACGCGACTCTATTGCTGAGCCTTCTTTTCGCGGTGTACTGGACGTACGCAGGATACAAATCTTACGAGATCACAGGTAGCGCAAAGAGTTCGGTCATAGCAGCTCACAGTTTTGCGTTTCTGAGTATCGGCAGTGTCTTCTTTCAGCTCCTAGTGTACGGCAGGTACGCTTTCGGTTGGCTAGGCACATTGCCTCAGTTCTTCTACTTACCCATGGTTCGCCTAACAGCGATTGTACAGATTAACCTAATGTTCTTCGTAAGAACGCATTACACAACGGTGACTTATGTCTTAAGCCTTCTTCTCATGATAGCGTTCTATTACGCTGGATATGTCATGCGGCAGAAGAGGGTTTAGGAGCTTCACATCTATCCATGCTTAACTCACGACCGGGACGCCCGTATGCATGACGTCCCGGTTTTGGGTTCGGTCTTTCTAGTAATCTTCTTCAGCAGGTTTCTCCGGCCGGTTTAGCATCTTCTTCAGGATCTTGAGCTTAATCGGCGCTATTATCCCAGCAGCCACGACAAGCAGTACCCAGCCCCACCACGGCATTTCATTCACCTCCTCCGACCGTCAACCGCAGCTGCCGCCCGAATCTGGACACAAGCGCCAGCAGTAGACCAAAACTGAATACGGCTGTCACGAGGTTTACGGGTGCCAGCGGTTTTTGCGGTTGGATCAAGATCCGGTTGAGTCCTTCGACAGACCAATAGTTCGGAAACACGTACAGAATCCATTTGAGATGCTCAGGAAGCAAAATTGACCCCATTGTCACACCGGTAATAACGAGCGCTGTCGCTTTTACGATAGCAATTGCGGTCAGCAGGCTCTGACTCGTAAGACCTATCACAAACCCTATAAGCACCGCAAAACCAAGCGAACACAACACCCAAACCATTAGTTGCATATAGTTAATCCCAGACGGGCCAAGCAGTATCGTCGCTACGGCGAACGTCGTGACAAGCACTGTCAGCAATCCCAGCGCGCTCTTGGCAGACACGTATTCGAACACGTTTACCGGTGTGACGGCGAGCGCACGAATCGTCTGCGACTGCTTGTCATCCACAACGCTTAGCCCTATGAACATTCCCCCGACCAAGAACATCGACATGAGAAAGAATATCGTAGTGTACTCTCTTACAGGTGACCGCTGTCTGTTAAGGCTTATGGCAGAAAAGGTTACCGGCTGCTCTTCGTTCAAGATGGCGTCCAGTATCAAGGCGGGAAGGCTCTGCATGTGGCTATCCTCGTTGCCTTCTAGCAGAAGCACGTACGCGCCGTCACGCACATAGATGCCAGGGACGTCATCAAAGCCTAGCACACGCTCGCGCAACTTTTCGTGTGTATCGTAATGTTCAACGTGAGCGTAGGATCCAATCTTCTGCCTCACTTCAACTGGCACTGAACTATCGACGGCTATGCGTACATCCATGCGCTCGAGAGAGGGCAAGAAGAACAGAGTGCCGACTGCAAGCACAAGCATCGCAGTAATCGAGTATATGAGTATGCTCTCGCGTGTGCTGTAGAGCACGTCTTTGGCCAGCATGTTGCCGATACGTCTTAGCATACTAGTAGCCCTCCTTCATTAGCCTTCTTTGAACAGCGCTTACTGCAAACAGCAACATCACTAGAGCCTGCGCCGAGAGCGTCAACAGCATCTGCGAGTAAAAACCCGACTTGCCTGTAGAGAATACTAGCTCCCTAATCCCGAACATCAAAGGATATGTCGGAATGTAAGCGAAAAACGCTGCGCCAAACGACGGCACGAAGTAAGAGATTATCGGTAGGCTTGCGACTGCCATGATCGCCGCCAGCACATACACGAACTCAGAGAGGCTCTTGAAGAACACAGCTACTGCAAGCCCAAATGTGGTCATGAGCAGGCTTGCCAGTGCCACAAGCAGCAGCACGGCTGGTAGCTCCGATCTGATGCCCAGAGTGAGCACGAATATGAACAGCGCAGATAACACCGAAAGAATAACGTTGACGCCGGTTTTCGAGAGCACGTACGCCCATGTGCCAGCTGGGCTGACTCTAAACGCGCGTATGCTCCTTTCCTCTTTCTCTTGGAATACTAAAGCGGCTACGAAGAACAGACCGATCAGCGCCGACTCAAATGTCAGCAAGAACGGCACAAGACTCAGGTTGAAAGCCGGCTTCTCTGCCGCAGGCCGCAGTAGCTCGAGTGTTGCCACGCTGGGTCGGCCCAGGTTACCTGCATGATCCCAGACTCTTGCTGCAGCAGCCTCAAGGCTTCGCAACATCCTGTCGGACTCTGTACCCTGATGAATCAAAGTGGCGGATGGGTTGTCTCTTGTTCCGGAGTACACGACACCTGTAGCCCTGGGATCTTGCTCCAGTGCATATCTCAGATCTTCTTCTGAAGTTAGAAGATGCGGGTCGAGTGCAGATGCCTTAGCAAACGATGTTATGAGCCCATCTGGTGTCTGGTCAACCCAGTACTGCTTGGTATCGACGCTTACCTCGGTAGGAAACACGAACCACACACAAAGCACGAATACCAAGGCAAGACCGAGCACGACATGCACATAGCCGTTTCGGAACACAATTGACATGTCTTGCCTTAGCAGAGATCGGAACGCTGTGGCTTTCATCAGACGAGCCCCCTCCCGGTCAGCCTGATGAATATTTCCTCAAGCGTTGCTTCTTGCGAGTGCATCGTCTCGATCTTCTGTGCCTCTATAAGCTCGTTCAGCCTTGCCCTGTCGTCCGCTTTCTCGGGGAACAGCAGCGCAGACTCGAGTTCGCCGTTGTTTTGGTACTCGACTTTGAGCGCTTTTTGGCCGTACTGAAGCTTCAAGTTCCTCGGAGAATCCTGAGTGACTATCGCGCCTTCGTCTATGAACGCAATTGTGTCGCAAAGCTCATCTGCGACCATCATGTTGTGTGTTGTCAAGAAGATCGTGGCGCCGCGCTCTTTCTCGCTCACAATGATGTTCATGATTCGTCGCGCAGTCGCCGGATCGAGTCCTGCAGTTGGTTCGTCCAAGAACAGAATCTCAGGCTGGTTCATGATGGCTCTCGCGAACACCAGTCGCTGCTTCATTCCTTTTGAGTACTGCCCGGCTCTTCTGTTGGCTGCCTCATCCAGCCCAACCATCTTGAGCAGCCGCCCCGGTTCGATGGTCGGCACGCTGAATAGTCCCGCATAGTACTTGAGGTTTTCTATGCCGGTGAGTTTCTCGTACAAGTTCGGGTGCTCAAACGATACCCCGATTCGGTTGAAGAACTGTTTGCCTAGCTCCGAGATTCGCCTGCCCGAGTACAGAACAGTGCCTTTTTGGATTGGCAACAGCCCTATCATGATGTTCTGAACGGTGCTCTTGCCTGCTCCACTGGGTCCAAGAAAGCCAAAGATTTTGCCGCGACCGACCTCGAAATTGGCGTCGCGCACTGCAGGCACAGAAGATTTCGGGTACGTGAAAGTCAGGTTGCGCACATCAATCATCTGCCGGTGCCTCCTTCATCGACCAATATCGCTCGTGCTATTCAGCCTTGTCTTCGGCTGATGTTGTCTCCTTGAGTTGGCTTATCATGTGTTCAAGGTCGCTCAAATAGCGTTCGAGTGCCGAAAGACCTTCTTTGGTGAGCGAGACGCGTGTGAGCGGTTTGCGCTCGCTAAACGTCTTAGAGATCGCAACGTACCCTGCTTCCTCGAGCCTTCGCAACTGCACAGACAGATTGCCCGCCGTAAGGCCCAGCCTATCCCTCAACTCGGTGAACGCAACCTGCCTGGCTCCGGTGGCGAGGTAGCTCACTATCTGCAGCCGCACCGGTTCGTGAATCGTGCGGTCAGGGCTGAAAGCCTCCTGTCTCTTGCTGCTGCGGCTCATCGCCCCTGCCTCTTTTCGCCCGGTACACCGAGATAGAGCAGGAGTCCGGCAAGCACCGAGCCCGCGGCGAACGTGAGCACGAGCGCTGCCAGCGGATGTGTGGACTGTGCCATGAACAGCGTAAGCAGCCCTGTTGCACACAACCACACCCCGAGGAAGTAAAACTCTCTCAGCAGGAAGAGGCAGTTCAAAGCGATCACCAACAGCCCGTACAGTATGGCAAGTGACGGCACTACGTAAGATGCATAGCCTTGCTCGCTCAAGAAAATGATCACCAGCACGGCCACCAGCAGATACGGAACAAGCAGAGCGGTAAGCCGCGCTGAAAACATGTCCTGGAGCAGTCTTTCAAAGCTGATGTCTGCTCGTATTCTTCGCGCACCGTGCATGAAGTTTCTGAGTTTGACGTAGCCGATACCGCCAAAAGAGAGTGCCATAAGGAAAAAGAGCAGAAGCCTGAGGTCAAGAGGTATGGCCGAGAAGTCCCCGTACTGCTCAAACAGGTAAGAAAACGCAGCCGAGAAGCCTGCCAGAAGCAACCCGAAACCCAGCAGCACTGCTCTGAGCGCTCCTCCCGCATCGATGAAGCGAAGGATGCTGTCGCTTTTGCTGACTGCCTCTTTGATCAGTTTTAGGTCGGACAGCATCTCACGCAGTTCCTTTGACTCATCAGCCATGGGTATCACTCCTGGTTTATGATGTAAACTACTTTATAATATAGTACTTCAGAGCATAATCGTCAACAGCTGTCTGTCCAAAAAGAGATGTGTTGGTGTTTGAGAGGTTGGCGAGTCCAGTTCATACCGGTGCAAATTAAAAGAGGCAGGACGGCCTGCCTCTTCTATGACGCAACACTAACTGCGTTCGCGTATCAGCTCGATTACCTTTTCCAACTGAGCGTCTCGTCCGTTAAGAATGTCTTCGATCGTGGTCTCAACGAACACATCCGGGTGGAGTGTATTTGCAGGACTTCGTTCGGAGTTAGGCCTCGTAAACTGCTTGTAAGAAACAGAGACGCCAAACCCGCTTTGCTTGAGTTCAAACCTCAGCATGTCTCCGTAAGCCGAGGCGGCACCGCCCATCGGCTCGCCAACAACTGTGGCCAGGTCGTTGTCGCTAAGGTAGACTGCAAACATGCTTGCGCTGCTGAACGTGCCTTTTGCCGTGAGCACGTACACGTCTCCCTTAAACACAGGAGAATGGTTCTTATTCTGTGTTAGGCTGCCAGCTTTGCGACTCGTGAACGCGCCAAATGCAGTCAGCCTCTGCAACCTTGCACGCCATGATGACCTGACGTGCACACCAAACGACAGATACTCACGGGTGTCGAGGGACTGAATGAACCTGTTGGCCACAGCCGAACTGCCTCCCCCGTTGTAGCGGAGGTCAAGCACCACATTCTGTATGCCTTCTTTTTCAACCGCCTTGAAGAAGGAGGATAGCGCTTCATCGTACTCTGCATCTGGTCGGCACATGTCCAGGTGGAATATGCCGAGGTTTTCTTCCGGGCGCAACTCCCAGCCTACCCACCTGCGTGGCGGAGCATACCGGCGAAGACTGATTGACTCTTCCGGCTTGATAACGACCCGCACTTCGTCGGAGCCGCGCTCCACGACAAGTTCAAGAGTGCCGTCTTGTTGGAGAAGGCCGAGGTTTTCTAGGTACAGCCCTTGGGTCAGGAATTCTTCCCCGAGGTATTTCACCCAGTACTGATTTTCTGCAGGAATGTACTTCACCAGCAAGTCAAGCAGATCGTCTGGCTCCATGCCGCCAAACTTCGTGATCTTGTCTCCGGCGCGTAACTCTGCGGCGTCAGTCCAAACGTAAAGCCCACTCCATAGCCATGCCAGCGGCAAATGATAGCGCAGATCGGTTTGCTCGTACCTTAACTGCGTGTGCGAATCGCCTAGCGTGGAGACTATGCGGTTCAGAGTGAAGAAGAACTCAGGGCGTGTCATCGGCTCTTTGATGCTTTCCCTGATTTCCGCGATAATCTGCGTCTGTTCTTCTGTGAAGCCGGAAGCCGTGGCAGGATGCACGTCACCCAGCAGCTTGAGCAGGTAGTTCAGATCAGAATTCATGGCAGAGACCGATAGAGTATGTCCGGTACTCTGGGTGCAGCCGGTGACTAACAGCATACTCAGCACAATCGCAAAAGCAAGCATCTTTGCCCGCATGATCCTATACCCCTCTACTTGTGCGTTTCATTGATTGGAATGGGTAGTCAGTTAGTGCGAGAGCCGGTATATGAAATCCGGTTCTCTTAGTGTTGGTTCACCGATACCGACCATCTTAGCACCCGCGTTCCACAAGTGCTCTGCATCTCGCTTTGAGCGTACATAACCGCTTATGAGCAAGAACTGAGAGAACTCTTCGGACACGTGCTTCACGAACGCTATGTCGGGTCGCTTGGTGTTTGGATCTCTTACGTTAAGGTGGATGCCGACAAGTTCCTGGCCCTCGAGCGAATCAAGCACGCGAAGCAGATGTTCGCGCTCATAACTGGCGCAAAACTTGAGTATCAGGGGAACCCCGTGATCTCTCAAAACCTCGACCCAGCTGAGCAAGGTCTTCCTATTGTCGGGCAGCACCATCGCACGCAGTTTGCCATGTTCAAGGTAGCGAGAATAGCCTCCGTGCACGTTGAGTTCCACCGCATCACCGCCCGCCTCAATAAAGCAGTTTGCGGCGTGAACAGCCCACTCAAGCTTGAGCGCCGCCAAATTTAAACAGGTAAGCGCACCTGATTGACGGCTCGCCTCTGCGCACTCCATTTCAAAGAAACGCACCCAACTCCACGGGTCTTCAGGCAGAAACGCGCCAGGGCTTTCTTGCCTGAGAGAGGCAGGCGCATCGGGCTCGGCCAGATATGCCCCGAGCTGTACCATGCGACATCCTTTGGCTCGCGAAGCGCAGTACGAACCGTCAGTAGTACCCATGAGCGCAGATAGAAAGTATCCTCCGTCCAGTTCTCGTTGAAGCGTTTCTCGAGACAGCATAACCACTCCCACAAGTAGACTCTCTATCACTTTACATATGGTTCTTAACCTACACAGATAACCTACCTGATTTTCCGAATACACACAACACTAATCTGGCAATTGCATTCCACTTTTCCAAAGCCTAGCGGTGCACCGTCCGCATAATTCGCCAGGAAGGATGTAAGGTTCGTGGCGCGAAGTGTATCCCGCCTGGACAGGCCAAGTGGTATGAGAGGAGTACGCGTATTGGATGTGCTGTTTTTCAACGCGCGTGTGTATAACTCGGTCGGGTGCTATCTCGGCGACCATATGCTCGTGCGGCGTGGACGTATCGCCGAAGTGGGTAGACTTTCCGAACCACCCGCCGAAGGCTCAGCAAGGCTAGTTGACTTAAGAGGCGGTGTGTGTGTGCCGGCCTTCTGGGACTCGCACATACATCTGATAGAAACTGGTTTCTTGGTGCTGGGCCCTGACACCACGCGCGCCCGGCGTGTGGATGACCTGTTGCACCTTATAAGTGAGTACGCTCGGCAAAGCAACTCAGAACTGGTGAAGATAGTCGGATTTGACCCGACACTGCTGCAAGATGCGCTTCCCACACTTCAGCAACTCGACGAAGCCTGCGCCCAGAGACCATTGCTGCTCTCTCACGTGGAGTGGCATGCCTGCTGGCTGAACAGCCGTGCAAAGCAGATCTGTGGAATGGCAAACGATGACTCGCTTCTGGTGGGCGTGCAGAACACGCTTGCCCGGCAGCGGCTCTCGGTATTGGTAAGCGAACAAGATAGACGCAGAGCGTTGCGCGCAGCATCCGAACTTCTGCTATCTCGCGGCATAGGTGCAGTGCACGCCTTTGAAGGCGGTGCGCTGTTTGCAGACGAAGACTATGATGTGCTCGTCTCGGCAAGAGATGATTTGAAACTCAGGGTGTATGCCTATCACCAGGTGCTGAACGCCGATGGAAGCAGGGCAATAGATGCAAAAAGAGTCGGAGGCTGTGTGCCGCTTGACGGTTCAAGCGGGGTGTACACAGCCGCTGTATCTGAGCCGTATTTGGGTAACACGGGAACCGGGGTGTTGTACTACACCGATAAACAAGTGCAGGAGTTCGTGGCACGCGCAGTTGAACTTGGGCTGCAGACCAGCCTGCATGCGTGCGGCGACCGTGCGATAGCGCAGGTGATTCGTGCGCATCGAAAGCACCCGGGTCAGCATTTGCGTCATCGTATCGAGCACGTTGAGATACCGAAACAGGCACAGCTACCGGATCTGGCCGAGCTCGGGCTAGTTGCATGCGTTCAGCCTGTGTTCGACCACTTGTGGGGTGGCGATGACGGAGACTACGCAATGACTTTGGGTGCAGAACGTGCACGCTTGGCGAACCCTCTTGCGACACTCGTGCGCCTCGGAATCCCAACCGTGCTTGGATCCGACTCGCCTGTGACTCCTGCGGATCCGATGCTCGTGCTATATGCGGCTCTAAACCACACTCGGATCGCAGAACGTCTGCGGTTCTGGGATGCTTTCCAGCTCATTAGCAGCAATGCGGCTTGGGTAGTGAGTGAAGAAGATGAACTAGGAGACATACGTCCGGGTAAACAGGCGGATTTTGTGGTCTTCGGACCGCGCTTTCTGGAAGCAAAGCCTGAACAGATGCTTAGAGAGAAACCGCTCATGACGGTGGTTGCTGGCGATATTGTGTACGTACACTCGTGCCAAGACTGACAAAACACGTTCTGAAAGGGAGGAGTATGTGTGTACCGGATAGGTATAGGTGGGTTCAGTCATGAGACTCACACGTTCTGCCCGTCTCCTACAGATATCCGAGATTTTGAGGAGCAGAAGGGAGTACAGATAGGAGATGAGATTCTGAATGTCTACAGGAATACTGAAAGCTTCATAGCCGGATACCTAAAAGTACTTGAACAGCACGACGTAGAGATTGTGCCCACACTGTACGCGCATGCGGGAGTGAAGAACTACGTTACAAAGGCTGCCTTTGATAAGTACTCAAACAAGATCGCCGAGATGTTGTGCGATGCGGGCAGACTCGACGCTGTGTTGCTTGCTCTACACGGCGCCATGGTTAGCGAGCAGTTTCCAAAGGCGGAGGCCGAGATAGTCAGGCGCGTGAGAGACGCGGTTGGAGACGTGCCCATTTTCGTAACCCTCGACTTGCACGCGAACGAAGACCACGAGATTACTGATGTCGCGGACGCGTGCTTTGTACTCAAAGAGTACCCACATACGGACAAAGTAGCCACAGGCTCCAAAGCTGCCGAGTGCTTGCTCAAGACGCTCAGCGGTGAGTTCAGACCTGCGATGGCTCTCGCAAAACCCGGTATCTTATCCCCGAGCGTGTTCCAGGCTACGGCAGATCATCCCATGAAACTGTTCCGGGCGCACGCGGATGCGTGGGAAGCCAAAGAGCAGGATGTCTACCATGTGGGCATAGCCGCTGGCTTCGGCTATGCAGACGTGGCCGATGCAGGCGCCTCTGTCATAGTAGTGACCAATGATGATAAGGCTCTGGCCGAAGAAGTAGCCAGGAACATCAGCGCGCTGATGTGGGAGTTCAGGGATGATCTGACCAGCAGACCCATAATGAAGCCCAAAGAAGCCGTGGCAAGGGCCATACAGCTGGTGAGAAAGGGCATAAGACCGGTCTTGCTCGGCGACGGAGCCGATCGAACCGGAGACAACACGCTCTTGTTGAGAGAACTGCTCGCACAAGCAGCCAAAAACTTCGGGCATTCTGTGGTGTGTGACCCCGAGGCCGTTAGGAAGTGCGAGAGCGCGGGTCTCGGAAACAGTATCAGCGTGACGTGCGGCGGATGGGCTCCTATGTCGGGCGAGCCCATCGAACTGACCGGAAAGATAGTGTACCTCGGCTCAGGTGACTACGTACGCACAGGGCCGAAGGATACCGGGACAACCGCGGTTTGTGGGCCGACAGCAGTGCTGGATATCCGGGATGGCAACTACGTGATTCTCACAACGCTGAATCATCAATGCCAAGACGAAGCGGGCTTTGTGTCATACGGCATCGATTTTGATAAACTCGATATCATTGTGGTCAAGTCAAGAGTGCACTTCAAAGCGTACTATGAGAAAGTCGCCGGGGAGATCATCGATGTGGATGCTCCCGGCTTGGGCCCGGCAGATCTCAGAGCATTTACCTATAAACATGTTCCCAAAGACATCTACCCCGTTGGTGCTAATTGGCTCAAGGTGAGCAAATAGACCCGAATGCAGTGACCAAAGAAAAAGCCCCCTTCACGCGAGGGGGCTTTTCCAAAGTCTACTTCATGCTCTTGGTGCGCTTAAAGTTAACGTGCCACGAAAACGCTGTCTCAAGGTCGACCGGGAAATGGCCGCCACCAAGCTTGCTCCGCTCCCAGTACTCTTTGAGCGCGTCGCGGAATGATGGGTGTGCGCAACGCTCGATTATACTCACCGCGCGCTGCTCTGGTGCCATTCCCCTCAAGTCTGCGAGACCCTGCTCAGTTATGATGATGTCCACGTCGTGGTCTGTGTGGTCGACGTGGGACACCATCGGTACTACCGAAGATATCGCGCCCGCTGCCTTTATCGAGGGAGTGCAGAAGATCGAGACATACCCGTTTCTTGCGAAGTCCCCGGAGCCGCCTATTCCGTTTATGAGCCGGTTACCGAGCACGTGAGACGAGTTGACGTTACCGAATATGTCTGTTTCGACAGCTGTGTTCATCGCAATGCAGCCCAGCCGGGATATTACCTCGCCAGAGTTGGTGATCTCCTGCGGCCGAAGGATCACTTGCTTGGTGTAAAGGTCGAGGTTAGACAGAAAATGCTCAAGCCGTGCAGGGCTAAGCGTGAGCGCCGTTCCGGACGCAAAACTGATCTTGCCTGCATCTATGAGGTCAAGCACTCCGTCCTGGATGACCTCGGAGTACACCGTGAGTTCAGAGAATGAACAGTCGACGAGGCCCTTTAGCACAGAGTTTGCCACTTCGCCGACTCCCGACTGAAGAGGTAACAGAGTGTTGGGTAGGTTACCCTGATTTACCTCGTGCTGCAGAAAGTCGACAAGGTACCGTGATATTGCGATGCACGCCTCGTCCGGCTCGCCTAGTCCTCTTGGGGCATCTTTTTGGTCGGTCATGACTACAGCCACTATCTTATCCGGGTCAACTCGCATGAAAGGTTCGCCCACTCGTTCGCCAGGCCTTACGAGCGGTATAGGCTTTCTGTTAGGCGGGTCACCGGGACAAAAGATATCGTGCAGCCCTTCGAGTTGCATCGGCTGCGCGGTGTTGACCTCGACAATCACCTTCTCTGCGACCTGTAGAAACGTAGGAGAGTTTCCGACAGAAGTGGTAGGCACTATGTGGCCTTCCTCTGTGATAGTGCAAGCTTCAACCACGGCCACGTGAACGCTCCCGAAAAAGCCCCGCCTTACCTGGCCGTCCATCTCGCCCAGGTGCGGGTCCAAGAATGCTACATCTCTAGCGTTGATACCACGCCGCAGATGGTCGTTGGTCTGGTACGGTATCCGTTTTCCCAGAATGCCTGACACCGTGAGTTCGGTGTCGACCTCTTCACCGACCGATGCGCCCGTCATCAGGAAGATTCTGCACTTCTCGCCTGATGCGCGTACACGCTTCGCGAGTGCGACAGGCACTGCCTTCGGATATCCCGAAGGAGTGAAGCCCGACATCGCGACTGTCATTCCGTCTCTTATGTGCGCAGCTGCCGTTGCCGCATCTGTCACGCGTTTTCTTATCTCCGGGTTCCTGATTCTCTGTTCTGTAAGTGAACTCATGAATGATACCTCTCTTTCAACGTGTAAGCGGCCAGTCCGGGTCTATATCCCTAGTAAGAACAGCATGGCAAGAGTGTAGATTTCGGCAGCCTTGTGAACTTCGCTGAGATTTATGCTCTCGTTTGGGCAGAGCGAACTGTCCAGGTAGTCACCGGGGCCGAACGCAGGCACCGGGATGCCCAGTCTTTCCGCGATAAATCCAACTGCTGTACCTGCATCCTGACCTCCGGTAACCGGACGCGCACCGTTTACCGCAGTGCAAGCTGCAAGAAGCGCTTTAACCGGAGGAGAGTCGACAGCTACTTCAAGTGCCGGAGTGCTCACCGTCTGTTCAAGGCTGAAACTAAAATCGGGGTCTTTCCGTGAATACTCTTCGAGTACAGCGCGGATCTCATCAAGAGCTCCGGCGTGCGTCTCTCCTGGAACCAGGCGGCGGTCTAGGCCAACACAGCAACGCGCGGGCACCATGTTAATGACAGTACCGCCCGCAATCGTGCCTGTATTCAGTGTGGCGTGACCGCATAATGGATGAGTACGGCATCTGAGATCTTGTTCCAACGGTCTCAACGCGTGCAGCGCGTCAACAGTCTTGTCTATGGCGTTCAGACCCTGCCACGGCCTGCTCCCGTGTGAGGAACGTCCGTAAACATAAAGGTTTGCCTGAAGCACGCCTTTTCGTGCTACATCAATGGTTGTAAGCCGGGTGGACACGCAGTTGATACCCATATCTGCATCCAGAACACCGCTGTCCAGCAAATACTGAATGCCCTTTGCGGCGCCCGCTTCTTCGTCACAAACCGCAGCAAGCATAACAGAGCCTCTCCATGCTATCCCGAGGTTGCTGAGTGCATTCACCGCGTACACAGCGGCCGAAAGCGCGGACTTGTTTTCGACAGAGCCTCGCCCGTGAAGCCGGCCATCCCTGATGTCCCCCGAGAATGGAGCTGAATCCCATTCGGAGCCTGGGCCGGGGGGTGCCACATCGGTGTAAGCTATGAGAAGAAGTCTGGGTCCGGGGATACCACTTTCCAAAACGCTGACGACGTTAGGTCTACCGGCAGATGCCTCAAATACTCCGACGTCGAGGCCGCAGCGCTTTAGTCTGTGCGCCACAACTCGCGCGCACATTTCTTCTTCGCCGGTAACGCTCGGGATGCGCACCAGCTCTTGTGTGAAGCGTGTGATGCAGTCGGCGTGCTCGGCTATGGCAGCATGCACGAGAGGTTGCCACTTGAGCAACCTTGCGGGTACCTCCATGGACGTAAATCACCTCAGAGAGTTGTGCAAAAATAAACAACGGACAGTATTGATTCTTGTCCGTACACAAGCAACAGTCCTTTGGTTTGTTGTACAAATCTACTAGCTGATAAGGTAACACTCGTACAACCGAAGGTCAGACTCGTGACGGTGGCGACTTCTTATAAGAACGTATTCTCAAAGCCATTTCAAAGTTGAGACACGATTCTGGGTCGTCAGGCATGAAGTTTATAGTCTCTTCCATGCGCCTCAGCCGATGGCGTATCGTATTGGGGTGCACAAACATGGCCTCTGCCGTATCGCTAATCGAGCGATTAGCCTTGAAGTACGCATTGAGCGTCTCTAGGAACTGCTCTCGTTGCGATTCTTCGAGACTATCCAAGCCAGCTAGTATCTCATCTGCAAAGGCCCACATCTCTTGCAGATTAGAGTTGCCTATCACAAGCCGGTACACTCCAAGGTCGTTATAATGTGTTATGGTGTCCATGCCCCAGATCTTGCGTCCGTACTCGATCGCAAGACGTGCCTCTCTGTACGACTTGCTCCACAGCAGCAGGTCGTTGTAGAAACGCCCAATACCTATAGATACTGTTACGTCCTTGACGTGTGCGCGCACAGGCGATTTAAGCCTTGCGCACAACTCCTTTATGGCGTAGTCTTTGCGGAGTTTCTCGTGCGCTCCGTCTGCCGGGATGAGGAGGGTTAGACTATCGCTCTGCTCGACCGTGACTGTGTCAGGTACCAACGCGCGTGCGCGCGAACTCATTAACTCCATCAGTTGGTCGCGAGTCTTCTGCGCCTTGTTGTTGTCAGTGTCGAGGTGTCTCAGGTAGAAGCGCTCGAATGCGTCAAAGTCCACAACCGCGATTATGTGCGGCCTTCCAAAGTCCCAGTTGCCGAGCGCTCGCGCCCGGCCGAGCGCTGTCTCTCTGCTTTCTATGTCTCCGTTTAGCAGGTCAATGATGAAGTCTTTCCTGAACTGCTTTTCCGCTTCGAGGACGGCTCTTTGCTTTACCACCTCGAGCGTGGCGACCGTGCCAGCATGTTCCAGAGCTGTGAGGTTTATTTCGTTGTTAGGTTCTTGTGTCAGCAGCACAAGCCTGCCGTAGATATCCGGGCCAGCAGACAGCACATGCGCCATCACTCGTCCACAGCCGAATTCGCACGACACCGTCTGCTCGCCTTTGGGCGCTCGCGCTATAGCTTCTCTCACACATTCGTCTATCTCAGCCCAGTCGAGCGCGACGTCGTCAGGAGCGTGTGCCTCCGCAATTAGCTCGCCCTTTTCGTTGAACAGCGCACACGCCGAGCCTGTAAGCTGTGCGAGACCACCACACAGCTGAGTCATTCCTTTTCCGGAGAGCGCCACATGTGTGAAGTAGTCATGAATGCGGCTGGACTCTTTGAGCATGGCCGCCTGGCGGTGGAGTATCTCTGTAAGCACGGGGTTTAGGATCTCTATCCAGGAGCACTCTACCGGCACCTCTATGATAGGCAGTCCGAGTTCATCGGCTAGGTTTAGCATCTCCCACGGAAGTCGGTCAACGAACCTCTTTACCTTAACGCCAATTGCCGCGACTCCGATTTCGTACAGATCGTTGACAAGAGATACCTGTGCCTGAGGATCATCTTTTATGACAAAGACATTGGTTAGTAGCAGTTCGCCGCCTTTAACCCAGTTCTTGATGTCTGGTGTATCCATTATCGTGACAGATTCTATGATTCTGTCCATGCCGCGTCGGCCGGCAATTACCTTGGCGCGCGTAAGTGGTTCTATGGCAAGCGCTTGGCTAACGGAAAGGTTCACGCTTATGGCCTCCTGAGTTAACGCTCTACATCACATTACCTAGAAGACATTTCTACAGTAAACTCACGTACCCTTTATGCTTTTCTACAAAGGAAGCAATGGCGTTAATGACTAAAGCGTGGGGGTGAGTTAAGTATCAGTTCAATATCGGACGCAGGAGGTAACAGGAGATGAAAAACTCGTTTCTGGGCAAAGATTTCCTCACATTGATGGACTTCTCCGCAACTGAGATCAACTGGTTCTTGGAGATGGCGGCAGATCTGAAGAGGGCATGGGCCCGTCGTGAGCCGCACGAATATCTTAGGGGCAAGTCTATTGCAGTGGTCTTCGAGAAGAAGTCCACCCGTACAAGAGTCTCGTTCCAGGCTGGCATTGCGCACCTCGGTGCACAGAGCTTCTACATGAGGCCTGACGAGATGCAGCTGAGCCGCGGTGAGCCCATTTCTGACACCGCGCGCGTAATCGACAGGTACTGTGATGCACTCGTCATTCGTACGTTTGGTCAGGAAATCGTAGAAGAGTTTGCGCACTACATGGAGAACCCTGTCATTAACGCTCTCACTGACCTTGCGCATCCGTGCCAGGGTCTTGCGGACTTGCTGACTATTCGCGAACGCAAGGGCGCATACAAAGGTCTTCGTCTACTATACACAGGCGACGTCTGGAACGTGTGCCACAGCTTAATGGTCGCGTCGTCGTTGTTCGGTATGGATATGGTCATCGCGGTTCCCGAGAAGTACAAGCCGCACCCGAGGGTGGCAGAGTTCGTCGAGCGCATGGCACCGCGATCAGGCGGAAAGGTGAGCTTCAGCACAGACCTCAAGAGCGCAATCAAGGGAGCAGACGTTGTATACGCCAATACATGGCACAGCATGGGCGGCCCTGAGTCAAACAAAGAGCAGCGCATCAAAGACTTTGCGCCGTTCCAGTTGACCGAAGATCTTATGAAGACCGCAGATTCCGAAGTGATCTTCATGCACTGTCTGCCAGGTTACCGCGGCGAAGAGATGACTGACGGTGTCATCGAAGGGCCATGGTCTGCAGTATGGGATCAGGGCGAGAACAGGATGCACACCGAGAAAGCAGTTCTGTCACTGGTGGTGAGATAGAGTGCCAAGAGAGCGCATTGTTATCGCTCTTGGAGGAAACGCAATCCTCCAGCCCGGCCAGAAGGGCACTTCCGAAGAACAGGCTGCCAATGTCGATGTTGCGTGTAAAGGCATCGCGCGCCTCATAGCCGAGGGAGCCGAGGTCGTCTTGACCCACGGTAATGGACCCCAGGTCGGGAATGCGCTCATTCGCAGTGAGGAGAGCGCCCAGATAATACCGCCGTCTCCGCTCCATGTGTGCGGAGCACAGACCCAAGGCGAACTGGGCTTTTACATTCAGAAGTCGCTGGGTAACAACTTGACACTTAACAAGCATCCCAGGCCTGTGGTGACGGTGGTCACCCAGACGCTGGTCGATGCTGATGACCCTGCGTTTCAGAATCCAACAAAACCCGTGGGGCCGTTTTACACTCCTGCCAAAGCTGCGAAGATCATGGAAACCAGAGGCTGGGTGATGGTAGAAGACAGTGGCAGGGGCTGGCGGCGGGTGGTGGCTTCGCCGAAACCGCTTGAGCTCATAGAAGCTCCCGCCATAAGGCGCCTGGTCGATTCGGGTGCAGTGGTCGTGGCATCGGGTGGAGGCGGCATTCCGGTTAGGCGGTGCGAGGATGGCACACTGACGGGAGTCGAAGCAGTAATTGACAAGGACCTGGCGGGCGCAGTTCTCGCACGAGATGTTGAAGCAACCAAGTTCATCGTACTCACTGATGTAGACGGGGCTTACATCAACTTCAAGAGGCCGGACAAGAAACTGCTGAGAAGGCTTGATACCGTTGAGGCTGCTCGCCTGATGCAAGAAGGGCAGTTCGGCACGGGCAGCATGGGACCAAAAATTCAGGCGGCGATGTCGTTCGCCGAGTCTACCGGCAAACCTGCGCTTATCACGTCGCTTGGAGCGCTTGAACAGGCGCTTAGTGGAAAAACCGGTACAGTCGTTGTGGCTGCTGAAGCCAAGAGTGTGTGTTCCCGGTCGGCAGATGGAATGTAAACCCTAAGGAGGCATGTTTCGTGGCTAAGTCTATCAAGATTACAACCGAAATCCCCGGTCCGAAGTCCAAAGCTCTTCTTGAGAGAAGGACCAAAGTAGTACCCGAGGGCGTAGGCCAGACGGCGCCGGTGTATGTGGAGCGCGCGAAAGGCTCTGTCATAACCGACGTAGATGGCAACAGCTACCTTGATTTCGCAGGCGGAATCGGTGTGCTTAACGTGGGCAGTGTCAACGATGGAGTGACAAAAGCTGTCACCGCGCAAGCCGAGAAATTCCTTCATACCTGTTTCCATGTAGCGCAATATGAGCCGTACGTTGCACTTGCCGAAAAACTGTGCGAGATAACACCGGGCGACTTCGCCAAGAAAGCTGTTCTTGTGAACTCAGGTGCAGAGGCAGTTGAGAACGCAATTAAGATTGCGCGCAAGTATAGCAAAAAGCCCACCGTCATCACGCTCGAGAATGCGTTCCACGGCCGTACGCTTCTGACTATGACGCTTACAAGCAAGGTCATGCCTTATAAGGAAGGCTTCGGCCCATTTGCACCGGACGTACTGAGAATCCCGTCAGCATACTGCTATAGGTGTGCATTCGGTCTCTCGTATCCGGAGTGTAAACTCCATTGCGCCAACAACTTCGAACGAGTGATCAAGCTCGATGTCGGCCCGGAGAATGTCGCTGCATTCATCGCTGAGCCGGTTCAGGGTGAGGGCGGATTCGTCAACCCGCCTCCGGGCTATTTCAAGCGGATCAAGGAGATATGTGAGAAGTATGGCATCATCTTCATCTCCGACGAAATCCAGACAGGATTCGGACGTACTGGCAAGATGTTTGCGATTGAGCACTCAGAGGTAGTCCCAGACATGGTGCTTGCGGCAAAATCGCTTGCAGCAGGACTTCCGCTGGCGGCTGTCATAGGAAAGGCGGAGATAATGGACTCAGTGCATCCTGGTGGCATTGGCGGAACGTACGGTGGAAACCCGGTCGCTTGTGTCGCAGCGCTTGAGGTTATCTCGCAGATGGAGAATGGGCTCGTAAAACGCGGCGAAGAGTTCGGTAAGAAACTGTTTGCGGCGTGCAAGAAACTGGAAGAGCGCTTCGACATCATTGGCGAGGTGCGAGGCAGCGGTGCGATGGTCGCGATGGAACTCGTGAAGTGCCGAAAGACCAGAGAACCAGCCTCTGCCGAGATGGCTCAACTGATAACAGAGTGCTACAAGCGTGGCGTGCTCATGATAAAAGCAGGCGTGATGAACAACGTAATCAGGTTCTTGGCGCCGCTTACCATGACTGATGAACAGCTTGAAGAGGGAATGGCAGTAATCGCTGAAGCACTAGAAGTAGTCAGTAAGAAGTAGCAATCTCCTAAGAACCTCCTCAACATACGCAGCAACGAGCAAGCAACAGGAGCGCCTGGTGGTGCTCCTGTTGCTGCGCATATGCCTACTCCCGACTAAACTACTGTGCCGAGCATTGCTCTCACAAACGCGTTTACGCATGCTCAGGAGCAAACTGGCGTCGTGCCCCGCCTGCACGACTCGCAGAAGACGAAACAGCCTACCGGCGTGAGCGCCGAATCTCAAGCAATACTCTGGCTTCTCTCACACGATAACCATAATGGGCCCTTGCGTGAGCGGGGCGAGAAAATGCTCGGGGGTGCATGTGTGATCAAGAAGCTTATCGTGTACGGCACAGGCAGCGCAGCGGCCGCTCCTGATATCGGCAGAATTGAACTGGTCGCAGGGGCCACGAGGTCTGATGCCAGGCATGCGCAAGAAGCCGTAACCTGCATAACACAGAAGTTGATGTCGAACCTGCAGTCTCTGGGAGTTCCGGACAAAGACATCCATACTGCGCGCTATTCGATCCGGCCCAGTTACGAGATGAGGAAGGATTCATGGGTGCGCATAGGATTTGAAGCCAGGAATGTGATTGACGTCAAGGCGCGTGATCTTGGTTTGGTTAGCTCGATACTTGACGCAGCCACACAGGCAGGGATAACGACCATCAGCTCGGTCGAATTCCAACGCGAGCAAGCTGCGGAGTTGGAGGAGGAGGCTCTTCGCCGCGCGGCACAGCGCGCACTGAAGAAGGCGAGAGCAATAGCCGCCGGGCTAGGGGCAAAGTGCGGTGAAACAATTCGGGTAGAGGAGTCAGGAAGTGGGCGTCTTAGTGACAGCATACTTATGGAGAGCAGACCCGAACACAGAAGTGGTCTTGTGGCGCCTCCCGATGAAGTGAAAGCAGAGGTTTCAGTTAAGATTGTGTTCGAATTGCTGGAGGACGTCTGACGATATTCGCATCTAGATAAGACACCCGGGAGGTGCTTGGTTCGCCTCCCGGGTGTGTTGTTCTGCTAGGACTTCACGTTATGTTCTATCATGGAGTCGATCTCATCTTGACTTACGTCGAACACGCTCTCGGAGTTGGGATTACGCTCGGTTCGGAACACTTCTGGCAGTCGGTCATGAGCTTTGCTGAGCCCGGCACGTCTGTTGAAGTCGATTTCTCGTCGTAGAGTGTCCTGGCCCATATTCATCAGGTCGTCCACACTGACTGGTTCTCCCCAGAGCGCACTTGCGACTTGCGCGACCAAGTCGAACTTGCCTCCAAGCCCTGTTCCCGCGAACATACACATTCCCACGCTATCCATCATGGCTGCGGTTACTTGCGCTTTCCTTGACGTCTCAACTTGTCCTTCAGCCTGTTTTGGGGGTAGCGGTGCGCGCACCGTCTGCCCGGCTGTGTGGTCGGCGCCCATGGGTGACGAAGCGTATGTGACCCCGAGTCCTTTAATACCGCGAGGGTCGTAGGCCGCCATGCACTGACCTTTGACTGTTGGCACTCTCTTTACTCCCAGAACTGATGCCGTGACCTGAGTGCCGCTTCCGATAAGTCTTCCGAACACGCCTCCTGTTCTGACTTCCTCCAGTATCTCAAGCGAGCGCTGAGCATCTCCGAAACTTACTACCCCGGCTTCCATCGCCACTCCGAGTGCGCCTCCAACATCGATTGTGTCAAGCCCAAGGTCGTTGCACGCATAGTTTATCCTGGCGATATCGTCGAGGTTGTCGATGCAGCAGTTTGAGCCGCACAACACTATCGTCTCGTACTCGACAGGCCCCACTATTATCTTGCCATGTTCATCCGCGTATACGTTGGAGCACTGGATAATGCAGCCCGGCATGCACGCATGATGCGTCTTGCCTTCGCCTCCACGCTGAAGTATGGTTTCGCGCAGTGTCTTCCCATTGATGTTCGAGGCTTTGTCAAAGCTGCCCAATAAGAAGTTCTTGGTGGGCATAGCTCCGAGCGCATTCACAGTGTCAACCAGGTTTGCCGTACCGAATTTCTTGTAGCCCTCTTGCACTGCCGGGCTCTCCACGAACATCTTTGCGACGGTGCTTCTCGCTTCGCGATATGATTCTTTGTCTTTTACTTCGGGCTCAGAAACTCCTGAGGCATCGATCACTATTGCCTTGACGCCCTTTGAACCCATCACAGCACCAACGCCGCCGCGACCTGAATAGCGCGCAGGAAGCCCTTCGGGATCTGTATGCCCGATGCCGGATGCGCGCAAGAGCAGTTCTCCCGCAGGCCCTATTATCGCTTTGGCTGTTTTCTTGCCAAACTTTTCGTCGAGCACCTTTGCACACTCATACGTGCCCATCATCTTGAGTTCGGGCGCTTCGTGAACCGTTACGCCGTCTTTGGACATGTGAATGACGTATAGTCCTGAATCGGGAGCACCCTCTAGAACGAGAGCTTTGACGCCAAGTCTTCCGAGGTATGAACCTGTCGTACCTCCGGCGTTTGCCTCTTTGATCCCACCTGTAAGCGGGCTCTTGGTGCCGACAGATATCCTTCCGAACGATGACACAGTCAGTCCGCCCAAAATGCCCGGCGCAAAGATGAGTTTGTTGTTCGGTCCAAGCGGGTCACAGTCAGCTGGTACCTCAGATGAGACGATGGCTGAAGTCAGTGCCCGTCCGCCCAGGTGGATAAGGTCTTTAGGTGTCGGTTGCTCGGTCACTTGCCGGCTGGTCATGTTGACTCTTACTAGTTTTGGCATTGTTCTTCCCCTCTTGGTGGTATTGTGTTCTAGACTAGTCGGCTTACGGATGCGTCCATGCTCTAAGCGCTGCAAGCATGTATACCTTTGTGGCCGAAATCATGTCCTCTATGGAGACGAATTCATCGGCTGCCAGGGAGGCCTTTAGGTACTCACCTGGGCCAAAGATGATCGCGGGCACTTTGCCCATGTTTACTATCCAGGTCGCGTCTGTACCGCCGTCTTTGCCCGCGACGACGGGGACGCTACCTGTTACGTCTTCTATACACTGTCTGGTGATCTTCACAATCGGGCTATCGGGATCGACAAACACTGTTGGCTTGTACTTGATCGAGTTTGCGTGCACCAGTATGTCGGGCACCCTTGCTCTAACTGTCTCAAGGCAGTCTTCAATCTCCTTGCGCGCAGTCTCGTCTGTCTCACCGTACACCAAGCGCCTGTCTACGACCATTCTGCAGTAACTCGGGATCATGTTCTCAGCCGTACCGCCTTGGAACATGGTGACTTGAGCAGTCGGGTGGCCGAGCCATGGATCTCTTTCGCGTTGTGCCAAGCGCTCGCTCACTTGTAGCACTTCGTGCATTACGGCATGCATGTGTTCAATAGCGTTGACGCCAAGCCACGGCCTGCTTGCGTGGATTGCTTTACCACGTGCAATTATCTCGGCCCAGTGGATGCCTTTGTGGCCGATGTCTATTCGCATGTTCGTCGACTCTCCGACGATTCCCATATCTCCTTGTATGTAACCTTGCTCAACCAAGTACTGAGTGCCGAGCACAGAACCGAACTGCTCGTCACACACAGCTGTGGCGATCGCCGAACCGGCGAGCGGCACTCCGAGCCTGGAGAAAAGGCCCGTGGCCATAATCATGCAGGCGAGCCCTGCTTTCATATCGCAGGCGCCCCTGCCGTAGAGTTTCCCGTCTTCTATCTGAGCCGAAAACGGGTCAAACCTCCACTCATCGCGTGGGCCAGGGGGCACCGTATCGATGTGACCGTTGTATATGAACTGCTTGCCCGGTCGCTGTCCGCGAAAGTAGCCCACAACGTTAGGCCTGCCCGATTTGGGCTCAACCCAGTGCGTCTCAAGCCCGAGCGAAAGCATCTTGTCCCGAACAACCTGGGCGCACGCATGTTCATCGCCTGTGATGCTGGGGGTGCGAATCAAGTGTTGGGCGAACTCAACAATCTCGTCGCGTGCTGCTTCAACAATCCGGTGCACCGCATCAACCGAAACTTGAGTCATCTGGCAGAAGCACTCCTTGTAAAGCCAAAAGGCAGGGGGCAGGGTGACCCGTACCTCCTGCCTTGGCACTAGTCATTAGCGGCTAGCACCCCGAGAGGTCTAGTCGTCAATATTCACTCCTAGCACATCCAAGATAGCCAGTGCGTATACCTTCGTTGCATCCAGCAGGTCGTCGAGTTTGAGCTTCTCGTTCGGCCCGAGTGAGTACTTGATATAGTCCCCGGGGCCAAATACAGGCATCGGGATGTTAAGGTGGTCTACTATCTTAGATGCATCAGTGCCAGCACATTTGCCTCCTATGACTGCTTCTTTGCCGAGCGCAGCCTTAAACCCTTTCTTGAGTGCTTGTACAATGGGCTCGTCCTCTTTTACGTCGAGGGGAGGAGTAATGCCTTCCATCTCGATCTCATACTTGAATTCAGGATCATTTGCCGCGAGTTCTTCGAGAACTCCGTGCAGCTCTCTATCCAGTTCTTCTTTGGTCTCACCCGGGACAAAGCGTCTATCAATCCATACCGTGCTCCAGCTGGGTACGAGGTTAAGCGCGTTACCGCCTTTGATCATACCTATGTTGAGAGTGGGCTTGCCCAACATAGGATGGCTTTTTGTGGGCAGTACTTCATCGCGTACTCTGCGAAGCCGCATGATGAGATCCACCGACTTCTCGACGGCGTTTATCCCAAGCCACGGACGGCTTCCGTGCGCGCCTCTTCCGTAATTGGTAACGATGGATTTGTATCCACCTTTGTGGCAGATTTCTATACGCATGTGGGTAGGCTCAGCATTCAGACCGACGGTCGATCCGTCGAGATAGCCGTGATCCATTAGATAGCGAATGCCTTTGTAGCCGCCAACCTGCTCATCCACTACTGCAGTGTAAACTATCTCCCCCGGGAACTTGATACCGGCTTTCTTGATAATCTCCACGGCTTTCAATATGCCGCAGAGGCCACCTTTCATATCTACGGCGCCGCGGCCGTGCAGGTAACCGTCTTCTATCACAGCAGAGAACGGATCTTTAATCCAGTCGCGGCCATGACCTGGGTGCACAACGTCAATGTGGCCGTTCAGCAACAGTTTTTCTCCCGGGCCATCGCCCTTGAGCGTGCCGATGATGTTGGGACGGTTTGGCTCGACTGCGACCTCCTGTTTTGCCATGCCGATTCGAGAGACTTCCTGTGAAATGCGTTCTGCACACGGGCCTTCTTCGCCCGTTATGCTCGCTAGCCCCACGACCGCCTGAGTGAAATCGATGATGTCCTTAGCGTTTTCATCCACGAGTCTTGAGATTTGGTCTCTGATGCTCACCGAAACTGCCTCCTTTGGTTAGTGCATCACTGCTTCAGCCTTGGGTCAAGAGCGTCACGCAGTGCATCTCCTATGAGGTTCAACGACATTACGAGAGCCAGAATTACCAGGCCCGGCATGGTCGCTACGTGTGGCGCCTGCCTTAGCCAAGCGCGCCCTTCGGCTACCATATATCCCCATTCCGGAGTGGGTGCCTGCACGCCCAAACCGACAAAACTCAGAAGCGCGGCGAGCAGAATTGTCCATCCCACCTGGAGCGTTGTGTACACCATCAGCGGCGCCATTATGTTCGGTAAGATCGTCTTTCCGAGGATCCGCGGCGTGGATGCGCCGAGCGCACGCGCAGCCTCTGTGTATTCGGCATCCCTCACGCTCAGCACTGTGCTTCGTGTCATACGGACGTATGAGGGAACCTGTCTTACTCCCACTGCAATGATGACATTGGTGAGTCCTGTGCCCAGTATGGCGACCACCGCCATCGCAAGCAGAATACTGGGAAACGCAAGAAGCACTTCGGTTATGAACATGATAGGACGTTCTAAGGTTTTGGGGAAGTAACCGGCAAGCATGCCGAGCGTACCCCCAATACACACACCGAGTGCGGTGGCGCCGAGCCCGACCGTAAGCGACAGCCTTGCACCGTGAAGCACGCGGCTGAATATGTCTCTTCCGAACCCATCAGTACCCATAGGGAACTGCCAGCTGGGAGGAGTGAGCCGAGGGAGTCCTTGTCTGTACGGATCATATGGCGCAAGTGTCGGGCCAAAAGCGCCGGCCAGAAGGAATAGCACGACAATGACCACTCCGACGACGGCCGGTTTGTGCTTCATGAAACGTCTAACTTTGTACGATGATTTGAGTTTGCTTATAAGGGTCATGAGGTACCCCCGTCAGTTGTACGAGATGCGTGGGTCGACAAGAGCGTAGCTAAGGTCGACCAGCAAGTTTAGCATTACGAACATGAACGAAAACACTAGTATTGAAGACTGAATGACCGGGTAGTCTCTGTCTTGAATGCCTGTAAGCAGGTACCGTCCCATCCCCGGCCATGCGAATATGGATTCTGTTACGACTGCGCCACCCAAAAGCGCGCCGAATTGAAGCCCTAGATAGGTTATTACCGGTAGTACGGCGTTTCGAAGTGCGTGCTTGAAGACAACAACTCTCTGCGACAGCCCTTTGGCCTTTGCCGTGCGGATGTAGTCCATGCGGATTGTTTCGAGCATCGTGGAACGCGTAAGCCTCGTTACCATTGCTATGACAGTCCAGGCAAGCGTTGCAATCGGGAGCACGAGATGCCTCCAGGACGACAGCAGATCTTGCGGAACTCCGCTGGCCGGAAACCATCTTAGCGTTACGGCAAACACCCAGACGAACATGATTCCGATCCAAAACGTGGGCATTGAGACACCGACGAGCGCGAAAATCATGCAGATATGATCGATGATGGAATATTGCTTGAGTGCGGAGATCACGCCGAGGAATATGCCCAGCACTCCTGCTACTAAGACTCCTCCACCGGCCAAAAGCGCGGTATACGGTAGGCGGTTGGATATCTCCCTGCTTACTGGGCCTCTTGTACGAAGCGATGTGCCCAGGTCGCCCCTCAGAATGCTGCCCATGTAGCGAAAATATTGAACCGGAAGAGGGTCGTTAAGACCAAGCTGCTCTCTGACCAGCTGCACCTGTTCCTCTGTTGCGTCCATGCCGACGATCTGGCGGGCAGGGTCGCCTGGAATCAGGTGAATCATTATGAATACGCAGAGGCTTACGCCCAAAAGCACCGGTATTGTGTGTAGTAGTCGTTTAGCTACGTACTGTCTCATGTGCACTCCTCAAAGGTCTGGCGTAACATGAACGGTTGCCAGGAGCGGGGGAAAACCCCCCGCTCCGAACTGCGAACCTGCTACTGTTTGATCTTCGTATCCATGAGTTTGTAGATACCCTGGATAGCGTTGAATCCTTCGATCTCCACGAAGTCTCTATGCGCCACAATCCATGTGTGGTGCGGCATCGGCACGAGAACCTGGGTCTCAAGAATTCTCTTTTCGATATCCTGGAACGCTTTGACTCTCTCGTTATTGTCGATCGTGGTCTGAGTTATCTGGAACAGACGGTCGTATGTCTCATCCGACCAGTACAGGTAGTTCGGTAGTGGAATCGAGTCGGTAATATACCAGTACGCGAAATCGGCGGTGCTGTGGCTGCCGTCAACGTACCGGAGCTGATGCTTGTTCTGTCGGATCATATCTTGAATTGCCGCAAGGTCAAGTGCGGTCATGGTCAGCGTAATGCCGACCTGCCTTACCTGCTCTTGCACAACCTGAGATATGTCAGACTGTACGCCGGAGTACACCAAGATGTTCATCTCAAGAGGCTTACCGTCTTTATAACGCTTGCCGTCAGAAGCCAATTTCCAGCCGGCTTCCTCGAGTATCTGCTTTGCCTTCTCGGGATCGTTCTGCCTGTGATACGACGCAATTTCTGCATCAGGAGTGTGACCCTCAACAGCGTTGTGCCAGAAGCCTGTTACCGGCTCGGCAAATCCGTTCCATGCGATATCGATGATGTCTTGCTGGTTTATCGCATACGCAAACGCGAACCTTACTGCGTCTTCTTGCAGCAGGGGATCGGACATGTTAAAGCCTATCTGGTTTGCGCTTTGCTTAGCCATCGTGAACACGGTGATGCCAGGTGTTCCTTGGAGGATGACTGCATCCTGAGGAGATACGCTCAAATCCATATCAACGGTGCCTGTCTCAAGCGCTGCGGTCCTGGTTGCGCTCTCTGGCATCGTGAAGAAGGTCACTTTGTCTATGTGAGCAGGACCGGTGTTCTTAAACGCTGGGCTCCCCCAAGTATACTGCTCATTCTTAACTAGCGTAACACGGTCGCCTCTAACCCACTCGTGCAGCTTGAACGGACCCGTGCCGGAGATGGACTCTGGAACTGTGCCGTACGCGTCGCCAAATTTCTCAACCATTGCCGCCTCTGGGATACCGCCGTATGCCCACTCGGTCTGGGTTATCATGGTGAGGAACACCAGCGACGGACTGGAGAGGTGACATTCTACGGTGTAGTCATCTACGACAACAGTCCTTTCGAGCAGTCTAATTTTGCCCGCGCTCGGAAGTTTCTTCCAGTTGTCAAAGTGCGCCTTGACGTCTTTTGCTGTGAACTTGTTTCCGCTGTGGAAGTACACATCGTCTCTCAAGTAGAAGGTATACACCTTACCATCATCCGAGAGTTTCCATTCTTTTGCCAAAAGCGGCCGCAGCTGGCCGTTGTTATCGTGGATAACAAGGCCGTCGTACAGCAAGAAGTTGACCATAATGTTTGGCAGGTTGGTGGTGGCACCGGGATAAAGATTGTCAAAATCTCGGTGATAAGCGATCCTCAAATGTGTTTCTTGTGGAGGAGTCGGTGTCGGTTCGCTCGGCTTCGCAGGCTCGGTCGGCGCTACCTGAGGTGCACAGCCGCCCAAGAGCATGGTGAGCACCAGCAACACTCCCAAGAGACTCGTTAAATACGATCTCTTCATGCGGTTTTTGCCTCCTTTTAGTGTGTGTAATCCGTCAGTTCTGTCGGAACAGGTGTTGCCAGCCGCCAATACATGGTTGCTGACAATTGCCATCAAATCTAACGATCCTAGTCTCGCTCTCGGATCATCGGCATCGTTGAGCAGTGGATACCGCCGCCGTTCTTGGCTATCTCGGTATACGGCACACCGATTACCTCTATGCCCATCTTCGTGAGCTTCTCTATCGTGTACACAGAATCGTCGCACATGATGATCTTGCCCGGCGAAATCGCGAGGCAGTTGACACTCTTGCCTTTGTCTCGGGGGTCAGCCATGATCGGCTGTATGCCGAGCTCTTTTAACAGATCCAGCACCCAGTACGCCATTCTGCTGACGCTGATAATCGCTTTGTCGTGGTCAATCATCACGATGACGCCGTCTATGTGCAGGCTGTAGCCCGTGAGAGGCATCACATGAAGCGTAACGCCTTGGTACTTCAGCACATCGCGCAACTGTTCGACTGCGGTATGGTTCTGGCGGTAACTTGTTCCGACTATCGCATTGCTTTCGTTGAGCCAACAGAACGAGCCGCCTTCGAACAGACCGTCTGCATGGATTGTTCTCAGAATTGGCATACCGACTTCGACTGCCTTTTTCATCACAAAAGCTTCTTCTCCACGACGACCGGTACCCGGATCATCGCCACGAGGACCCATGCGGCAGATCACGAGGCCGCCTTTTACTGCTACGCCGCAGTCTCTAGTGAACATAGCTTTTGGGTCTCTAGGTGAACCATCGCAGTACACGACCTCGACTCCGTTATCTTTGAGCACTTTGGCAAGTCCGTCATGCTCCTTCTGCATCGTGGCAAGATCCGGAGCTTCGTCCGAACGGAAATACCACTGTTCTTGGTCGTCGACGAGGGCGTCAATGGTTGGGTCATACTTGTCTTTTGTCATTCTGAGGACTTCGTCTCCGGGCCGGTGAAGCATAACCATCTTTAGTGTGCCGACATCGTTGTATACTCCGAACCTTCGGCCCCATACTCTCTTCTGCTCTTCCTCGTCTTCAAATACCGGAGCACTCCTGGGTGGAATTCGTTCAAGAACTACGTGATAGTACTCTGCGGTATCTCTCAGCTTGGACACAGCTTACCCCCCTATGTTTGTGTATTACGACTGAACATCGATCGCTTCCACTAAGTGCCCCGATCCTACCTGATCGTCAGGCCTTTCGATACCTCCTTGCCCATATCCGGGCTCCCACGTTTGCAAACACGGCGTCCGGACAAGGGTACACTTATCCCGCCATAATGGCCTTTCGTGGGGGGTTTACTTCCTTGAAAACCATCTCAGCCCCTTTGGTAATATTGACAAAGCGAAATGTTGCGTGTTGGAATATGCAACAACGCTTCTGTAACTGCAATACCTATAACCCTTCGCTATCAGTGGAATCACTTCCTGTATAAATACATCTGGAACGATGAGGAAGCGCTGACAGCGGTAGGAAATAGAACCAGGGGGTTGGGGGGTTATGCGGATTAGAGCAGAACAAACTTGCACAGGGCACACGTGGTCAGACATGCAAGAATAGTGCATCATTATAAGCCGAGATGCCGCTTGCCTAGCAGGGGTTGCTGATAAGCAGCAGCCTGGGCAGCAACCCCCGAATCTACCTACAGAGCGCGGTCACTACATCGTGCAGGATCATTGTGCATGCGTACATATCGGAATACTCCGTAGATTCCTCTGGCACGTGGCTGCGGCCTTCTTTGCTTGGTACGAACAGCATACCGACGTCAGTGACATGGGACATCACGGCAGCATCGTGTACTGCACCGCTGGTCAGTCTCATGTATGGCATGTGCCTACTGATAGCGCTTCGTTCCAGCAGCACCTTAATGTTTTCGGGTAGGTGAACCGGTGGGGTGCGGGGACTTGCGATGATCTGCAGTGTAACATTGCGTGACTCTGCTATGTTGTGACAAGTTTCATAGATGGTCTGCACAACTTCGTCGAGCACTTGTGCATCGCTATCCCTTACATCAAGAGCGAACCTACAGAAGCCCGGTATCACGTTGCTCGTGTTCGGCAAGCAGTCAATTCGGCCCACTGTTGCCACAGCACGTCCGCTCCTGTTTGAGGCGCCGATCTTCTCTATCGCCGATATCATCTCGGCGGTTGCAGCCAGAGCGTCTTGGCGCATACTCATCGGCGTTGCGCCGGCGTGGTTTGCCACTCCCCTGCTTCCATAGTGCTCTGCTGGATGCCAGCGATTGACTCAACGATGCCTATCGTCTTGCGGTTTCGCTCAAGCACTACACTCTGTTCAATATGTGCCTCCAGCATACAGTGTACACTTCCCGGAGTCAGCACTTTCCAGGGCATGTTCGAATAGCCGTGCGTTGCCAGTGCCTGTTCGTACGTAATTCCTTGTGCATCCTTGAGTTCATACAGCTGCTTTTTGCTCAGTCTTCCGACCAGAGCTCTGCTACCTGCCATCACCTGGCCGAATCGGCCGCCTTCTTCTTCAGCGAATATTACTACCACAAGTGGGCGTGTGAGGCGCGTGCTGTCTAACACGATTGTGCGTGCAGTCTCAATGGCGGCGAGCACTCCTAGCACCCCGTCGAACCGACCGCCTCTTGGCACGCTGTCTATGTGCGAGCCTATGTATACGGGAGGAAGCGAGGTATTTTCAGTTTCAAGTGTGCCGAACGTATTTCCGAAGCCATCGATGTTGACAGAGAGTCCGATTTCCTCCATCTGATCTATGACGAACTCCCGCATAGCCTCGTATTCTGCGCTGAAAGTGTACCTGGTGATTCCATCGCCCAAAGTGGCATTATACTTATCCAGTGACTCCATCAACCAAACCAGATGTTCGTAAGATACTGCCAAGATTTTCGTCTCCTTTCTTAGCCAAGACCGTCATACGCAGCACCGTATGGTTTGGGCTTCAGTATCTCCCCTTGACCCTCTCGGCCGACAAACGCGCCCCTTCTTGTTCATACCTTCGTAGACGGTGAAGTCTACTCCTTCAAGGCTATCTTCTGCACTGAATGTACCTTCCCATGCGGGATCAAAGATAGCTATATCAGCGTCGGAACCCACCCCAATATGCCCTTTTTTCGGGAACAGTCCGTTGAACTTAGCAGGTGCCGTCGAGACTATGTCCACAAATTTCTGCCGGGTTATCTTTGCTGTCTCAACACCGTATGTCCAGAGCACTTCCAGGCGATACTGCACTCCTGGAGCGCCGTTCGGAATTTTGGTAAAATCGTGCTCGCCCAAGTGCTTCTGCTCTTTCCAGTTGAAGCCGCAGTGATCTGAACCAACAACTTGAAGCCATCCATACTTCAATGCTTCCCACATTGCTTCTAGGTGATCGGGTGCGCGCAGAGCCGGCGAGCACACGAACTTGGCACCTTCAAAGTCGGGTTTGGCCAGGTTGTCACGGGTTAACGTCAAATAGTGAGGACAGGTTTCTCCGTATATGGGAAGTCCACTTATGTATGCATTGCGTATCGCTTCTGCAGCTTCTCGAGCGCTAACGTGGACTACGAATAACGGGGCTCCGGCAAGTGCAGCCAGATGGATGGCGCGCTGCGTAGCCTCTGTTTCGACCAGAGGGGGTCGTGAGACCTCGTGGTAGTAAGGTTCGAGAAGACCTTCTGCCACACACTGCTTCTGCAGCACATCGATCACATCACCGTTTTCCGCGTGCACCATTATTGTCACTCCTACGTCCTTGGCCGCGGCTAATGCTTTGAACAGCGCCGAATCATCCATCATGAAAGGGCTCCGCCGGGTGGTCTTTGCCGGAGGTTATTCGATGCCGAGACTGATCGAACTCAGCGACTGGATGTACCGCAATCCAGAACTAGGCTTCAAAGAATACGGCGCTGCAGATCGAATCTGCTCAATGCTGAAGGATGAGGGTTTTGATGTAGAGCGACAGGTTGCGGGGATGGAGACTGCATTTGTTGGCTCGTACACCGGCAGTTCGCCTGGCCCCACTATTGCCCTATTTGCCGAATATGTCTAAACCGAGAGCATCTACTGACATGGGTAATGTCAGCTACGTTGTGCCTTCAGTGCATGCTTATGTCAGTATTGGTGACCCCAAGAAGATAGGCAACACGCACAGTCCGGAATTTGCGCCTCAGACCGCTACTCCGGAGGGTCATAGCGCACTGCTGAATGCAGCCAAAGCTATGGCCATGACAACAGTCGATCTGCTTTCAGATCTGTCTTTGGTGGACAAGTCTAGGAGTATCCATGCAGAGCAGATGAGAAAGGAACTCGGTAACTGAAGCAACGCATAGCTTCGGGTTCTAGAATCAAGTAGTGCGCGCATACAGGAGCAGAGGATAGACATAGTCCTCTGTTCTTGCGTCTTTAGGGTATGTGTATCACCTTCATTTGGCTATATGCGAGATTTGTAGCATAATTCGAAGTGACCAACACACCACCAGCAACGGAGGCCATGCAGAATGAAACACGCGGTCAGCGCAACCTGGTTTCTGGACACCGAAAACCGTACCTGCGAAACAGAGATGGCAGTTGTCGTTTCGGGTAGCAGTATAGAGCGCGTAATGCCGCGTGCACGCTTGCTTGCGGAATTACCCAACATGAAGGTTACACACTTCGAAGGATGCACCATACTTCCCGGACTCGTGAACTGTCACTCGCATCTGCTGATGCCGGGAGATGGAACAGCAGTAGAACAGATGGCTAACCTGCGTGATGAGCAGCTGTATCAGACTGCTTTAGAAAACGCCAGGCTCTCTCTGGCCTCTGGTGTGACAACACTGGCAGACCTTGGTGCAAAGAACGATGTTACGTTTAGGCTGAGAGAACACATAAAAGCGGGTATGGCCACAGGTCCAAGGCTCATTCTTTGTGGCACTGCACTGACAAGTCCAAGAGGGCATCTCTGGCCGTTCGGCGGTGAAGTATGCGATGAAGATGAACTAAAAAGCGAGGCGCGACGTCTATTTGACAGAGGCGCAGATATCCTTAAGGTTCTTGCAAGCGGTGGCGGTACTTCGAGCAGCAATCTATTCGCTCCGCAATTCGACTCTCGCAGATTAGAGGCGGCGGTGCTCCAGGCTCGAAGCGCGGGGAAAAAGGCGTTTGGCCACTGTACGTGCAAAGCGGCAACATCTGCTGCGCTTTTGGCGGGTTTTGACGTGATCTGTCATGGGTTGTTCTTCGATGCATGCGGCCATATGATATTCGATCAGGCGCTCGCTGAATCAGCGCTCCAAGCTCAAGTGATTTGGAACCCCACTCTTTACGTGGCCCGGGGTAGAAACCAGATACTGCGAAGCCTCAGACTTGAACACGAGCATCAGATCCGAAAGAGAGAACAAGAGTACGAAGTTCAAGCTGAGCACGTGCAGAAGGTATACGAAATGGGAATCCCAATTGCGGCAGGATCAGATGAAGGTTGGAGCTACAACCGGTTTGGTCAGTTCGCCCGCGAGATCGATTCACTTCAGCAAGCGGGCTTAAGCTGCATCGACGCTCTAGCCGCCGGTACAATCGTTGCCGCAAAAGCGCTCGGAGTGGATGAGAATGTGGGTTCGCTTGCACCAGGTAAGATGGCAGATATGCTTGTTGCAGAAGGCAATGTCGCGACAGACGTAGGCGCTCTTTCAAACATACGTGAAGTGTTCTATGAAGGAACGAGGGTAAATGTGGGTAGTTACACGAATGAGAAGTAAAAAAACGACGAGGCAAAACCGTAGCATACTGTTGGTGGTGCTTACGGCAGCGCTAATGTGTCTGACGCCGGCCTCAATCTCTGTGGCGAACGGATTACCCGTGCTTTGGATGCCCACATTTCCCGGAGATATCCAGCCGGATACCGAAACCGGGATTGCGCTTGTCCATGAAGAACTAAGTATGGAGATAGATGATGCGCTGCAAAGGTGTTGGGTACGCGTCGTATACCGGCTTAAGAACACCGCGACAGAGCCCCGGAGTGTGTCCATTGTGTTCCCATCAGGGGAGGGAGACTCTGAACCGCCCAGAGTGCATCTTGATAACGAGCGCATATCTGCTAGATCTGAACAGGTGAGCCCGGAGCAAATAGGACCGCCTTTGTTCCTTGAGAGCATTCCTCTGGTAGACCCGGTTACAGCAGAAGTGTACGGCTCATCAGAGCCGAGCTGGCGCGGGATGCTCACCTATTTCGAGGTGGAGATAGGCGCGGGGGAGACTTCCGTTGTTGCCGTTGAGTACATAACGGATGCGGGTAGAGATTTCCGTACGAGGCCCAACGTGGTACATGTCTATCACTATGCGCTTACGCCTGCTCGCGCATGGCAGAATGTAGGCGTTATTGATATCCAGATTAGTGTACCCGAGTCTGCGTTCTTCGGGGCTACCGAATCGTTTTCTGCGTCCAGCCAAGACCACAGACAGATATACACGCTGACACTCGAAGGGAAGCCCGAGAAAGACCTTGCGTTTTCGGTGATGTCGCGAACAGGGTTGGTGTTCGGCGCCCAAAGGTGGGTCTATGATGCGTTGCGGATCGCACTGCCATTTGCACTAGGGTTGTTGCTTGCGGCTTTGGTGGCCCGCCCATGGTTTGGTCTTGTAGACTGGCTCAACTCAGTTATCGTGTTGCTATCATGTGCGTTACTGGGTGCGGCAGGTGCGTTTTCCGGAGGATGGATGCTCGTCAGGCTTATACCCGTCGATATGCTGAGCGCACCCGGGCAGGTGCTGGTGGCATTCCTCTTGCTTCCGGTGGCGTGCGCTGTGGTCGCCACATTCTTTGGTCTTGGGCTGTACCACAGGCGGTTGGCCAGAGAGTTGCGCGGCTAGCCTGTTCACTTGAACAAGAACTGCCTGGCTTTTCTGACTCTGATACCAGAAAGCAGATCAATCTCAAGGCTGTTCACTCCGTTTGGACGAGCACAAAGCGTGGCAACAATTTCAAGGTCGTGGGATATGTCCTCAAGCAGGGAGTAATGGGATGCGTCAATACTTCCATTAATATATGCCCCCATCTTTATACCCTGTACTTCTTGTGCGTATATCCATAGTAGCGTTTGCACACGTTTTGACCTGTCGCCACCGAGCTTGTTGAGTAGTTCAGTCGCAAGTTCAGCACGCATGAGGTTGGAACTCGCATTGTCCAATTTTGCGAACGCAAGATGCTTATCTGATTGTGCAAACAGATGCTCCGCCATTAGGGCATCTGTTGCAGCCAGGTACAGGTGGGTGGTAATCGTGCTGTGCAGTGACCTCGCCATCTGAGCGTTCCTGTACCAGAGCCGGCCGCTCCAGTAGCCGAGAAGCACAACTGCAAGCAGCAGCATGCCAAGCATCACGCGCCGTGGCCTCATACGAGCATCACCTCCGCCAGTTGATTGTTATGCTGTTCAGGACAGCACAACGCCCAAGGTATCAGGATTAGTCTTTTAGAATCAAACCGTACGGAGGTGTTGGCCTTGAAGCGTAAGTTCTGGGGGAGCGAGTTCCATGTGCTATACCAGCCAAGCGAGTGTGCTAAGCGGGTGTGGCTGCTTGCGAACAAGCCCCAACTCGCAGCTGATGATAGCGATTTCCGGGAGATGCTGCAAAGACGTGGAGCTTTGCTCGAACGACGCCACCTGGACTCGCTGGGAGAGTATAAGATGCCGCAATATCCTGAAAGAGACATGTATGCCGGCCTGATGCACACCAACCAGCTGGTGGAGGCGAGTACACCTGTAATATACCAGCCTGTTCTGGCGTCTTCTGAAGGGTTTTGGGGGATACCAGATTTTCTTATCTTGGATGAGCGTACTGGGCGGTACAAGGTGAGGGACGCAAAACTGGCGGTAGACCTCGAGAGTCATACCGAGATCTACCTACAGGCGGGGTTGTACCGCATGGCAGCTCAAGGTGTGCTGGGGTACGCGCCGCTCACCGAGATAGCAGCCGGTAACGGCGAAGTAAAGCTGATTGAGGGTGCGTCTTGCGAGAGTGTACGGCAAGCGGTTGCACACATACGAGCACTGCGAGAACTGCCTGAAGAACCGTGGGAGCCTGTTGGCTATTCCAAGTGTGAGGCTTGTGTCTTTAGATCCACGTGTTGGGAGGAAGCCGTAAGGCAGAACCATGTTGCAAGTGTTCCGCACGTGGATCAGGGCGCGAGCCGTAAGCTCGTTGAACTGGGTATTGAGACAGCCGAACGGCTATTCGAGATGAGCGAAGAATTCATAGGATCTCTTGAGCGCCTTAGAGGCAGCAGGCTATCCAAGATCGGGGCTACCACCGCTAGAAGGATAAGACTGCAGCTGCAGGCGATGTTGCAGAAGACGCCTGTGGTGGTCTCGCCTATTGAATTTCCTCAGCATGTAGGCAGCAGGCCAGTCGTGATGTTTGACATAGAAAACGATGTGTTTGACCCAGACCTAGGGGTAAAAGTGTACCTGTGGGGCGTGTTGGTTGCTCACGAATCAGGGCAAGCAGTGCCGAGTCTCAGTGTGGCGGGTACAGGCATAGAAGGCGACAAACAAGGCTGGTTTCAGTTCCTCGATTGCGCCGAAGAGGTTTTCGAACGCTTTGGTGATGTGCCGTTTGTGCATTACTCTGCGCACGAAAAGACGTGGGTACGTAAGTACATCGAGCGTTACGGCACGAAGAACGGCGTAGCCGAGCGAGTGCTCAAGAACCTATGGGACATGTACGGCGCCATCCGGGACAAGTTGTACCTGCCTGTGCCTTCATACGGACTGAAGTACGTTGAAGGTCTTGCCGGATTCAGTCGTTCACAACAGCAGTACGGTGGGCTATGGTCGATTCTTATGTACGACAGATACCTAAACGCCGAACACTCAGCAGAAGCAGATTCTACACTGCAAGAAATCCTTGTGTATAACACAGAAGACCTCATCGCCAGCCTCAAGGTGTACGAGTGGCTTGAGTCTCTGCACAAAGAATACTACGACTGCTCTAAACCAGCTGACGCGCATACAGATTAGCAGATACTCTGGAACAATCGGCCGTAACATTCGGTCTTATGTTAGTAGTACTACATGTACGGAGGCAACCTTCGATGAGGAACAGGACCGTTGTTTTTGGTGTCGTGTTGGTCGTGGCGGCCGTGCTGGTTGTCGTGCTGGCACACGGTCGAAGTGTGGGTGTCGATGTCGACCCCAAAGAGGTTTCTCTGGCAGAACCGGCAAAGATAGCGGTTGAGAAGTTCATGTCCACTTCCGGTGTAGAGTACGAGATATCCAGGGTTGAACTGCTGCCTGACGGTACCAAAGACTATCTCGTGGAACTAGAGTGGGTGCAACTGAAAGACGAAAAGATATATCTGTGGGTTGCTGCAGACGGACGCAGGACTCAGATAGCAGAAGGAGTAGGCACACGGCCGGTATTTGAGCGGTTCGAGGATCAAAAAGCCTGGTTTAAGTGCACGTTTGTGGCGGACTCATTTCCCGTGTTCCCGTATTACCGCATTATACGCCCCTGGCAGAATGAAGCGATTGAAGCGCCCTGGTTTGGCTCTCCCAAAGATGCCTCATACCGTATGAGCAAGAACGGGCTGTGTTACGAACTCGAAGATGTGGAGAAAGTTGAGGACGGAGTCAGACTGGCGTTTCGGATTACCGGGCCCGCAGAAGGAGAGGTAATGGCCGGTGGTGCACGGCCGCCGCTTACCATCATAACTGAGTCGCCAGGCCGGGTAAGTCTTGTGTTATCCAACATACTCTCTAGCCCTGAGGTTGACGCGTTGCGAGGCATCGAGATTGACCACGCGACTATCGAGAACGTCTTGCTTGCAGACCAAAACCTCGAGATTGTGCTTGGAGTCCCTGGTAAGTATTCGGTCGTCTTGTGCGGCTCAGATTCTGACGCGGACATACAGACGTTGGCCTTGCTTTTTGCACCCAAGTAGATGTTGGGTCAGCCGGGGCGATGCCCCGGCTTTTTTTGTGGCAGGCTGCAGACACTAAGCGAAGCAAGCCGAAAGGCGGCATGCCAGTGTCAAGCAGGTCTCAGGCAGCATTCAGTTCATTCAAGTACCGCAATTTCCGCCTGCTGTGGTTCGGCCTTGTGTTTTCTAACGTAGGCTCATGGGTACAAGCTGTCGCACAAGGCTGGCTCATTCACGATATTACGGGCAGATACCTGGATTTGGGGTTGCTCGGATTGTTTCGGGCAGTACCGCTGGTGACGCTGCCGCTCATCGGAGGGACGGTGGCCGATCGTGTCGACAAGCGCAGGTTACTCTATGCCACCCAGGCGTCGTCAGCGCTTCTCGCGTTGCTACAGGCGGCGCTCACACAGCTTGGACTCATAACGCCGACCCACATATGGCTCTTGGCATTTGGTGCGGCCGTGGCGTCTTCGTTTGACCAGCCTACCAGACAGGCGCTACTGCCCTCGCTTGTAAAGAGAGAACATCTGTTGAACGCGACCGCGTTGATGAGCGTTAGTTTTACAGGTGCTGCTGTGGCGGGACCAGCTGCTGCCGGGTTGCTTGTACCGCTTGTGGGATATGCGGCGGCGTTCTATCTAAACGCGCTCAGTTTCCTCGCCGTGATCATCGCAGTCCGGCTCATGAGCTTACGCCATCAGCCGCAGCCAGCTCAGAAAGTGCCTATACTCGCTGATTTAGGCCATGGGCTCAAGTTCATAATGCACAACCACACCATTGTCACGCTCGCAGCACTGACGTGTGCTGTAGGTCTGCTGGTGGCACCTTACAGCCAGATGTTGCCGGGTTGGCGACAGATACTGGGCATTGATGAAGCAAGACTGGGCCTGCTTACTTCTGCTCCGGGTCTTGGTACGCTCGTTGGAGGTTTCTGGGTTGCGCGCTACGCACAGCGCATGCAAAAGGGCAGACTGGTGTTGTATTCGCTCGGCTTGCTGCTTCTGAGCCTATTCCTGTTCACGCTTATGAGACAGTACGTACTGGCCGTGCTGGTGCTGGTGCCCATCGGCGGTTCTCTCGCAGCATGTATGTCTTTGGTTCAGACGCTACTGCAGCAGAACGCACCTGACAGGTTCCGCGCACGCGTGATGAGTGTCTACACCATCGGAGTGCTCGGCCTCTCTCCGCTCGGCGCTCTGCCGCTTGGGGTGTTGTCGGACATGGTGGGCGTTTTTCAGGCGATTCGCGTTACGGTACTGCTGACAGCGCTCGTGGGCGGGCTGCTTGCCCGGAGAATCCAGGGTATAATGTAGACAATATGGCCAGAATCGGAGGAAACCCCGTGGAGTACCGCGTGCGCCGCATGACACAACAGCATGCACACCAGATATGTGGTTTTGCGTACCCCAAGCCGTATACGATTTACGACATGGGCGAGAGCCAAGATGTTCTCCGAGAGTTGCTAGAAGACAACTACTATGCGGTGGTTGACCTACAAGAAGCACTATGCGGATATGTGTGTTTCGGAGAAGCGGCTAGGACTCCCGGCGGACATGCATGCGGTGCGTACCGAGATGAGCATGCGCTGGACATAGGGCTTGGTATGAGGCCCGACCTTACCGGTAAAGGTATGGGTTACAGATTCATGTGTAAGTGCATCAGGTTTGCCAGGACGAATTTCCGTCCGCCTGCTTTGAGGCTTAGTGTGCTCTGCCAAAACGAGCGAGCGATCAAAGTGTATGAACGCGCAGGCTTCACCAAAGTGATGAAGTTCTCAAGCGATATTTTGGGAGTAGCGCACGATTTCTGGGCGATGCGGCTGCGGCTGCCCAAAGTGTTTAACGCGCTTTCGCAAGAGCATCTGCTTTGCGAAGATTGGGAAGAGCAGGTGGCTTTTATCCTGCACGCGTGTTTTCCCGGAGAAGACGGATGGCCAACTGTAGACAGCGCGCGCAAAGAGATACGCGGTCTGCTGCAAGATGCGTGCTGCTTTCTGGTTGCGCAACAAGAGTCGCGGGTAGTCGGGCTGGTAGCCGCGCTTAGCCAATACCGTGGGCATGTGTGGGAACTACACCCGCTTGCCGTAGCTCCGGATAGCCGGATGCTCGGCACCGGAGCAGCGCTCGTTGACGAGCTCGAGAATGAGGCTAGACGCAAAGGTGTGCAGGTTATCCTGCTCGGAGCGGATGACATAGACGAAAGCACTGCGATTGGTGGCAAGCAGGTTTTCCCAGGTGTGCTTGACTGGGCCAAGAGTATCGACTCCACTCCTGCACATGCAGTGGGCTTCTACATGCGGCTTGGCTATGAGGTATGCGGAGTGGTGCCCTGCGCCAACGGTCCCGGAAAGCCGGATATTCTGATGGTAAAGTGTCTTTAGAGGAAGGGGGTATTCCGGTTGAACCACGACGTGGTGGATGTGTTCGTGGAGGTGCCGAAAGGCTCTCGGAACAAGTACGAAATAGACAAGAAGACAGGACGAATCAGACTGGATAGAGTGCTTTTTACTTCGACGCACTACCCTGCGGACTACGGGTTCATTCCCGGTACGCTCGCTGAAGATGGGGACAGCCTTGATGCACTAGTGCTCATGGAAGATCCATCATTTAGCGGCTGCATCATAACTGCCAGGGTTGTGGCCATGATGGAGATGTGGGACGAGCGAGGCAGAGATCAGAAGGTGTTGTGCGTGCCTGTTAACGCTCCACAGTGGAACTGGGCGCGCGACCTCGAAGACGTGCCCGAAAACCTAAAACGCGAGATCGCACACTTCTTTTCGGTGTACAAGGAACTTGAGGGTAAACCGTCGCGTGTTGGAGAGTGGAGTCCAAAGAGCGTTGCGCTCAGGGTCATCGAGGAGTGCCGGGCGAGAGCGCTTGCCAAAGGTCAGGAGTGCACACGTTAGCGTTGCCCGTAGTGGGCACAAACCTTGCGTTCAAGGTTTTCCCTCAAGTTGAAAAGGAGCTGTCGTTCTGGCGTCATAGAGCTGCTTGCGCCAACGCCGAGTTCTCGGAGCAGGCGCTGGCTAGCATTTTCCACAAGAGATTTCATTGCCTTGGCGGATCGGTGTACTCACTCTTTCCCGGCTGCGGAGCAGGCTACGGCAGAAGACTTGTCCGACTCATAGTTGCTTACCAGACAATAAGTGATTATCTGGATAACTTATGCGACAGGATGGGTGTGTTCGACCCACATTCGTTTCGGCTTGTGCATCGCTCTCTGCTTGCAGCGCTCGATTCCGGGGTGGAGCCCTCGGGCTTGTTTGTGGGATTCGGCCGCGACGACGGTGGGTACCTAGAGCAGCTCATCAGGGTTTGCCGAGAAGAAATACATCACCTTCCTGCTTACAGCCTCGTTCGCGTTGATGCGTTAGAACTTGCATCGCTCTATGTTGACCTTCAAGTTTACAAACACACATTTGTGCATGAGCGCACGAGCAGGCTTAAGAAGTGGTTCGCGTATCACGGCAAGAGATATCCAGAGTTGCACTGGTGGGAGTTCGCGGCCGCAAGCGGGTCGACGCTCGGAGTTTTCGCATTGTTCGCCTCGGCAACAGATAGCCACCTGAGAGCGGACGCTGCGACAGAACTGGTAGAAGCATACTTCCCTTACATATGCGGCTTACACATATTGCTGGACTATCTAATAGACCAAGAAGAAGACAAGTGTAATGGCGATCTGAACTTCGTCTCCCAGTACCGGTCTTCAGCGGAGAGCAGGGAGCGACTCGTCTGGTTCGCACATGGCGCGCTATTAGCAGCCGAGACACTTAAGCATGGCGCGTTTCACCGGAGCGTAACCCAGGGGCTTTTGGGCATGTACCTTTCAGATCCCAAAGCCGATACATGCAATGCATCTACTATATCTGCACTGATTGACGCAGGTGGTGGCGCGTCACGTCTGATGTGCGCGCTGTGCCGGTTTCTCAGGCGAAGAGGTAGGGTCTAAAGAAAGCACAAACTGTTTTTCGGAGAGCCTCATATCCATCCTTGCCTGTATCATGTCCAGGCACGAACGAAGAGCATGTTTTGCCGCGCACTCTCCAATTTGCTCAAGATGGCGTGCTGCCTCGTCAAGAAGTGCGCGTACCTTGTTTCGTGCCATCTCCAGGGCACCACTTCGGTCGAGCAGTGTGCCGATGCGTCTCATCTTCTTGCCGAGTGTGCGCGTCGAAATCGCTTCACGGATGTACCTTCCATGCGCTGGATGTGAGAGAAGGTATACTGCAGGAAGAGTTATGATGCCCTGCCTGAGGTCTTGGCAGGTAGGCTTGCCCAAATCGTCAGGGTCGGCGATGAAATCTAGCAGGTCATCTGTTACCTGGAATGCAAGCCCCATGAGCCGACCGAAACGAGCCAGACATCGTGCTTGTTCCTGAGCTGCTCCGGACACAAGCGCGCCTGAGACACACGACGCTTCAAGCAGCGCCGCAGTCTTGCCTTCTATGCGCTTCATGTATTCTTCTTCTGTTACTTCTGGGTCGAATCTGGAGTTCGCCTGTGCCATTTCGCTCTCGCACATGCGTGCCACCGCACTCGATATGCTGGACAGCACGCCACACGCCGCATATCTCGCAACAAGGCCGAGAGCGTTGGAGAGCATCATATCACCGAGAAGCACCGCGACGTGATTGCCCCAGACTGAATTGACCGTGCGCACACCTCGACGCATGGATGCTCTGTCTATAACATCGTCATGTACGAGCGACGCCATGTGCACCAGCTCAACCGCGCTCGCCACATCTATGGTGGCGTCTGTCGCAGGCCCAAAACACATACCTGACGCAAGGCATACAAGCGGCCTAAGTCGCTTGCCCTTTGTGTTCATCAAGTGGTCGATAACAGGACGCACACTGTGCAGGGAACAGCACATGCTCTGCCTCATGCGCTCTTCTACCAGTTCCAGGTGTGCTGAGGCAAGGCTCGTGAGGCTCAATAGAGGGCTTCACCCCTTTTAGCTGCTAGTGCTTACTCACTTTGCCCGCGGTAAGATGATTTCATTCACGAAGACGCAAGTGCGCCGGGTTGCCCCGGCGCACTTAAGCGACTGCATCATATTGCTTTGCCGGGGTTCATGAGGTTCTGCGGGTCAATCGCGTTCTTTACTCGGCGCATCATCTCTCGCTCAGCCTTACCCAGAGCGAAGTCAAGGTAGCCGAGTTTGTACGAGCCGATACCGTGTTCGCCGGCAATCGTGCCGTCTAGCCGCAGCGTGAGCATCATTATGTCGCGGAGCACCTGTGGAAAGGTTGCCTCCCATTTGTCGTCGGGCACGTCTTTGTTGTATAGCATGAAGTGGACGTTGCCGTCACCGGCGTGGCCGATGCACATGAGCGGAATTCCGGCTTTGCCGCAGATCTCTCTCGCACCTGTTAGCAGGGCGGGGATATTAGAGCGTGGTACCACCACGTCTTGCAGCTCGGTCTTTGTGCCTTCCGACTTGGCCGCTTCGAGCACGATTCGCCGTGCCTTCCAGAGTCGTTCCCTGTCTTGCGGACTTGTGGCCGCAAGCACATCATCTGCTCCTTTTTCCAGGCAAATCTCGCCGACTATTTCCGCCTGCGCTTCTACTATGTCATCGCTGAAGCCGTCTATCTGTATTAGCAGCTGTGCTTCACCCGGAGTAAACGGCAGTTCTTTGCCTATAGCCCTCTGTGAGCAGAGTACGGCCGCGAGGTCCATGAACTCGACAACTGAAGGTACGATGCGTTTCGCCCTGACTATCTCGGTTACAGCTTCAGCTGCAGAACGGAAGTCTGCAAAAGGCACCAACAGGTCTATGCTCGCCTGAGGAAGCGGTATTATCTTAAACGTCGCTTCGGTGATGATACCCAGTGTGCCTTCTGAGCCAAGCATGAAGTGCGGCAAGTCGTAGCCACAAGAATTCTTGAGCACTTTGCCGCCATAGTCTATCGTGTCCCCATTGGGGAGTACGGCTTTTAGACCAGTAAGGTAGTTGCGAGTTACCCCGTACTTGAGCGTGCGAGGCCCACCGGCGTTTTCGGCAATGTTGCCTCCAATGCTGCAACTGTCAAGACTTGCAGGGTCGGGCGGGTAGAACAGCCCTCTGGACTCGACTTGCTTGTGGAATTCTCCAGTTATAACGCCTGGCTCAGTGATGGCCATGAGATTGACTTCGTCAATGTCTACCACCTTGTCCATACGCTCAAGAGACACCACGACGCCTCCGTGCACCGGTATGGCGCCTCCTGTGAGCCCCGTACCCAGCCCACGCGGTACGATGGGTACGCCAGCACTCACGCAGCGTTTGACCAGATGTACAACTTCGTCGTGGTCTTTCGGCCTCACAACCAGATCGGGCATGTGGCTCTTATACACTGACTCATCATGAGAATACGGTTCCATCAGATCTGCTTGGTCGAGCACGTGTTGCTCTCCTACGATTTTGCTGAGCTCGTCTTTCATCCTGGACTTCATATCCTGCTGCATTTTGGTGTTTCACCCTTTCTTCGAGACCCAATCTGTTACGGTTAGAGCGCTCCTGTTGATCCTGCCCTACCCAGGAGCAACGCTCCCCACAGCATCTTGAAGCCGCTGATCATGTCGTCGGCGGTTAGCGAGATACTCTTAGGTCCGGTGAGCTTGATGTCTGAGAAGAGCGTTGCGAGAGTGGTCTCCGCCGTACTCTTGAACGTTACGTCGAACACTATGGGTGCCGATATAACGCGCGGCTTTATCTCTCTTGCTCGCCTGACTGCCTTGGCGGCTGCTTCAAAAATCATGTCACGGGTTCTGGCTGGCGGCAAGCAGTCGGCGACATACCTGTCCAGTCCTTTCTTGACACATACAGTCTCTATGTCGCCAAGCCTTTCGCGAGCCTCATCGCACACTCTGTCGTCGCCTGTGACAAGCACCACCGGCACTCCGAAGTGAGCTGCTATTGCGGCGTTGGTGCCTGTCTCGCCGACCCGCTCGCCGCATAGCCTGATTTCTGACACCGTCCTACCCAAGAACGTGTGGTTAATCACGCCGCGTTCTGAGCCTTCCATTGCATGGTACGCTATGAAAAATGCCGCGTCAAACTCGTTTGAGATTCCTTCCATCTGGCACAATTGTTTGGTGCTTCCGCTTATGAGTCGTGCCCTGGAATCGAGGTCTTCGATAAGTATGTTGTTCATACCGCCGTGCGAATCGTTTACGAGCACTTCTTTAGCGCCAGCGCTGAACGCCCCTTCTATTGCCGCATTGACATCTTGAGTTAGCAGTTTGCGGCCTCTGGCATATTCAGAACTGTCGTGGGCAGTCATCTTTCCAGACGCTATGCCCGTTGCGCCTTCCATGTCTGCAGAGATAAACACTTTCAAATCTACACACCTCCGGTCAAATTAAGGTTGAATTAACCTCTCTTTGAGCCTGTTCCTGCTCGCAGAGAATCTATCATCTCTTGGGGTCGGCGGCGATGCCCCCCAGAAGCAGTGTTCCCCAGAGCATTTTGAACGCTTGCAGCATATCCACCGCCTCAAACCTCAACGTATTGCCTGCTACAATCTGCACTTCGGGAAACAGCGTGGCGTACTCGATAGAACTCTTTGTCTTTAAATCGATTTCACACGTAACAGGGCACTGAATAGGCTGCGGAGTTATCTCCTTTGCGCGCCTTACAGCACGACATGCGCTCTGGCGAATAAGCTCCGAAGTCTCTTTGGGAGGCAAGCACTCTGCAACAAACCTGTGCATGCCGCGCTTGACGCATGCGGTCTCTATGTCGCCTAGTGATTTCCTGGCTTCCTCACACACTTTGTCGTCGCCTGTGACAAGCACCACCGGCACGCCGAAATGAGAAGCTATTGAGGCGCTGATACCCGTCTCTCCACAGGTCTTGCCATTTATGCGAATACTCGTTGCCACGACGCTCGAAAGCGAGTGGTCTATTATGCCGTCTCTGGTGCCGTCCATGGCGTGGTATCCCACCAAGAACGCAGCATCAAAACTGGAATCGATGCCAGCCATCTGGCAGAGATGCTTGGCGCTGCCTCGGATGAGACGTGCTCTGGGATCAAGATCCTCGATAATAATGTTCTTCATCTTTCCGTGTGCGTCGTTAACAAGCACCTCGGTGGCTCCACCTAAGAAGGCGCCATCGATGGCTGCATTGACGTCGTTTGTGATAAGCTTTCTGCCATCGGCGTACTCAGACTGGTCGAACGAAACCTGTGAGTAAGAAACCACGCCGGTTGCGCCTTCCATGTCTGCAGATATGTATACCCTCAAGTCTCATACCTCCAATGTGGTCTGTTCAGTGAATTAACCCTAGGGCAGTGTGACTCCTTCTCATTGCTAGATTCGTGCACAAAGGAGCTAGGCAGGGGTGGCATAGAACCTACTTCGTGGATGAAAGGAGGAGTCCATCAGATGCTGACGATCCCGGACTCGAAAGTGGTGTATGCGCTTGGCAAGCACGATGCACCTGTCGCAACATGCCGCTCAGGTGATACAGTCAGATTTGTGACCAAAGACTGTTTTTCCAACCAGATAACCAAAGAGACAGACCTGTTTGAAAGCGTGGGCTGGGCTACTATCAATCCTGCTACCGGGCCGCTTTACGTCGAGGGCTGTGTAACGGGGGATGCGCTCAGAGTGGACATCCTTGACATACAGATGAACTCCCCTGGCGTAATGGTAGCGGTACCTGGGCTAGGCGCTCTTGGAGATCTAATATCTCGGTCGCGCACAAAACTGGTACCCATCGAGGACGGGCATGTGCTGTTCTCAGAAGAGATCAAGGTGCCCATAAACCCAATGATAGGTGTTATTGGAGTGGCGCCTGAAGATGAGCCAGTGGCGTGCGGAACGCCTGGGCTTCACGGTGGCAATATGGACACAAGACAAATAACGGTGGGCGCAAGTGTGTATCTACCCGTAAACGTGCCGGGGGCGCTGCTGTGTGTGGGTGACCTTCATGCCGCGATGGGCGACGGCGAAGTCGTGGTATGCGGCGCGGAGGTGTCGGGAAGCGTCACCGCAAGAGTACGGGTTGTGCCCGAACTGTATCTTCCGTGTCCGGTGGTCGAGGACAAAGACGCAACGTACTTCGTATACTCGGCTCACGACCTTGATGCGGCTGCACGCGGAGCGCTGCTTGCGGCTGTGAACCACATAACGTCCCGAACGAAGATTGACCTGCCAGAAGCGGGTATGCTGCTGTCGCTTGCCGGGCATCTTGAGATAAGCCAGATAGTTGATCCGCTGATGACTTCCAGGCTCAAGATACCGACATGGCTGGGAGATAAGCTCGGTGTAAGGTTCGGTACGCTTTCGGGTTGATATCTTCAGCCGACGTAGCGGTATCCTCTTGATGGATCTTCTACGAGCATTGTTCCGAGCTGTGCAGCTGCTTTTAGGTGCGTTGGGTTGCTCAACACGTCTCCTATGTTGTCCGTGTTCCGCACAAGCACGTGGCCGGAATACTCGAACCCTGCATCCATAAAACAATAGCGTGCAGTGAGAATGTTGCCCTCAAACAGCCGTCTGCCGCCTGTCGCGCCAACAGCGATCACCGCGCCGTAGCGATTGGATGGCTTTGGCTGCTTTAAGATGTGTGTTCTCGCCCAGTAAACCTGGAACCGGTCCATGGCGGCTTTTGCCCATGCGGATACAGAGTAGAAGTACACAGGCGACGCTATGACGATGCTTGTGGCTTCATCCACTGCGGCGTAGATTTCTTGCATCTGGTCTCTTATGACACACGTGCCGTTTGTGTCGCACTTTCGGCAGCCGATACAAGGGGTGATCTTCATACTGCTCAACCTGAACATCTTGACCGTGGCGCCAGATTCGCGTGCTGCCTCAAGCGTAGAGTTAAGTAGTATCTCGGTGTTGCCGCCTTTTCGCGGACTTCCAAGAAGCGCAACCAGATTCGCGTCTGTATCCATCGAAATCCTCCGTGAGTTGAGTTCACACCTGTGGGAATGCGCTCAAAGCTTGTTGCGCATACCCCTGCAGGGTATAATTTGATACATAGGTGGTGAATTCATGTTAATCGAGCAAGGTTCATCTTACAAGGACATACGAGACAATCTCAGAAAACGGCTGCGCAGGATAGAAGGGCAAATCCGCGGAGTAGAGCGGATGCTTGACGAAGATAGATACTGCATTGAAGTGCTCACACAGCTGCTCGCGGTAACAGAAGGGGTACGCAAAGTATCGCTGCTGCTTACGGAAGCACACGTCAAAGGGTGCGTGCGCAATGCGATTCTAGAAGGTCAGGGCGACGAAGCCATAGAAGAACTTGTCGATGTACTGATGCGCTTCTCTAGGTAACCCAGGAGGGTGCGACTTGGTCGATATGGATTGGTTGCTCATACATATCAGCGCGTTAGCAGAAATCGGGAGTGTCGCGGCAGGCGGCATATCCCGACCTGCGCTCAGCCAAGCAGAAGCAAGAGCTCGGGAATACGTGCAAAACCTCATGCAAGAATCAGGTATGAGCGTGCGCAAAGACGCGGCGCTCAATCTGTTTGGAAGGCTCGGTCAGGAGCACTTGCCCTGTGTGATGAGCGGTTCGCACCTGGATACGGTGCCGCAGGGGGGCGCTTACGACGGCGCGCTGGGCGTGCTTGCGGCTATCGGGGCGGCAAGGGCAATGGGCGATGTGCGTGAGTTCCCCAAAGCGCTCGAAATTGTGGCGTTTTCGGGTGAGGAGTCGAGCAGGTTCGGGCTGTCGCTCTTTGGAAGCCATGCTTTCTGCGGCACGCTTCCGCTCGAGAAGATCGAAAGATACGTGGACGGAGCGGGCATAGGAGTGGGAGATGCGCTGCGCGAGTTCGGTAGCTCGTTAGAACTGCTGAGGTACCCAACCATGCTCCAGAGACCCCAGGCGTTTGTTGAACTGCATATTGAGCAGGGCACTTTGCTCAAAGACGCTGGCCAGAGCGTCGGTGTGGTGACTGCAATCGCCGCTCCTACACGGCTTGTGATATGGATTGAGGGCACCGCTTCGCATTCTGGAGCATCGCTTGCAGAAGACAGGAAAGACGCACTTGTTGCGGCGGCACAGATTATATCCGAGATTGAAGCGTTGATGAAACGTGAGGGACCGTGGCGCAGCGTGGCCACTGTGGGCAGGATAAGGATTTCGCCCAACGTGATTAACGTTGTGCCGGGCGAAGCAGAACTCGGGATAGACATACGAGGAAGTGACCCGGGATCAAAGCATCGACTTGTGAGGGCAATTGACAAGCTGGCGGCGCGTGTGGCTGCCAGGAGGGGGCTTTCGGTAAGGCGCCAGGCACTGGTGGATGAGCAGCCCGTAAGACTTGATGAACGTGTTATCGAGATAATAAGCGAGGAAGCATCCAGCCTCGAGCTTCAGTCTGGCCACGTGGTGAGCATGGCAGGCCATGACGCGATGGAAATGGCCAGAATGTGCCCTACCGGCATGATATTCGTGCGCAATGCAAGCGGAGTTAGCCACAACCCGGCCGAGTACGTGGAGCCAGAGGACGTAGAAGCCGGGGCCGTGCTGTTAGAAGCAAGTTTAAGAAGGCTGCTTTGCGAGTCCATAGACTAGCAAGATAACCTGTTGAAAGGTGGAGGTGCGATGAAGTTTATCAGGTTTGAGCATAAAGGAAAAGCGCTCATGGGTGTTCTGTCTGGTACGACGATCCATGAGGTGTGCGGCGACATGTTTTGCGAGCCGCAGAAGACAGGGCGCACTTACGAATTATCCGGGGTAAAATTGCTTGTCCCATGTCAGCCGCAAAAGGTGTTTGTGATCGGGCTTAACTATCTGAGCCACATCGCCGAAGGAAAGCACAGTGTGCCGAGTGAACCGGTGGTTCTGCTGAAGGCTCCGTCTGCGCTTATAGCGCACGGCGAGCAGATAGTCGTGGCACACCCAGAGCACGAAACGCATTACGAAGGAGAGCTCGCCGTCATCATAGGCAAACGCGCAAAGCGCGTGAAGCGTGATGATGCACACAAGCACATCTTCGGCTACACTTGCGCAAACGACGTGTCAGACCGTGTTGTGCAGCGCCAGGATCCAAGATGGATGCGAGCCAAGTCATTCGATACATACTGTCCTCTAGGCCCTGTGGTCGAGACAGATGCAGACCCACGCGAACTTGTGCTCATCACGCGTCAGAATGGTGAGACAAAGCAGCATCACAGTTGCAGCGACATGGTGTTTGACGTGCCGACGCTTATAGAGTTCATATCTGCCGAGATAACGCTGCTTCCGGGAGATGTCATACTCACCGGTACTCCTGGCGGAGTGGGCCCTGTTAAGCCGGGTGATGTTATCGAGGTGAGTATTGACGGAATCGGTACTCTGAAAAACAGCGTCACGGTTGCATAACCTGAGACACGGTTACGGGTTCAAGCGATTTTCGCCTGAGCCCGTCTATTATCTCGGGCAGCGCGTCGAGAGTCGGCTTCGTCGGGTGCATGAGGATAAGCGCGCCGGCGGATGCGCGCTCTACCGCACGCCGTACTATCACGGCGGATGAGGGTTTCTTCCAGTCGACTGTATCGAGCGTCCACAAAATAGTCTTCAGGCCGTGCTTTGATGCAGCTTCAACGACTCGCCTGTCCGCGTCGCCTGAAGGTGGCGCGAATAGCGGTGCGGGCTGGTTGCCCGTTATGTCTTTGAGCGTGCTGACTCCGTCTGAGATAAGCTGCTCTAGTTCAGCGTCGGATAGTTTGGTGGCGAGTTTGTGTTGGTCTCCGTGTGACGCTATCTCGTGGCCTCTGGCGGCAATCTGCCGAAGTAGGTCGGGGTTTTTCCTAGCCCAGCGGCCCACAATGAAGAACGTTGCTTTGACGTTCTTTGAGTCAAACACGTCGAGCATTGCGGGCAAGTACTCTTCGCCCCAGTCGACGTTTACCATGAGTGCGACCTCCGGCCGGTTCGGGTTGCCGTGCCTGATGGCGCCCGTATCCTGGCTTCCCACGGCCAAGTATCTGCCTCCGCCAAGCCCCAATGCCACTACTGCGAGCACCGTCACGATCACAAACCGAAAAGGTCTGCGGATGAGTATGAGGTACGTCAATTCTCTCACCCCTGCTAGCGTGTTCTCTTACCCAACGCTTATGGGCAATGGGCGAGATGAATGACTACTACTTCTCGTGGCTCCGCTTACTTCGACGCGACTCGCGATCCAATATCTTCTTTCTGAGACGTACGGCGCGCGGAGTTATTTCAACAAGTTCATCTTCGGCGATGTACGCCAGCGCTTCCTCAAGCGACATCTTCTTGGGCGCATCGATCCTGGTTGTTATCTCTTGCGTGCTGGAGCGAATGTTGGTCAGATGCCTTTTCTTACATATGTTAACGTCCATGTCGTATTCGCGGGAGTTTTCACCGATTATCATGCCGGGGTACACCTCTTCTCCCGGTGAGATGAACAGCCTGGCACGTTCTTGTATTGAGCCTATTGCGTACGCCGTTGCCGTGCCCGTCTCCCAAGCAACGAGCACGCCGTTTTGGCGAGACGGTATCTCTCCACGGTACGCGCCGTATCCGGCAAAACTGTAGTACATCACGCCTCTGCCGTTTGTCTCAGCCATGAACAGTGAGTTAAACCCAACAAGCCCTCGGGCCGGTACGATGAAATCGACGCGTACGCGACCGTCTTTAGTGTGAATCATATTGAGCATCTCGGCCTTTCTTTCTCCAAGATGCTGCATGACTGCTCCAAGATATTCAGACGGTACGTCGACGACCAGGTTCTCGAGCGGTTCTTCTTGACCGGTTGCTGTTTGCTTAAGGATGACGCGAGGTTTCGAAACCGCTATCTCGTAACCTTCACGGCGCATGTTCTCTATGAGGATTGCCAGATGCAGCTCGCCTCGACCGGCGACAACGAACTTGTCCGGCTCTTCGGTGTCACTCACGTTAAGCGAGACGTTAGTACGTTGCTCACGAAACAGCCTGTCTCTTAAGTGGCGAGATGTGACGTACTTGCCGTCTCGTCCGGCAAACGGGCTATCGTTTACGCCGAACACCATTACAAGAGTTGGCTCATCCACTTCAATAGGTGGCAAAGCCCCCGGCTGCTCTGGGTCTGTGATTGTGTCACCTATCTGCACTTCATCAAGCCCGGTAAGAGCCACAATGTCTCCGCTGAGCGCCTCCTGTGTCTCCACGCGCTTCAGCCCGGAGAACGTGTAAAGCGCTGTAACTTTGGCTGTTCTGAGTACGTGTGGACTGCCTCTTGTAACGGCCACTTGCTGTGAGGTGTTTATCCGGCCTCTCCATATGCGGCCTATGGCAAGCCTACCCACGTAGTCATCGTAATCCAGGTTTGCGACGAGCATCTCAAGCGGCCCATTGCTGTCAGACGTGGGTGGTGGTACGCGTTCTATGACCGTATCGAGCAGAGGGAAGATGCTTCCGTCGCCAGTGGTACACGATTCGAGCACTGCCTGAAGAGTAGTGCCGGCAAATCCTCGTGTTGCCGAGCAATACACGTGAGCAAAGTCCAATTGCTGTTCGGTTGCTCCTAACTCACAAAACAGGTCAAACACAAGTGACAGAACTTCTTCTGAGCGCTGGTCGGCTCTGTCTACCTTGTTTATGACCACAACGGGCGCGAGCCCTGCAGAGAGCGCCTTCTGAAGCACGAAGCGAGTCTGGGGCATAGGCCCTTCGAATGCGTCCACAACAAGCACCGCACCGTCCACCATGCCCATGATTCGCTCCACTTCTCCTCCGAAGTCCGAGTGCCCGGGTGTGTCTACGATGTTTATCTTGACGTCGCGGTAGTTCACTGCCGTGTTCTTTGACAAGATTGTTATACCGCGCTCTCGTTCTAGGTCGTTCCTGTCCATTACTCTCTCGACGAGCCTCTCATGAGGCTTAAAGATACCTGTCTGGCGCAATATTGCGTCCACGATAGTGGTCTTGCCGTGGTCGACGTGCGCTATTATGGCTACATTGCGAATCTGCATGGAATCCTCCCGAAAACAGTGTGCTCGAAGCTTACGATAGATTAACCACTCTATGGTACACCCTTTTGGGCTCAGAGGGAAATATACATTACAAAACGTAGTATAAGATAGAGAAGACTCCTGGGAGGTGACGTGATGTCGGATAAGAACTGGGTTGAGGTGTTAAGCGTAAAAGATGAGAGCGAAGCAGAGATTCTTCGTTCCATGCTCTCCAGCGCACACATTCCGGTGCTGTTACGATCAGGCCTGCCCCGGGCTGTCTTTCCATCGCTTTCGGAGATCAAGGTGATGGTGCCCAAAGAATTCGCAGAAACCGCGATGCTGATTGTTGAGCAGAGCAAGCACGAAGAGGATGCACCATAGTTCGAAGATAACCAATAATTGGATACGCCAGATCCAAGGAGCGCCGCCCGCAAAAGTCGAACCAGCGTTCTTAGTACGACATAACATTATGTAAATCAACCAGTTTTCGGGGGGATTTTCGGTGTTTCGCGGACGCTCTATTATTGGACGTGTGGTACTACTTGTGCTCTTTGTCTCTGCACTCTGTCTTATAACACCACCTTGTGGTGCGCCTGAACCTGAGCAAGTCGTGTTTGCGCGTACGCTTGAGTCGTGGATGGCGCCTTATGTAGAACAGGAAGAGGCGTCTGAATCGGATCAAGCGCTCCAAGCCGAGGAGTGCTCTGATGAATATGTTCCAGAGACGAAACTGCTGTCATATGAAGTCGTAACCGGGGATACGCTGTGGCTAGTGGCGCTCAGGCATGCCACTACTGTGAACGAGATCGCCGCTCACACCGGAATTGATCCCGCAAAGACGCTCCACGTCGGGGATACACTAAGCGTGCCACTACAACAGGCAGGCGAGGGAGCCGTTGCGCTCAGCTGGCTTGAGGTAGACAAGCTGTTTGCAAGACAGCAAACTGTAGCCCGGGTGACCGACGTGCACACAGGCATGAGCTTTCTGGTAAAGAGACGTGGTGGGTGGGCGCATGCAGATGTCGAGCCGATCGGCTTACAGGATACTCGTATAATGAAGCAGATCTGGGGAGAGTGGAGCTGGGCGCGAAGACCGGTAGTGGTTGAGATAGCCGAATTCAGAATAGCTGCTTCGATGGCCGGGATGCCCCACGGAGGGCAGTTCATCCTGCAGAACGGAGTTACAGGCCACTTCGACATCCATTTTTTGGACAGCACTACGCACGGTAGTGTGTACACCAAGAACAGGACGCCCACTCGATGCGCGTTGCATCAGGCGGCGGTTCAAGAGGCGATAGGCAAGTAGAGCGGGTGAACCTGACTCAAGATGGCCCCCGACCGGGGGCCATTTCGTGTCTTCGAAGGGATTGAGTGCTCAATTCGAGAATTTGAACTTTGAATCAGGTATCAGAAGAGAGGGGTAGTCAGAGTGTCCGTTTACGATTCGGCACATGCGCTTTCACGCGCGCTTAAGAGCAGTGAAGAGTATAAGGCGTATCAGCAGGCGCGCGCTGCGATAGAAAAAGATGAAGGGGCCATGTGGGTACTCCGAGATTTTCGCAAACGCCAGATGGAACTCGAGATGGCACAAGCCGCCGGTCAGAAACCATCTGACGAGAAGATCGCTGAACTTAACAAACTGGCAGAAGCGATATCTTTGCACAAGCAAGTGACCGAGTTCCTAATGCAAGAGATGCGGCTACTGAGGCTCGTTGCAGACGTGCAGAAAATCATGGGAGAGGCGCTTGACCTGCTGGACTACCTAGAGTTGGACAAAGATCAGAAGGAGCCGGATAGGTAAATGAAGGTGGAACTGTCTTACGGCAAAGGTAAACTGCTGGCCGAGTTGCCATCAGAAACAGAGGTTATTGTACCCACGCACGTGCCCGGACTCGAAGACGAGTACGCCAGTTTTGTGCACGCTGTTCGAAACCCGGTGGCCGCGAGGCCGCTGAAACAGATGCTGCCTGCGTCGGGCAGAGTTGCGATCGTGATCGCTGATGGCACCAGGCCGTCACCGAGCCACAAGCTGGTGCCATGGATTCTCGAAGAGTGTGGGCTCGGACGCGAGCGAGTGGTGATAGTAAACGGTACCGGTACCCACAGGGCGAATACTGCCGAAGAACTCCGAGATATGCTTGGATCCCAGATCGCGGACAATTACCACGTGGTAAACCATGACGCTTTTGCAGACGAAAGTCTGCGCTATGTGGGTACCACTGCTGCGGGTTGTCGGGTAATGGTTAATCGTGACTATCTTGATGCCGAGTTCAAGATAGTGACAGGGTTCATCGAGCCTCACTTCTTTGCAGGTTTCTCCGGAGGCCCGAAAGGGGTAATTCCTGGGGTAGTAGGTATCGAGACGGTGCTTCATCTGCATAGCGCGCCCATGATCTCGCATCCTAAGGCTACCTGGGGTGTGCTTGCGGAAAACCCTGTACAAGAGATGATATGCGAGGCGGCTCTGATGACTCAGCCTCACTTTGTTGTGAACGTAACACTGAATCGAGAGAAGCAAATCACAGGCGTGTACGCGGGCGACATCATCGAGGCGCATCGGTTGGGATGTGCTTTTGCCCACAAGACTGCGATGCAGCCTGTCACAAACGCGTATGATGTGGTGGTGACGACTAACGCCGGCTATCCTCTCGATCAGAATCTGTACCAAGCTGTAAAGGGCATGAGCGCAGCTGCGTCGATTGTGCGCGAAGATGGGGCAATAATTGTAGCCTCAGAATGTAGCGACGGGGTCCCCGAGCACGGTAACTTCAAGTCAATGCTCGAAGCATACGATTCGGTTGAACGCATGATGAAAAACATAGAATCGAGCACTGAGACGGTGCACGATCAGTGGCAGGTACAGGTGCTCGGCCTTATCCTCAGGAAGGCGCGAGTGTATCTTGTGTCGAGTCTAGAGCCGGAACAGGTTACGCAGGCGTTCATGATTCCTTGTGAAAGTGTTGAACAGGCATTACATATGGAGAGAGCACGCCAAGAGGTGCGTACGGTTGCATGTCTTCCGGAAGGCCCATATACGATTCCGTATCTTGGTTGAGACACAACGAATTGTGAGGTGTGGAAAATGTCGATGAACCCTCGACTCAAAGATCCAGACCTGGATAACTTGTTCGCTGCAGTTCTGTGCCTGGAGAGTCTTGAAGAGTGCTACAGGTTCTTTGAAGACCTATGCACGGTTGGTGAGTTGAAGTCGCTTTCCGCAAGGTTGCGCGCAGCGATAATGTTGAGCGAAGGTAAGACATACGAAGAGATAGAACGTGCGACCAAAATGAGCACCGCAACCATAAGCCGGGTTAAGCGTTTTCTGCACTATGGTGCCGACGGGTACAAATTGGTGTTATCTAGGCTCGATTCGGGTAACCCGACTCCGGACAAGAGTTAGATCTTTGCAGGAATTTACGACATCGTTGTAGGAGTCTTATGTTTATAGCACATATCCTGGAGAAGTGTGCTTCTGGGAGGGGGTGTGGCAGGTGGAGTGGCATCAGATTGCATGGGTGGCTATCGCAGTTGCATTTGCGGTGCTGGTTTACAATATCTCCAGGCTCAGCCGTCGACTTGAGAAGTCGCTTGATAAAGTGGACACGCTTGTTGTCACTACAGAGCGGCAGCTTGACCTGACAATGGAGCAGGCTCAGCATGCGCTGCGTGAGGTAAGTGACGTCGGTCAAAACGTAAACGACCAGATGAAGAGGCTTGAGTCGGTACTGGATGTCACACAAGGCGTGATGCAGAACATTAGGTTTACCACGCTAGCAGTGCAAAAGGTGCTTGTGTCGCCGCTTGCCAACGTTAGCGGTATAGTTGCAGGTGTTTCACGCGGTATTGGCACACTTGGTACAAAGAAGAAGGGAGAGAGAAGGCATGAGTGAAAGCCGACGTTTCACCGAAGGGTTGCTAATTGGAGGACTGCTCGGAGTGGCTGCAGGGCTGCTTTTGGCGCCTAAGCCGGGCGAGGATATGCGAAAAGAGATCGGGCTTAAAGTACAAGAAGCCGTGAACAAGCTTGACCAGGCTGTGCAAGAAGGACGCGATGCTATAGAAATCGCAATAGCCAAGGGTAAAGAGGTATGCAATATCGAGAAAGAGCAGACCAAGGCGGCGTTTGAAGAAGTAATAGACAAACTAGAAGCCGAGAAGCCGTAAAAACGGGGCAGCGGGGGGCATGAGCGTGTGACGTGGTATGTCGTCGGTTGCCTCTCGGTTATCTTGGTTTTGTCGGTGTGTTTTCCATCGATTTATGGTGGCGCGTGGAGCCCGAGCAAAATGAGGCTCGTCCGTAAGATGCTGAAAATGGCCGATCTGAAGCCCGGAGAAGTGCTCGTGGACTTGGGAGCGGGCGACGGAAGGATAGTATTCTGCGCGGCGAAAGAGTTTGGTGCCGAGTGTATCGGCATCGAGATAGACCCGTTGCGGCTTCAGCTGTGCAAGACGCGCGCAGCTGCGCTCGGCCTTGAAGACAAAGTCAGCATGGTCTGGGGTAATTTCTTTGAACTCGATTTGAGTGCTGCCGATGTGGTGACTTTTTACCTGTCACAGGCCGCTGCTGACAAGCTTGCCTCCAAACTCAAGTCTGAACTTAGGCCCGGAGCGAGAGTGGTGTCCAACAGACGCCCCTTGCCCGGCTGGGAACCATCTAGGGTTGACCGTCTGGACAGACTCTACATGTATACTGCGTAAGAGGCCGGGGTGTCTAGCCTTGGCCTCTCACTCTGCCTTGCATAGGTCGTTCTGACCACCTTCTGTGCAAAACGCTTGTGTGTTGTGGCACTATCATCCCATTCTACATAACATGTCGTGAGTGTTGCTCGCGGCTAACAAAGTGTGCGAAAGCTATCTTCCATCGGTGTTGTACGCGAGCTGTCGAGGGGTGAATACTGTGCCGACTCAGAGCATCATGCCAAGTCTTCTTGCAGGGCTCGCAACGGGGCTGGGAGGAGTGCTAGTAGTCTTGTTTGGCAGGCCAAGTCGCACCCAGCTTGCGGTGATACTGGGTCTTGCGGCAGGCATAAACATCGCAGTGGCGACGTTTGAACTGCTACCCGAGTCAATAGGCATTGGTGGAATCGGGTGTGCCGTGATCGGCTTTCTCTCAGGCACGGCTCTTATGTACCTAGCCGATAGGTGGTTCCCCGATATGCACTTGGTTCATACAAAAGATCTCAACTCGCTTACCGAAAGCAAGAAAATGCTGCGGATCGGGCTATTCTTCGCGCTCGGAATAGCAGTTCACAACATTCCGGAGGGAATGGCCATAGGTGCGGGCTTTGCTGCGGCACGCACTCTTGGCTTGCTTATCGCGGTGGTGATCGGCTTACACAATATCCCAGAAGGAATGGGCTCGGCGGCTCCATTGAAGACCGCAGGGTTGCCTCCGCTTGTGATAGTAGCGATAACAACTGCAGCCGGTCTATTTACTCCGCTAGGTACGCTGCTGGGACTTCTACTTATAAGCGTGCTGAAAGAGCGGTTTGTGGCAACTGCATTAGCGCTTGGGGCAGGTGCCATCGTGTACGTCGCCAGCAAAGAGATAATCCCGGCGTCATACGAACAGCATGAGCACTATGCCACGTTGGGGATAGCGCTGGGATATGTACTCACTTTGGTGGTGCTGTTCTGAGTTGGCACGGCCTCCGGTTTTCCGGAGGCCGCGTTTCAAACTGCTAGCTTTCGAATGGATAGCGCTTTTCTAACTTAAGGACCTCTAACCATTCCGGGCCGAGTTCGTCCTTGACTTGTTGTTCAGTGCGTTGACACGCAGGCCACTCGGGATTAGACGCCATTCTGAGCATGACCCGAGATACGAAAAGCGCCGACATCTGTAAGTCGCGGGGTGACACTTTGTCGAGTGTGTCTGCGGCCGTATGACCGAATCCGCGTACTCCCTTTGGGGTGTCGCTGAACTCGCCCAGTCTGGCCGTGCAGACACCCTTGATCTGGAACGGGAAGTGGTCGCTGTAAAGACTGATGGCGTTAGCCACGTTTATGGGTTGTTTCATTTGCTTGCCTATCTGCTTAAAGTACGAGAACAGCTCGATCCACATGCCCTCTAACACAATTCCGGGCTGTAGTGGACTCCGACCCGCGCCGTCCAAGTTCAGCATGAACTGCACGTTGCTCAAATCATGTTGCTTCGCATACGCGTAAGCGCCTATGAGCCCGATCTCCTCAAGCGGGAAGCAGATGAACTTTACTGTCTTGCCTATCAAGTCTTTATGACGTGCGAGCGCACGGGCGATCTCCATCACTATGACTGCTCCCGCGCCGTCGTCCATGGCGCCCGGGGCGATGTCATGACCGTCGAAGTGAGCCCCAATGATAATCTCTTTTTCGGGCTCGGTACGCCCACGAATCTCGGCTACGACGTTCCATGAAGGCATCTGCTGCACTTTGTCCTGAGTGGTGATACGTACGGTAACACGCCCGGATGCCTGCATCCGCAAGAGTTCTTCTCCGGCCTCACGCGATACCCCGACAACGGGTATCTCGCACGGCATATTCCAGCGAGCAGAGCCTGTTTCTTCGAGAAGGCCGGGGTCAAACCTCATCCAGATGAATCCCTTGGCGCCGCCTGCCACGGCACGGCCGATCTTCTCTGCACGGTGCACGCTGCGACGGAAGAACGCGGGCGACTTGGCGTTAGCCATCACTATCTTGCCAGCAATCTTATCTCCTGCGGCTTCGAACTCGTCCGGGGTGCCGTAGCCAACGTAGACAATCTCACCTTCCACCTGTGCTGCGGTTGTATACGGCAGCGAGATGCACTTGATCTCGGTTGCGTGGGGAGTGATGCTTTCGAGCTTTGCCGGACCTCTCTGCCAACCGTTGTATGTGAACTCTTCTTTGTGTACGTTCTCGAGCCCATATTCTTTGAACTTGGACAGCATGTACTCTACTGCGCCCTTTTCGCCTTCTGTGCCGCCGAACCGGCTACCGAACTGATCGCACAGTACTACAAGGTTTCTATACGCTTCATCAGATGTGAACAACTCGGCCACGATATCGCGGTCTGCAAGCGTGATCCTCTGGTCTTCAGCCATGGTGCGCCTCCCTTTGGAATAAACTGTTTCGTGTCACTCAATTCTCTCGGAACAGGTGCTAGTCCTGCCGGTGTGCTGTGTCCAAAATGTGCGACCAAAACGCATGCGGCTGCCGACGACTCAGCTGAATATAGATATAATAGGAGTACAAGGGGGGCAATGCGATGCGTGCGGTTACTGTCGAGAGAGTCGGTGTTGATGTGGAAGGCGGCGGTGCGGTGCTTATCCTGAAGGACACGGAGAGCGATAGAGTGCTCCCGCTGTTGATAGGCATGGGTGAAGCTGCTGCTATTGCAGTCAAACTGCAGGAGCAAGAGCCTCCACGACCGCTCACTGTGGACCTCTTGCGTACCGTGCTCGACACTTTTGGTGCCAAACTGCTCATGGTGGTGCTGAACGATCTTCGCGACCACACCTACTATGCCAAGATTTTCTTGCGTGCCAATTCTAAGGGCGCATCAACAATGGAACTCGACGCAAGGCCGAGCGATGCGATAGCGCTTGCACTCAGGTTTGATGCACCCGTATATGTGGCCGAATGGATTATGGAAGACGCCGGGGTGATACCGGTCGAAGTCGAAGAAGACTCCGAAGAAGACGATGACGACGAAGGCGAACCGATGCACTAGGCCTAGTGCAGCAGCTGAGACATTATTATGCTGGTAAGCACGCCGATTACAGCACCGAATGTACCACTGTGACCCTCTCTCAACTCTTGTGCAGCCGGGATCAGTTCGTCGAACGCGATAAACAGCATTGCGCCTCCGGCAAATGCCAAAGAGCCGGCGAGCACACTTTCTGATAGCTGGCCCATATATGCACCAATCGCTGCACCGAACACGCTGGGCACACCGGCAAGAGCCGTAAACTTGATAATATACCCGCCCTTCTTGCCGCATGCCGCCAAGGGGCCTGCCACTGCAAGCCCTTCTGGTATGTTGTGCAAGAACATTAGTAGAGCCACCGTAACCCCAATGGGAGCGGCAGATGCTATACCTGCGCCGACTGCCATGCCTTCAGGTAGATTGTGCATCGCAATTCCCACTGCGACTATTATGCTTGTGCGCACGAATCGCTGACTCTCGCAATCTGCGCTCATATGATGTACGTGAGGGAATACGAGGTCGACGCCTGCGGTAGCAGCTGCGCCGATCACAAGCCACAAGAGAGGCAGGGCCGTTCCGCCGAGCTCAATTGCTTCTGGCATCAGGTCAAACGCCACAAGCGATACCATGATCCCGCCTGAAAACCCTAGAAAAGCAGAAAGCACTCGTCTTGAAGGGTTGCCCAACGCTGCCACTATTGCGCCGCCTGTGCCTGTGCCTACAACACCTACGAATAATGCGACTGCCATTGCCTTTAGGATAACTTCTAACGACATGAGACACCTCGTAACATCAGTTACTGAGACCCGCTCTCAGTATTCGTCAAAATGGCATTCTCTGTTTCTGACCAGATTCCTTTATTCCAAGAAAACTATGTTGCAAGAATGTCAAATAAACATATAATGATACGTAGAGGTGAGAAGTCTTGAACGTTGTCGAAGTGTGCCACGCTCTTGCCGATCCAACTAGGCTGGAAATTCTGAAGTTCATAAGACGTTTTTCGGGAAGTCCTTCTCCGTGCGATTATCCTGAGGAGTATGGAGTATGCGTATGCCACATAGCAGAACACATCGGAATTACCCAACCCCGAGTATCCTACCATCTCAAGACACTGAAGCACGCCGGACTAGTACAAGAGGTGTCAAGGGGTAAGTGGAGTTTCTACAGCTTGGTAACCGAGAAGTTTGGAGAGTTAGTGGAGTACATCAATTCGCAGTTCTTAACAGAGGAGGCTGATGCATGAGAGACGATGATCTTCTGAAGGACGTCAAGCAGTACTACGCCAAGAGAGCGGACAAGGCGGCGTGTTGCGTCGAAGCATGCTGTTGCTCGCAGAGCGCGGACTCCATGGGGCTGTCGCTTGGATGCGGCGACCCTCTTTCGAAGGCTGGCCTGACAAGTGGTGAAGACGTGCTTGATATCGGTAGTGGAGCTGGCAAAGAGGTGATTCGCGCTGCGCAAATTGTGTCACCGTCGGGCATTGCGTACGGGCTTGATGCCACAGATGAGATGCTCAATCTGGCGCTGCTAAACAGAAAGAGCGCAAGTGCATGGAATGCAGTGTTCATCCGCGGGACTATGGAGAACATTCCGCTTCCAGCCGAGTGCGTTGACGTTGTGATCTCCAACTGCGTGATAAACCTCTCAGCAGACAAACAAGCGGTGTCTTCTGAGATCTACAGGGTGCTGAGACCAATGGGTCGGCTTGCCATCAGCGACACGCTGGTAGCAGGCACGATGCCGGATGCTCTCAAGCAGGATAGGGCGCTTTGGTGCGAGTGCGTGTCTGGTGCACTCAGCGCGGATGAGTACACCGCGCTGCTCACTCGCGCAGGGTTTCGTGATATCAGAATTGAGATTGAAGAAGCGTATGACCGCTTTAGCATCGAAGAACATGGTTTTCAACTCAAGAGCGCATTTATATCCGGGATCAAGCGCATCTAGCAGACAAATCCTCCGGCATCAACTAGAAACCCCGGCTGCTCAGCGAGCATCCAGGGTTTCGCGCGTCAATCTGCAAAGCGGGCTACTTGTACGATTTAACCGTATCTGCGAGTCGCCTGATTCCTTCTCTCAATGTCTGCTCGTCGCAGAAACTGAAGCACAACCGCATCGACTCATGGCCTCTGGGGTCTGCGAAAAATGACGAGCCTTCCACGTAAGTCACGCCGTTTTCCACCGCGGCCGGGTACATGACGCTGGTGTTGATACCTGGCACCGTAAGCCATGTGAAGAACCCGCCTGTAGCATCGGTGAAATGTGAGCCTTTGGGCATGTACTCGATAAGCGCTGAGCGCATCACTTCCCAGCGTTTCTTGTACTCCGACCTGAGCCAGCGAACCCTATCGTCTAGCGAGTTCGCTGCACAGAAGTGATACACGATCGCCTGAGAAAGCTGCGCTGTCCCACCGTCAGTCTTAAGACTCGAGAGCGCGGCAATTATATCGGGTGATGCCACTGCCCAGCCAAGTCTAACGCCTGGTGCAACGATTTTAGAGAATGTACCCGTATACACCACCCGACCTTCTTTGTCCAGGCTCTTGAGTGCTGGAGGCGCGGGTTCGTCGAAGTACAACTCTCCGTACGCATCGTCTTCTAAGATTATGAAGTCGTAAGTGGACGCCAGATCTAGCAGCGCATGCCTCGATTCGAGCGATAGCGTGGTACCTGTGGGGTTCTGGAAGTTTGCAATGACGTACAGAAGCTTGATCCCAGGGCGACCGGCCTTGCGCTCACTCTTTAGCCAGTCCGCAAGGTATTGCACGTCCATTCCGTCATCTGTTACAGGAATACCCTTGACTTCTGCTCCAGACGCCTGGAAGTCTTTGAGTGCCGCAAAGAAGGTGGGTGCCTCTACGGCCATGCGGTCTCCCGCGCACAAAAACAACTTGTTGGTGAGGTCTATAGCCTGGCTGGAGCCTGTGGTCACCAGAATTTCGTCTTTGGTTATGCCGAAGCCTCGGCTGTTGAGCCTGTCTACTATGAGGTCTCTCAGCTTCGGAATCGATGGACCGCCAAAGTACTGCAACGCCTGGGTGCCTTCTTGTGTGAGTGCACTCTGTGCTGCGGTCACCAGTGAGTTAATTGGAAACGATTCAGGAAAAGGCAAGCCGAAAGCGAGCGGTATGTTATCTGGGCGCGTCTTGAGTTTAACTTGCTCGGCTGCCTTCTGTGCTCGGGCAAGAGATATTGGGGCAAACAGTTTTTGAGCGGCTGTGAGGCTCATGCTCATCCTCCTCTGGGGGCAAATGGTATCTCGATAAGCGCAGGTGTTTGCTGCGCTACTGCCTCGCCTAGTGCTTTCTCAAACGTTCTTACACATGCAGCTCTTGTGGCCCATATACCGAACGATTCTGCAAGCTTGATGAAATCTGGGTTCTTGACTTCAACGTCAATCGTTCGGTGTTCACCGAACCGTCGAGCCTGGCTGCGTTTGACCACTTCATAGCTATTGCTGTTCACAAGCACGATGACAATCGGGATGTTGTAATGCGCTGCGGTGGCAAGTTCAGTGCATGTAAACAGAAATCCTCCGTCGCCCACAACAGATATGACTCGCTTATCAGGGCACCCTATCTTTGCGCCCATGGCTGCGGGTGGGCTGAATCCAAGCGTACCGAAGCCTCTGGGGAACAAGAAAGTGCGTGGCTCGTACGTCGGATAGTACCTCGTCGCCTGATAACTCATGAAAGTCATGTCGCATACGAGTATACCTTCTCGACCGAGGCATTCTCTCATTACGTTCAGATGCTCAATCTCCCACGGGATTTCCTTCTGCTGAGCCTGCAGGATATCTGCTTTGAGTTTGCTCAGTTCGCTGAGCCTGCTTTCGCGACTGACCGGTCCCATGCAATCGATGAGCCTAGTAAGAGCCGTCTTTGCGTCAGATCGGATGCTCACTTCGGCCTGGTAGTTCCTGTCGAATTCTGACTCGTCAATATCGATGTGCACTATAGGTGTGGGAATCTTTGCAGTCCATGACTGGGTGTTGCTTGCGCCAAAATGAGTGCCTACTGCTAGCGTGGCGTCACAGTCAGACAGAAACTGCTGCACTCTTGCGTCCATCAAGGTGTTACCCAACACGTTCGGGTGGTCATCTGGAACGCATCCCTTACCTTGGCACGTCGTGATCACCGGTGCGCCCAACATTTCAGAGAGTTTCAGGATCTCAATCCCGGCACCTGATGAAGAAGCACCTCCGCCAGCATATATGACGACGTTTGACGCACGCTTTAGGATCTGGCTTGCTCGCTCTAGATCTCTTTCGTCCGGGGTCAACGCTTCTGGTTTATCACTGGAAGCGTCAATCGTCACCTCAGCCTCTTCGGCCTGTACGTCCATCGGCACCTCGATGTGTATTGGCCGAGGTCGGCGAAACCTGAACCATGAGAATGCTTTGTGAACCAGTCGGGCGCAGTCAGCCGGGTCAGAAGCTCTTTCAGCCCATTCGGTTATCTGTTCCATGAAAGCGAGCTGGTTCTTGAGCTCGTGAAGCGTGCCCTTTCTGGAATCGGCTATGTCCGACTCTATTTGGCTTGCCAGTACAAGCATCGGAGATGAATCGGAAAACGCCTGCGCAATTGGAGTTGCGGCGTTAGTAAGGCCGGGGCCTGTAATCGGCATGCACACTGCGGCGCGCCCTGTGGCACGCGCATAGCCGTCGGCCATAAAACCTGCGCCCTGTTCATGACGGGTAACGTAGTGTTTGAGACCGGAGTCTATCAGAGCGTCATACATGGCAAGATTGTGAATTCCAGGAATGCCGAACACAGCTTCGGCTCCATTAGCTTTCGCGGCTTCGATTGCTGCCCGTCCGCCGGTTATCTTCGGCAAGAACTAACCCCCCCATAGCTGATCTAACTGCCGAGAATCTTCTATGTTGGTCGAAAGAACTCCTTGGAAAGCACAATAGAGAGAGCGAGGCCTTTTGGGGCGCCCGCTCTGTCTACTCGTGGTACGCATCAGATTTCTATGCTCTGACCCGGGTTTACAACCATTACCTCTGTAGAAGGATATTCAGATTCAACTCGCTTTTTCCATTCCAGCGGGTCCGCCTTGATAAGTGGCCATGTGGAGTAATGCATCGGCACTGCCACTTTGGGCCTGAGCATGCCGACTGCAACAGCTGCGTCAGAAGGCCCCATGGTGTAGTTGTCGCCTATGGGTAGCAATGCGAGGTCTAGTGGCTCGAGCCGCCCCAATAGCTCCATGTCACCAAATATGCCGGTATCGCCAGCAAAATACACATTGCGTCCGCCGAGACTGAAGATAAAGCCGCACGCGTGCCCTCCAGGTACCCCTGCGCCGTGGAAAGCCGGGGTTATACGAACGAAACCGAAATCGAAATCGTGCTTCCCGCCGATGTGCATGGCGTGTGTGCTGGCTCCTTCTTCAGCACACATTCTCGCCACCTCGGCCGTAGATATTATGGTAGCACCAGATCTTTTTGCGATTTCAAGTGCATCTCCCAGGTGGTCTTGATGGGCGTGTGACACCAGAATGTAATCAGCGTTTACCTCACCCGGTCTGGCGGCTGCCTGAGGATTACCGGTCAGATACGGGTCGGTAAGAATGGATTTGCCCGAATCCTCAAGGAGGAAACAGGCGTGGCCGAGAAAGGTTACTTTCATTTGCGCCAACCTCCCTATACTCCAGGCAGTGTTCTTCCAGCAGTTTCCTCAACAAGCGTACTTTTCCCTTCCTATTGCTAGGGTAAACATCGGCGCAAGGCGAATACAGTTTGGACAAATGTATGGGAGGCTGTTACGTTGAAAGAGCTACAGACGCTTGTGTCGCGAGCAGTTGAACTATTCACAACGGGCTACAACTGTTCGCAGTCGTCGTTCGTCGCACTGTGCGAGTATTATGGTGTTGAAGGGAATCCTAAGGTGGCTTCTTGTTTCGGTGGCGGCATAGGACGCAGCGGTGGCCCGTGCGGCATCCTGACCGGCAGCTTGATGGCAATCGGCACGTTGTTCGGGACTTCGTGCCCAGAAGACAAAGAAGGCAAAGAGCGCATCACCGAGATGGGCAAAGAGTTCCTCAGGGTATTCAAAGATATTGAAGGCAAGGTTGACTGTAAAGACCTTACGGGAATGGATATTGCCACTCCTGAAGGTTACGCCGCATTCAGCGAGAGGGGTCTAAAGAAGAGCGTTTGCATACCTCTCATGGAAGCCACCATGCTAAAAGCTGCTCAGTTTATAGAAAAGGAAGGAAAACGTCCCGATTGAAGAATGTCCCGAGAACGTTCAGCATAGGTAACGTGGTTGTTCCCAATAGTCTTGTGCTGGCTCCGATGGCCGGAGTGACCGACATTATATACAGAGCACTCTGCCGTGAGATGGGAGCAGGCCTTGTATTCACCGAAATGGTATCTGATCAGGGGCTTGTGCATCGAAACAAGCAGTCTCACGCGATCACACAGATTTCGGCGGAAGAAAGGCCCGTGGCCGTTCAACTTTTCGGTCACGACCCTGACATAATGGCCAGAGCAGCCGAACTTCTGTGCAACAAGCGGCCGGATTTGCTGGACATCAACATGGGGTGTCCCGTACCCAAAGTCGTGAGAAACGGTGAGGGTGCAGCGCTGATGAAAGAACCTTTATTGGCAGAGCGCATAATACGGACGGTTCGAAGTGCGGTGAGCATTCCTGTTACCGTGAAGATTCGAAAGGGATGGGATGACACAAGCGCAAATGCTGTCGAGTTTGCCAAGCGGTGTGAAGAGGCGGGTGCGTCTGCTGTAACCGTTCACGGACGCACCCGTACGCAGTTTTACTCAGGCAAGGCTGATTGGGATATCATCGCCGAGGTGAAGCGTAGCTTGAGCGTACCGGTTATCGGGAACGGCGATGTATGGGAACCGGACGATGCGATTAGGATGTTGTCTTATACTGCCTGCGATGCCGTCATGATAGCGCGGGGCTCGCTTGGCAACCCGTGGATATTCTCTCGCACCCTGCAGCTTATGGCAGGTAGCGAGACTCCACCTCCCTCCGCACGAGACAGGATATGTATGGCGCTACGGCACCTTGGCATGTGCGTTGAGCGTCAGGGCGAGAAATCTGCGATACCTTACATGAGAAAGCATATAGGCTGGTACATAAAAGGGCTTCAAGGAAGCGCCAGATTGAGACAGCAGGTGAACGCGGCGCGCACGCGTGAGCAAGTGACTCACTTGCTTCTGGAGTACGTTTCGCGGCTCGAAGAAGGTGAGGTTTGACGTGGACTATTACCTGGTGCCTGTCATAAACGGAGTGTTACCGCGGCCGGGAGGTGGCGAAGTAACGGGCGTCTTTCTCGATGCATTCACTGCAAGGCTGCTTACCGAGATGGGACCAGACGAGACTGTGCTGCTCTGTCCGTTTGACAGCGCCTCGGGGAGGATCTACCCGGTTGGAGTTACGACCAGACTGGGCGAAATGTGGGCACAGGATGTGTACATCCAGGGGCCGAATCAGAAAGCAAGAGCGCTGTTTGCACGTGTAGCCGGAGTAGAACGGGTGCGTTCGTCGAGGTTTGAAATGCAAGGCAGACTACTCGCTGCAAAGCGGGTTAAGCCTCTCGACTTGAGCGAGCTTAGGTCTGACGGTTACCCCGCATTGGACGGAGCCGGATGGTACCCGTTGGGTGGCTTCACTGACGCCAAAGCGCCCAATGACATCAGCGTTAGCATATACGGCCAAGAGTACGAATCCGGAAGAAGAGTGTCGGTAAGCGCACAACTGGGTGGACTAGTGGGGCTTGAGCAGGCACATACCATTGAACACGCTATTATCCGGTCGCTGCAAAGATACGCCATGTGTACATCCAAGACGTTGGCACAGGCGATTTCTGAAGAAGCCACCGAACTCCGGCACTCTGTTGAGATCGGCTATAAGTTCAACCGTCCGGAAATATTTGGGGTGACAGAATCGGGTGCGTGTGGCAACCCTCTTACGAATCTGGCTCAGTTCTACTTGGCAAACGAGATGCTGAAGAACCTTGATGAGGGACACTCAGTATTCGAGTCGATAGATACTGCAAGGAAGAAAGCGCTGTCCAAGCTAACGGAAGAGCTCGACCTCACAACAGACATCGGTCTACGAGCGCTTCAGGGACTCAAAAATGGCATGCTTCACGATGATAGTCCTGTCGCGCAAAAGTATCTTAAACGCATACTCTCCAGATTCCCCGAAAGCCCCTGGACCTAGCGTTAGAACCAGTATCTCTACTGTTTCGGGTAGTTGCCCGCTCAAGATACGGCTGGTAGAATGTAGCTGTGCACATTCTTGAGCACATCGGGAGGTGCGTCTGTGGATTTTGTTCGAATTGGGGACAAGGTCATAAATCGTTCAAAAATTGACCGCACGATAGACAAGATACTCGAATTACGATGCAAAGGCATGTCGCAGCAAGACGTGGCTAACGAACTGAACTGTGACAGGACTTTTATATCGCGGCTCGAGGGGCTAGGAGAAGTGAGAAAAGGAAGCAGTATAGCCGTTGTGGGTTTTCCGGTTGGAAACAAGCAGCAGATCGAGCAGATCGCTCGAGAAGAGGGCGTCGATTTCACGATGGTGCTCGATGACAGAGAGCGCTGGGCTTTTGTGAAAGGGCGTGACGGGCTAGAGGTGCTGGATGATTTGTTGCAGATAATCCACAACATAAGACGTTTTGATACGGTGATACTGATGGGTTCGGATAGAAGACTTGAGCTTATGCGGAGCATGCTGGACAAAGAAGTAATCCCCATAGTGCTCGGCCAATCGCCGATTGTTGGGGATGTGCAAGTGGATGCGGTTTTCTTTCGCGACATGCTTCGGGCGTTAAAAGGCGATGCTCATGAGGAGGTTTCACAGTGAAGCGTGTCGTGGGGGTAAGCCTAGGATCGTCCACCAGGAACAAGACAGTTCGGCTGGAGGTGCTTGGCGAGACGCTCTCGGTTGAACGGGTAGGCGTTGACGGCGATGTGCACAAAGCAGTTTCGCTTGTCACAGAACTGGACGGCAAAGTGGATGCTTTTGGCATGGGAGGCATCGACCTGTGGATCAGAAGCAGGAAGCGTAAGTATATACTGAGGGCGGCCGTTCCGATAGCCAACGCAGCTAAGCAGACCATGATGGTGGACGGCGGCGGCCTGAAACACATACTTGAAGAGCGTCTAATAAATCATCTAGATAAAAGCGGCATCATAGACTTTAAGGGCAAGCGTGCTTTCATCGTGAGCGCGATGGGCCACTTTGGTCTGGCCGACGCTCTCTCTCATAGGGGATCGGAACTCGCACTGGGCGACTTTGCGTTTGCGCTGGGTCTTCCGATCATGTTGCGTTCAGCCGATGCGCTGGATTCGGTGGCAAGGTTCGTAGCACCGTTGGTGTGCCAGATGCCGTTCTCAATGTTGTACCCAACCGGCAAGCAGCAAGAGGAGAACAAACCAAAGTTCGTTGAGTGGTACCGCTGGGCGGACATTGTGACGGGCGATTTTCTGTTCATGAAAAAGCACATGCCGCTTGATATGCGCGGCAAGATCATAATCACTAACACCGTTACATCAGAAGACGTGGCAGAGCTGAAGCGAAGAGGAGTCTCTTTGCTTGCTACGTTCACGCCTGAGATGGACGGCCGCTCCTTTGGTGTAAACGTACTAGAAGCTACTCTCGTGGCGCTCTCTGGAAAGGGTAAGCAGGCTACTTCGCAAGACTATGAGCAGCTTGTGGCAAGACTCGACCTCAGACCGCGAGTTGAGCGACTGAACGACTGAGAGCAGAGAGCGGCCGTGTTGGAGGCCGTTTGCTTGATGCAGTATGCGTTTGTCACCTTCTGTCATTCTGACGAGTGGGTACGCGAGTGCTGGCCGTGGATACCACGCATGTGCACTCGTTTTGTTTTGAGTCGCATGCCGCCGCGCGAACTGAGCCAGTTCGAGCAGCTTGTCGGTGGTGCTCAGGGTGTGCTGCTGGTTCTACCTGCGACACCGGGTACTCTCGCTAAGTCACCGTCTTCGGTGGAGAAGTCACTTCACCGGGCAAGAGATATCCTGCACAAAGCGCACGTAGTAGCGGTTGACCCACTGCTTTCGCAGATTGCCGGGCTGAACGCGTGGCCGAGCGGTAATTGCGTATCGGCTGCTTCAAGCGTATCGGTGCTCAAGTCGCTTATTCGCGCAAGACGTCCGGAGCGGGATGAGATGGTGGTTTTGGGTGCCGAGTACTCTGAGGTTGTAGCGCTTGCAGCGTGCCTCTCCGAAGACGTCTCGGCGGTACATGTTTCTGCTGCCGACCGGGCAAACATGGAGAGTGTGGCCACCGGGTTATGGAGATCAACAGGCATCGGTGTGCGTATCCATAAGTGCGCCGAGTACGCCCTGAGTCGGTCGCGAATTGTGCTCATAGCCTCGCGCAACAGCTGGCAGAAACTGAACGGTATCAGGCCGGGCTCGGTGCTCGTCGACCTGCGGTATCCTTGGTGGGCAGCTCGAACCATCAACGATAGCCTGGTACAGAAAGTGCAGGGGCCGTGGTTCTGTCTGCCTCCAACGGTGGTGAGCCTAAACCCATCGAGTGTAACGGCCATTCTCGAGGCGGGGGCGCGCTGCCGATTGAGGACTCGAGTCAGATTTGAGTTACCGGGCCCGAATGATCTAACCATTATAAATCGTTTCTTGCTTGACGAAGCACCTGCGCTCAGAGGCTTCTGGCATAACCCGAATTTGAACGCAGGCGCAGTTCTTGACACAAGCCAAATGCTTACCTATAATGTAGTCGCCCAAAAGTAAGATGGATCCGCACAAGCACGCCTCAGCCGGTGTGCTTGTTACAGTCTAGAAGACCTCACCTGAATCTCGGATTTGTAGTTATTTGCGCGGAGTATAAAGCGCAGCCACGGGGCATATATTGGGTTGTGGTTTTAAGGTAGACCCAGCGTGAAGGAGCGAGCGAATAGGTGGCTGGAAAAGAAGTGATTTTGTCCCAAGAAGGCCTGAAACGGCTTGAGAGTGAGCTTGAACATCTTAAGGGCGTGCGTCGGCGCGAGGTAGCAGAGAGAATTAAGCACGCACGACAGTTCGGGGACATCATGGAGAACTCCGAATACGATTCGGCAAAGAACGAGCAGGCCTTCATAGAAGGCCGGATCATCACGCTTGAGAAGATGCTGCGCAATGCTCTTGTCTGGGATTCTAGTAATAACCTTGGCGATGTGGTTAGCATAGGCTCCAAGGTACAGATAAGGGATGTTCAAGAAGGCAGTGTGCACGAGTACACGATAGTCGGCTCTACAGAGGCTGACCCTGCAAGCAACAGGATTTCGAACGAATCTCCAGTTGGAAAGGCTGTATTTGGTAAGAAGCCGGGACAGGTCGTGGTCGTCACTGCACCCATCGGTATATTGAAGTACGAGATATTGAGCGTCGAACGTTGAACAGGTATTGAAAGGTTGTTGGTTATGGGAGAAGACGGTCGTGATCTCGATGCGCTGGAGAGCAACGAAGAGTTAGATCATCTGCGTACCACAAGACTACAGAAACTTAAGACTCTGCAAAGCCTAGGCATAGATCCCTACGGCGGCCGGTTTGACAAGAACGCGAGCTCCCGAGAGATAAGAGAGCGTTTTGCTGATCTCGAGGGCTCTTCTGTTAAGATCGCCGGCAGGCTGATGGCGCTGCGCGTTCATGGAAAGGCATCTTTTGCAGACATACAGGATGAAACCGGACGTATCCAGTTATATGTGAAGCAAGATAGCGTATCGGATCAGCACTACCGCTTGTTTGAACTGTTGGATATCGGGGACATCATCGGGGTAACCGGCAGCGTGTTCAAAACACGAAGAGGCGAAGTATCTGTACACGTTACAGACCTCGAAATGCTTTCCAAGTGTTTAAGGCCGCTACCTGAGAAATGGCACGGCCTGACTGACGTCGACCTGAGGTACAGGCATAGATATCTCGACCTGATAGTCAACCCGAGTGTACGGGAGACGTTTATCACGAGGAGCAAGGTGGTGCGTGCCATACGCAACTACCTTGATGAGCAAGGCTTCTACGAGGTGGAGACGCCTTCAATGCAGGCAGTTGCAGGCGGCGCCAACGCCCGGCCGTTCATTACGCACCACAATGCATTGGACATGCAGTTATATCTGCGCATAGCCACCGAACTCCACTTGAAAAGGCTCATAATTGGTGGGTTTGAACGCGTGTACGAGATAGGCAGGATTTTCCGCAACGAAGGTATCTCTACGAAGCACAATCCAGAATTCACCACAATAGAACTGTACCAGGCGTATGCGGACTATGAAGATATGATGAGCATAACAGAGAACATGGTCTATGAAGTAGCGATCAGAGTGTTCGGCACGCCTAAGATAAGCTACCAAGGCCATGATATTGACCTTACTCCTCCTTGGCCAAGGATAAGACTGTTGGATGCCATAGAACAGCGCTGTGGGGCCGATCTAGGTGGCGCAATGGACGATGATGAAGCCCGGAGCACCGCGGCGCGTCTAGGGCTCAAGATGTCCAAGGGCGTCACGAAGGCGACGCTCATCGATAAGGCGCTTGAAGTGTTTGTGGAACCACACCTTATAAACCCGACGTTTCTGACGGACTACCCTGTTGAATCGTCACCGCTTGCTAAGAGGCGAAAGGACTGCCCAAGCCTCGTCTACAGGTTTGAGGCTTTCGCCGGTGGGCGCGAGATAGCGAATGCGTTCTCAGAACTTAACGATCCGTTTGACCAGAGTTCGCGATTCGTGCAGCAGGCGGGAGAACGTGCCAAAGGCGATGAAGACGCACACGTAACAGACGACGACTTTGTCGTCGCGCTTGAATACGGTATGCCCCCAACGGGTGGGCTCGGCATGGGCATTGACAGGCTGGTGATGCTTCTTACGGATAACGCCTCTATCCGAGACGTGATTCTGTTTCCACTCATGCGACCTAAGCATACCGAGCAAGAAGACTAGCCCGGTAATTATGCTGCGTCTTAGCGTGCGAACGACCTTGCGTAAGCCTGATGGAATAAGAGCGAGATTGATGACGATAGTCTCGCCTAATTCGATGCTGAGTCGAGTTTGCTTTAGTAACCGGCGTGTGTTATAGTACGTTTTGTGTTCTGTTGCAGCCGAATCGCTGGTCGTAGCAGCAATGGACTGACCTCGATTCCTTGACAGTAACACATCATCATGATAACATAATGGTCCGAAGCGCGGCTGTTGGCGCGCTTTAAGCAACGCTTCGATCTTTGAAAACTGAACAGTGTGCTCTGTCAAGAGAGGAATCTTGCGGGG
>CAYQIY010000001.1:0-246400 GCA_964417635.1 uncultured Pseudomonadota bacterium | reverse complement strand
TCCAAAAACACAAACCCAGTGCTAGCGAGGTTTTCGCTACCTGGATTGTGCCCATCTACTGTTCAAGATCAGCCCAGAGTAATCTACCCTCACTCAGACCGATAGATGAAGTGCCACTAAGCCGGAAGCCCGACACAAACCATTCTGAGCGGACTACGAGGCACATGGCTTGTCTAGCACCCCTAGACATATCCTTACCTTTACCCCCGCTATCTCCCCACCATTCACAACCCCGTATGCCTCTTCGTATCTCTGTATGTCAACTTGGCCTGCAGCGCATCTTGTTACCATGACAACTGGAATGCCTGCTTGTTTGCATGCTTCGAGGCCTGGCAGAATGGTTTTCGGGATGTTTCCTTTACCCATTACTTCGAGAACGATGGCTTTTGCGCCGGAGTTTATACTAGCTTTGATCAGTCTATCATCCATACCTGCGTATACTTTAAACAGGTCAACAGGTTGTACAAGTTCTGTTGCATTTACCGGTGTTCTTGGCTCTTGCGGCCAGTAGAACACAGGTTTGCTGCCATGAACCTCACCCATTCTGCCTTTACCCGGGCTTCCGAAAGCAGCCGGGTTTGAAGAATGCACTTTTTGCACATATTTGGCGTGGTGAATCTCATCGTTCAGAACAAGCATTGCTCCTCTGTTCTTAGCTTCCTCGGACGCCGCCACAGCAACAGCTGCGTATATGTTCCTCGTACCGTCTGCGCCCAAGTCTTCGGCAATCCTCATCGCGCCTGTTATCACGACGGGTTTTTCGCCTGGCACGACCAGATCAAGCATGTATACCGTCTCTTCCATCGTATCCGTACCGTGGGTTATAACCACGCCATCAACATCATCTTGCTCCAGAACCTCTCCGGCTCTTTTCGCAAGCTTGAACATCATCTCAGGAGTCATCTGGCTCGAAGCGACAACACAGAACTCCTCTTGAGTTATCTTCGCAATATCTGCTATCTCCGGCACGGTCGAAACCACTTCACTGCCCTTCGCCATGCCACCTTGTCTTCTAGATGCAATAGTGCCACCCGTGGTCAGAATCCAAACATGCGGCTTTCGTGCTCCCATCTATGCTACCTCCCACAGTTTTGTCGGCCTTACTTGCTTCTTTTACGCTCATGGAAAAACCTGTGTCAATCACATATTTCCCACTTTCACACCGCTTCGCAAGGTGCTATATTCATGTGCGTAAGACACTTCTACACCCAAAGGAGCTGGGTCACTTGCCCAAGTACCGGGATGTCAAGTTGTGGAAAGACGTCCCACCCGACCTGTGGCGGGATTGGAAATGGCAATTCTCCCACCGCATCAAGAACATCGATGAACTAAGAAAGTTCGTATCGCTTTCCCCAGACGAAGAAGAAGGCGCAAGACGATGCCTCGAGGCGCTCAGGATGGCCATAACGCCATACTACGCCTCACTCATGGACGCGTCAGACCCAGCGTGCCCCATAAGGCGCCAGGCAGTCCCATCTGCCCTAGAACTCGTTCGCGCACCCGCAGATATGACAGATCCCTTGCACGAAGATATCGACTCACCGGTACCCGGACTCACACACCGCTACCCGGATAGAGTGCTGTTTCTCGTCACAGACCAGTGCGCCCACTACTGCAGGCACTGCACACGCAGAAGACTCGTCGGCGTGCACGATAGAAGCATCTCATCAAAACGTATAGACGCATGCATCGAGTACATCCGTAGCACACCCGCCATCCGAGACGTGCTCATATCCGGAGGCGACCCGCTCACGCTGAGCGACGAACGACTAGAACACATAATATCCCGTGTTCGAAGCATACCACACGTTGACGTAATACGCATAGGCACACGCATGCCCGTGGTATTGCCTTTTCGCATAACACAGCACCTCGTAGACATGCTGAAGCGCTACCATCCACTGTGGGTAAACGTGCACTTCAACCACCCGAAAGAACTCACTCTAGATGCTATCGAGGCATGTGCTAGACTCGCAGATGCAGGCATACCCGTGGGAAACCAGACGGTATTGCTACGCGGAATAAATGACTGTCCTGTTATCATGAGGGAGCTCGTGAGAAAGCTTGTCAAAGCGCGCGTAAGACCTTATTACATCTATCAGTGCGACCTATCCTGGGGGCTAGAACACTTCAGAACCTCAATAAGAAAAGGCCTCGAGATCATGGAGATGTTAAGAGGCCACGTATCCGGATTCGCAGTACCCACGTACGTAGTAGACGCCCCAGGAGGCGGAGGCAAGATCCCAATAATGCCACAGTACCTTCTCTCCATGACAGACACAAAAGCCGTCATGCGAAACTACGAAGGCTTCATAAGCGTGTACACAGAGCCTTCACGCTCACACGAAGAAACCACGTGTGCAGTATGCGGCAAAGACCACGCCGAACTAAGCACAGGCCTAGGAAGATTGTTCTACGGCAAAGAGATAAGCCTTGAGCCATCAGGCACAGAACGAAGCCGAAGACGCACACGCACGAAGAACACAAAGCCGTGCAACCAACCCTGATACCTTGCCCATATAAACACCTCACCTTATACTTAAGGCGTCCCAGTTGTTATTTACGGGAGGTACCCATATTTGCGCTTACCCGAGAGTTATTTATCTAGGCACAGTTCAGGCTCAGTTGCAGTAGCCGGTGTGAGCGTCTTAGAGCTCGCATCACGCTACGGCACACCGCTTTTCGTGTTCATAGAAGAACAGATTCAGAAAAACTATAGAGAACTCTTGGCTTCGCTTTCCGCCTACAAAAACTCCCGCATCTTCTACGCATGCAAAGCAAACGGCCTTCTCGCAATACTAGACGTATTAAGAAGAGAAGGAGCAGGCATAGACGTAGTATCCGGAGGAGAGCTCTTTCTTGCACAAAAGGCCGGGTTTAAGAGCGAAGATATCATTCTTAACGGTAACAGCAAGACAGACCAAGAAATACTCTCCGCCCTGGAGCTCGGTGTGGTCATAAACGTAGACTCGCAAGATGAGCTCGAGCGAGTATCATATCTTGCCCGAGAGCGCACCGCACGCGTATGCCTCCGCGTCATTCCGAATATCAAGGTGGACACAATACCCGAATTCGTTACGGGCATAGCAGAAAGCAAGTTCGGCCTGGATATCCACTCAGGCGAAGCATCTGGAGCCATAGAACTGTGTAAGAATCTCTCAGGTGTGAAGCTTATCGGGTTTCACTGCCACATAGGCTCACAGATAGAGTCGGTCGAACCGTACGAGAAGGCAGTGGACGCAGTTGTGAGCCTTGCTTCAGAGACAGCCTCTTTGGGACACGATATAGAGGTTATCAATATGGGTGGGGGTTTTGGCTTTAACATGTGCGGTGATACGCACGTACCACCCATAAACGAGTTCGGCCGTGCGATCGCATCGCGCTTCGCTCTTGCCTGTCGCCGGCATTCGCTGCACGATGTACAGCTAGTGCTAGAGCCCGGCGCCTCACTTGTCGCAGACGCAGGCATAGCGCTTCTTAGCGTGAACAGTGTCAAGAAGAGACCCAGTGGTCGCGTATGGGTCGCGCTCGACGGAGGAGCAGACGTGATGCTTCGCGCAACTCAAAACTGGTACAAATACGAGTTCGTAAACGCCTCTAAGCCTTGCGGAGAACCCATATCTGTTAACCTAGCGGGCCCAATATGCTATTCCGGCGACGTACTGTCGTATGACGCCAAGATAAGCACTCCTCAACGTGGCGACATCATCATGGCACTTCGGGCAGGCGCCTACACCGTTTGCCTGTACAACAGCTACAACGCAAGAGTAGCCCCAGCAGTAGTGCTGCTTTCCGGCTCAGATCAAATACTCATCTCCCGGCGCGGCACGTTCGAAGATCTTGTGCTACGCGAGATGAGCCTTTAGGGGGACGGCCGAAGTGCATAACGACAGTCTGGCCAGAGGTTCTAAGAAACTGATAGAACACTGCCTCGCAGTAAAACCCGGAGAAAACGTGCTTATCCTTACAGATACTCAAAGAGATTACAGCATCGCATCAAGCCTCGCACACGCAGCGGCGCAAGCAGGTGCTGAACCTTGCGTTATGGTGATGAGATCTCAGACAAGAGCAGGTATGGAACCACCGCTCATAGTGAGGGAAGCGATGGCTGCAGCAGATGTGGTTATCACGCCAACGACGCGTGCGGTATACCACACCGACGCGGTGCAAACAGCGCTGCGCGCCGGAACAAGACTGCTCACGCTTTCTGAAGCAAGGCCCGAGACGCTGATCTCAGGCCTCATAGACTGCGACTTTCTAGCCCAGAAGCCTCTCGTAGAAAAACTCGCCAAGCTTATGACTGCTGCATCCGAAATCCGCGTCACAACAGAACTCGGCACAGACATCACAGCATCGCTTCGCGGAAGACGCGCCACCGCAAACACTGCCATCTGCCATAACCCAGGCCAAGGTATGGGAGCCGCGCTCGAAGCATATATTGCGCCGGTCGAAGACAGTTCAGAAGGCAGCGTGCACTGCGACCTTTCAGCATCCATGCTCGGTATCCTAGAAGAACCTATCGTGTTGAGGTTCGAGAAAGGACGTGCGGTAAGCATAGAAGGCGGCTCTCAGGCATCGAGACTTCAGGAAATCTTGTCCGACGTACGAGACCCGCTTGCGTTTACGCTCGCCGAAATCGCGTTCGGCATGAACCCTTGCGCAAACATAACAGGAGACATAATCCAAGACGAAGGCAAATACGGCACAGCGCACATAGCGCTCGGAGGAAACAAGAGCCTCAGTGGAGCATGCGACGTACCCGTGCACATAGATCTGGTGTTCAATAGGCCCAGCGCCTGGCTGGACGGAGTACAAGTGTTCTCAGATGGCGAATTCATTTTGGGTTTGTAGCGCTTCGTACCTTGAAACAGCCAGGGCATCTGGTAGAATGGTCTAGAGGTAAACTACGCCTGTTGGTACATCGGTACCGGAGGTGTCCAATGGAAGAGCGCACATCTTCGAGAAGGTCGAGAGCCAAAGGCCCGATTACAGATATCGTGTACATGATGCTCAAGCAAAAGGGCAACCCGATGCACCAAAAAGAGATCATGGAGGCTCTCGCGGACATACTCGGAAGCCAGGCCGAGTCAAAAGCAAGACTGTACGCCGAAGTGCACACAGAGATAAACCTGGATAACCGCTTCACTCACGTAGGAGGCGGCACATGGGGCCTCAGGGAATGGGCGCCGCGTAGAGTGGCTCTGCAAAGGCCCGCACCGGCCTGGCAGCCGAAGCAGACTAAGCCCCGGCGGCCCACGGAAATCTGGAGGGGCGACGACGACCTCCAAGAAGAGTCCGCCAAAGAAGACGAAGATCCCGACTGGCCCAAAGACATAGACGATGAAGACAGGCCGGAGGCTTAGTAAGCGCCTCCGGTATCGCGTTTTGGGGTAGGTTGCGGGAGAAAGTTGAGGTAACCGAAGTGAAGATCCGTTGGCTCGGGCATTCTTGTTTCTGTTTTGTCTCACAAGACGGCACACGTATCGTCACCGACCCATACGATGAAGGCACCGGCTACGTGTTACCCACGGTAGAAGCAGACTACACGAGCGTAAGCCACGACCACTTCGATCACTCAAGCACATGCGCCGTAGGCGGCAGGCCACAGCTCATAACAGAACGGGGCGAATTCCGGCTTGGCGACATAAGCGTACGCGGCATAAGCACATTTCACGACGACCTTGGCGGAATACGAATGGGGCCAAACACAGTCTACTGCTTTGAAATCGACGGCATCAGACTATGCCACCTTGGAGACCTCGGCCACCTGTTAAACTCGCAGCAGCGCGCCGAGATAGGCAAAGTCGACATACTGCTAATACCCGTTGGAGGCACATACACACTAGACGCAAAGGCCGCAGTTTGTGTATGCCAGCAACTCGCGCCACGCGTCATCATACCCATGCACTACCGCACCCCGTCACTCGCGTTTCCTCTCGACACCGTCGACAGTTTTCTCAAAGAGATGGGTGGGGGTCACTACGCTCATTCATCAACAGTCGAACTGGACAAGCAAGATCTACTCAGCAAAATAAACCATGTCTTGGTGCTGGACTGCCCGTAACTATGCCAAAGCACTAATTGGCTCACAATACTCATACCGGAGGGGTTCTTCTTGCCGAAATTCATCTTTGTGACAGGCGGCGTCGTATCTGGGCTTGGAAAAGGCATTACCGCAGCTTCAATTGGCAGGCTGCTCAAATCCAGGGGACTTACCGTCACCATCTTGAAGTTTGACCCGTACGTTAACGTCGACGCAGGCACCATGAGCCCGCTGCAACACGGCGAAGTGTTCGTCACAGACGATGGCGCAGAGACAGACCTTGACCTTGGTCACTACGAGAGGTTTATCGATGAGAGCCTGTCGCGCCACAACAACGTGACAACAGGACAGATATACAACGCCGTCATAACAAAAGAAAGACGAGGCGACTTTCTCGGCGGCACCGTGCAGGTCATACCGCATGTCACAAACGAGATCAAAGAAAGGGTTCACCGCGTCGCACGAGAAAGTGGTTCAGACATAGTAATAGCAGAAATCGGGGGTACCGTCGGAGACATCGAAGGACTGCCGTACCTAGAGGCAATAAGGCAGTTTAAGATCGATGTGGCAAGAGACGACGTGCTCTACATGCACGTCACGCTTGTGCCCTACCTCGAGATGTCAGGCGAGCAGAAGACAAAACCCACACAGCACAGCGTGCGCGAACTACGCAGCATAGGAATCCAGCCCGACGTCCTCATATGCCGCACTTCTCGTCCGATGAGCCGGGATATGCGCGAAAAACTCGCGTTGTTCTGCGACACACCTGTAGAAGCCGTCATAGAAAACCTAAACGCCCACAGCATCTATGAAGTGCCACTTATTCTCGAAAACGAGGGACTCGGAAACTTGCTCGTGAAAAGGCTTGGACTCGTGTGCGACCCACCCGACCTTGCCGAATGGGAAGAAGTGGTAAACAAGATAAAGAACCCCAAGACCCAGGTAAGCATAGCGCTCGTCGGCAAGTACATTGCGCTGCAAGATGCATACCTTTCGGTGATTGAGGCGCTAAATCATGGTGGCATAGCAAACGATACAGAAGTGAAGGTCGAGTTCATTCAATCCGAGCGACTTGAAAAAGAGAGCGCCGAGTCACTACTAAGAGACGTTGACGGCATCTTGGTGCCAGGAGCATTCGGCTACAGAGGCATCGAAGGAAAGATAGAAGCTCTGCGCTACGCAAGAGAACACAACATACCCGCACTCGGTCTATGCATGGGAATGCAGTGCATGGTCATAGAGATAGCAAGAAACTTGATGGGGCTTTCGGGTGCAAACAGCACCGAGTTCGAAGTAGACACACCGTACCCGGTTATAGATCTTATGCCGGAGCAAAAGGCAGTTGAGAACAAGGGCGGAACGATGCGTCTTGGCTCGTACCCCTGCCGCATACAACACGGCTCAAGGTGCGAACAGATATACGGAGCTGACCTCATATCCGAAAGGCACAGACACAGGTTTGAGGTAAACAACCTTTACAGAGAAGCACTCTCAGCCGCAGGCCTCAAACCTACAGGCATATGGCCGTCAGGAGACCTGGTCGAGATGGTGGAGCTCAAAGACCACCCGTTCTACGTCGGAACACAGTTCCATCCCGAGTTTAAGTCGAGGCCCAACAGGCCTCACCCACTCTTCCGGGAGTTCGTCAGAGCGTCTTGCGAATTCCGCAAGGGAGCCAAACGCACCAAATAGTCTGGGGGGCAAAAAGTGGACCCCGAAACCAAGAAGAAGCGTATTGTGTACATTCTGGTCGGCATAGTGGTGCTTAGCGTCATAGCTATGCTCAGCGGGCTTCCGGGTGCGCCGGATCGCCCGCTTTCTGTTGCACGCGGTGACGCAATTGGGGTTATCTACATCGAAGGCCCGTTTTACGGAGGAAGAAGCACTTCGTCAGTTTTCGGCTCTTCGCTTGGCAGCGACAATGTCATGGCCTACCTCAGACAGGCACAGACTGATCCGAGTATCAAAGCGGTGGTGCTCCGGATGAACAGCCCCGGCGGAAGCCCTGCCGCAGCAGATGAGATAGCGCTTCAGGTAAGAAAACTGCGCCAGTCCGGCAAAGTGGTCGTCACTTCAATGGGAGATATGGCGGCTTCCGGCGCGTATTGGATAGCCTCAGGCACGGACAAGATCTGGGCTTCGCGGAGCACTATCACCGGCAGCATCGGAGTGGTGTGGGAACTCGTACGCGTAGAAGAGCTCTACCGGAAGCTCGGTATCGAAGTGGACGTCATAAAGAGCGGTCCGCACAAAGACATAGGCTCATCGGTAAGAGACATGCAAGAAGAAGAGAGACAGATCCTGCAAGACCTCGTGGACGACGTATTCGAGCAGTTCGTTACGCAGATAGTTGAAGGCCGCGACATGCAGCGCCAAGACGTAATAAAGCTTGCAGACGGCAGGATCTTCTCCGGAAGACAAGCACACGAGCTCGGACTTGTGGACGAGCTCGGCAACTTCGATGACGCAGTGCGCGATGCAGCAAGGCTTTCGGGTCTTAGCGCATGGCATATAAAAGAATACGGTCGGCTATCACCGCTTGAAAGACTTCTTGCGGGCCAGGTACGGGCACCCGAGTTACCCGGTGCACAAGAGCTTACAGGTAACCGCGTGCTGGATATCGCCTGGATCCTGCGCCAGATGCTCATGATACCGTCTTCGCAGCCGACAAAGTGAGGGATTTCGGTGGAACAAGAAGCACAAACCACAGTTGAGCAAATCTTGCTCGGCCCAAAACTCATGTCGCCTGTCGAGGCAGTGTACGGCGTGTTCAGCGCGCCCACACGCACGTTTCAGGACATGGTGCACGCGCCAAGACCTATGTGGGGCATTGTAGCGTACATGCTGACAACGCTTGTGGTCTCTCTCGGCGCAACAGAGAGTTTTGTCACCGCGGGTATGTCTTGGACTGCGTTCGTCGTGACAAACTTCGTCTCGTCACTCGCTCTATGGTTCATTTCGGCTGCAAGCATACACCTTTTTGCAGAGATGCTTGGAGGCAGCGGGTCTTCACTAGGCCTACTGGGGTTACTGGGCCTTGCCTGCCTTCCCCGACTGCTCATCCTGCCCGCACAAGTGGCTTCGAGGTTTCTGGGCACTCCCGGACTGCACAGCATCGTGTCGGTCGCCGTTTTGGTATGGGTAGTGGCTCTTTCTATCATTGCTCTTAAGACGAACTATGGTTTTAGTACGGGTAGAGCCATTGCTTCAGCACTATGTCTTGCAATAGCAATAGTGACTATAATAGTCGGAATTGGTATTATGATAGTACTGGTTATTCTCCGAGACCCGGCATTCCAGAATTTGCCTTGGCTCTTCGGAGGACGCTAGAAGACTACAACAGAAATGGAGGGAATACATGAACCTAGATGCCCAGCATAGAAAAGTAAGCATAACGGACACGACTCTACGAGATGCGCACCAATCGCTTCTTGCCACAAGGATGCGCACGCAAGACATGCTCCCCATTGCTGAGAAGATGGAGGCTGCGGGTTTCCATTCTCTCGAAGTATGGGGCGGTGCCACCTACGACAGCGCGATGAGGTTTTTGAACGAAGACCCGTGGGACAGGCTGCGGCTCATCAGAAAAGCGTTTAAGAAAGCGAAGCTGCAGATGCTGCTGCGCGGTCAGAACCTTGTCGGATACAAACACTACGCAGACGATGTGGTCGAGATGTTCTGCAACAAGGCTGTCGAAAACGGTATAGACATCATGCGCATATTCGACGCTCTGAACGACGTGCGCAACATGGAAAAAGCGATTGAGTATTCCAAGAAAGCCGGAGCTCACATACAGGCAACCGTGTGCTACACGATAAGCCCGATTCACGACGTAGATCACTACGTCAGAGTGGCAAGAGACCTGAAGCAACTCGGTGCCGATTCTATATGTGTGAAAGACATGGCGGGAATTCTGACTCCGAAAGACGCTTATCTCATAACCAAGCGACTCAAAGAGGAAATTGGGCTCCCCGTACAGCTCCACTGCCATTACACAAGCGGAATGGCGTCGATGAGTTACCTCGAAGCCATATACGCGGGCGCAGACGTCGTAGACTGCTCGATATCCAGCATGTCGATGTCTACCTCTCAACCGCCAGCAGAATCGCTTGTGGCGGCTCTAAAGGATACCCCGTACGATACAGGACTCGACCTCGAGCTGTTGTCTGAGATAGCAGAGTACTGGAAAGAGGTGCGCACAAAGTACGGCCAGTTCGACGTGGCAGACGCCACTCCTGATGCAAACGTGCTGTTGTACCAGGTGCCAGGCGGCATGATCTCAAACTTCATCTCGCAGCTCGCGCAGCAAGACCAGCTGCACAGGCTGAAAGAAGTGTTTGCAGAAGTGCCTCGCGTAAAGGCTGACCTCGGCCACCCACCGCTTGTTACTCCGTCGAGCCAGATCGTCGGAACGCAGGCGATGTTTAACGTGCTCATGGGACGCTACAAGATGGTCACAAACGAAGTGAAGGCGTACATGCGCGGGCTTTACGGTACACCACCGGGCCCGGTGAACGAGGAGATCCGCAAGCTGATCATCGGAGACGAGCAACCCATAACGGACAGACCCGCCGATCACATAGAACCAGGGCTTCCTGAAGCGCGCGAGCAAGTGGCACCGTACTATGAAAGAGAAGAAGACATTCTGCTGTACGCGCTCTTCCCGCAGGTAGCGGTGAAGTTTCTCAAAGAACGCACTGCTAGCAGAACCGGGGTAGACCAAGATATGCTTGATTCGGCGAAGAAAGACCATCCTGCTGGATATTACCCGGTGTAAGAACTGTAACAAAAAGGCCCCTTCGTTATGAGGGGGTCTTTTAGCGTCCAATAACGTACGCGGCAAAAAACCCTATGGCCACGGCTACTAAGACAAGCACAACCCATAGCCAATACCTAAACTGAAACAGCTCGTGGCGCATCCTGCGCCAACCGGACTTCCTATGTTTTGTCCAGGGCATTAGAAAACCCCCTGTATGTCCGCTGTTTAAGCATATTCGACGTTCAATCTGTGCATTCCCCTATCCTTATGCTGCAAATAATGCAATAAATGCGTGCTTTTGGCGACACAAAACTCACTTTCATGACAGAAGACTACCTTTTTGCTCTGTATCTGTCGGCTGCAGTCGAGCGAATTACAGTGTTCGCCAAAGGGAAACCGCAGTTAGCCCACCAATACCTGTGGACACGACTGTATCTGAGACTAAGAGCCAGTCTGCGAAGATTGCTCCGACCAGTATGCATAACCCTATCGTTTTGGTCTCAGAATAGAATGCAGGCAATATGGTTACTATTAGCCGAGACAAATTTAGAAGGGGTGTACTGCATATGAGTATGCCTGCCGCAAAGGCCGGGCAGAAACGCATCCGTTGGAAAGCCGGCAAAGAAGACGAGCTTTGGACTTACGTACAGACAAGAAGCGCAGCAGGTATAAGCATAAGCGAGTCGCTTAAGACGTTCGCGGACGCAAACGGCATCAGCTGGCTCACGGCGCGATGGAAGTACTACAGACTCAAACAAGACCGTGCAGAAACCATAGAGGAGCTAGAAGAAGCTCCAAGAGACGAGCAAAGAAATCCGGCGCAGGCCTCGTTCAGCGCCGACGAGTCCTTCCAGGCGCTTTCGAGTTTCTTAGACTACGCAAAACAACTCGAACGCACAGACCTTACATCACTGCTTTCGGGCCTCGCGTCTATGGCAAAATGCGCTCTCGAGGGCGAACAAGCCCAGAACACCTCAAGCAGAGTAAGAGCACAGTATAACGAATTGCTCCAGTGCGTGCAAGAATATGATAAACGCTTCTCACAAGTACGCCAGGAGTACGAGATACTGAGATCGCTTGTAGAAGAATGGCTCGCAAGACACAGCGTCGACAGAGTAACCACAATGGGCGACTTCGCAAAACGCCTCAAAGTACAAGTGGACCAGTTCAACAGAGTTCTCGCGCTCGCAGAAGCGCTCCCCAAAAGGCGTAGGATTGAGCAGATGGAGCTGGTATCGGAGACAGCCGGTCAATAGCACCCAATAAGCCGGAAATGGATGGTTGCGGTCAGCAGTGCGCGAGCCCACTCACTGCAACCATTCATAAGAGCAGTATGACCGGCATTCCCCGGTCAGCACTCTGTGCATTCAGTTTCGCATGGCGACCTAGCCCGCCAATGAATTGTGCACCATGGATGAAGGATTAAGGCATATTCACCACGAACTGAGGGTTTATCCAGACGACTCCCACTGTTCTTAATAGTGTCTTATTCGCAAATTCGCCCACATATAGTCCTTAGAGAGCCTCGTCCAACGCTTGCCACATAGCCCGTCTGGTATAGCGAATCACAACGTCCTAAGTGTTCCGAAGCGGCTAGGTCGAGTATGTTCCGAATCCAGTCGGCTATCTCACCGTGTCCCGCCCGTAACCTTACGTGATCGATTGGAATGTCTTGTTGAGATGGATCTCTGGTAAGGATTTGATTTTCCAAATCAAGTAAGGGGGAGTGAATTATGCAACCAAGAGCATGCCGTCTTGGCCTGGCGATCTTGCTGGTCGTGCTGGTTGCATTAGCAGCGGCCTGCGGCCAGCCTGCAGCGCCACCCACAACTCCGGCTCCAGCACCCCCGGCTGAGCCTTCAAAGCACGGCGGATCCGTGTTCTTCCACATCCCGGGTGAGGTAACTTCGCTAAGCCACATTCACATAGCGGATACCGTCTCGGGCGCCGTGCACACTTGGACGCGAGAACGCTTGTTCCAACGACATCCCGTGACGGGTGACTGGGATCCTCAGTTAGCAACCGGTTGGCATTCAAGTCAAGACGGTTTGGTGTGGACTTTTGACCTGCGTCAAGGTGTCAAGTGGCATGACGGTCACCCGTTCACTGCCGCCGACGTTGTGTTCACCGCAGAGCTTATCCAAAACGAAGAGACAGCCTCGATATGGAGAAACAACTTGCACATCGGCGGCAAGCCGATCAAATTTGAAGCTGTAGGAGATTACCAGGTTAGAGTGACTCTGCCCGAGCCTTTCGCTCCGCTATTTGCCAATCTCATGTGTCTCGCACCGCAACCCAAACATATCCTTGAGAGCATTCCTCCGAAGGATGTTGCCAAGTCACAGTTTGCACATAGTCCCATTCTCACAGGTCCTTTCAAGTTTGCTGAGTACAAACCGGGAGAGTACATACGCCTTGTGCGTTTCGAAGACTACTGGGATGGAGCGCCCTACCTGGATGAAGTCATACTCCGCATAATTCCAGACGCCAACGCCGCGCTGATTGCGCTTGAGACAGGCCAGATCGACTTCATCAGTACGACAAACCCAGCTGATTTCGTGCGCGCCAAAGAGTTGGGTACGCTTGAGACGGTGCAGTTTCCCGGAGGTAACACCCAGATGCTCTGTCTCAACAACGAAGTCTGGCCGTTCACCGAGTTGAACGTGCGCAAAGCGATCAGCCATCTCGTAGATAGAGAGACCATCTGTAACCACGTGATGAGAGGACTTGCGCGACCCGCCTGGTGCCCGATGACGCCGACGTACCTATTCTTCAACGAGGATGCGCAGGTGAAATACGAGTTCAGCATCGATAAAGCCAAGGCATTGCTGGCCGACGCAGGGTTCACGCCTGGTAGCGACGGTATTCTGCAGAAAGACGGCAAGAAACTTGAGTTCGAGATGTGGTACAGATCCGGCAGCGATGTGGACGAACAAGCGCTTCTCATCATACAGTCGGCAATGGAGAAGGCCGGTATCAAGATGATGATACGCTCGTACGAGTGGAGTGTAATGGTGAAAGCTGTCACAGAGCAGGTCTCTCCTCTGAAGTTCGAAGCTATGCGCATGGGACATAGCATGGGACCTGACCCGGATCTGCTTTCACTGATCTACGACATAACGGTACCGGGCGCTTATGTGAGAATGCAGAGTCCAGTAATCCATGAGTTGTTTGCCAAAGGTCGGGTGGAAATGGACCCTGATAAGCGGCGTGTCATATACGAAGATCTGCAGCGAGCATGGGGTGAAGAAGCCGGGTCGGCTTGGCTCTATCACCGTGACGGACTGTACATCTTTGGCCGTAGGCTTGGCGTCGACGAGGCAATAGTCTCACCATATGCCTTCTTCCGCTATCCCGGGAAACTGTACGTTAAGCAGTAGCTCACATTTGCCCTGAGCGGTAACCAGCAGCCCCAGAGGCTGCTGGTTACCTCGAACACGCTCTACTACACTACGGCAGGAGGCGGACTTGTTGAGGGAGTACATGATCGGAAGACTATCTGCAATCGTGCCGCTTCTCCTCGGTGTAATGCTCATATCCTTCTTGATCATGAACTTGGCGCCAGGAGATCCGGTAGCCGCGTATCTTACCCCCGAGACTGGTCTCTCTGACCCCGCTACTGTACAGGCAATTCGTAGAAGTCTTGGCCTTGACCAGCCATTGCCGATTAGGTTCGTGGTGTGGGTAGCCAACGTATTTCGGGGAAACCTCGGTTACTCATTTGTCAGTCGTCGACCGGTGCTGTTCGAAATTCGGCATCGAATCTTCAATTCTCTGCTGCTTGCGGGCGTGTCTCTGCTGGTGTCTGTGTTGATCGGGGTGCTTGTTGGAATATACTCTGCTCTTCGTCAATACAGTTGGTCCGATTACGCAATCACCGTACTGGCGTTTGCAGGCATCTCCTTGCCAAACTTCTGGTTTGCGATGATGCTGATCTTGCTCTTTACTGTCCGACTGGGTTGGTTACCGTCTGTCGGAATGACCAGTCTCACCGTAACCCCCGGAACACTTGCCTATTTCGTAGATCTTGCCAAACACATGGTCATGCCTGTGACTGTGATGTCGCTTGCGTCCACCGGTAGATGGACTCGTTACATGAGAGCTTCTCTACTGGAAGTCGTACGGCAAGACTACGTTCGCACGGCTCGCTCTAAAGGCCTTCCCGAGAGAGTTGTCATATACAGACACGCCCTTCGAAACGCGCTGATACCGATTGTCACGCTGCTCGGAATGGCAGTGCCGGGCCTCATCTCGGGCTCTTTTATAATCGAGAGTGTGTTCGGATGGCCAGGCATGGGTAGGCTCGGGGTTAACGCGATCTTCAGCCGTGACTATCCCGTGGTGATGGGTGTTACTCTGTTTTCGTCCGTATTGGTGATGTTTGGCAACCTTATGGCGGATATCGCCTACGCAATAGTCGACCCAAGGATCCGTTACAGGTGAGGTGAACATCATGGCTGCGCTGTTGCGCCTGAAAGGGCGACATCGCCCAGGCAAATCCGGTGCTACCGAGACGCTATGGCAGATGACGTGGAAGCGATTTAGACAGCACACTCTGGCCAGGATAGGTTTATACATAATCTTGTTCATGTGTCTCGTAGCTTTGTTCGCACCCATCGTATCACCGTATTCCCCCACTAGCCTCAACTTGGAACTGGTCGCAGGCTCCAAGCCTCATCCACCTTCACTCCGACATCCTTTTGGAACTGACTTGCTCGGACGAGATTACCTGTCACGCGCAATTCACGGAGGCCGTATCTCGCTTTCAGTGGGCTTTGTGGCAGTTGCGTTCTCTCTCACCATCGGTATCGTGGTCGGTTCAATAGCCGGCTACTACGGCGGAAAGATCGATAACGTTCTGTGCCGAATTATCGACATTCTCATGTGCATACCCACATTCTTCCTGATCCTCACCGTGAACGCATTTCTCAAACCCAACATTTTCAACGTGATGGTAGTTATTGGTGTGTTCGGATGGATGGGAACTGCTCGGCTCGTGCGCGGACAGTTTCTTGCGCTCCGCGAGCAAGAGTTCATTGAAGCCGCAAGAGCACTCGGGGTGTCCGATGCAAGAATTGTGTTTCGGCACGTGTTGCCAAATGCGGTGGCCCCCGCTATTGTGGCGGCTACCATGGGTGTGGCGGGAGCCATACTCACCGAATCAAGTCTCAGCTATCTCGGTATGGGTGTTCAGGAACCCACTCCGAGCTGGGGTAGCATGCTGCGTGCTGGACAGGTGTACCTCACAAGAGCGCCGTGGCTTGCAGTCTTTCCCGGATTGCTCATTGCCATCACCGTTCTGGCTTTCAACTTCATCGGCGACGGACTGAGGGACTCGCTTGATCCGAGAATGAAAAGATAGATGGGTATTACGAAAGGAAGATGCACAAATGCAACCAAAGCCTGTTGAAGCAACTGATCTGTTTCGCTTCACGCCACTTGGGGAACCTCAGATTTCCCCCGACGGCAGCACAGTAGCTTTTGTGCGACAGTACTCAAGTCTGGAGAGCAATACCGTCAGGACAGAGATCTGGGGGGTCTCAGCAGAAGGGGGTAAGCCTCGGAAACTGACGGGCGGATCAAAGCGAGACGTAGCTCCGCGCTGGTCTCCGGACGGAACACGCCTTGCTTTCACGTCGAACCGTAACGGCAAGAGTCAGATCTACATCCTGGAAGCGATGGGTGAAGCAAGACTCATTGCAACAGAGGCAGAGGTAGTATCCGCACCCGTGTGGTCACCAGATGGAAAGAAGCTGGCATTCGTGGGCTCAGTGTTTATGCAACCCGAATCTGCTTACTATCCAGGTGCACCCACGAATTCTAGCCTGAAATGGCCTGTAGAAGACGAGTCCGCCCCCATAAAGATCGTCAAGCATGTTTGTCACAAACACGAGCCGCTGGGCTTCTTTGGAAACAGGTTTGCTCACATATTTGTCGTGTCCGTTGAGCAAAACGACTCAACCCCTGTACAAATCACTTCAGGCAGGTACAACCATGACATGCCCGATTGGTCGCCCGATTCTAGGTACCTCGTGTATGTGGCAAACCGTACCGAAGAAGATAACGACCCTGTATGGATAAGACATATCTGGCTATATGACTTCGCTTCAGGCGAGACCTGCCGGGTGCTCAAGGAGGATTATCCGGTTCGAAACCCGACCTTTTCTCCCGATGGCAGCACTATCGCTTTCATCGGGTGTGACGACCCGTTCAACTGGCATTCTTCGCCGCACCATCTATGGGTCATAGACTTTGTACGTTCGTCATTCCCGCTTTCCTGGGCTTCTGCGCGTAATCTCACAAAGCAAATTGACCGTCCAATTGGCTCGGGTGCCAGTTCCGAACTCCGGTACATGGCAACCACCAATCCGCTGTGCTGGACGCGTGACTCAAGTGCGATCATTACTCTGGTGTGCACCGAAGGACAGGGCCATGTCTGGAAAATCCCGCTAGACTCGTCCGACCCTCCACGTCAGTTAAGCCAGGGTACTCGAGTGATTTCGTCACTCAGCATGAGTCGAACCGGCGTGCTTGCTTTCATGGACGGATCTGCAACCGTCCCCGACGAGGTGTTCATAAGAAAACCTGAAGGACAAGAGATACAGCTCACCACCCTCAATAAAGAGATAGCCGAAAGCATGCTGCTCGTAGAACCAGAGAGAATCCAGCTCGTAGCGAGCGACGGATGGGATATCGAGGGGTGGATCATGCGCCCTGTCGGTTACCAACCGCACAAGAAGTATCCCACTATTCTCTGGATTCACGGCGGCCCCAACGGAATGTACGGCTACGGCTTCTCGTTCCAATTCCAGTACGCCGTAAACCGAGGTTTCGCGGTAGTCTTCCTCAATCCAAGAGGAAGTGTGGGCTACGGAGCCAAGTTCAGTATGGCAGTGCTCGGCGATTGGGGCGGTAAGGACTTCGGCGACCTGATGTGCGGGGTAGATCGAGCTATAGACTTGGGCGTTGCGGACGCTGAACGTCTCGGCGTTATGGGGGTTTCATGACTTGTTGGAGCGTAACACAGACTAACAGATTCAAAGCAGCAGTTGCTTCGGCGTCAATTACGGATCAGTACAGCATGTACGGCACCAGTGACATCGGGTATGGCTTTACTTATGTGTCTATAGGCGGTCAACCATGGGAGGATCCATCAAACCTGCTGCTAAGATCGCCTCTTCGCCATTCCAAGGCAGTAACTACGCCGCTGCTGCTCATGCACGGCGAAAACGATCTTCGCTGCCCGGTCGGTCAATCAGAGGAATTCTTCACAGCCCTCAGGTCACAGCACAAGACTTGTGTTTTCGTGCGCTACCCGGGCGAAGGTCACCAACTAAAGCAACCTCGGCACATTGCAGACAGACTTGAGCGCACGGTTGCCTGGTTTGAATACTATCTATCTAACACGTAGATCAGACGCTTGACAGTTTGACCGAAGAAAGGGGATCGATGACGATGCAATGGTACCATGAGTTTCGAGAACTGTTTCCAATCACCAGAAACCAGATATACATGGATGTTGCCTCGCACAACAGTCTGCCCATAACAGTCGTAGAAGCCATGCAATCCTTCTTGCATGGTCTGTGTCACACCAACAACGAGTCGGAGACGCCAATGACGGACAGGATCAGCAAAACCCGAACCAAAATGGCCAGTCTCATCAACTGTGTGCCGGACGAGATCGCGTTTGTCAAGAACACACAAGAGGGGATAAACATTGTCGCTCAGGGCATACCCTGGAAGCGTGGAGACAATATCATCATCAACGACGAAGATCATTCAAGCAATGTGATCCCTTGGCTCAATCTGAAGAACAGAGGCGTTGAGATTCGCGTGGCACAATCTGAATACTTCAGGGTACCCCTTGAAAGCATTGAGCAGCATGTGGATGAGAACACACGCGCCATAGCGATTTCGTTCGTGCAGCACCGTTCCGGCTACCGCGCGGACCTGACCGCCTTAGGTAATCTGTGCAGCAAGATGGGCATATGGCTGATCGTAGATGGAATCCAAGGGTTGGGCAGCCTTGAGATTGACGTGCAATCTGCTGGGGTGCATGCGCTATCTGCAGGTGCATACAAGCATCTGCTTGGACCTGCAGGAACCGGCGTTCTGTATTGCTCCAGACACCTTCTACGCGAGATGGTACCCGTATATGCCGGCCCATCAAGAGCGTTGAGAATAGACAAGGATGACGGTTGGAACCTGCAGGTCATCGATCAGCAAAGTGCTGCCCGACTCGAAGGCGGCAATCTCCCACATTGCTGCATTGTGGGACTTGATGCTGCGTTAGACATCTTGCACAAGTATGGGATGGACCGAATAGAAAGCAGAATACTTGCACTGACTCAGCAGCTTATTGCAGGCTTGCAGCATATTGGATACGAAGTGATTTCGTCGACACGCTCGGGCGAACGCAGCGGTCTAGTGTGTGTGAGAATCCCGGATGCTGCTCACTTTGACGCATATCTTCAGAGTTACAGGATAAAGGGCAGCATCAAGAGCCCGACGATTGTGCGATTGTCGCTTCATGCCTACAACCTTGAGTGGGAGGTAGAACGCACACTGGAAGTACTCAGCGCCTACGACAAACGACGCTAGTATTGCATGGCGTGCATGCAATACCTCTTGCGGCACACGCTCGGTGTCTCGTGCGTGTGCCGCAGACTGACTAACCACCATATGCCCGTGTTGGATAGGACTGTCTGTTCCAGATAAAGCGCAGATGCCTACCTCGACGTGCCGCCGGGTTTGAGTCCTCGCAGTCTCATCAGCTTAAGTGCAAGGTGCAAGTGCAAGAGACTATCCGGGTCGTAAGGGTCAAGCCCGGTCAGCTGCTTCACTACCCTCAGCCGATACCTCACAGTATTGGGATGCACAAAGAGTTCTCTTGATGTCTTACGAATGTGTCCGCCTGTAGATACAAAATGCTCCAGCGTGTCCAGCAGGTTAAGCCGCTTTTCTTGAGTGCTCTCCCATAGAGGCTGTAACGAGTCGGACATGAAGTCAAGCAGGACATTGCGACCCGGTGCGTCATCCGTAGCCAGCCGGTAAATACCAAGGTCATCGTATCTTAGGTATGCGCGTGCGAGCGATACACACACCTGGAGTGAATGGAGCGCTTCAGAGTACGCAAGTTTCACCCCTTCCAAACCAGGGTGGAATCTTCCTATTCCGATACGAGTATCAAACCCCAAACCTCTTGCCCGCCCAGCTATGCTCTCAGCCAAGCTCTCGATGCGAGTGGCAGAAGACTCAGGCACGAAGAGCACGATACGTGAATCACGATCGAGACCTACAAGGCAATCATCTAAAGGTTTGATACACGCCTCAGCGGTCTCGAGAAGCGACTCAGTCTTTTCTCTGTCGGGGTTATCTGTATCCACTCCGTCCGGTAACACAACCATCACGCGATAATCCTCAGCTAATCTGATATCCAGCCGGCGTACCCACAGTTCCGCAGTTAGCCGCGAAGAGAATTTGCCGTGTATTAGCGCGTCAAGCAGTTCGTTAACCATGTCGCGTTTCAGTTCTCTCAGTGTCTGCTGCTGCGTTAACTCAAAACCAAGGATCCCTGAGGCATACTCCAGCCCGAGAAAATCCATTCGCCTCAATGACTTCTCGGCCTCCCAAGCTATAACGCTTCCCATTTGCTTGCCGCTAAAAGTGATCGGTGCAGCAACTAACGAAGGGTGTTCGTTTGTAGCCGGAAGTCTGATAGCGCTCTCACCAGACACGAGTTTGCGCATTATGGAGTTTGTGTTAGTGCCAGGCGGCCGGTGCCATTTCTCCCGCGCATATGGCGGAACCTCATCCGGTGGATAATGCCACTTATGGTATGTTCCTTCACATTCCACACCGATGGTTATGGGGCAGCCTATAAGGCCGGACGTTATCTCTGCAAGTTTGGGAATCCCTCCGACGTCTACGAGGTAGCCCCGAAACGCACGCGCGAGCGACTCAAGGTAGCCAATATCCGAGACTTGCCTGTAAAGTATGTGCCGAGTGACAGGCATGATGAAATCGCTCCACGCCGGTTCGTACGGCAGACTCAGCACAGGCAGCCTATTGCTTGTGGCAACTTCGCGAATTGGCTCAGGCAGTTCCCAAAGGTGCCTGCCGAGCTTAAGTCCTAATGCGGCGGCACCATTCTTCACCATATTATCAATTACCCATTTCTGGACGGCGGCATCATGCTTGAAGCAATAACCGGTCGTTATGACTATCTCCCCACCGTGTACCCAGTGCACCCCGTCAGGAGAATCTATGACAGTCACACCTGTAACCGTGCGTTCAAGACCTTCTTCGCCGACAATAAGTGTGGCTTTGTCAAATGGGTCTATCTTAAGTACGTCTCTAACCGTGATGTGTCCTCCGAACTCTTCCAACAGATTCCCCCCCAAGGCACCATACTTGTTGGTTTCCAAAGCCCACATACTCGTATGGTTGTATATTTGTGACATTGGTCAAAGGAAATCCTTTCCGTGATGAACAAAACTTAACCACCACTATACAGCCGGCAGGAGGTCTTTGTATGTTAATGAGAACTAACCGCGTCGCGCAAGCATGTCGAGAAGGAAGACCCTGTTTCGGAACGTATGTCATGACTCCCTCTACCAGGATGATCGAGTTGCTCGGATTCGCCGGATTAGACTTTGTCCGCATAGACATGGAAGGCGGCAATCTCAGTATCGAGACAGTAGATAATATGATTCGCACCGCACACGCTGTTGGAATCACACCGTTTGTGCGTGTCGCGGGTGTCAATGAGTGGCAAATACAGGCAGTACTCAAGGCGGGCGCTCTCGGGATCATCATCCCTAAGACAAGCGGTGTTGAAGATGTCAAAGCAGCTGTTAAGGCAGCCAAAACCCTTCCCATAGGTGAAAGACATGCAAGCCCGGGAGGCCCAACTGGCGGTTACGGTCTGGCAGACCCCAAAGAGTATCAGGAATGGTTGGATAAGAACATCATCCTGTCTGCACAGATAGAAACCAAGAGCGGCGTCGATTCGATCGATGAAATTGTCAAGATACCTGGTCTCGACATGGTTCAGTCTGGTCGCGGAGACCTTTCCTACCACTATGGCGTTCCAGGCCAGCAGTACCATCCGCTTGTACTCGAAGCAGAAACCAAAGTGATCAATGCAGGCTTGAAAGCTGGCAAGATGACATCAGTACAGTATTATCCGCTTCGTGACCCAGCACACATCGATGTGGTGAAAGGGTTCATCAAGAAGGGCGTGTGCTGCCTATCTCTCGGATCAGACGCCGACATCGTCATGACTTTCAGGAATATGCTCGCTGCTCTTAAGTCATAGTCCGACGATTCTGGTGAGGAGGTAGTACCCGTTGATGCATCAGAACAAAGTACGGAAGGCATACGATGAACGCACACCGTGTTTCGGCATATACGTCAAGACACCGTCACCCAAGACAATAGAGTTCTTGGGCGCGGCGGGGATGGATTTTGTGCGCATAGATATGGAACATCCGATGATGAATATCCAGACGGTGCACAGCATGATCCATACCGCACTGGCAGTAGGGGTAACTCCTTTTGTGCGAGCATCATCCGCCCAGGATAAGAACATAGATGCCGTGCTTGATATGGGAGCACTCGGCATCATCATCCCTAGGGTGACATCCAAGCAAGATGTACAAGCTGCTGTTGATATCGTTAAACCCGCACCGTACGGTAAGCGAAAAGTCAACCCATCCGGTTTTAGTGGCGGCTATGGCAAGGCCGACTGGGAAGAGCATATGGCATGGGCTGAGCGCAACATCATACTGTCCGTGCAGGTGGAGACAAAGTCCGGTGTAGATGCAATCGACGAGATAGCCTCTGTTCCGGGACTTGACATGGTGCAGTCAGGACGAGGTGACTTGTCATATCAGTACGGTGTTCCCGGACAGCAACACCATCCGCTGGTAGTCGAGGCCGAGAACAAGGTAGTTGAAGCAGGTCTACGCGCCCAAAAGATGGTGTCTGTGCAGTATTATCCGCTCCGCGACGAAAGCCATGTTGATTCAGTGCTTCAGTTCGCGAAGAGGGGAGTGTACTGCCTCTCTATAGGCGGCGACCGTGACATGGTTGTCGTGTATCGACAGCTGCTGAAAAGACTGAGGACAGGTGGATAGACGATGAAGACCTATCTGCTACGCCGAGTACTGATGACAGTAGTGCTGCTGTATGTGGTGGCCACAATGCTATTCCTGTTCATCCACCTCATACCGGGGGACCCGGCAGAGATCATCCTGGGCAGCAGCGAGCATCACCAACCGACAAGAGAGCAGATTGAAACCATCCGCATACGGCTGGGACTGGACAGGCCTTTGCACGAGCAGTACGTCAGCTATTTCAGCAATCTGCTGCGTGGCGATATGGGAGTGTCATTTCTGACTGGTCGTCAAGTATCTGTTGACCTGCGACTCAGGTTTGGACGCACCATGCAGCTCGTGCTACCCGCGATCGTAATCTCATCGGTGCTGGGTATTGTGTTAGGCATAATGGCTGCACAGTCAAGGGGAACATGGCTTGATGCTGCACTGTCCGGTGTCTCAGTACTCGGCCATTGTGTTCCGGTGTTCGTAGTAGGCCCGGTAATTGTGCTTGTCATATCAATCCGGCTCGGCTGGCTACCTTCATCAGGCTACATAGAATTCGGTACGGAAGGATTTCGGTCTCTCCGTTACATGATTCTGCCGGTGATCACTCTCGCCACCGGACGTATTGCCACCACCATGAGAATGACACGCATGGCCATGGTAGAGCAACTTGTGATGGACTACGTGCGTACCGCGCGTGCCAAAGGACTGTCTGAGCGACTTGTAGTGTATCGACATGCTCTTAAGAACGCGCTTTTGCCCGTGGTAACGGTTATCGGTCTGCAGCTCGGCGTCACCTTTACCGGCGGCCTGATAGTTGAGTCTGTGTTCAACTGGCCTGGCCTGAGCAGCATGCTGATACGTGCGCTCACGAATAGGGATTACCCTACTATCCAAGGCACCGTGTTGCTGAGTTCGACTATCTTCGTGCTGATAAACCTGCTTACCGATTTGGCTTACGCCTATCTTGACCCGCGGCTGCATTACCAGTGAGAGCGAAAACTGTCGGTCTATGGAGGAGAGAATGCGATGAGTAGGCTTTTTCGAGATCTGCGCTTCAAGATTTGCGGCGGGTTCATCGCGCTCATTGTCATAACCGCAATATTCGCTCCGTTTCTGGCTCCGATGCGGCCTGAACAGATGAACGCGAGCAGCCGGCTGCAAGCGCCGGGAAGCCCGTTTGCGCTCGGCACAGACGAATTCGGGCGCGATATACTGAGCCGCCTGATGTACGGAGCAAGGCTCAGCCTATTGGTGAGCGTTGCGTCTGTCACGATAGCAACCGTAATCGGTAGCCTTCTCGGGCTTGTTGCGGGTTTTCACGGTGGGCTAGTTGAACTCGGATTGATGCGTGTTGTTGATGCCATCTTGTCTTTCCCGTCGATGCTGCTAGCTCTGCTTGTCGTGACGTTCATAGGTCCTGAGCTACAGAACGTCATCTTGACTATAGGCGTCTTGTACATACCCCGGTTTGCCAGGGTCATGCATGGCGCGACACTCACGACAAGAGAAAATGCGTATGTTGAAGCTGCTGAGGCACTCGGCACATCCAGCTGGAGGATCATGTTTCGAACTATCCTGCCCAATGTCATGGCACCCATAATGGTTCAGGTCTCGTTGTCGATGGGCAATGCGATGCTTCTTGAATCAAGCCTGAGCTTCTTGGGCATGGGTCCTCCTCCACCCGCAACTGCATGGGGACGTATGATCTCTGAGTCAGCCCCGTTCATGCGTCTCAGCGCGTACGGAGTGATATGGCCCGCGCTCGCCATCTCGCTCACAATCCTAGCATTTAACATACTGGGGGATTCACTCAGGGATGCGCTCGACCCTCGGCTCAAGGGAGTCCAATGATGTCTATCACACTGTCTCGAGAAAAAGTTCTTCGGATGATTGGTTATCAGCAAGATACTGCACGCAAAGGAGATGAAGTAGCTTGAGAATTCCAAGACTGGCTGTCTGGTTGATGCTTGCTCTGTTTTTGGTTACCGTAGCCGGTTGCGGGCAGCAAACCGCACCCGCACCAGCCCCGGCTCCGAAACCGTCTGAACCGGCGGCGCCTACTGCCGAAGGAAAGTACGGCGGCACAATCAGGGTTGCCCACCTACGAGATCTCGTGATCTGGGACCCGCATGTAAGTGGTGGCGCATCCCACGCTTGGCTTCTGAACAACATCTTTGACACGCTTATTGAGTACAACTTAAAGGGCGAGCTCGTCGGTGCACTCGCCGAGAGATGGGAACAACCCGACGCGAACACCTACGTGTTCCACCTACGCAAGGGAGTCAAGTTCCACGACGGATCAGATTTCACAGCAAAAGATGTCGTAGCCTCGATCGAACGCATGAGGAATCCTGAGGTTGCCGCTACCATGAGAACTACTATGGAGAACGTCAGCAAAATCGAGATCCTCGACGACCACACTGTTAAGCTTACGCTGGCGAACCCACAGGCTACGTTCTTGAGTATGCTCACCTCGTATACAACACACATCCTCAGCGAGAAAGACGTAAACAAACCGTACTCGTCACCTGACAACTTCAACGGCACCGGCCCGTTCATACTCGCTAGTTGGGAACCCGAGAGAGAGTACGTGATCAAGCGAAACGACAACTACTGGAAAGAGGGCCTACCATACCTTGATGAGGTAAGGCACGTGATCATCACAAACGAGAAGGCTCGGATGGACGCACTGCGAAGTGGCGAAGTCGACATAACCAGCGGTGTTCCGTGGCAGGATGACGCAGCATTTGAGGCCGAGGGCTTTGTGATGTATAGGCACTACGGCCTGATGAGTTACATAAGACTCAACCAGAATAGGCCGCCTCTGGACGACAAGCGTGTACGCCAAGCGCTTGCGCTCATCCTCGACAGACAGGAGATCAACGACCTTGCCTTCGGCGGACTCGCGATAACACACATGGGACCGCTTCAACCGCCCGGAAGTCCGTATTACTTCGAAGATCTCGAGGGCGCTCACGCCAAAGACCTGGACAAAGCCAGAGAATTGCTTAAGCAGGCAGGCTTTGCCACTCCAGCCGATGTACCGCCTCTTGAGTTCAGCTGCACGACGAGTGCGCTTTCAGCCCAGCCGGGCAAAGTGGTTCAGCAGCAATGGGAAGAATTCGGGCTTAGAGTGGTCTGGAAGACCATCGACGTTCCCACGCTGACTAAGAACCGCGCCGAGGGCACGTATGTAGTACACCAAGACGGCGGCGGAATGGCTGTGCCAGATCCAGACTACCTGCGAATCTATTTCCACTCGATGCACGGATCTACCCACGCAGTCGGCGTCAAATACAAGAACGAGCGTCTTGATGAGCTGTTGGATCTAGCAAGTCAGACCACGGATGAGGCGAAGAGAAAAGCGTACTATCGCGAGGCTGAAGAGATCATACTCGACGAGGTCCCGATGATCTGGCTGTTGTGGAGGCATAACGGTGAAGCAGCCGCGACGTACGTCAAAGGCTACGACACTCTTCCATCCGCAATGGCATCACAGGCAAACCTCGGTAGGTTCGAGTACGTGTGGCTAGACAAGTAACCCGACTTGACTCGTCTAAACTCACCTGGAGGCGGCTTCCGCCTCCAGGTGAATCAACGGGCAGAATGCCGCTGTTACATTCTGAGCGCAGGAGGTTAACTGGTGGATAATCTTATTGTGGTAGACGAACATGTATCTCTGGTCGGGCCCAAGCAGCCGATGGTAGGGCCTATTGCGAGCGGGGCAAAAGTCGTCGCGCGCATAGCCCCGGGTTGCTGGGGACCAATGCTTACGCCGGAAATCGTTGGGGGACATGAAGTCAGCAGACCCGTATCGGTTGCGGGAGCCGAGCCAGGGGACGCACTCGTCGTCCATATAAAGCGCATAGAAATCCTGTCGCGTGCTACGATGTCGGGAACCGATACACCGGTAGCAGGCAGGTATGACGGAGACCCAGGTATAGGAGCCAAATGTCCAAAGTGCGGTCGGCAGAATCCTGAGACTAGACTTGCAGGAACAGGGCAGGAAGCGATTCGCTGCTCCGCCTGCGGGGCAGCTGCCGCGCCTTTTGAATGCCCAAACGGTTACACGATGGTGTTCGACGACGATAGAAACCTTGGCATCACAGTAACGAAGGAACTCGCACGCGAGATCGCGAAGCGCGCCCACCAGTATGCTGCGCTTCCTAGAAGTGCCAAGCAAAATCCTGCGCTTGTGATGGCCGCATCTGACCTCGTAGGAGTACGCGCCAGGATGAGACCTTTTATCGGGAACATCGGCACAAGTCCGCCGTTCACAATACCGGCTGCAAAGAACTCGGCAGACCTTGCGCTGCGAATGGTAGGTGCAAACCATCCATATAGATTGGACGAAGAAGACGCATATCGGTCCACAGACGCACACCTCGATTCTGACCAAGTGCGGACAGGCGCAACGCTTATAGTACCTGTGAAGATACCTGGTGCAGGATTCTACATGGGTGATGTACACGCAACACAAGGCGATGGCGAGATTGCATCACATACCATTGATGTATCCGCTGAAGTGACTGTGGAGGTCAGTCTGCTCAAGGGTATTGGCCTAGACTTCCCCATATTGCTGCCTGCAGCCGAGGATCTACCGTTTGTGTCAAGGCCTTTTAGCGCTGAGGAAACATCTGCATTACACAAGTTAGGCGCACATCTAGACGTCAATCTCGAACCTGATGTTCTTCCCATACAAGTAATCGGTACGGGCTTAGGCCTTAACAACGCAGTGGATAATGCGCTCTCCAGAATGAGCAAGTTAACCGGAATGAGCCTTGATGAAGTCAAGAATAGATGCACCATAACAGGCGGAGCCGAAATCGCACGGATGAGCGGCGTTGTTCAACTCTCGATGCTTGTACCATCGGACATATTAGATAAGCGCGGTATCGGTGCAGTGGTAAGACGCAAATACCAGACTACGTAACACGCACGTAGAAGGAGGCATCGCTAACATGCTTCCTTTTGCCTATTGTCAGCCACTCACGCGAGTGTGCACATATGCGATTTATTGTCTCAAATCAATGGGAAGAATACTTCTCGGAGGTGAGGCAACGCATGCCTAACATTGAAAGATACGGTCACGAAGAAAAGAATCCGTGGCGCAGTTTTCTCGCTCCTTTGCTGTACTCAGAGCCTGTGTGGGGAATAGGCGCTCCAAGCCGCGAATCGTTCTTCCCATCGGTGGACGTGTATGAGACAGAAGAGGATGTGGTGGTCAAAGCAGAGGTACCGGGTGTAAAACCCGGCAACATGGATATAATGGTCTACCCTGACCGTGCCACCGTGTCAGCGAAGATGGATGAGCACGTCGAAGAAAAGGGCGCCAATTACCACAGGCGAGAGAGGCGTTCAGGCGGTTTCCTGCGCACGGTGCACCTGCCATCCGAAGTGGACACCGAGAACGCACGCGCGTCATTCAGCGACGGTGTACTCGAAATCCGGATGCCGAAAGCAGACGACCCCAAGTCGCGAGGAAAGAGACTCAAATTAGAACAACGGTTCGATCACTGAAGAAGGCGGGGCAATCCCGCCGTCTTTGGTATAGGTTGGTTTTAAGCCTCTTCTAGTCTTCCAAATCGCAGCACAAACTCTCACAAACAGCCTGCATATTTGTTGCTTTTGCACAGAGGAATTCGCGGTGTACACTCCCGAAATACCTATTGTTTGCCGTTTTAATCAGTAAACAGTATCCAAAGGAGACTTCACGCACTTGCAGCATAGCGACGTGCAAAAGCTCATTTGTGAGCGGATACGGCGAGACAAACTTGCGCGCGGCACCAGACTACCGAGCACGCGACGCCTCGCTAGCGACCTCGGCGTAAGTCCAAACGTGGTGCACAAAGCGTATCGCGAGCTGCAGCGTACTGGGGTGCTCGCCACAAGGCCCGGCGACGGCGTGTTTGTGGTCGACGAAAGCCCAGCCGTGTGCGAGACTAGTTCATTCTACGAAGCATTGGCTCAGTACGTCAGGCTTGCACAGCTTTCGGGCAAAAAGCGAGAAGACATAGAGTCAGAGGTCCTGCTTGCCGTAAGAGACATCTACGCCAGCCAGATTCACCGCATTGCGTTTATAGAGTGCAACGAACACGATGCATCCAGCATCAGAGACGAGATGATGGCAGTGCTGCCTGTGCACGTAACTGCGCTTGTGCTTGAAGACATAGAGATGATACAAGGCGCGCTCGACTGCTACGACCTTGTGTGTACGACATACTACCACATCCACGAAGTCGAGCACACATGGCCGCAGCACGCTTCGAAAATCGTGGCCTTACACCACTGTCCATCAAGAGAATCTGTTCTGAACGTCGCACGAGTACAAAGGGGTTCTCGCATAGCCGTAATCGCAACTAACAGCAGGACTCTCAGCGCAATACGAGCGCTTGTGATGACGTATCACGAGAGCAGCGTGGCCGAGGCCACCACCGATGACGAATCGACGCTGAGAAGCATCCTGAGTGGCTGTGATACGGTTGTGTGCGATGCCCGCAGCCTTGGCGCCATAAGAAGACTCAACTCAGATATCCGTGTTACACCGGTCAGTTTCAGAATCGAGGAGCATTCGCTCTCCGATCTGCAAGATGCGCTACTTGGGCTGCATCAGCACATGTAACAAGGATACAGCATAGAGAGTCAACACAACACGAGAGGAGATATCTGAATGGAACTACACAAGTTGCAGAAAGCAATGCACGAGCGCGGGCTTGACGCGGTGGTGGCAGCGTCTCCAGAGAACGTTCTGTACTCCACAGGCGCATACATCATGACACAGAAAGCACTGCGGGATAGGCTGGCGTACGCAGTGTTCCCACAAGAAGGTGAGCCCACCTTCATCGTGTGCGGGATAGAGCTCAGTCTCGCCCAGGAAGAAACGTGGATTTCTGATCTTAGAGCATATGTCGAATTCCAGCAATCGCCGACAAGCATGCTTATAGACGTGCTAAGAGAAAAGGACCTTGCATCTGCCAAAGTGGGCTTTGAGAGTCGGTTCCTGCCATACAAGTACATGGATGAGCTCAGGCTTGAACTCCCCAAGATGCAGATGGATGAATGCGGCACGCTGTTCACAAACCTTAGGATGTATAAGTCTCCGAAAGAAATTGAGGCGCTTCGCTGGGGCGCCAAGGCTACTTGCGATGCAGTTATGAACACATTCAGAGCTGCAAAGGTGGGAGACACCGAAAAAGATCTTGCGAACAGCATTCTCAAAGCGCTTCTCGATGCAGGCGCACAAGATCTCGAGTTTGTCATCTTGGGCGTTGGCGAGCGCAGCCTCATAACCCACCCAACACCCGGGGCTACCGCCGTTGAGCCAGGCAAAGTCGTAAGAGTGGATGTCGGCGGGCTCTTTGACGGCTACGTGTCAGACCTTGCACGGACTGTGCTCGGCCCCAAACCAACCAGGCGCCAAGTGTACGTGCTTCGTACATTGGGCGAGATCCACAAAGAGATCATATCCCGCGCTACGGTCGGCACCAAGTTCTCCGACCTATACAATCACTGCCAGGCGATGTTTGAAAAAGCCGGGCTGCCATTCAGGATGCCTCACATAGGCCACGGCATGGGCGTAGAACTGCACGAAGACCCCATGATAAACCCCTTAAACCATAATGTGCTTGAAGAGAATATGATCTTGAACATCGAGCCTTTGTGCGTGGACGACGAGTCAGAGAGCGGGTACCACGTCGAAGACCTCGTGCTGGTGACGAAAGATGGTCCTGAGATTCTGACCGGTTCAGACCTGGATCCCGAGCCGGTTGTTATCGGGGGATGATGTGTGCATCATTAAGGGCCCGAGCCAAAGCTCAGGCCCTTGTTTGCTTTGCGTCTCTTACATAGACTCAGGCGCGCTCACACCTATTATGCCGAGCACCACTTTGAGCACTACTTGCGTTGCGCTAAGAAGCGCCAGCCTTGCCCTAGATATCTCGGCGTCGTCTGAAAGCACCCTGCACCTCGTGTAAAACGAGTGGAAACAAGTCGCAAGTTCCATAAGATAGCGAGTCATCCTCTGCGGTTCACGCGACTGCGCAGAATCCCATATCTCATCAGGAAGGTCTGCCATCTTCTTCATCAAGTCGATTTCGCTCTCATCTGTAAGCAGCCGCAGATCTTCGGCCAAAACCTGCTCAGGTACGTCAAACCCCCTGGCCCTCGCCTCTCGCAAGATGCTCGACATGCGAGCATGCGCGTACTGCACGTAGAACACAGGATTCTCGTTAGATTCGAGTTTGGCAAGGTCTAGGTCAAAATCCAACTGGCTTTCGGGCGAACGCGTCAAGAAAAAGAAACGAGCAGCATCTTTTCCCACTTCTTCTACAAGCTCATCCATAAGGATGATGGCGCCGCCTCGTTTGGACATTCTGACTGCCTCACCACCGCGCACAAGCCTCACAAGCTGTACGATCAGCACTTCTAACGCATCTTCGGCATACCCAAACGCCTGCACCGCGGCTTTCATACGCTTGATGTAGCCGTGGTGGTCAGGGCCCCAGATGTCTATTACTTTTTGGAATCCGCGCCTGAATTTGCTGAGGTGGTACGCCGCATCAGGCGCGAGATAAGTGTAGGAGCCATCGCTCTTGACAAGCACCCTATCTTTGTCATCGGCGAACTCTGTCGACTTAAACCACAGAGCACCGTCTTGCTCGTACGTGTGACCGCGCTCTGAAAGCACGTCCAGCGCCTGTTGCACCTCACCCGACTCGTGCAGCGAACGCTCCGAAAACCATACGTCAAAGCGAACACCATAACGCTCCAGTTCTTCACGCTGCCTCTTCACAATGCGAGATACTCCCCAGTCGCAGAACAGCTGGCGGCGCTCAGACTCGGGCAGCTTCATAAGATCAGAGCCCTTTTCTTCGAGTATCTCTCTTGCCATATCTATCACGTAGTCACCCGGATAACACTCTTGTGGCAGCTCGACGTCTTCGCCCAACACCTGTCTCGCGCGTATCTCAAGAGAAAGGCCAAGCGTCTTAACTTGCTGGCCAGCATCGTTTATGTAGTACTCCCTTTGCACATCGTGGCCAGAATAGGCGAGCAGGTTCGCCAGTGTATCTCCGATGGCGCCCGCCCTTGCCTGTACAACAGTCATTGGTCCGACAGGGTTCGCGCTTATGAACTCAACCTGCACCTTCTGAGCGTTGCCATATCTGGTCTTACCGTAATCCAAGCGCTTACGCAGTATCTCACACACCACATCGTGCAGCCATCGTTTGTGCATGAAAAAGTTGATGAAGCCGGGGCCCGCCACCTCTGTGCTTTGGATGAACCCTGCACCCGAAGCAAGCCGCTTCGCCAGAAGCTCTGCTATCTGCCTAGGTGGCTTCTTCGCCAAAGAGGCGAGCTGCAGCGCGAGATTTGTGGCGTAATCTCCATGCTCTTTTCTCGCAGGCGTCTCGATGAAAATCTCAGGTGGGTCAATCTCGGGCAGTTCCCCCGCCTCGATACACGCCTGCAGCGCATCAGCGAGCGCCTTTCGGATACCTTGCTTGAGGTTTTCGACTGGAGTGTAAGACAAGTTCATTCCCCCGATGCACTGCTTAAGACATGAGTATTACGAGCTGTCGTACTATCTTCGCCGCAAGCAACGAAGTTATGCCTGAAGGGTCGTAGGGCGGACATACTTCAACCACGTCGGCTCCAACAAGGTTTGCACGCTTAAGATGCGCTAGCGACACAAGCAATTCGCCACCGGATACTCCACCTGGTTCAGGCGTGCCTGTACCAGGCGCGTACGCTGGGTCTACGACGTCTATATCAAGGCTCAGGTAGACAGGCCTTCCCGAAAGCGAATCCACCACATCGGATAACCGCTTTATATCAAAGGGGAGGAAGTTCTGGCTTGCAGAGCGCGCATACTCTATCTCGTCACGCGATGCAGAACGTATTCCAAGCGAGTACACGTTTTGCCTGCCTATAAGCATAGACACCTTTCGCATCACACCTGCATGAGTAAGCGACTGTCCCATGTACTCAAGCCGCATGTCGGCGTGCGCATCAAGGTGTATCACTGCAAGCTCGGGGTACTGCTTGTACAGCGCTTCAATCACCGGAAAGGTGGCGAGGTGTTCGCCACCTAACATCAGCGGTTTTCCACCTGATCTGGCTATCAGAGCTGCTGCGTGCTTTATGTTCTCGAGCGCTTGAACCAAGCTACCCGGAGAAAGATCCACGTCGCCCGCATCGTAAAAACATATCTGTTCTAGGTCTTGCTCCAAAAACAGATCGTATGTCTCAAGCCCCCAGGAGTGCTTTCGTATGGCCTCGGGAGCCATACGCGTCCCAGGTCTAAAAGAAGTGGTCATGTCGAGCGGAGCTCCGTACACAACCACTCCTTCGGCTTTCCCTTCTCTTGCACCGATAAACCTGTAGAACTCCACAAACTGCGCATCTTGCTGCATCCAGAAGCCTCCTGCACACGCTACACGTTCTTACCCACCAGTTCCTCTATAAACGGAGGTAACACCATGCTCGCGCTGTGTATGTCTTTGGTGTAGTAGCGCGTCTCAAAAGTGGCTCTCTTGGGGTCTGCTACATCACCCGACGGGCCAAGCGTGCCCATGGAAAAGCACCAGAAGCCTCCCGGATAGGTAGGCACGGTGGCAAAGTATGTGCGCCTGTTCGTAAACACACGCTCGAACACCTGGCTTATGCGCCGCAGCAGATCTCGATTGAACATAGGCGATTCGGTCTGCGCGCAGAATATGCCACCCGGCCTTAGCGCCTTTTTGGCCGCGACGTAGAACTCTTCTGCAAACAGACCAACAGCAGGTCCAACCGGGTCGGTTGAATCTGTGAGTATCACGTCGTACTGCTCAGAGATCCCCTTGACATACTCTATCCCATCTCTGATGCTCACTTTGGCTCTTGGGTCCGAAAAACCCGCTGCTATCTTTGGAAAATACTTCTTCGATACCTCCACAACCATCTCGTCTATCTCGACAAGATGAGCCAGTTCGACCGATGGGTGCTTCAGCACTTCGCGTATTATTCCGCCGTCTCCCCCGCCTATGACGAGCACACGTCTTGGCTCGGGATGCGCCATAAGCGGCACATGCGCCAGCATCTCATGGTATACGAATTCATCGCGGTCTGTCGTCATGATGCAACCATCTAGCACCAGCATACGGCCGAACACAACGGTGTCGTACACCTCGAGTCTTTGGTATTTCGTCTCGCACGCATACAGTACGTCTTTAAGCTGGCATGACAGTTTCAGCCCTGGGTGCTGTACTTCGGTGAACCATGCATTCATCAGCTTACCTCCATATGACTAGTACCAGAGCACCACCGCGGCAAACGCACAACCGATGCGTTCCACAACATGCTCAGCACCTTTTACCAGCACTTCGCTTGGTTCAAGCCCTCTCATCTTAAAGCCGTCGACGGCCATCTGCCTGACCTTGTCTTCGGCTTCCTTCTTGCTGCACCTTCCGGCGAACTCCATGATAACGCCGAAACTGTCGCCAGAGCGCGCGACGGCGACCGCCGCGGCAATCTTCTCGCCCTCTTTGGCGCTCACAACAGTACCGTATGCAGTAGGCACAAGCGACCCCTCAGGCAGCTCCAGATGCTCGACTTGTTCGGCGCCCGGCGGGAGTATACTACTGATCTTGAGAAGGTTGACATTTGCAACCCCGGCCTTCAGAAGAGCACCGTCGAAAGCATTAAGCTCGGCCGGTCCTTCAGAATTGCCGGCTACCATACAGAACTTGGTTGGTCTTGGAAGCATCGGGCTCACTCCTCACATTAGGCGCGTTTAACGCGTACACAGTGATTATAATGCCATGCGAAGTGGAAGTCAGCAACAGGAATATTTGCGAACCATATACTTCATGGTTTCGACACGCCTAGTGAGATACTTTTTGCGCCGATGCAACAGATTTGTATTCGGAGACATACACGCTGCCCCGAGTGCTTATTTGTGCCAGGAATATTTGCTCAGGACAGCTGTATCCCATGCTTTGCAGTGTATCGAGCAACCACTCGTCCGAGAGATTCAGTGCGTGCAGCGCATCGCGCTGGATTTCGCCTTCGAGCACCACTGTGGACGGTAACCCTTCATACGCGGTGGCAGTCTTCAGGTCTTGCGGTGTAACCTGCCTGTGCTGACTCTTTTTTAACACAGACAGTTCACCGTGTGGCTCAAGCACGGCGAACTCGACTTCGCCAAGCTCAAATACTCCCTTTGCTCTCAGATGACTCATCATCTCATCAACCGAATAACGAGTCTTGGACAGGTTATCGACGAGGATACGCCCATTTTGGATTATGACGGTCGGGTCCAATGTAAGGTACTTCCCGGCAAGCCTGTTCCCAATAACAAGCCTGGATACGCCGAAATGCACCAGCGCGAGCGCCACTATCGCGAGAACAGTGGGAAGGTGAGGCACGTCCGGGTCTGCAAGATCGGCTCCTGCCACCGCCCCTAGCGTAACCGCGATTACCAGGTCAAACACAGAGAACTCTCCGACATGCCGCTTTCCCATCACAAGTGCCACAAGAACGAACAGCGCAACGATCGTCAGCACACGCCATATTATGTTGAAGAACACTTCCATGAAAGTCCCCCCGGTTGTCTAGGATTATCTACAAAAAGATGAGACATTCACACGCCCAGAACTCGGCATACTAGCTTAAGCAGCAGTTCGGAGGGAAGGCCGTGGATAGGCGCCACGGGTCAAGGCTACTTCGCAGCGTGCGGGTTCTCATTGTCGCAGGCGGGCTATCTTTGCTCGGGCTGCTTATTGCGGCGCGTGTGCTGCCGCTGCCCGAGGCCGAAGTGCCGCTTGCGACCGTAGTGTACGACACAAACGGTCAGATAGCCGCGAGGCTCTTTGAGCAGAACCGCGTCGCAATACCAAGAGAAGATATGCCCGAGTATCTGAGACAAGCAGTAGTCGCCATAGAAGACGAACGCTTCTACCGGCATTTCGGCATAGATCCTATAGCGATACTTCGCGCTATTCGCGAAGACATACGCGCGCGCCGCATAGTAGAAGGAGGCAGCACTCTAACACAGCAGCTGGCGCGCAACCTGTTCCTTACCCAAGAGAGAACGCTTATTAGAAAGGCGTACGAAGCGCTCATAACACTTCAGTTGGAGACGAGACTTCCCAAAGAAGAGATACTCACGATGTACCTAAACGTCATTTATTTTGGCCATGGCGCCTACGGAGTAGAGGCCGCATCCCAGATCTACTTCGGCAAGCACACAAGGGATTTAGATCTTGCAGAATCGGCGATGCTCGCAGCCATAATCCAGGTGCCAGAAGTGCTGACGCCTTACAGAAACCCCGAAGCCGCTTCGCGCAGGCAAGCCATCGTGCTCGCAAAGATGGTACAGCAAGGCTTCATAACCCAGCGCGAAGCAGACGAAGCAAGAGATCGAGAGGTTGAGCTTTCGGGGCTCAGGCTACACTCCGCGCCTTATTTTGTTGACTACATGATGCACGAAATCCGCTCGCGCCACCCAGAAGTAGCACGCAACATCCTAACAGGCGGGTATTCCATATACGCCACCTTGGATAGAGACATGCAACAGGCAGCAGAGCGCATCCTCAAAGAAGCACTCGGCGAAGGCAAACCAGACGCAAACGGGATCACCCAGCCTCAGGCCGCGGTTATAGCGGTAGACCCTTCGAACGGTCACATACGCGCGCTCGTTGGAGGTCGAGACTACCGCGAGAGCACGTACAACAGGGCGTATCAGGCGAAGCGCCAGCCGGGCTCGGCGATGAAACCGTTTTTGTATACGGCGCTCATTGACATGGGTATACCCGCCACACGCACGCAGAGATGTGAAGAAGTGGAGTTCCAAGGCCGGACGCCTCAGGACGTCTACAAACCACGTGACATTGGAAGGCAGCCTTACCACGATAGAGATATCGCTATGCGCGAGGCGATGCGGATATCAGATAATGTCGTCGCGGTCAGATGGGCGTACGAAGTAGGGCCCAGAAAGATTGCCGAGTACGCGCGCAAGATGGGCATAGAGAGCAACCTAGACCCATACCTCTCGCTGGCGCTTGGCAGTTCTGAGGTGACTCCGTTAGAGCTCACCGTCGGCTATGCTACACTCGCAAACCTCGGGCTTCGTGTGACACCGATGAGCATAATCCGTATAGAAGACCGTTTCGGAAACGTAATTGAGGAAAACCAGCCAAGACTTCAGCGAGTGCTGCCCGAACCCGTGGCGTACGTTGTAACAGACCTCTTGACAGGCGTGCTCGGGCCCGGAGGTACCGCCTCTCATCTCGCGAGAATTGTGGGAAGACCGGCGGCTGGCAAGACCGGCTCCACAGACGACCTGAGAGACGCCTGGTTTGTGGGCTATACACCTGAACTGGTCGCGACTGTGTGGGTAGGACACGACTCGCCTTCTGTGCCGGTAGGTGCAACAGGCGGCGCGGTTGCTGGCCCGATATGGGCACGGTTTGTGGCCGAAGCGCTAGAAGGCGTCACTCCAAGACACTTCGTGCGCCCGCTCGGCGTGATAGAACTTGAAGTGTGTTCTGTCACAGGGCTGCTGCCTAACCGCACGTGCAACACCGTGCGAGAAGTGTTCGTCGCGGGCACAGAACCAACCGAAGTCGATCCAACGGTGCACTGGGAGAACTGGGAAAACTGGGCAGAGCCGTTCTGGTGGAGGCAGACACTCGAAGAAGACATACTAGAAGACCTGGCAATCTTCGAAGATATCTTGAACAGACTGTTTCCAGAAACACAAACTGAGATAGAGATAGAAGAAGACGAACTTGACGAGTTCTCAGCCGACTGATACCTGTCCAGCCGTAAGCACGAAGCAAAATTCTACTTCTGCCACTATTGGCAGGAATCTGCCATTACACTAGCGTATTAAGTCAGCAACTACTCTTGCCCGAGGGCATACCCATGGACCTAAAGCCCGAGCTGATTGCCACAATTGACGAGTTATCTGCTTTAACAGACAGAGTTCAGCAGCATACATCCAATAGACTACTCTTTCTAATAGGCACATTTGATTACACACTTCCCGACAGACTGATGAACGAGTGTAGACGCGTGTTCGGCGCAGCAACGCAGCAACACACACTGGACGTGCTGCTGGTATCGCCGGGCGGACTGATTGACCCCGCATACATCGGCGTACTCGTACTGAGGCAGTATGCCGAGACACTTCGCGTGTTAATCCCGCGCGAAGCAAAAAGCGCCGCCACGCTTTTCGCGCTCGGCGCAGACTCTATACTGATGGCCAGAACCGGCCACCTCGGCCCGCTCGATGCTCAGGTGGTAGACCCCAGAAACCACGCCGTCATGATGTCCGCACTCGACGGATACCAAAGCGTTGAGTACATCCGCAACTATGCGCTTGAGACACAGCACGTGGTCGTAAGAAGCACGCTTGACCGCACAGATGCCAGAATCCCGCTCTCCGACATATTAAGCCACGCAGAGTGCTTTGTGGACAAAATCGTCTCCCCGATACTCGCACAAGTGAGGCCTCTGGATTTCGGAGGTTGGGGTAGGACGCTCGACATTGGAAAGGCGTACGCGAAGAGACTGCTGGAACGCTACGGAAGCCAGAGTGCATGCTTTGCCGAACAGATTGCATACAATCTGGTGTACCGGTACCCGTACCACGGGTTCATCATTGACCTTGAAGAAGCGATGCAGTTAAGGCTGGACGTAGAACCGATGGATGTGTGCTTAGCAGATCATCTTACTAGCCTTGTATCTTTGGCTAAGCGCCTCACCAGAGAGACCTCTATTGGAGGTTCGGTTACTACTGAGCCTGGATACGTGGGTTTTTGGCCTCCGGAAGATCTAGAGCAAGCTCGTGAGCTCAGAGTATTCCAACGACCGAGTGTTGACGTAGAAGACGAGTCGACCGACCAACACGAAGTCGCACAGCGTGAAGCCGCAGCCACGCAGTATCCAGATGACGCATCGGGGCTGCTCCCGGCTTCCCAAAACAGCGAAGAAGGTGTGAAAGATGGTGTATCTGGCGCAAGATAGAATCGAGAATTCGCCCAATACTAGGCAACTTGTGTTCAGCGCATTGGGCGGCCATCGTGTTTCCAGAGAAGACGTCATTGAGGCCAAAATCGCGGTGCAGAAGGCGTTGGAAGAAGTGTATTCGGAGAGATTCAAGCGCTGACCTTGAAAAAGGGCAGGTTTCCGGCCTGCCCTCTTTACAACTAGTGTTCGGTGGTGCCTGTAAATGTGAACTTACCGATCTTCATAGCGGGCACGCGTATCGAGCCGTACCCCATGACCGACCTGAGTTTTGTGGTTTCAGAAAGCTCCTCAACGTTATTCAGCGCTTCCACAACAGACTGAGTGTACCTCATGTTCAAGATAGGGTATTTTATCTCGCCATCTTCTATGTAGAACGTACCGTCTCGAGTCATGCCTGTTATGAGCGTTTTTATCGGGTGCACCAGCCTGTTGTACCAGAGCCTTGTTATAAGAATGCCGCGCTTGGTGTTTCTTACCATCTCGTGGATATCTGAGTTCCCGGGTGCTACAAATAGATGCATAGGCACAGCGCTCACACCGAACACTCTTGCAAAACTCGGTACAGCGTGACCTGTGGCTTCCGTGCCCGCCTTTTGTGCACTCGCCGCATCGTGAACGAGGTCTTTGATGACACCGTTCTTGACCAGTTCAAGTCGCTTTCTCGGCCTGCCTTCGAAATCAAACGGGAGCGGAAGTCCGTCAGCGCAGTGTCCGTCATCAACAACAGATATGTTATCGCCGAGCACTTTTTTGCCGACGAAGTGCGCAACAAGGCTCCTGCCCTCGCTAACCGCTCTCGCGTCGAACGCCATCCCGAGTGACGTCAGAAGTTCTGCCGCTGCCTCTTCTTCAAGCACCACTTCGTAGTCGCCTGCTTCAAGCGGTCTCGGATTTCGGCCTTCTACACACTTGCTTATGGCTGTTTCGGCAAGCGCTTTGGGGCACACTTCGCTCTTTCTGAGAGAAAGCGCCCTTGCATATCCCGAACAGCCGGGCGCGACCGCTATCGCGACGCAGTCGGCTTCAGTAGCCTCATGGTACGCGCGCACGCCCAGCGAGTTTGCGACTCCAACCTGCCGCACGCAGCTGGAATAGTAGCCGTGCGCCAGCACATCTCTCGCATCAGCACGCCTTGTTATCTCGAGCACCGCGTTGGCTCTATCCGCAGCAGTCATCTGCGCTGTCTCGCAGTCTTTGGCACACACACAAGCCGCCTCACCCGTCTCCGGCAAACCCACGTGGTTCGGGTTTTCGGGCGAGAGCCTAGCGTGTTCGGTAGCACGCTTTAGAGCTCTACCTAGCTGCTCAAAATCCGGCGACTCCACGCTTGCACTGCCGTACTTACCCCCGATGGCAACTCGTACGCTAAACTGCTGCTGTACCTCGTTTACGTTCTGGTGGATTGCGTTATCTGCAAAGCGCGTAAGCCACTTGTCGTGAGATATCATTTGCAGTTCGGCATGGTCGGCTTGTTTCTCTTTGAACAACCTCTCCGCGATATCATAGAACATCTCTTTGGTTACCACTTACCGACACCTACCTTTATGCGCCTGAACCTTGCAGTCGACGCGCCGTGGCCTACGTGCGCCATCTGCCCTGGCACACCCTTACCACAAGTGAGAAGCCCCCACACCTGCCAGTCATCGTTAGATACAGCGTCGCACGAATTCCAGAAGTCTACGGTCTTGGCAGTGTAAGTCGGGTTCTTGAGCATCCTGCCAATCGAGCCGTCTTTAACCTCATAGGCGCATTCAGGTCCGAACTGGAAGTTCGTCCTCATATCGTCTATGCTTCCGCTGCCCATACCTTCAAGCAGAATGCCCTCTTTTGTGTCACGGATGATCTCATCGCGCGTCCAGTCGCCTGGATCTAAGTTCACATTGGTCATACGCACAAGCGGGATCTTGTTGTAGCCGGTGGCAAGCGCTGCACCGCTTGACGTGCGCCCTATCTTGGGTGCAGTCTCCCGAGAGCTCATATAACCGCACAACACGCCATCTCTTACAAGCGGAGTCTTCTGCGCTGACACGCCTTCATCGTCGTATCCAAAGGTGCCGAGCCCACCGGGTATGGTCGCGTCTGCGGTGAGGTTCACGATATCCGACCCGTATTTGAGATTGCCGAGTTTGTCGGTTGTGGCAAAACTCGCACCCGCAAGACTGATCTCAGATCCAAGCACCCTGTCTAGTTCTAGCGGGTGACCAACAGATTCGTGTATCTGCAGCGCAAGACAGCTGCCGTCCATGATAACATCGGTGTGCATGCTCGGACACTGCGGAGCTTGGAGTAGCGCCACCGCCTCTTCAGCCACTCGCTCTGCGTGCTCTGCAAACTTGAGTTCTTCTATGTACTCGTATCCAGAAGTACGATGTCCGCCTGCCCTACCGTTCGGATAACCCCTTGTCTGAGTTTCACCCGGAGCCGTCGCAGTCGCGGTGATTCCGCCTCCGCTTTCTGTTATCTGCTGTTCGATATACGCGCCTTCTGTCGAAGCGAACAGTTTATCCGTGCGAAAGAACGAGAGCGAAGCACCAGATAATCTCACCTTTGGGTTCTTGCGCATGATAGAATCTGCTTCCAGCAGAAGGTCTATCTTGTCTTCCATTTTCACCTCAAACGGGTCTTTGCTAATAGGCGTCTTGTATCTCGCCACCTCGGGAAAAACCTCGCTAAGCACCACGTCTTCTCGCTTGACAGCAGAAGACGCCTTCGCAATCCGACATGCTGCCTGAGCCGTCTTCTCGATGCTCTCTTCGCTCAGGTCCGGAGTCGACGCAAACCCCCACGCGCCATCTACTATGGCGCGTATACCCACGCCAAGGCTCTCCGAATAGTCCAACACGTCTAAGGCCGCGTTCTTCACACTTATGCTCTCGCTCTTGCTGCTGACCACACGAACGTCTGCATAACTCGCCCCATTTCGGCTAGCGCACCCAAGAGCAATCTCAACCAAGTGTTTCAACCATTTCTCCCCCCTCCAAGAAGCGCTTTTACCCGAAAGCTATTGCTCAGAATTCTCTCAGAGTGGTCAGTATACCTCTATGGCGACGCATATCTTCGCTCGATTCTGTCACTTTGGCCTAAGTTTGCGTCATCCCATTGCTAACTCGATTTGCAGCGCCGCATAATACCAGCAGACGTGCGCTGTGGGGGTTAGAGCATGAAGTGTTATGCATGCGACGGCGAAGTGCACAAGGTATGCACAACCGCGAAGCGATGGTGGGGCAAACACAGCGTTCCCATCCATGGTGTAGTCCAGCACGTCTGCCAAGCGTGTGGCGAGGTTGTGTATAACTCAGAGCAAGCGCGGATTATCTAGCCTTGCGCAAGAACGTCCGCCCAGCCGATACACGAGCAGAAGGGCAGTATAACGCTCCTGAATACAAAGCGGACGTGGTAGCGTCCAGCCATAAGAAACGCCCGGGGACGACATCGCTCCCGGGCGTCAGGTGCTCTATTGCTTCAAGAACTCGTAAGCAGTCATGGCGTGCACCTTGGCTACTGTCACCATGTCTTCAATTTCGACGTATTCGTCGGCCTTGGCGAAGTTTCTCGAACCCGGGCCGTATATGAAGCCTGGAACACCTTTTCTCCTGTAGAAACGAAGGTCTGAACCACCCAGGCTGTACATTGGGTATGGCGCCGTGCCGGTGACTTCGGCTGCGTTCTGGATGAGCATCTGACACGCCGGGTGGTCAGGGTCGCTGAAGTTCGGGCTGCGGCTGTGCCGTACGTGTATCTCAACGTCATGCGCTTTGGCGTGTTGACTCAGATCTTCCATCACCTGCTCGTGGCTGAACCCCACAGGAGACCTTACGTCGAGCTGCGCTTCTGCACGGTCTGCAACAATACTGTCTTTGACTCCTCCTAAGAGAGTGCCTATGTTGAAGGTTATCTTGGTCATGAACTCAGGGCCACGCTCGCCGTACACCTTCTGTATTGCAGAACGCGCGTTCTCAAATATCTGCCTGTATCCTGAAGGTGGCTCGATGTCTCTACCGTCCATCGCGGTACGTGCCTTGTGCAAGAATGCGACCAAGTCGGCTGTTGCGCTCTTTCCCCTCCATGGTGAACCACCGTGGCCGCTCACGCCGTTTGCCACAACTGTGAGTCTGCTGGAGCCCTTTTCGCCAAACCGGATATTGTCCACACCTGTGGGTTCTGCGCTCAACACAACATCGCCGAGTGCATCAGGGCAGTTGTCCAGGATGTGTACCGCTCCGTAGTAAGCGCCGGTTTCTTCATCCGCGAAGAGCGTCATCACGACCTCGCCTTCGAGCTCTTTTTCGAACTTCTTCAGCGTGGTGAACGCGGTGAGCAGAGCAGCGTCTCCGCCCTTCATGTCAGTGGCTCCCCTGCCGTACACACGTCCGTCGACTATCTTGCCTGAGAACGGGTCATAAGTCCATTTCTCGTTTGGCTGCACACCGTATGTATCCAGGTGACCATTGTAGACCACTCTCTTGCCACCGGGCTTGCCTATCTTGGCAATAAGGCTCTGGTGGCCCGGCAACACTTCTATCACCTGGCTCTCTATTCCGTGCTCTTTCAACATGCCGACGATGAACTGGCAGACTTCTTTGGTGTTACTTGTGGGGTCTGTCTCGCGGTCAACGCTCGGAATGCTCACGATGCTGCTGCAGAGGTGTGCAAGCCAATCTCGTCTCTGCTCGATGTCTGCTGCAATGCTGTGCTTCATACGTGCTCTCTCTCCTTCATGAATAGTAAGTTGTGTTATCTTCTGGTGTGTTCAACACAACAAAACCGGCGGGTCATCCCCGCCGGAATAGGTTAGCATCAGCGTCTTGTCGTCTCAGGCATCTCCCCAAGCAAAACTTCGATGTCTAGTTGCTCTTTGTCTCTCAACAGCGTGATGGTGACTCTGTTCCCAGCCCTGTGGTCTGCGAGCGCGAGCCTGAGGTCGTCTATGTTGTTCACCTGTTTGCCTGCTATGGCAAGGATTACATCGCCCTTCTTTATCCCCGCGCGCTCTGCAGGACCATTTGCGACTACCTCTGCGATGTAAAGCCCTTTTTCTATCTGTATGTTGTAGTGCGCAGCGAGTTCCTTGTCCAAGAGCCCGACGCCGAGCCACGGCCTCTGCACCCTGCCCATCGTGATTATCTCGTTGATTATCGGGCGGACAACGTTTATGGGAACCGCAAATCCCATTCCCTCCACCCTAGGCAAGTCTATCTTCAGCGTGTTTATCCCTATAACCTGGCCTGCTGCGTTTGCAAGCGGCCCACCGCTGTTTCCTGGGTTGATGACAGCGTCTGTCTGAATTAGCTGGTGCGTCTGGTCACCGACACGAAGCACCCTGTTAAGCCCGCTTATAATCCCCTGAGTCACGCTGCGCTGGAACGCCTCACCCACGGGGTTTCCTATCGCTATTGCAATGTCGCCCACCCGTAGACTGTTCGAATCGCCGAGTTCAGCTGCGGGCAGTCCGTCTGCATCGATCTTCAAGACGGCTATGTCTGTGTGCACATCGGTACCCACCAGCGTGGCGGGAAACGTCCTGCCGTCGGCGAGCAACACGGTCAGCTCTCGTGCGCCTTCTACGACGTGGTTGTTCGTGACTATATAGCCGTTTTCTGCGAATATGACGCCCGAACCAGTCGAGTCACGGGCAGTCGGTCTACCGAACCAATCGGTGGTTAACGCTCGATTCGTTATGCCGACCACCGCAGGCCCTAGCTTTTCTGCCACGTACACAGCCGGGGCTACGACAGTTTCGGCCGCCGGTGGCGCCGGTGCGGGCTGCGGCACAGGGATCCGAGGTGGTTCAAGAAAGCTTCTCCCAAAATACTCCCAGCCGTAAAGCGATGGCACTGCAACCGCTACCACGAGTCCGCCGATCATAGCCCCAATAATCGCTATGGCGAGGTAAGTCAAGAGTGAGTGTGACCTTCGCGGAGGCGGTTTGCGCGTGGCCTCAACTTCAGGGCGAATGGCGTCTCCGTTTTGGGTGTCGTCGTGAAAACTCATCTTGGACCTCCTCCCTTACACTCTTTTCTAAGATTAGCCGCGACGAATGCGCGCGCCAAGACTAAGCATCTTGTGGTCTATATCTTCATAGCCTCTGTCAACGTACTCCATACCTTCAATTTCGCTCGTACCCTCTGCAGAAAGCGCGGCTGTTACGAGCGCGGCACCGGCGCGAAGATCGTTTCTGGCCTTTACCGGTACGCCAAACAGCCTGTCGACACCTTCTATGACGGCCGTGCGTCCGTCTAGTTTTATCTTGGCTCCCATCCGCATAAGCTCGTTCGCGTATCCGAACCTGTTTTCCCAGATCGTCTCGTGGATGACGCTTACTCCGTTCGCCTTGCACATCGCCGCGACAAATGGCTGCTGCAGGTCTGTAGGAAAACCGGGGTACGGCAAAGTCTTCACGTTCACCGCTTTGAGTTTTTCGGGAGCTATCACTTGCACCCAATCACCGTTTTCCTCAATGATCACGCCTGCCTCGCGTAACTTGGCGCACACAGACTCAAGGTGCTTTGTGATCACGTTCTCGATACGCACGTTGCCACCTGTCGCCGCAGCCATCATCATGTACGTACCCGCTTCTATGTCGTCGGGTATCACCGCGTGCACGCTGCCGCTAAGTTGTCTGACTCCGCGTATCTTTATTATGTCTGTGCCGGCACCCTGCACCTTCGCGCCCATCGAGTTGAGCAAGTTGGCCAAGTCTACGATGTGTGGCTCTTTGGCCGCGTTCTCTATCACCGTGGTGCCTTCTGCAAGGCACGCGGCTATCATGATGTTTATGGTTGCGCCAACGCTTACGACGTCAAGGTACATCTGCGCGCCTTTAAGCTTCTTGGCTTTTAGTTTCACCACACCGTGCTCCACTCTCACGTCCGCGCCAAGCGCTCGAAACCCTTTTAGGTGCTGGTCTATGGGACGAAGCCCTATATCACAGCCGCCGGGAAGCGCCACTTCTGCTTCGCCGAACCTCGCGAGGAGCACCCCCATTAGATAGTATGAAGCGCGCAGCCGTTTCACAAGCTCATACGGCGCCTTGCACGTGTTCATCCCTGTCGGGTCTACGACGAGCGAGCGCGCCTCGGCATCACGCTTCGTCTTCACACCGAGCTGCTGCAATATGTCCGAGAACACCCCGATATCTGTGATGTCCGGCAAGTCCTCTAGCGTTGTCGGAGTGGAACCCAACAACGTCGCCGGCACCGCCGCGACAGACGCGTTCTTCGAACCCCCGATGCGTATGCTGCCCGAAAGTCGAACACCGCCCTCTACTATAAGCTTAGACATTAGCCCTCTCCCCAGCGTCTATCTCTTTGTTGTGTCTATCTTAAGCACTTCTCCGCTGTATCCGTCAACATAGACGAACATGAAGTCGCTAAACCCAAACCGCCATACCGGCAGCACGTCCCACTGCCTTGCGTCGAGCGCTTCGGATAGGTAGCCAAACTTGACGCTCTCCAACGTTACGGTGCGCCCCAGTTGGTTTGCTATCTCAGGCGCTGCAGTGACAAGCGCATCAGGCGCCGTCATCAAGAGCCTTCTCTGCTCGCCCAACCCGACCGGAGAAAACCATATCTTCCTCATGTTCTCGACGCCACGCTCGTCGACCGTTGCCGTTATATACCCACCGAACACGGGATACCCCTGGTATTCCTGGTAGTACCGCAGGAAGAACACACCCGGAGACATCTCCTCTGCAAAGTCAAAGCGCGCATCGCCTGGAAACATCCCGCGCTCACTCAGAAACTTCTCCAACGCCGCACGCGCAGCACGAAGGTCTAAAGGCGTGGACTGTGTTCTTGGCTCTATTTTAGCACGATTGTAAATAACTACGCCCGTGGACAAGATAGTGACCTGTCCCTCGTCGTTTGCCCACACAGATAACTCTTTTGACGATTGCACCGTGTGCACCTGTTCCGGCCCCAGAAGCCTTTCGGCAAGCATCTGTGCATCCGCTTCTTGCGGCCGCACAACCAAGAATGGTACTGCCATGACTCTTCTCGGCATTTGTGAAGAAACCAAGATGCCGTACTCCGCAGCAGTCTCTATCGCTTGCTGCACTTCGCTTGCAGTAAGTTCGCTGAACTCGCGCTGTGAGTCGAGCAAGACATAGCCCAAGAACAAGTCCAACGCCAAGAAACTGATTATCAGTATCGCACGAGCTCTTGGCCAGTTCAAGGCGCAACTCTCCTTTCGGCTGCGCCCGTATATGCGTTTACCACAATCGAGTGCCCCAAGTCAAATTCAACCGCCCACACCGGCACAAGCGGTTCTAGCCCTTCTTCGGGCCCAGAGTTCAGGTACGCAAGTTGCATCGAGATTATCTGGCCGGGGTCTTGATCAGAAAACAGTTGTTGTCTTGCGGCGGCTATCGAGATGAGCACCTCTTCTGCGCTTATGACCCGCTTTGGCGGGCCTGCAGGCCCTGAAGGCAGCCTGAAGTTGCGCACGAAAGACTCCACGCCTTTGGGCGAGACAGTCACCTCGATAATCCCTCTCGGACCTACCACGGGCATGCCTGCATACCTGAAACCAAAGCGCACTACCGTGTTGCCTCGCGAATCAGGCCTGTCAAGGCTGATCCTATCCACATACGCTGTTGCCGGCAACCCGCCGTGCGCCAGCGCAAAAGCGGCCGCGCGCTCTATCGCGAGGATCTTGTCAGGCTCGAGCTCTGTAGACTGCGGCTGGCCGTACTCTATAGCGCCCGAAGGGTATATCCTTACGCCTCGCTGTCCGTCTGAGTATATGAGCGCGCCGTCTCTTTCTTCGATACGCCTTAAGATGGTCACGTCGACGAAGAACGTGGATAACAGCGCCGTCGAGCCGGTTGGGTCACGCCCTACCGAAAGCGGCGAGAGCGGGGGAGGTCCGCTCAGCACAAACGTGCCTGGGTTCACTGCCACGCCTGAGGTGCCGCCTGTAAGCTCTTTGTACAGCGGAGCACCCTCAGGAATGTGCCGCCTCAAAGAGACGACGAGATCGGGCGCCTCGGGCAACAGCTCATACGATACATACTGCATCTTGGGCACTGTCCTCATATACACGCGGCGCGGGCTGCCACCTGTTAGGATAAACCTGTCCACCAAAATATCTGTCTCAGGTCCTGAGACCCTAAAGACCCTAAACAGATCCGAGAGTGCGTAAGCATCGCCGAACAGCATCTCCACAGCAGGGCCCGCGCGTACTCTGTTTATCTCGGCAAGCGCAACGTCTCGTCGCTGGCCTGTGATGCCAGAGAGTATGCGCGCAAAATCCTGCCCGTTTTCCCAAAAACGCAGAAAATCGTCTGTACCCGCGCGAAGCCCTCTGCGTGTTGCCTCACCATCGTGAAGCAGCACAAGCCCTGGCGCAAGCAGCGTATCAAGCGGAGGTGGATCTGTCTTTTCGGGGGCAATAGTCCAAGTCTCTGTTATCTGCGCCCATCTCGGCACACCGAGCCACAGCGTCGACGTGAGCAGCAAGCTTATGCACACAAGCAGCGCGAGCAGCCTGTCCAGCCACTTGTCTAGGCGAACACCGGTCGCTGTGCTCTCGCGGCTATGCATACTCATCAGCCTCGTCACCTGCCAGAGGCAGCGTAAACGTTACGCACGTACCTTCCCCGACTTTGCTTTCGATATCTATCGAACCGTTGTGTGCCTCTATGATCTCGCGCGCTATCGCGAGGCCTAGACCCGTGCCGCCCATGTGCCTTGAGCGCGCTTTGTCCACTCGGTAAAATCTCTCAAAGACTCTGGGAAGGTCTTCTTCTGGTATCCCTACACCGTTATCCTTGATGCACACTCTTACCGTATCCATCTCTCTTACGGCGCTAACTTTCACTAGGCCGCCTTCCGGCGTGTGCTCAAGCGCGTTTGCGAGAATGTTGACGCACACTTGCTGTATCCTGTCGTAATCGGCGAGCACGAACGGAAGATTGGACACTTCGAGTACCACTTGCATCTTCTTGGCTTCGGCCTGAACTGCAAGCTTCTGTAGCGTGTCCTTTAGAAGTGGAACCATGTCCACAGGCCTTATGTCCCACGCCACCTGCCTGTAGTCGATGCGCGAAAGATCGAGCAGGTCTCGCACGAGCCTGTTCATACGGTCTGTCTCTTTCAGCACTACTTCTAAGAACCCGCGCGCGGTCACAGCGTCTGAGAGAGTTCCGTCCAAAAGCGTCTCAATATAGCTCTTTATCGTGGTTATCGGTGTCTTGAGTTCGTGAGATACGTTGGCCACAAACTCTTTTCTGAGCGAGTCAAGCCTTTCCTGAGCGGTCACGTCCTGCAGCACAAACACCGTGCCGCCCACCTGCTCGCCGCCGGATGCAGTTGACGCAGACACCACCTGAAGCACCTTGCGTTCAGGCCACTCCACGATAGTCCTGCGCTCAGATATCGCGGTACCGCCCTTTGACTCCTCTATTTCTTGGCTGGACAGCACACCGCCAAGCGCCTCTTCCACAGGCTTTCCAGCGAGCCCGGCCTGGCTTGCTCCAAGGAATCTCGCAGCCGCAGGATTTACCACCTCGACGTTGCCAGCGGCGTCAACCGCCACAATACCGTCTGTCATCGAGTTCAGCACCGTCTCAAGCCGGGCCTTTTCTTCTTCAATCTCGTCGAGTGTCGCGCGCAACCGGCTAGCAAGCAAGTTAAACATGCTTGCCAGCTGGCCTATCTCATCTTTTCCTCGCACCTCGATGCTCGAGTCAAAACGGCCCCGCGCCATGCGCCCGGCGCCTTGGGTCACTTCTTCTATGGGCTTTGTTATCGTACGCGCGAGCGCCCAGCCTACAAGCGCCACGACTCCGACGGCAAGAGCGGTCGCCGTAAAAAGAATCGTCCGGATGTCACCGAGCGTGCGGTAAGTGTCTTCCAGCGAGCCAATCATGTACACCACGCCGAGCACTCGCTGGTCAGCAGTTATTGGCAGGCTCATATGCAGGTTTCGCTCGCCGGTTTCAGGGTCAAGCCTGATCACCTGGCCTCTTGAGCCTGCGAGCGCCCTTGCGACTTCGCCTTGAATCAAAAAGCGAGTGAGCGTGGTAGGGTCACCCACCGAAGTGGCGACGAGTCCGCCCGTCGAATTCAGAACCACTATTGCGACGCGCGTCTGCTGGCCGAACTCACGAGCCATGCGCGTGGCGTATTCTGTGTCAGGCTCGGTGGTGAAGTATCTTTCAAGGAAACCGGCAAGAAGCTGTCCCTGGGATACCAGGTGGGTCGAGACCGCATTTATGTAGTAACGCTCGAGAGAGTTGAGCAAGTACACGCCGACAAACTGCATGGCGAGCAATATGAGCAGTATTAGAATTAGCACGACCCGCCACTGGATGCTGCTTAACCTCAAATGCTTGGCCCCCTCGGGCTCCTCACGATTTCCTGAAGCTATACCCTACCCCACGCTTGGTCTGTATGTATCTGGGCTCACTCGGATTGTCTTCGATCTTCTCGCGAAGCCGCCTGATCGTTACATCGACGGTGCGCGTGTCTCCGAAGTACTCGTACCCCCACACCTCAGATAGCAGCACTTCGCGTGTGAACACCTGTCCTTGATGAATAGCCAAGAACTTCAGCAGTTCAAACTCCCGAAAGGATAGTGCGACCGGCTGTCCTTCCTTGGTAACATCGTAGGTGCTTGTGTTGAGCACAAGATCGTGGCATCGGATGACCTCTCCTGCCTCTTCCGCCCTGGGCTGCGCCCTTCGCAAGATAGCCTTTACCCTCGCGATAATCTCCCTCGGCGAAAACGGTTTTGTCACGTAATCGTCTGCACCGAGTTCAAGGCCCAACACCTTGTCTATCTCGCTGTCTTTGGCCGTGAGCATGAGGATGGGCACTTTAGAAGACTTTCTTATCTCCCGGCACACCTCAAACCCGTCCATGCTAGGCAGCATTATGTCCAACACCACAAGGTCAGGGTTCACATGCCGCGCCTTTTCGACCGCTTCTTTGCCGTCGTACGCTACATCCACTTCGTAGCCTTCTTTGGCAAGGTTAAACCTCAATATCTCGGCTATCGGGCGCTCGTCATCCACAACAAGAATCCTGGACGCCATGCTGTTTTCACCTCACATCAGGTCAAAACCTATTCTCCAACCAAAACACCTGTTCCTTCGATGGCTCTCCGCCACGCGTCATCCAGGCTCTCGATACTCTTTCCGTAAACTTGCTCTACACCCTTCTCAAAGCGCACGCCTGTGCCGAGTAAGTGTACAAGCCGTATCATACTGTCCCAACCGTACTGCTCTGCCATATGCGAGACAAGCAAGAACGCCTGGCTGTACGCAACTGCCGCATCATCGAGGCTCCCAAAGCGCTCTGAGAACTCGCCAAACTCGTACAAATCCGCAGATGCAGGCTGCGGCAAAGCATACCCGCTTGCAAGGTACTCATTGTACTGCGCAAGCGCTTCTGAAAACCACCTGGGGTAGTTGCCGCGGGTGGAGTAATCGAGTACGAGGTGTGTGAGCTCGTGCACCAGCAAGCCGTAGTGAGCGAGTCCGCCAGAGGGCGTCGCAGACGGCGACACAACCATTACAGCGCCTTTCCAGTAGGCGCCCAGCGCATCATGGCTCGCAAACGCTCCCAGATGTTTGGTGAGTTCTTCAGAAGAGGCATAACAGAGTACAAGCACTCTTTGCTTGAGTTCTAAGTCAAACTGCTCGAGCACACGCGTGAGCGCAGTGTGGCTCGCTGCAAGCGTTATCTCGGCAAGCCGAGGCTCGTCGTCTGTACGAAGCTCTACAAGATCTGTACGGTATACGTCGAGATTGCGCGCGGATATCTTCATAGACGCAACGCCGAGCGTGTTACACAGCATGTGCAATCTCTGGCGCGACGCAATACCGGTGTAAGAACAGAACGAAAACAAGAGCGCCGCAAGAAGCCCCCATAGTACAGCCGTCGGAGCAGTACGTTTTGCAGGCTTGGGATTCATACCATGATTGTAACACGCTGGTAACAGCAGGTGTCTCGCCAATTGTTGTAAGGTTTTCGCCCAAAGAAAGGTGCGGCGTTGCCGCCGCACGAGGATCAGATATATGAGTAAGAGGGGGTCATGGAACGCTGGTCAAGCGTTCCAGTTTCCGGTGTAATCGTATTGCTTGCATGTTACACCGCAATTACACCCCGGTAAATATTAGATAACACTCTTGTTTATCTCAGTCCTGGATAGTATTTTGCCGGGTCTTGAGGCACACCGTCCACCCTGACCTCAAAGTGCACGTGCGGCCCCGTAGACCGTCCCGTCGAACCCACCTTCGCTATTACCTGCCCTTTTTCAACCTGGTCTCCGACTTTTACCAGCAGTTCAGAGCAGTGACCGTACACCGTAACTCGCTTACCGCCGCCATGGTCTATCATGACCATGTTGCCGTAGAGCGCCCTCCATCCCGAAAACGTCACAACACCCGAGTCGGCGGCGTGTATAGGGGTACCCATTGGCGCGGCTACGTCAAGACCGTTGTGAAAACCCCCGGCCCTCGGTCCGAAACGAGACGTTATCTGACCAACAACAGGAAAAGCGAACTGACCTGTACCCATGTCGGGAATCACTTTCGAGCCCTGTATGACTACTTGTGTCCTCGGTTCGGAAAGCACGACCTCCGACAACGTCTCGCGAGACACCTCGCGCCCGTTCTGGTAGCTTATCTCGTACGTGACCTCTTTCTTGCCGTAAATCCCGGGAGTCTTCACCTTCATCTCCCACGGCCACATCTGCGCATCGTACGTAACCTCGGTGCGGAACGCTATGTTCAGCGTGACAGTCTGCCGCTCAACACTAAGCACTGTCACGTAAGGCTCCGCCACGGCGAGGTTCAGCTGCTGTCCGATGTTTATGAGGTCTCCACGCAAGTCGGGGTTTGCCGCACGAAGGCTGTCAACAGTGATGTTGTTGTCTCGCGCTATGCTCCAAAGCGACTGGCCTCTGGTCACAGTGTGAAGCACCAGTTTGTCCGTGCCCCTGAGCAGAATCTGCTTGGCGTCTTCTACGCACTTAATGCACTCAAGGTCAACAGGCTTTTCTACTATGCGAATGTCTTCGTTAAACCGCAGATCAAGCAACGCCGTTTGTCCTGCAGTGTTGCTCGCAGATTCGTACATCGCGCGTATCTCGGTTAGTACCTGCTCAGCCTCTTGCTTTGTCTTGAGTGCAATCACTTCGTTACCGTTCACTTCAATCATGGCGGCGTACGCCATGAACTCAAGCACTCTTTCTAGCGCCCGAAGCACTTCTTCTTCTTGCATTATCTCTGGGTTACGGCTGTTATCTGCCTCAACGACTTCAATGTCGTTGATACACACGAGCTGAAACTCCACCTTCTCGATTCGCCGCTGAAGGATGCTTGCTGCTGCTCTATGCGCTAAGTCCGCGTCGTCTACCAGACCAAGCGTCTGGCCATCAACCCTCAGTTCGTAAACCGGGCTCTTTGCCGAAGTGTTAAACGCCATCAAAATGGCTAACAACACTACCACAGGCAAAAGCAACACGGCTTTCCTTGCCTTGGGCCTCCTTGACATCTGAAACCTCCTTCCTACGCGCTTCCGGTTAGGGGCCGGGCAACATAGGAAAATGTCAGTGCGTGTTTGTCTGTCAGTACCGTATAAAAGGCGACAGTTTACTTCGACAGTTAAAGGAAACATCCTTCCATGGCTACCTCTTCCGTAAATGGAAAAGGGAGTAACGCCTGGAATATCATTCCCAACTGCGCCCGCTCCCAGTACCATGCTATTTAGAAGGAGTAATCCGTGACACAATGCAGGGCAAAAATGCTACTATGGCACTACTCCGCCTGTCTTGCCGCTTGCGCATATATCGCGCAGCGAAGCCGGATTTTCTGTATCTCGCACGCTATCTTGTCCGGCCTCTGGAGAGAACCCGACATAAACCACGCCGCCGCGTGACATCCACCGCCGCACAGATATCTCGCCCAGCACGACCTGCATTCTTCTTTGCCAGCCATGCTCATAGCGCCGAACTCGTCTCGCACCGATGAGAGTCTTGGCTCTTGCACACTGCCCATGTTAAACCGTTCTACACCGTCGAGCTGGTGGCACGGGTAGAGACTTCCATCCGGAGAGACCAGTAGGTACTCCCTTCCCGCACCGCAACCGCTCATGCGTTTGCTCAGACACGGGCCGCCAAGCAAGTCGATGTCAAAATGGAAGAAGGTGAAGCGCTCATCCAGGTACAGTTCGAGCAGTCTTTCGTACTCCATAGATATGCGCCCTAAATCCGATTCACGTATCGCGTATTCACAAGACGTTTCACGCACCACAGGCTCGAGCGAAAAGCAGCGGATACCCTGGTCCAAAAACCACCGGGCGTCTTCTGCGAAGTCGAGATTCTGAGCCGTGTACGTACCTCTTACGTAGTAATTCTCGAAATCTCTTGACTCAAGAAACGAGAGCACGTTTTCGAGCACAAGCGCATGGCTTCCTCTACCCGACGCAAAACACCTAAACTCATCGTGCACTTCGGGCCTTCCGTCGATTGACAGGATGACTTGCATTTGCTCGGCGTTTAGGAAATCTGTTACTTCGGGGTTAAGCAGCGTGGCATTGGTCGTCAGAGTGAACCTGAAGCGCTTGTTTGTCTCGGCTTCTCGCTCTCTAGCGTACTTGACTGCAGAACGCACCACATCGAAATTCATCAACGGCTCGCCGCCGAAAAAATCGATCTCACACGTGGGTCTTGGTCCAGAATGTGCCAGCAAGAAATCTATAGCTTGGATCGCCGTCTGCTCGCTCATGTAGCAGGGCTCGGCCCCGCCTGCAAAACAGTAACCGCAACGCAAGTTGCAGTCATGGGTAACGTTAAAGCACAGTGCCTTGATGTTCGGCGCAGGCTCTAATGCAGGATATGGGGGTGGTTCCGAAAACAACACACCGGACTGCCGGAGTTCTTCTATCTCGTCAAGCACACCGCTCTGTTTCGCGCTTCGAGTCGTGCGCTCGTCGAGCGAGCCGCATTGCTCCAGTTGTGTTAGCACCTCGTACGCTTGCTCGTCCAGGCTATGCACCGCGCCGCTTGCGACATCATATCCGATGCGCTCTCCAAGCACGGAGAACACATGGATCCTGCCTGGTTCTACTTCTCGCAAACCTGCATACCTACTGTACACGAAGTCTTGCATGCCGACTGACACGAAGTCTGACACTTGCCGCAGCCGCCTTCTCTCACCACAGCCAATTTGGGCAGCACAAGCGTCCTGATATGCTTTGCCGATCGTTTCATGTTATCGCCTCCCGAATGTAAGACCCAACACCAATTATGCACCCATAACGTCGAGTGTTCAAGTTCTACGACCAGAACATGGCACACGCGCCATAGCGGCCCACACAAGGTTAAAAACAAACAAGCCGGGGCAATATAACCCCCGAAATGCCTAAAAAGGGGTGTGGTTAACTTGCGATGTCGTAGGTGGCGGCAAGCAGCAGGCGTATTGCTAACGTTTGCGCTCTTTCGCGCGCTACCCGTACCAAATATACACGTCGGTCGTTCTGATGCGGTACACGCCGCGATGTTCACTTTCGGACGCGCAGCAGGCCCTACAGCCTCGCTTCCGCAGGCGGTTGCTACCGAGCCCAGCGTGTTCTACACCGTAGCGCCCGGCGACACCATCACAAGAATCGCAGAGGTGCATGCTGTAGACCCGCGACAGCTCGCGTCGCTCAACGGAATAAGAAACCCCGACAGGATATTCCCCGGCCAGGTGCTGCAGATACCTCACGCCAAGACTGAAGTGTATACAGTGGTGCGCGGAGATACTCTCGGCAAGATAGCTCGTCAATTCGGGGTGAGTGTCGAAGACCTGGCAAGAGTCAACGCAATCCCGAACCCTGACGTGGTGCAAGCTGGTGCCAAACTCGTCATACCCAAAGACATCTCTTCGGCAGACATCTGGGTCGCAACCAGCGCACGCGCGTCTACATCCGGTATGATCTGGCCCGTGACCGGCGCCATAACCTCGTCGTTTGGCTATAGGTGGGGCAGGCTCCACACAGGCATAGATATTGCAGCAGCATACGGCCAACCGGTACAGGCGTGCCTTGACGGCATAGTCAGTTTCGCCGGCAGAAGAGGCAACTACGGCAACCTAATCATACTAGACCACGGGAAGGATGTTACGAGCTACTACGGCCACCTCTCGCGCATAGAAACCGAAGTCGGAAGCTTTGTAAAGCGCGGCGAACAGATAGGCAGAATCGGCAGTACTGGCACGTCTACAGGCCCACACCTTCACTTTGAAGTTCGCATTCACGGCGAACCGCAAAATCCCCGCGTATACCTTCCATGACCTAACGGGCAGGAGCGAGTTTGAAAGACTCGAGTTTCTCCGGAAAACCAGAGTGCTCTGAGAACAGCGAGCAAGTTATCTCATCGGCGAGCACATGACGATCGAGTCCGGAAAACAGCTCCTGCCCCACTTCGCACGCGCGTCTATGCTCATCAGGCTCAAGGTTGTTGGCTAACGTTATGTGCGGCACAAACGAGTGATACGAACCCCACTGTCGGATGTTCTTTAACTCGACTGCACTCGGCGGTTCGGCATCATACCTCTTGGGCAGGCCGGGAAGGTCTGCGCCGATCGCTTGTGCAAGCTCTCGTACTTTGCGCTGAAGCTGCATCATCTCCCGGCAACGTCTTATCCTAAGATATATGATCCTCCGCTCAAACGAAGCCAGCCGAGATATGTAGAGGTTAAATACTGGCGTGCTAGAAGCTATCTGACCCAGCCCAGCGAGCAGCGCTTGTGGTCTGGATACTCGGATTCCGTAGAATAGGCTCATGTGCACCGGCCATCCAAAAGTGCGCCGCTCGTCGCAACCGCAGCACATCTGGCGTCGGAAACACTCGAGAATCTGTGCGTCTCGTTCTCTGGGCATGAGCAACACTATGTAGTCGCGCGCCAACTCTCCACCCCTTAATGGTTTGCACAAACATCAGGTTATCATCCGCCGTTTTGCTGCGCTCTCGCCACCTCGACAACATGTTCCCCGGCGGTATACGCTGCCCTTTTCTGCATCTCTTGGTTCTGTCTGGATACAGGCAGATACACGACGTGATGCACCCCAAGATATGTCATGTACGTCTCAAGGTTGCGAATTGCCGATGGGGCACCAGTTCCAGAGCCGCCGGCCGCGGCAATCCCTATAACAGGCTTGCCGCGAAGCCGCGCGCTGTCTCGCCTCGCCCACTCCTGGCGTCTCAGCCTATCCAAAAATGTCTTCATCGATTCTGAGACGTCCCAGAAATACACCGGTGTCGCGAACACAACCGCATCCGCTCTGACGATCTGCTCAACAAGCGACAAGAAGTCGTCTTCTATGACGCAAGGCTCACCTGTAAAACACACGCCCCAGCCTCTCTCACCGCACGCCCTGCACACTTCGATGCGTTTATCGCATAGGTGTACCATCTGCACTTCTGCGTCTGGTTCTACACGCTTTACCCCATCGAGCACAGCCTGAGCCAGAGAAGCGGTGAGCCCATCTCGCCTGTTGCTGGATTGTATCGAAAGTACTTTCATGCGCAAGACCTCCGAACTAAAGTGTGTGACGCGAATAAGGCAAGTGCGTCCTGCCGCTCTGCGAGCCCCCATCAACACCTATGACTGTCCCTGTAACCCAGCACGCATCGTCGCTCGCCGCCCATAGCACCGCCCGAGATATGTCTTCTGCCACACCTGTGCGTCCAAGCGGTATCGACGAAAGCAGTGTATTGACGTACTCGTCTCTTGGTCTATCGTCAGATATGAACAGTGGCTCGTCGGTGATGAGCCCGGGCGCGATGCACACCACTCTTATTGCGTGCTCACCCAGTTCCATCGCCATTACCCGTGTTAGCATCTCAAGAGCCGCTTTAGACCCCGAATAATGTGCCGCTCCTAATCTCGCGGAAGAGCCTGCGCCTGAAGATATGTTCACTATGCAGCCCGGACGCTTCAGCTCGACAAGCCTTCTCGCCACCTGCTGAGACAACACAAACGGCGCACGCACGTTCAGGTCGTATACGGTGTCCCACTCTCTTAAGCTCATGTCCAACACCGCGCAATTTGGGTATGCACCTGCGTTGTTAACCAGAATAGATGGAACTCCCATTTCGTGCGCCACGCGCTCTACCATATCGTAAATCTCAGATACACAAAGCAAGTCTGCCGCAAAAGCCGAAGCACTTCCACCTCTCTTGGCTATCTGCGCCGCCACTTTTTGTGCAGCATCAAGCGTTTTGTCGTGCACCGCCACGCGCGCACCGCTTTCGGCAAACTGCTCTGCGATTCTGCTGCCTATACGCCCGCCACCACCTGTCACGAGCGCGACCTTTCCGCCAAAATTGTACTTTAGCATAAGTCACACCTCCCTCTCAAAACTCACTCTTGCAACACCCGACTTACACAACACATCGCCTCACACAACGCCGCGAAAACTCGGTTCTCTGCTCTCTTCATCCGAGTCGAGTACAGATGTCGTTCGTGTTCACTTGCACAAGGTTTGACACCAAACAATGGAAACGCCGGCTGCGCTACAGCAGCGTCGTGACATGTGCTGCCATAGCGTGTGTAGTTCACCGGTATGAGCGTTCTTCCGAGGCGCATGATGCACTCGTTAATCCTCTCATCTGATGTACTCTCAGCAGATTCATGCATCTCGTGCAGCATAAGCTTCAGCGAGTCTATTGCGTACAGCACACGCTGTAGATCTACGTAGGCCGCTATGTGCTCGCGCATACGTTCGAGTTCTTGTCTCCACTCATCCATCACGCGGCAGTAGTCGAGAGGGAGCAAACGCTTTGTAAGCACTTCCCAGCACACTTCAAGGTAGATCTTGGTATCGCGCACCAGGTTTTCTGGGTCAATCTTGTCCGGCAGATCCTGGGAGGTGTGCCACCACACACCAAGCGGCGGCCCGTCTTGGTGCTCCGGCTGCGTCGAAAGGCTCACAAACATCGCGGGTACTCCGATGCCCCAGAACGACTGGTCACCGTTGCGTTGCATGCGCGTTGGCTTGAGCCGCTGGCCCGACACTCTGAAAATCGCTCTGCTTGCAAGCTCATACGCCTCCGCCATAACAGGCGCTGCGCAGAGATCTGTTGCGCCCACCGCTCCAGTGGAATCCACGTTCACGTGAAGCACACAGTCTGGCTCAATCTCGTGCCGTAAGTTATCCGCGTACCAACAAGACCCGGCATAACGCGCGTGCGAATGGCCCGACCAAAAGCACAGCCTGAGTGCTCTTCGCAATGAGTCGCGATGCTTGCTCACCAGTCTCGCCACTTCTAGCATGGTTGCATTCGCTGAGCCATTGTCCATCGCACCGTAATACCAGCTGTCCACATGTCCCGAAAGCATCAGAAAGCGCGGGTCAGCCGAAGCTGCCGGTATTTCGGCAACGAGCAGCGGGATTTTGGTCCACTCGGTGTGCACTTCGGTCTCTAGAGAGATGTGTACTCTAGATCTGTTCAACAACCCGAGAAGTGTGTCGCGAGCATCTCTTCCGACACTGGCGGCGTATATCTTCGGTAGATTCGTGATTGTGAGGTCGTCAGGGTTTCCCCAGACTGGGGAGATTATCATGTGGTGGGGCTCTTCGTCAGAACATGCCCACACCACTCCTGCCGCATGTTTTTGGGTCGCCCAAACAGCCTTCTCTGGAGATGCTATACCGTCTATGAGCAAGAACTTGCCTGCCAAGTCTTGATGTTTGTCAAAATTGGTGATGTGAACGAGTTCTGCGGTATGAGGCTTTTCGGTTGAAAGCCCAAACGAATGGGTTATAGCGACGAGTTCTGTCTTAACAGGCGATACCACCCGCAGGCTGCAAGATACGGGTAGACTCACGTACGCACCGTGCTGCATCATCTTTGTGGCAATGCCTGCTTGATGCAGCTGCCGCTCGATGTACAAAAACGCTTGCATTTCTTCCTTTGAGCCAGAAAGCCTTTCGTAACGCGCGATTTCTTCTACATCAGCCATCAATCTAGATGAGCTTACTTGCTCACAGAGCGTCTGGACACACACTTCTGGCTGCATCGTGTAGCCCCCCACGGATTATGGCTCTTAGTTTCTTTTGGCGCTGGCCGTACACCTGCTGGAGTAGAGGAACCAGCGGTACGTAACAAGAACCTAATCTGGGCTCGAGTAAGAGCAAGAAGAAATGGGGTGGAACGGTGGAGACAACGCTTTTTGCAGGCAGCGCGTCTTCGGCGGCAGCGAACAAGATACTCCCGCTCAGGCAGCAGGCCGAAGTACGAAATCGCTGGCTAATGCGCAGGCTTGAGAGCATTCTCCCGGAGATCATGCAACGCGAATCCATAGATATGTGGTGTGTGATCTCGCGCGAGTACAACGAAGACCCAGTCATAATGAGCCTGCTTCCCGAACCTATGATGCACGCCAGAAGGAGAACCATCTTGCTGTTTTTCAGGCGTGACGACGGCAGCGTCGAAAGACTTGTGCTTTCGCGTTACGGTCTCGGTGAGTTCTATGAAGCGGCGTGGAACCCTGAAGAAGAAGATCAATGGGAGTGCCTGGGAAGGCTTGCGAGAGAAAGACAGCCAAAGAGCATCGGCGTCAATAGCTCAGCCACCTTCGCTTTTGGCGACGGGCTCACTCACACAGAACACGAACTTTTGCATCAAGCACTGGGAGCAGATCTAGCCGAAAACACCAAGAGCGCAGAGCGATTATGCGTGGGCTGGTTAGAACGCCGACTGCCCGAAGAGATAGACGCCTATGCAGGCATAGCCGAGATAACCCACGCAATTGTGAAAGACGCGTTTTCGAGTATGCTGATCCATCCCGGCGTAACCACGTGTGACGACGTGGTGTGGTGGATGCGCGAGCGTATGAAGCAGCTGGGCTTAAGGCCATGGTTTCAACCGAGTGTGTCGATTCAGGCACCCGGCCAGATGGCTGTAGGGCCTGCGAGTTCGGCGAAAGAAGCAAGAAAGCTGATCTTGCCCGGAGATCTGCTGCACTGCGACGTGGGGATGATGTACCTAGGGCTCGCTACAGATGTTCAGCAACACGCGTACGTCCTAAGACTCGGTGAAGATAGCGTACCAGAGGGACTTGTGAGCGCGCTCGCCGATGCAAACAGATTCCAGGATATCTGCTGCGAAGAGTTCATCACAGGCAGAACCGGTAACGAAATACTGAAGGCAGCGCTTTCGCGCGCGCAACAAGAATCTATCAGGGCGAGCCTGTACACCCATCCTCTGGGGTACCACGGCCATGCAGCAGGACCTACGATAGGACTATGGGACAACCAGCAGGCTGTACACGGACCGGGCGATTACGAACTGTTTGAAGACACCTGCTACGCGCTGGAGCTTAACATAACGAAAGCGGTGCCCGAATGGGGTGGCCAGGACGTCAGAATAGCTCTCGAGCAGGACGTGCTTTTCCGGCAGGGCAAAGTGCATTTCCTCGCCGGAAGGCAACAGCAGTTTCACTTAGTGAGATAGTACCAAGGTTGTTGATAAAGGTCACGGCGCAAGCTATCGTGGCCTTTTCTTTTCGGCGTGAGCAGGTGCTCGGTTCCTGCCTTAGCCCACCACAACCTTTTCTTCAGGATACTGGAACTTAGCGCGTTGCTTCTGCTGCGCGACAGCCATAGCGACTGTAAGCGGGCCAACTCTTCCGGCAAACATGACTATGATTATCACGATCTTGCCGGCGGTTGTAAGAGAAGAGGTCGCACCCATCGAAAGCCCCACGGTACCGAACGCCGACATCGCCTCAAACGCCAGCGTAAGAAACGGCTGAGTTTCGGTAATCGTAAGCGCAAACGTGGCGAAGAAAACGAGCAGCCCCGCAAGCCCGAAAATCAGCATCGACTTGTCTATGAGCTGCTTGCTAATGCGCCTTCTGGCGACGCACGCCTCTTTGGAACATAGCACGCCTTGAAGCGCCAACAAGAGTACGATGAAAGTGGTAGTCTTTACTCCGCCACCTGTGCCCCCGGGAGATGCGCCTATAAACATCAATCCCATGGTGAACAGCAAACTTGGCTGTCTCAACTCGGAAGTCGGGATCGTGTTAAACCCTGCCGTTCGTGGCGTCACCGACTGGAACATCGCTGCGAGCAATCTGGAGCCAGGCTCAAGTTGTGCTAGTGTGGCAGGATTAGTGTACTCAAGCGCAAGATAAGTGAGCGTGCCGACCACAAGTAACACAACAGTCGTTCCGATGGCGAGTTTTGAGTGCAAGGAAAGCTTTGACCAGCGCGCTTTCGCGTTCCACACCTCGAACACTACCACAAAGCCTATTCCTCCAACTACGATTAGGCTCATCATGGTCAGGTTTATCCACCAATCGGCGACGAAGCTCTCCAGGCTATTTCCGAAGATATCGAAGCCGGCGTTACAGAACGCCGAGATGCTGTGGAATAGCGAGAACCACGCGCTCTTTGCGGGATCCACCAAGATGGGGCGTAACCGGAAGAACAGGAGCAATCCACCCACTATTTCTGCAAGAAACGTCATCGCAACGATGTATCGGGTGAGTCTCACAAGCCCGGCTATGCTGTACTGCCCCATCGCTTCTTGCATCACGAGACGCTCTCTCAACGTGATTCTCTTCCCTATGAGAAGCGCAACGGTGGCCGACGACGTCATTATTCCGAGCCCACCCACCTGTATCAAGAGCAGTATTATGGACTGACCCAGGACGCTCCAGTGCGTCGCAGTAGGCACTACTATCAGGCCTGTCACGCACACAGCAGACGTCGCAGTGAACAACGCGTCGATATATCCGGTAGTCTCGCCCGGCGCGGTGGCTCCAGGGATCATCAGAAGAAAACTCCCTAGCAGAATCGCCGAACCAAACCCTAAGAGCAATACGCGCGCCGGCGTTAGACTCAGTCTATACCGGCCAATCCAAACAGGAATTATACCCACCCTCTTCTAAAAGAGCGCTTGGTGCGACGAGCAGGACAGCGGTTCCTAATGCTCCAGCTGCCGTATCTTGTCGTTTGGTCCTATAACTATCAGTATGTCGCCTTCTTCTATCACGTCATCAGCAAGAGGCGACACGTTTATGTCCTCGCCTCTCTTGATTGCCACGACGTTCAATCCATACTTCTGCCTGAGTCCTGTCTGCCTGAGCGTCTTCCCCACAAGACTGTTGGACGCAGTTATCTCGGCGATGCTGTGGTCAGCTGACAATTCGAGATAGTCTATGACGTTTGCCGAGACCAGGTTCTGTGCAACTCGTTTTCCCATCTCTCGTTCGGGGAACACGACCTGATCGGCGCCCACTTTGGCCAACACCTTGCCATGAAGTTTGGTGCTTGCCTTTGCGACAACATGCTTCACGCCCATCTCTTTTGCCATGATGGTGATTAGAATGCTGGGCTGGATCTCACCGATTGAGACCACGACGCAATCGAAATTTCGCAGGCCGAGACTTTCGAGCACAGACTCGTCCGTGGCATCCGCAACAACCACATGAGTCAGAATGTTGCTCATCTCGGAGACCCGCGCCTCATCCGCATCAACACCCAGTACCTGGTAGCCAAGTTCGGCGAGCGTCTTTCCGACACTCCTTCCGAATCGCCCAAGTCCGAGCACCGCAAACATCTTGGACACCATAACAGAACCCTACCTCCCGTGTGCAAAAAGGGACTAGAAGAACACCCGTTCATTTTACTGCTTGGCGTCGAATCCGAAAAGCTAAAATATGTGCACCGTCCACACACCCAACCGAACCGCTTCGCGCAGGCTTAGTCTTGGCCCAAGTACCGCCTGATTCCTTCCTCTGGCTCAATATTTCACGAAAACATGAAATGCACAAGCGTGTTTTGGCCTATCACAGCTTGACTCTGCAGCAGTTAGGATGCAATCTTGGTCTATAGGGAGGCACGTTATGAATCCTATTGCGTTCCAGATAGGGCCGTTTTCTGTGCACTGGTACGGTATACTCGTCGGCATGGCGATGCTTACAGGATACCTTGTGTCAAGAAGATGGTGTGTCGAGTGGGGCATTGACGGCGACAAATACGACTGGCTTGCTCTGGTCTTCCTGCCGACCATCATCATCGGGGCACGCACCGCCTATGTTATCAGTTCATGGCCGTATTATCGGGAAAACCCATGGGAGATAATCCGTATCGACCACGGCGGGCTGGGTTCACACGGCGCCATAATAGCTATGTTTATCATAGGCGCAATATCTGCCAAGATAGCCCGCGTCCCGTTTTGGACGGTAGCCGACTCCTTTGGACCTGTGATACCTCTTGCACATATCTTCGTTCGCGCCGGGAATTTTGTAAATGGCGAATTGTGGGGGCTTCCGACAGACCTACCTTGGAAGATGCAGTTCCCGTCTTCAGGCGGGTTCGTGCATCCGAGCATGCTATACGAAGGCATTGTGTCCATTCCACTGTTCTTTCTGGCTTGGTGGTGGGCCAAAAACCGCACACGCGAAGGCCACGTGCTGCTGCGTGCGCTGCTTGCACAGTCTGTGCTGCGCATCCTGGTGGACTACACCCGCTGGCGTGGAGACGGCATAGTGTTTGGCATGATGCTCACGCAAGTAGTAGCGCTCGTTGTGGCGCTCTTTTGCTTAGTGCTTCTGCTTGTTCCTAGGCTTCCGGGCCAGAAGAACTAGCGCTTATGGCTTCCTCTACTAGCCTATCCTTTATGGCGTTTCTTGCAGCACGAAAAGCTCCAAGCTTCTGCTCATAGCTGCCCGAGACCTGTGCCGGGTCTGCAAAACCCCAATGCTCGTGCCGTTTTCCCCGCGGTAGCACAGGACAGCTATCCCTTGCATCGCCGCACAGCGTCACCACAAGGTCTGCCCAGTCAAGCAGTTCTGGCGTAAGCATCTTAGACGTATGCGAGCTCATGTCCACCCCCATCTCTGCCATCACTTCGATGGCAAGCGGGTTGACACCACTCGGCTTTAGCCCGGCGCTTTTTACATCAGGCCACAATTGTAGATGGCGCGCTATGGCTTCTGCCATCTGGCTGCGTGCCGAATTTGCGGTACACACGAACAGCACTCTCAAGGACGACTCCCCTCTCTAAGGTAGAGTAAAAACCCCGCTTCTTAAGAAACGGGGCTTGCTGTTCCACCTCTTACTTGACTTCAAAGAATCGCGCGGCAGGCACACCGCAGATTGGACACTTCTCGGGCGGTGCGTGCTTTACCGTGTTGCCACACACTCCACACACAAACACCTCGAAATCCTCGAGGTCGCGACCTGCTTCGATGCTCTCAAGTGCCTCTTTGTACAAGTCATGATGAATCTCTTCGACAGGCAGCGCATATTCAAAGCTAATCTTTGCCGCCTTGTGTCCTTCTCTCTCAGCCTCTTCCACAAACATCGGATACATCTGCTTGAACTCATGGCTCTCGCCTTCTATCGCGGCGATCAGGTTCTCCTTGGTGCTCTTTATACCGCCCATAACCCTAAGATGTGCGTGAGCGTGCACAGTCTCGGCCTCGGCCGCTGCTCTGAACAGCCTAGCTACCTTCGGGAAGCCCTCTTGCTCAGCTTTCTTGGCAAACGCAGTGTATTTTCTGTTAGCCTGGCTCTCCCCGGCAAAAGCCTCTTTAAGGTTGTCTATTGTAGCCATGCGACACCTCCTATGGATAATGATTATTACTTCAACGCTTGCTCCGCAAAACCCTTCGTGCTTACCGATTCGTCTTGCCGTACAAGCTCTTCGGCAGGTCAAAACTGCCATCAGGTCTTGGCGGGAAGTCCAACACCTTTACGACTGCATCCAGGTTGATTGGGCCGTATATGTGGGGGTAGAACTCTCCGCCAGGTATCTGCTCGTACTTAAGCGGTGACAGAATCTTGGTTGAGTCAATGCACAGCAACACAAGCCCCTTCTGCGCCCTGAACAGCCTGCTTGCCACGTTTGTAACCTGCGAAGCTTTAGAACAATGGATGAATCCCTCGTTGTCTAAAGATCGGGCTCTGTACACACCGGCCTTAAGTGCGTTCTCCCACACCGCTTTAGGGGTTATGTGAAACAGCACACGAGTTTCCATTGCTACCACCTCCGGCAAGGTACTAGCCGTCCCCCAGATTATCCCATAACGCTAGGCTGCCGTCGACCCTCTGTAAGACGCAGGTCTTGGCCTATGACATGCGGAAGACTATCTCTACAGTACCGAAAGGAGAACCGCTCTTGCACGAAATAGATCTTCACGGCCTAAAATACGCTGAGGCACTCGAAAGGTTTATCGAGGAGCACAACCGGACTGCAGAGTCTGGCTCTCAGACAGCGCTAAAAGTGGTACACGGGTACGGCTCAAGCGGCACAGGCGGCGAAATTCGAAAGGCGATACGCGCGCTTCTCAGCCGAAACCCTGCAAGCGGCGAGTTCGTAAAGGGCGAGGTTTCTGAGGGCAACCCAGGCTACACCATAGTGTATCCAAGAAGACGGCTACCACAGGCCAAAGAGAGACTTTGGGATTCCGTACTAGAATACTGCTCGACGCCAAGGACGCGCGAACAAGTGGTACGCAAGTTCGTAAGGCGCAGCGGAGAGCACGAAGTAGCCCAGGCATTGAGAGAACTCGAGACCCGTGGCAAACTCAAGTCTTTCTATAAGAACGGCCGAAAGTGTTACGAGCACAGACCAAGATAGCCATCGCCACTCTAAGTCTGCAATCGGATAAACCCTGCTTGCGGCCAGCATCTTCAAGCAGTTCCCTGCTTTAGAACCTGAAGATGGCGTGCTGTCTGCCCGCTGGCGCGAGTCTTATAATGTCGCCACTCCTTCAGCACCACCCACGCTCTGCTTTCCTACGCACTGACCTCGGTGGTAGTAGAGCCGCGGCACACGAAAAGAGACCTGCCCCATGTACGCGCCGAACATCGCTTGTGCAAAATCTACCATCAACTCAACAGGCGTGATCTCGTCATCTGCCTGACTTCCGCATATGACGACTTCATCTCCGGGCAAAGCGCTTTCAACGTGGGTCACATCTATGACAGAGCTATCCATCGACACAGCGAGCACCCTCGCACGCGCGCCCTTAACAAGCACATATCCCCTCTTCGCCATAGGCAGCACTAGCCCGTCTATTGCGCCCACAGGTATTATTGCCGCGTGGATAGCGGCATCAAGTATGCAGTCGGTGCCGTAACCCACATACCATCCTTTGGGAAGCATCTTAGTCTGCGCAATACGGGTCACGTATCGCATCCCGGGCAACAGTTTTGGCTTTTCGGACTGTATTCTGCTCAGGCCGTACAGTATAGCGCCGCACCTTACTCCGCTCAGCGCCATCTCCGGTTTTCTCATCGCAATTCCGCTTGCCGCAGCGTGGAGCAACACAGATGAACAAGGATTCAGCGTCTCGACAAATTGCATGAAGCGCGCATACTGCAGCTCGGTGAGTGGGTGTTCCTCCCAGGGGATGCCGAAATGCGTGGCTATACCGAGAAGGCGCGCATGCTTCATTCGGCTTATCTCATCCCTTACCAAAACCGCTTCGTCAGGTAGGAAACCGTACCTCCCCATTCCACTGTCGACTTTGATGTGAAACCCTACCGGTGCGCCCAGAGCTTCAATCTGGCGCATCCGACTCATGTCAGACACAAAGCAGGATGCTCCGAGATCCGCAAGATACCTGATCTCTTCCGGCAAACTTGCCGACATAACCAAGATGTCGTGCTTGATACCGGCTCTTCTAAGTTCTACCGTCTCTTCGACTGTTGCAACAGCAAACAGTCTTGCACCGGCTTCGCTCAATGCCCTGGACACAGCCACGGCGCCGTGGCCGTAAGCATTGCCTTTCACAACCGGGAAAACATCAGCAGGAGTCACATGCTCTTTCACTGCGTTGTAATTGTGCACTATGTTGTCTAGGTAAACATCCATGTGGGTTACAGGCTTGTACGTCATACCGAACCTCCTATAGTGCTGCCAAGTGCTCATTCCTCACGTCCGTTATAAACATATGGCCCGGTGCATGGGTTATCATGAAGGGTAGTCTCTGGCTGGTGGCAACGGCCTGGGGTGTAACACCACATGCCCAAAACACGGGCACCTCGTTCGAGTGTATGACTACAGGCTGTCCGCCGAACTCAGGCTTTGTCACGTCCACGCCGATGTGCAAGGGCTCACCGATGTGCACCGGAGCGCCGTGAACACCGGGATAGCGAGACGTAACTTGCACCGCTTTCGCCACGAGCTGATACGGAATGGGCCTCATCGATGCCACGACACGGCCTCTAAAACGACCCGCAGGCGTGCATTCAATCGAGGTGGTATACATAGGCACGACGGTACACTGTTCGATATGCCTTACTGGAACACCCGCCTGCAAGAGCGCGCTTTCGAATGTGTAGCTACAGCCTATGAGAAAACTCACGAGGTCTTCGCTCCAGAATTGCTCAAGCGAATGGGGCTGTGCGACAAGCTCACCGTGCCTGTACACTCTGTACTTCGGCAGATCTGTCCGAAGGTCGGATCCAGGAGCAAGAGTCGACTCAAAAGCTCCCTTATCTGTCACCTCAAGCAACGGGCATGGCTTGGGGTTTCTGACGCAAAACAGCAAGAACTCATACGCATACTCCTCAGGCAGCATAACAAGGTTTGCCTGCACGTAACCCGCACATGCTCCGGCAGTTGGCACCGCTGCGCCGTCGCGTATGAGCTGTCGCGCATTTTGTGGAGTACACGAATCTAGCACACTCTGCATGATCGCTCCCTCCAATGAAGTGTCTATGGCAGTTGTTTTCGATGCAAGATTCGCAATGCCTTGCGGCGTTAGCAAGAGTACCGAGAGGCCTCTCGAAAGAACAGCGGCAAGTGTATAGATCTACACCTACATCACAGCTCTGCCGAAACGACACCGCGAGGAAACAAACGATCGGTGCGTATCGTACCTGACTCAAGCCTAGTCTCAGATGCATAGATGCGAAGGTGAGAGGAACCACTGTGGAAGAGGTAAAATGATCGATAGTATATGGCGGGTTGGATCATGACGTTCTTGTGCTGTCTCGCGAGCCCCTTTGTGCTAATTGGCAAGCCGACCCCATTAATGCGTGCTTGCACATATGGCGAGTTGTCGACGAAAAGGGTGAAGAAACAGCGGAAATCTATGCAGTCGAGATTGTGGGCTTCAGCCAATTCTCAAGCTGGGAAGACATACCCGACTTTCCACTGGTTAGGATTGGTGATCTGCCTGCACAGTCGTTAGTTTCAGTTCTGATGCAGTTTCAGTCCCAGATACTGAGACGACAAGAAGAGGCTCTATAAAACTAGATGCGACTAGTTCCGGCGAATCTCCGGAGCTTGGTGCCAATGTGTCTCATAGGACGCTCTGTCAGCGTTTTGGAAGTTTCCTTGGCTCAAAGGAGTGGGTTCCCTGCGTCACTGTCACAGATGGGTGGTCGAATGGCAAAACCCTTGTGCTTGGCCGGTGCCTTGCACAAGGGTTTTGCTCAGTGAACACTACTCAGCGCGAATCACGACTGTTGCCGCGTCGCTGTTGACTGTAAGAGTGTGCTTGCCGTCTCCTGTGATGCCGCTCGCTTTGGTGAGCGCCTGCCCTCTTTCCACCTGAAGAGGCAGTGTGCTTACCACCTCTCCGAGTCTTGCCTGCACGCTAATGTTGTGCCCGACGCTCTCATCCAGCAACAGCTGCACCCGTGCAAGCCTCGCGTTTATCGACACCGAACCGCGGGGATATTCAATATTAACCTCTGTGCCCTGCGACTCAACGACCACGTCGCCTTCAATGTGACGCGCGTCAAACCCCCCGAAAGTGGTATGCACGTCAATCTTCCCACCGACGTCTCTTGCGATCACGCTTGTCGCGTTGATGGTATCGCCAACGAGGTGACCCCCAAGTGATTCGATAAGCACTGTGCTGCCAAAAGCGTTCAGTTCCATGTTTCCCAGCACATCTCGCACAACAGCCTGGCAACCCATGACCTGAAGTGTTAGATCTGATGCTATCTGCTCAAACAGCGAGCTCATCGTAGCCCTAGCTGTGACACTGCCTCTTACGTCGGACACGTGCACCTTACCCCAGCCTGTCTTTGCAGTCACGGCCGCCTCGCGTGACTTAACGCTGAGGTCTCCCCTAGCTACCTCGATTACGACCGGCACGTCTGCTGGAATATGCGCCTTAACGCTGACTCTGATCTCGTGCACGTCGCCATCACGCACGGTTGCATCGTCTATGTGAAGTATCAGGCTTGAGTCGTCGAACCTTTCGCTGATCTTCACCTTCTGCGCGTGAGATTTCGCCTGCTCAAGCGTCTTTGCCCTAACCTCGAGCGTGTATGTCACGCGCGGCACCGAAGAAGCGAGTACCTCAACGTCGGTGTGGATTGCGCCTCTTCCTGTGTGCACCATAAAAGCACTGATATCATGAATACCCAGGACGCTGCCGTCAAGCGATACGCTTTCTCCTCCTTCGCGCTTAGCGCCGTACAGGCCATCATAGCGATATATCCCACCCGTGATGAACTGCTCAATAACTTCACGACCGTGTGCTCGCACATCCATCGACGAAAGCATTACAAATGCTACGAGCAGCACCACATACACCTTGCTAATTGGTATTCTGGCCAATTTTCACACCTCCACCTGGCGCTCAACAAGCATCGAGGCGAGCGCGAAGAAACCTGCGCCCAATAGCGCTATTGCAACGAAGTGCGCCGTGTTGAGAACTACGGTCTCCATTACAAGCACACCGCTGTGCATTCCCCACACCTTCACGGGCGTCCCAGGTAGCCAGCCGAACAGCTTTGAGATGATGGGTGTCAACCGAAACAGAGCCCAGCCGCTTACGAACATTGTGCCAAACGCAGCCGCGCCGCAGAATTTGGGCGCAAGTCTTCCGGCCAACATCGAGAACAACATCAGCACCAAGAAAAGCGCCATTCCGAGCAGATAGCCGAATGCGAGCATACCAACCCAGAAGGCGAGCAGGTGCATCGGTGAACCCGACTCGGGCCAGAGCAGTGTAGACCTGAAGTGAAGCAAGAAGCTCACAAGCCTGAACAGGTTCAGCACCACAAACCAGCTGAGTACGGCCAATAGTTTTGCCGCGATTATCACGGAGCCGCGCACCGGGAGCGAAAGCAACATGTAGATGGTGTTGCCGGTCCACTCCTGCTGAACCGAATACACAAGCGCAATGACTGCCCACACCGGCAACACCACGAAGAACGCAGCAGAAGCCGCCTCGGGAGTGCTCGGAGTCCATTTGTCTACCCTTGTCTGCAAGAACAGGTCCAGAAACAGCGTTATGCCTATTACGAGCAGCGCCAGCCCTGCCAGCGCTCGCATCTCTTTCTTGTAGAGCTTCACGAATTTCATCTGTCATACACCTTCTCCCACATGTCCTGGATCGAGCAGTTGTGCTGTTGCCTCAGATGCTCCGCTTGGTCACTCAGCACAATCTTGCCGGAACGCAAGAACATCACTTCTTCAAATATGGACTCAGACTCCTGAACCTGATGTGTCGAGAGCACTATGGTTTGCTCACCAGTCCGGTACTCGCCGACAATCGCGCGTATGATCTTGGCGCGAGAAGATATATCGATTCCCGAAAGCGGTTCATCTAGCAAAACAAGAGGCACTTCGCGAGCCAGTGCCAACACGAGTTTCAGTCTTGCGCGCAGACCTCTCGAAAGGTCTCTCACTTTGGTACGTGCAGGTATTTCCAGTTGCTCCATCAGCTGCTGTGCGCGCTCAGCGCTCCAGTCGCGGAAAAAACCCGACACGAACTGCACTGTCTCGGCCGCGCTCATCCACGGGTACAGGTAGTCTATCTCAGGCAAATATGCTACTAGCTCTTTTGTGCTGTGAGAAGGCTTTTGCCCAAATAGCGTCACTTCACCGGAGGTCGGACGCACCATACCACACATCGCCTTCAGCAGTGTAGTCTTTCCGCTACCGTTTGGACCGAGCAATCCGAGGATGACACCGCGACGAATCTCGAAGTCCAAGCCGTCTAAAGCCTTGATGCTTCCGTAGTGTTTTGAGAGCGAACACGCCTTCACTATAACTTGCGCGTCATGCATTGGCTTCACCTCCGGCGTACTCGCGAGAGCCACCATTACCCAGGCTTTCTGAGACCATCTGCACCACTTCGCTTTCGGAAAAGCCAAGCGAAGCCATCTCTCTCAGAAACGAATGCAGCGTCTCGCTCGCCATCTCTTCACGAAGTTTCTTCACTAGCATCACATCGTTCTTCACAAACGTGCCTTCCCCCCTGAGCGTCTCAACCAGTTCCAATCTCTCCATCTCTTGGTAAGCGCGCTGAACCGTGTTTGGGTTTACCTTAAGTGATTGCGCCATCTCTCTCTGCGACAGCATCTTTTCACCCGGCCCAAGTTCACCGCGCACAATGCATCTCTTAACTTCATCGACAATCTGCATGTATATGGGCTTAGCCAAGTCAAAATCCAAACGCAAGCCGCTGCACCTCCTTCCCACTACTAGTGCCCTAGTTGACTAGTGCACTAGTAGTATAACCATCGTGCACTACATCTGTCAACAGCTTCATGGCGCCAGATTGCCGCCTCAGGTAAAATGGGGTGGGGCACATCGCTCAAGGAGAGATGCAACATGAGTCACGGCCGAAAGAGTGTGATCGTCACCGGAGCAGATAGCGGCATAGGTCTCTGCATGAGCCGTGCTCTGCTCAACAGGGGATACAAAGTCGCCGCACTAGACATCTCGTCCAACAACATTGCGCAACACGACATGCTTTATTGCGCCGTGGACGTGTCGCAGCCTGGCGAGGTAGAGCGCGGCGTAGAACAGGTGCTCGACAAGTTCGGCGCAATCGACATACTGGTCAATAACGCTTGCGTAGCCGTCTTCGGCCCGTTTCTCGAACGCAGCATCGAGAGTCTTAGAGCCGAACTCGACACAAACCTATTTGGCTGCATCAATACGATACGCGCGGTACTACCTCACATGCAAGCAAGAGGCACGGGCATAATCTGGAACGTAAGCTCCATGGTAGGAATAACAGGCTTTTCAGGGCTTACGGGATACACGATGAGCAAGGGCGCTATCGAGTCTCTTAGTCGTACGTTGACACAAGAGGTTCAGGGAACCGGGGTACACGTTGGAATAATGCACCCACCGCTAACTCGCACGGCCTCGGCAATGCCTCTCGGTGTGCCACAAGAAGCAATGGCACGTCCGGAAATTGTTGGCGAGCGACTTGCAGCAGCAATCGAATCAGGCCGTTCGGTGGTGACCACAGACTTCATGAGTTCTGTGTTTGTTTGGGTCGGTTACCGCCATCCCAGGCGGCTCGGCAGTCTTCTAGCGCAGATGACCAAGCGCGGGCGAAGCCAAGTGCGCTAACGCTCGGTGAGACCCGGCCTGTAACTGTCTAAGCGTTCTAGTTGGCCGTTTTCACGAAGCGAAGCCAGCAGGTTCTGCACGAACCTATCGTACTGATGCGAAATACCTCTTGAACTCTCTCCTTCAAACATGCTCTGAAGCGCTTCGTGCGCACTCGAGAGGTGAAACGCTATGTCACGAAGAGCGTGTATCGCTTGTCTGTCTTGCGACACGTGGATCTCGCTTAGCATCTTGTGCATCGCCTGGTTTATGTCGGCTATGAGTGCACGGCTCTCCATCGAGATGAACGATCTGGCTATATAGTACGCCTCCATGCTATTTGCCAACATGTGGTCTGCCATTATGAGACCGATTTCGGTATCTCTAGAGCCGGGCTCTGCTTTCAACACAGTCTCCAGAGAGCGTGCCATGCTCTCGTAGTACTTGCCCGCAGAATACAGTAAGTCGGTCTGCATACCTTTCAACTGCGTCTCTTGCTGAGCAAACAACCAACACAGCAGCAAGCTGCTACCCGTCGAAAGCAGCACTAACACAAACAGGATCTCTGCTACACCTTTTGTCCGAAAGAACCGCCCCACCCGGTTGAACCCCCTAATTGTGCATGTATTCAACTATTTGACTTGCGTTTTGAAGGTGGGTTCCACCCCTTTTGCATCTAACAAGAAACGGGCCGCCCCATTGGCTTATAGGGCAGCCCCTGACAGTTCTGTTGCTACTAGGTGCCGATACACACTTTGCACGTACCGCACGTGCAAGCGCTACTTTCTTCATCCGAAGTCTGCATCTTCTTCAGTCTTCGCTCGAGCCGTATTATGCGGAAAAACATCCACAGTATTATCCACGGGATGAACGCTTCTGTGTTATTGTAGAACCTACGAAACGCTTCGGGCGAAAAGCCAATAATACACAGCAGCACTGCAAGTGCCAGCATCACGTAGCATTCCAGGTAGGTCTCTCTCTTCTTCACCGAGCACACCCCTCTGGTTTGCGAAATCGTTCACAAACACCTTTCTTCTTAGACATATGCAGTTCCTTCCGGTAGAGTACTTTCGGGTTACTGCCGTAATCTGGGGACATGAATGTAGCCGAAGTGTGCGGATCGGAGATATCTTCGCTACGAGCCAGACGTGCGGCTCACAAGCATCTTGTGCGCTTCTTTTATCTCATGCATAAGCTGCTGTTCCAGTGTTTTTTCGGCATAGTACTCGAGGCTGAAGCCCCTTAACACAAGATCGGCCTCCTCTTTCTGTTCGGGAAAACAGTCTCGAATACTCGGCTGAAAACTGTGGGCAGTCTGTGAATCGCGCTTCTTGAACCCTCGTCTTTGCGCCTCAAGAAGCACCGCGTTGTAGATCTGGGTGGCGTTGTCGAGCCGTGAGCGGGTACCCATACGCTTTATGGAGTCGATTGCCGAGCCAATGCGAGCCTTCGCCCAGGTGCGAAGAGCTTCTGCAGATGCATAAGATTCTCTCATCTCGTCAACACCCTCGTCAGCTGGCTTCCAGAAACGCTTCAGCAGGTAATGCGTTGCCAGCGCGACCATGGAGAGCACAAGCACTGCCGCCCCAACCCACTTCGCTATCTCGGCAAACGCGGGCGGTACGCTCTTGAGTTCAACCTCAGGGAACTGGTCCTGCGCCACTTCTGAGGGCACCTCCATCGGCTCGTGCCCACGCCTTACCAAGAACAGATTGATGATCCAGACAACTGCCTGTAGCACGTACCCCAGCGCGTAAGCCACAAGCATGAGACCCCACTTCATAATCTGCCATACAAAGCGCGCCGGCCCGCTCATCGCCCACACCATGACCGGCGCACCGACACTCAGCAGAAGCGCAGCCACAAGGCACACTGCGGCGACAGCAATAAGAAGCGGTGGCCAAAATCTCGCGAAGTCAGGGCTTTGCTTGCCACCTTTTGTGTTCAGTTCTGCAAGTCTTGTCAGTGCCGTGGCAACCATAGCTCCAATGCACCAGAACAGTACGAACGGCAGAGAATCCGCCAGCACCAGCTGCCGTATATCCGGGCCCGCCACGATAAAACACGCAGCCAAGCTCACACTTCCAAGCGCAAGCTGTCGGCGCATATCTTGGTTGTCCGGGGGAAATGAGCCGAGCCTCAGCCCCATTACCCATACACCAAGCCCGAGTCCAAACCATGCAAGCCACGCGCCGCCCATCTGCTGTGACAGCGGCCTGAGCAGTAGCGTGTACAAGATTGGCAATCCGATGAGCGCACTGAGAATTGCAGCATGCCTCTCGTGGCCTGGAGGCGCAAGTCTCTCACGCACGATAGCCGCTGCACCCATGCCGAGATACACGACAAGGCCGAGTCGCCAGAACACAGACATAAGCCACGCATGCCCCGTGGCGTTTTCGGCAAGCACAAACCACGGCGCAAATAGTGCTACGTAGCAGCCTACGCCGAGTATGTTAAGCGCGAGCTTTGCGTAGTGTGATCTGTTCAAGAGAAGACCATGTCCCCTTTTCGCCCACAATGTACGTCGGCACACGAAGGCGCGAAGAGAGCGCGCATTCTTCGGTAAGCACAACCGAGATGGCTCGCCCCATCACCCTCTGCCTTTCGATTTCTTGCACGAGCGATTTCGTGAGATTTGCAGTAACCAGCACTATCTCTGCGTATTCTGAGACCTTCTTGGCAGTCACCGCCAACACCGCGCGCGCTCTAAAACCGCGCACCGCAATAATGCGTCCGAGGACTTGCATGCACGCGGTGTACTGCTCTCTACCAGAGCCCGTCCTGGCCGCAGCCGGTGTGTTAGAGCCGCGAGTGTAGCCGTTTGTGAAAAGCCCGAAGCGTCTGCCCGAAAGATATGTGCTTCGAACGAGCGACGCGCACACCAATATGGTGCGTTCGAAAACGTCTCGTATAACGCCGTCCCAGGGCTGTTCTCCCGTGCTTATGTCGAGCACAATCGCAGTCTCGGCAGCAAATGAGGCATCGAGCAGCTTGGTGTGCAGTTTTCCGGTGCGTGCGGTAGAATTCCACTCTATGCGCGAGAACGGGTCACTCTGTGTGTACTCTCTTGCACCCCTGAATTGTGATGGGTCGTCGAATACCCAACTCCTCTTCGGCTTTTCGCCAAATGGGCTCTTTGTCATGGGACCGGTTGCGCGTACAGGCACGCTCTTTGGGTATATTACGAGACGCTCTCGCGTATTCACTTCGGTGTTTGCCTCGAGAAAACCGAACGGGTCGTAGATGGTCATATCTACCGGGCCAAACCAGAACTCGCCACGCGTATCACAGCGCACCCTGAATTTCCTAGTGACCCGCTCGAACCAACGAAGGCTAAATATGTTGCGCAAGACTGCTCGGTTCACTTGGTGGTGCGCCGCAAGAGTGTGAGAATCACATCCAAGCTCTTCGGGCCATTCCAGCGAACATTCAAGCCATGGTATAGGAAAAGGCTGGTCGTTTTTCACCTCGAAGTGCGCGTCGACAACGTCTCCGGGTCGCGCGCTCTTCTGCAGAAGAGAGACCTTACACGAGATGCTCTTCTTCAGCGAATCGTTTGTCCAAAGTCTGGCCACCAGCACTACAAGCAACACGAGCATACCGGGCACAACGACCACAGGATTGGACATCGTGAGCCCGACCGCTATGAGCAGTACGCCCACCCATAGCAGAACCGAGGCACTCATTGATGATGCGGGCCGATGGGCACCGCGACACTCTCCATCACCCTGCGCACAAGTTCTGGCCCACTGGTCTCGTACAACGCTGAGTCAACGTCAGGCAGCAGTCTGTGGCCGAGCACCGGCAACAGCACATCCTGCACGTCATCGGGCAATACGTAACTGCGGCCACGCAGAGCGGCAAGCGCCTGTGCCGAACGCGCAAGATACAGGCTTGCTCGAGGGCTTGCCCCAAGCCTGATGCCGTCGAGTTCTCTCGTGGTGCGCACCAGTTCCAGTGCGTACTGAAGCACAGGCTCTGCATATTTTACTTGAGCTCTAGCAGCTTTCAAAACCGCAATATCTTGCGCAGAGCACACGGGTTCGACCCGCTCAAACGGGTTGTCCGTCAAGAAGCGCTCCACGATTCCTCTCTCACCCTTTGCACTCGGGTAGCCGAGCGACACACACATCAAGAAGCGGTCTAGCTGCGCTTCAGGCAGAGGGAAAGTGCCTTCCATCTCCACCGGATTCTGAGTGGCTATAACGAGGAACGGCACAGCAAGCGTATGCGTTACGCCGTCGACAGTTACGGTTGCCTCCTGCATGCATTCAAGCAAGCTTGACTGAGTTCTTGGCGTGGCTCTGTTTATCTCGTCGGCCAGCAGGATATTGGTGAATACCGGCCCTTTTCTAAACTCAAAACTCGAGTTCTTCTGGTTGTAGAAGTTGAGGCCTGTGACATCTGACGGCAAGAGATCAGGTGTGAACTGCACCCTCTTGAACTCTAGGTCAAGCGAGCGCGCGAACGTGCGCGCGAGCAGAGTCTTACCGACTCCGGGCACGTCATCCAGCAGGATGTGCCCACCGGTCATGAGCGCCACTAGCATCAGGTCAAGGGTGCTTTGCTGCTCGAGTACTACTACCTTCTCCACCGCTTCATGTAGTCTCGATCTGATGGCCGCAGCATTCTGGATGTGTTCTGTCATTTTGGACTCCTTTGTATTGTTGCCACATTCCACAGGTGATTCTATGCCGGTGGCACAAATACCTACACGAAGTAACATGCACTTGTGGCGCATCTGCCAAAGAGGTAACTCGAGGTAGAGCAACGTAAGAAGCAAGATAGATAGATAATTCGGAGGTGCCCTGCCTATGAAAATCGTAATCCCCGATGATTTCCCACAGGTGATAACAGGCACAAAAGCGCTCGAACACCTCGAAGCCACCGGAGAGGTCACGCTTTACCAGAGCCTGCCACGCGATGAACAAGAGCTGCTTGAACGAGTGGATGGGTGCGACGTGGTGGTCAACATTCGCAGTTCGGTGAGGTTTCCAAGAAGCGTACTCAGCCACATGTCTCGAAGCGTGAAACTGCTTTCGTGCTGGGGAACAGGTGTCGACCATGTCGACTTGGATGCTGCGCGCTCTCTTGGAGTAACGGTGAGCAATACCCCCGCTGCGAACTCCGACGCGGTTGCAGAGCACTCGCTTGCGCTGATGCTCGCGGTCGCCCGGAAGATCACTTCTCTAGACCGAGCTGTAAGAGAGCACATTTGGCACGGGCAGCGACTGTTTCAGTGTAAGTCTAAGACACTTGGCATAGTAGGGACGGGGATCATCGGGACGAAGTTTGCCAGGCTTGCGCGCGCCCTGGGCATGGAAGTGATAGCATGGACGTACAATCCTGACCCCGAAAAAGCGCTTCGGTCTGGCTTTACGTACGTGCGTGATTTGGATGAGCTGCTTTCAAAGTCTGACGTGGTATCTTTGCACCTCAGGTCATCAGAGAGCACAAGGGGTATGTTCGACCAGGCAGCTTTCGCCAAGATGAAGCAAGGCGCCATATTCGTCAACACTGCAAGGGGCGATCTGGTGGACGAGAACGCACTCAGGGCAGCGCTCGTAAGCGGCAAACTTTCCGGAGCCGGCCTTGACGTGCTCGAAAAAGAGCCGCTCTCTGCATCATGCCCGCTGCTAGACCTGGATAACGTCATCATAACACCGCATACAGGCGGCAACACCGAAGAAGCGTTGATGGCAGGTCTCATGCTGTGCGCCGAAAACGTGTCAAGTTTCGCGCGCACAGGTGATGTGCTGCACCGAGTGGTCTGAACTATGAAGAGGGCCGCGGTCGTCGCGGCCCCCATGCTACATCCGCGAAAGCACTTGCCCTGCTCGCACAGCGGTGCACTTGCCGTCTTCGACAGCTAGTCTGCCGTTTACGAGCACGTGCTCTACGCCAGAAGGGTGCTTTGCTGGCTCGGCAAAGTCTGCGTGACTCGCAAACCGTTCCCAGTCAAGCACCGTGACATCTGCGTAGAAACCTTTTTTGATACAGCCCCTTCCTTCTATTCCAGCAAACCCGGCAGGCATCGATGTACACTTCTGGACGAGCCTTTCAAGGCTTATTGCGTTCTTCTGCTTGATAAACCAACTTAGCGCTTGAGAGAAGTTGGCGTACACGCGCGGATGAAGCGCCGATGAGCCATCTGTGACTGACGAGTCGCTCGACACTATGGAATTGGCAGACCCCAAGATAGCCAGTATGTCGTGCTCGCTCATAGGACCTGCTCCTACTCTGGTCAGGCCTTCGTCAAGCAGACACACTCTTCGCATTGCATCCCAGTGGTCTTCTTCGCCGAGTGTATCGGCGATCTCTTTGTATGTAAGGCCGAAGAACTCAGGTCTAGAGGGTGAAAACGCTACGACTTCCCAGTACTCTAAGTCTCTGCTCTTTCGTGTCACAGCGCCGTGAGGTAGCAGCGCTCTGCTGCGGCATTCGTTCTGTGCGCGCTCGTTTCCTGACTGCTCGACGAGTATCTGCTTGGCGCTCTGCCACGTGCTGTCGTCTTCGAGCACCGAGAGAGCCGCGCGCTCTTTTGGCTTCTGTAACAGTCCGGGGTCAGCTACATAGTCGAGAAGCGGCACGATCTTATCGATGAGAAGCGAGACAGCAGATATCGTCCAGGGGTAGAAATCGCACACCAGTTCTATGCCGTCTTCTCTGGCGCTTTCGATCATACGAAGCGTCTCGCACGGTTTCCCCCAGTTGCGCCTGAACATCGCTTTGTGATGGCTTATGGAAGCTGGTGCTCCTGACTCGCTGGTTATGCGTGTCAGTTCTTCTACCGCCTCGATAAGCATGTCTTCTTCACTCCGCAGGTGGCAGCAGTGCACGCCACCGCTTCTTGCCGCAACTCGCGCGAGCCGCACAACTTCTGCAGGAGCCGCGTTTCTGCCTGGTGGGTATATCAGTCCTGTAGAAATGCCGAACGCGCCTTCATCCAGCGCCTGGGCAAGAAGCTCTTCCATCTGTCGCATCTGCTGTTCTTGTGGGAAGAAACGTTCTCCGCCCTGACCCTCCTTTCCCATCACTTTTGCTCTCAGCGTTCCATGACCAACAAACGGCGCCACGTTAATGGCTATCCGCTCTTTCATCAACACGTTCCGAAAGTCTTCCAAAGACTCATACCCTGGGTTCTGCGGAAACACAGATATGCCGCACATACCGGTACACTCTGTCGTTACCCCCTGAAGCAGTGCGCTCTTAGCGTTTGGATTGGATAACAAGCTGCGGTCTGAATGTGTGTGGATGTCTATGAAGCCGGGAAGCACGTACTTTCCGGCTGCGTCTATCACATGCGCTGCGCGCTCTCTCCAGTACTCCGGTCGCTTATGCCCGCGACACACATGCTCAATGTAGCCGTCTTTGACGAGCACATCTGCGTAAAACCAACCACACCCTGTTCCATCGATGACTTTGCCACCGCGTACGACGAAGTCGAGCACGACCAGCACCTCTATCTTATGAGTTTGATCCAGTCACCGAACAGAAACTGCATGATTCCTATAGAGAGCGATACTCTTCCCATAACACCGTTTCCAAAAGCCGCCCCGAATGTCACCATCATCACCCAGCGTCCTATGTTGCTGCCGACAGAAATGACGCGGTTCTTCGGAAACGTGAAAAAGAAGTACGTGAGAACCCCTATTGTGCCGAACACCAAGAGCAGATTGTTGAACGTGCTGAGCGGTACCATTGTGGCTTGAATCTGCTTCACGAACTGTTGCTCTATCGCTCCGCGCAACGCCACTGCAGCACCCATTCCCACCAGGAACGCAAGCGGTATCCTTGCCGCCCAGCTCACTTGGCGGACAAACCTGGTGAAGAGCAAGGCGCCGAGCACCATCGGGATCAACAGGTATAACTGGCCTTCTTTCACCATCGGGTTCCACGCCTTGGAGAGAATGTTGCTGTACCCCATGACGATGGAGTATCCGGCGCCGATACCCACGTATATGTGTTCGGCAGCCCTGTAGAACTTGTTCTCTTTATACAGAAAAGAGTATGCCGCTATGGTCAAGAGCGCTGCGACCCAAATCCCTATATCCTGTGTCATGCCTGCCACCTCCCATCAGGAGCGCTTTGCGCGCTTGTTCTTCTCGGACAGATACGCCATGTTGCCAAACACTATAAACAAGATGAACAGCATGTGCCCCATGCTCTGTGCGTCCATCGCCGCCACAGCAGGCCCGGGCTTTCGAATCATAAGTTCGTACTCAGCGCCTCCGCGCATTCCAACAAGCAGTCCTTTGAGCTGTCCTGACTGTACGAACGCTTCCTGCGCGGGTCCCAATACGGTGATAACCCCTGCGATTATTGGCACATCGAGCGGGCCTGCCTGCCTGATCCACTCAGCTGTGTAGCTGGACGAGAAGTAGATCAACAAATCGGCGTCGGCGCCGCTTCTTATTCCGTTCATAACCTCAAGGCTGGACACCGGGCTTCCCATGTAGTCTGAAGGACACGCTTTGGGCAGGTCTCGTATGAAGGCGTTCATCGCCGTCTCGCCACCGGCAAGATAACCAAGGTTACAGAAATCTTTGCCGTATTCTTTGCCTGCCTCGAGCCAGCGGCCTAGCAGCCTGTCCGCGATTATTGGGCCTTGTGGCACAAAACTTATCGCAATAACTTTGGCGTCTTTGTCCAGAAGGTGGTTTAAGATAGCCACTGCCTGCGATTCGATGTCCGCTATAGCCGATACGTCGTAGTTTATGTCCATAATTACACGCGCGCCTGGCTTGAGCTCATCGATCTTGTCATACACCTGCTTTGAGTTATCCCTGATGGATATGGGCAGGCCGATGGGCCTCACGAGCGGCAGCACTAACACCACCGCAAGCAGCACGTAAAGCACACGCCTGTCAACGCTTCCGAGCGCCAGTATATACTTCAAGTCGGCTCACCTCCTACTCTCCACCGAGATAACTTCTGTCGATGCCCAGGATGACACGGATACCAACACCTACCGTACCGACTGCGGCACCCACTAGCACACCGCGGCTTCCGGCAAGGTTCGGCCATTTCATGATCCAGTCTGCTATCACAGGGAATTGCGACCATATCGCCTCGCCTATGGGCGCCCTGCCCAACATCACGATCACGCCCGCCACAAGCAGCGCCGCGGCTTCTCCAGAGCGAGCTCGAAATGTCCTGTAGGCGGCAGAAAACAGGTGGTACGCCACCATCGCATAGAACGCCGCGCCTAGAGGAGTCATCATGCGCTCAAATATGAACTTAAACACTGGCCCCTGCCTGGCAGCTATACCCGATACCGCCGTGATAACCATCGCGGCGAGCAACAGCACACTGTTGTACGATTCGGGCCGCTTTTCGATAACGCGCCGAGCATGTACGCGGATGAGCCCTACCGCGGCGAGTCCGAGTGCAAATGCCGCGATTATGACACTCCAGTTCTGTATCTCGCTGCCCCAAGTCTTGAGTGTGACGGGGCTAAAGAAGTACTCTGCAAGCATAAGGAGGCCCACGATGCAGGCCACCGCCATCGGTAATTCGCGTCTCATACATCACCACCCCCCGTAGGCCTACTTATTGAGCAGCGTGAAAAGCGATTTGTCTCCAATCGTCACCATAAGCGACCCGATGAGTATCAGCGCTACTGCGAGCAGTTTCGCCCAGTCCTGGCCTGCAATGGAACCCAGTTTTACCGGGTCTCTCGCGAGATAGGCTCCAGCCGCAAGCAGTTCGTCCCCGATAATCATGTAATCACACGCGGCAACAAGAAACGGCAGCTGCGCCATACTCGTCATTCCTGCTATCGTTATGGAACCAACTTGGGCCGATGCTTCCGCAAGAAGTATTGCCTCTGCCATGAAATGTCCGAGCATCAGCGTTGCAGCCGCCTTCTCGCGCTGTATGATACCGAGGCACGCCGATGCGTACGCAAACTGAGTGGGAGACAGAAAACGCACAGAGTCTTGGTTGAACGCCTCGGGCCTGTTGGCTTGGAGGTAGCCTTCCTCCACAACTCTCACCGCAAGTGGGTACACGTTTGGCTGAGAGATGCCTACTATGATGTCCGCATCGTTTCGCGCCACAAGCCGGGTGGTATAGCCCAACAGTTCGAGACCTGCGAATATATTCGCGGCATAAGACCCTGTTATGTCGGCCATTCCGGTTGTGTAGAACACAGGCCTATCCATCTCGGTAGCACGTCCGATCGCCTCTTCGATGGCGTCAAGCCCTGAGATGCGTCGGATAGAAGGCAGTTTCTTCCGGCTGCGCTGCATGAAATAGAGCACGGCGAACGTCACAAAGAGCAGTGCAAGCAAACTTGAGACTCTTCCGGGCTGCAAGTAACACACCCCCATCTTCAGTATTTGGGCTGATTGCCGGTCAAACGGGCACTATCCACCCCCAGTGCCAGAAGAGTGACGGATCCATACGACAGAACAGTATACGAAGACACCTGAGCATTCTAAGATATTCGGCAACCCAGAGCGTATTCTGGGTATTGCGTACGCATACATAGGATGGACACCTGCAAACGCCAACCTCGACCAAGACTTCTCAATGCCGGACGCTAAATGTGAGGAACAAGTGAGGATAACACACAACTAATTACACACCGTGTTATAGACTTAATTCCGCGGCGCGTTATAATATTCGCGATTGAGTGAGAGTACTGCAGTAGTGGAGACATTCCTGCCATTTTGAGATAAAAGTTTTCGGTAGGTGCCCATTATTCATTACGCGAGGAGGGAGACAGACTGTCAGACGCTAAAACGGGCTCCACCTAAGCCTTCGGTACTCCGGCCACACCACTTCTATGAGTTCTCGCGCGGGCACGTACAGCCGCGTCCGGCTGGTTTCGACGAACTCACCACCAACCTTCTCAACCGGCACACAGAAGAATGCTTCCGGCTCACCGGCCTTGCCTGAGACCTCGCTCACCACTTTGAGATAGCCTCTATCGGTTCTCACCACCGAACCTTCAAGAGACGCCATCGTCTTCCACCTCCGGTATTTAGTATGCGCTATACTTCTGTCGCACACCAGATTTCCCTCTTGTTGCAGGTTGTCTGGCCATAGTTAAAGAAACTGCAGGTAGCATACATCAGGAGGGACACACGTGCCGAAGTCTGCTCTACGTGTCGTAACTGGTCTTAAGTGCTTGAAATGCGGCAAGGTATACCCGAAAGACTCCCGACACTTCACAGGATGTCCTGAATGCCGCAAGAAAGGAGTATCCTCAAATCTTACTCCTGAGACAGATGATACCCTGCTGACCTCTGAGATGGCCGCACAAGTGCTCTCGGAAGCCAGAAACAGCGCTTCTTCTGCCGGCATCTGGCGGTTCAAACCGCTACTGTGCGTGGACACACCGGACAGACCTATCACTCTTGGCGAGGGCACCACTCCGCTTGTGCGGCTTGCCTCACTCGGTAAAGAACTTGGGTTTTCGAACTTGATGCTCAAGAATGAGGCAGCGAACCCCACCGGCTCATTTAAAGATAGGCTTGCGTGCGCGGTCGTTAACCACGGCATTGCACACTCCGAAACCTTGTTTGCATGGTCAAGTTCGGGTAACGCTGGTACGAGTTCTGCGGCATACGCGGCGCGCGCTGGCAAGACCAGCGTGGGACTTATGGTGGACGAGCCACCTCCTGGCATGCTGCTGCCTGCTCTCGCTATGGGCGCGAAGATCCTGCGCGTTCAAGATAGAGACAGGCGCCAGCACTTCATGCAGCACATGGTGTCGCTCGGAGCTTATCCGACTACGAACTTCGCCAGCGTAAACGCAGTTCCAGTCGGAAGCAATCCTTATGGAACCGAAGGCTACCGCACAATCGCGTATGAGATACTCTTAGACCTCGGAAGGGCGCCGGATGTTGTCATCTCTCCAACTTGCTACGGTGACCAGGTGTTGGGTATCGCGCTCGGCTTTCGCGACTTAGAGAAGTTCGGGCTCATTGACCAAGTTCCCAACATAATTGCGGCCATCCCGCCTCAGAATGCGCCTAGCTGCATATCCACAGGCCGCTACATCACGGCTCAGACAGAATACGCAGTAGAGATATCCGGCGGATTGCTCTTAGACACCCCGGGCGATGACCACGACGTGCTCGACATATCTCGAAGGCTCTGCGAACGCGAAGGGCTGTTTCTCGAAGCATCCAGTGCTGCTGCACTTCTTGCACCCAAGAGCCTGGGGTTACCCAAAGACTCGCTCTGTGTGCTGATCGGGACTGCCACAGGTTTTAAGGATACACGCCCGACACAGAAGTGGAGCACAGACGCGCCTGTCGTGGACAGTGACCAGGATTTGCTCGAAACACTTGAACGCACGTACGGTTTAACACTCGAAGAACTGCTTGGCACATGACATCATTCAGAGCGCACAGTACTCCGGCTACTACATCAAAGCATGAAGTCAAAGCCAATTTCTAATGAGTGCCAGGTCGAGTTGAGCAATACTCTTTGGCTCTGTTACAATTGTCGCGGTATGCATGGCGTAGCAATGCTGCGTATCCCTTGACCTGGGCAGAAGAACTGTGGAGCCACTCTATGCCCCCGTACGACTGTTCTTGGACATGGTGCGCTACGGTGACCGAAGAGAGGCAGAAGAATCAAGAGGACAGGCTTCGCACAAGCGTCCGGTATTCCCTGCGTTAATACTGCAGAGATGCTCCGCCACCTCAGCGTAAGACTTCAGTTCCATCAGCGCTTGTGAGGACCTGTATCAACCTCGCCTCACTCTAGACGCTTGACCCGACCAGTATAGTCAGGTGAGAGAAGGTCGGTAGTCTCTCTGACCTGTTCACAGACTCATACTGCTTGTGGCGCAACCAAAACCATGACACCGGCATATGCTATTGTGTGGTTTACGGGCCCACCTCCTATTCGAAAGGACGTAGACAATGACTAAGCAGCACGTCAGGTTGATCAGTTCTGCCACGGGCTTTTCGTCAGAAGAGCGCATCGAGCATGAATGGAGGCTTGACGCAAGTACCGAGATAACCTGGATAGATGAGCACAGAGCAAGACTGGCTCACACGGTGCACGTTCGGCTACGAAGCCGAGTACCTGTGCTCATTGCAACTGCTTTGTCAGAAGTGTGCGTGCAAAACGTGACTGAAGAGCCCACCGAGATTCGGTTAATGCAGCGCATACTGCTTCACACCCAACGAGATGTGAAGACAGTAACCGAACACATCTCGGCTTCGCCTGGTGTTTGCCCACCGAGAGCAATCCAGCGGTTCAACACCAATCTTGAGTTCGAATATGTTCCAGGCGCAAGGTACACCTACTGGGCTGGGACCGGTCCGGAGCACCCGATTGAGACAGTGGATTTTAGCCTTCCCGCAAATCGTGTCTCGCGGGCTGTGGATGAGAGAGCAGAACTCAGCGTCACGTACACTGCTCCAACAGGAGTCTCTCTAAGCAGGCCGAAGGAACAGCCGCGTGTGCTTTGCGCTGAAGACACGCTTCGATTCGAACAAGAACTCATGCTAGTCGATGACCAAGAGCCATATGTGCTTGTGTTAACGGAACTCAATCCGTTAGATACAAACAACACACTCAGCCATGCAACCGAAAGGCGCCTTGTGCCACCACCTGTTGACCATGCTACCGAAGAACGCGAGGCATCACGCAAGCCCGAGGTCGTATGCGTTAGGACAACGCTCTTTGATGACTACGTCTACTTGTTGGTGCGTTCTAGGGTATCGCTCACAAGACCCACTGAGGTCTCGTCTTTGGTGCTTGAACCAAGAAACATAACTTGTGCTGTTGCATCGACCGAGCCAACTGAGTCAAGTGCGAAGTGTCGTGTTGTGCTGCAAGTGCGGATGGACTACAGCGTGCTGCACGCAGATGCTGTCGCAGAAGACGCCTCGTTCAAATTCGACGTGCCCGTGCTCTTGAGGCTTTTTGACGACGCAGTGGTGCACGCGGCTGCGGAGTTGGTAGAAGCCAAGCCGCTTTCCGAAGAACCTACGTGCTTTGACGTACTCATGAGCGTCTTTGCAGGCTCTTGCAGGGAACAAGAGATACTACTCCTGAGTTACGGAAAGTGTTTGCCCGGGATTTCTTCATGAACGTATGCGATCCCTGAGATACGCGCACCACGCAGCATAACACTCTGCAGACGAATCGAAGAAGTCCAATAGCGCACCGAGACCACTCATAGCCTCATCGCTTATGTTATGCTCTATCTTCTCTGCGTCCAAGAGCACATCTTCGACTCCTATCAAAGCGAGAAACCTCTCAAGCGTGTTATGCCTGCGCAGCAAATACTCACCTATCTCCTTGCCGAGCGGGGTAAGCCGTACGATGCTGTACGGTTCATATTCAACAAGCCCTTCGGCCGCTAGCCTCTGCACCATCTTTGTGGCAGAAGGGGGCTGAACGTTAAGCGCAGACGCTATCTCAAGCACCCTTGTATATGGTTCATGTTCATCCAGTGAGAGGCGGTATATCATCTCGAGGTAGTCTTCCATGCTGGGAGTAAGCGAGTCTTTCTGCTCAGCGTCTTTTAGTGAGTACCCCCGAAAAGTGTAAAAGCGCTTTTCCACACGTAAGCGCCCCCTGTGCGCCGTCTGCTCAAACAGAGCTTACCCAGAACACGTATATGTGAAACTGGCGGCTTTCATGCGCTGCCTGCGTCTTAGATACGCAAGATATCTGCCATGCCCGTATACAGCGTATCGTTAGAGCGCAGTCTGTCTTATGACGTCGGCAATCGTTCCGTCTCTTGCCTCAACCACACCCACGATTCGTCTTCCGAAACGCGGCTTCTCTGGCACTCCCGAAAGCGCCTCGATCTTTGCCTTGAGGTCTCGTATATCCATAAGATGCGGCGCAGACGGCGCAGCCAGCATCGAAAACTTTGGGTTCCACGCTATGCCTTGGTCTGTGACCACGCATGCGACGTGCTCACCCGGAGTGATGACTGTGCCAACCCTGTCCACTATTAGAGGCAACCGTGCTCTTAGCGCGGGACCGGCCACTATGACAAGGTTCGCCGCGCTGGCAGTGTCTGAATGTCCACCTGATGCTCCGCGTATTATGCCGTCGGAACCTGTGAGCACATTGACGTTGAAGTCGACATCCACTTCCATTGCGGACAGCACCACTATGTCGAGGAAGTTTACGAGAGCGCCTGCAGTGTTCGGATTTGCGTAGTGCGATACGCCTATTTCGCAGTGTTGCGCGTTCTTGGCAAGTGAATTGACGGCACGCAGGTCGAAACACTGCACATCATACAGGGTATGTACCAGCGACTGTTCGAGCATTTCTACCGCCTGAGACGTTATGCCACCAAGGATAAACGATGCGCGTACCTCGTCTTGCTTCATGAACAAAGACAGATAGCGCGCAACCGCGAGCGAGGCTCCGCCCGTGCCGAACTGCATCGAAAACCCAGAGCGGTACACCGGGCTCTGGCGAATGAGGTGTGCAATCTCACGCGCTATCAGAAGATCCACAGGACTACTGCTAATGCGAGTTGCACCGACGGCTATCTTGTCTGGCTCCCCGATGCTGTCAACTTCCACCACGAAATCCACCAAGTGTCCGGGTATGCTTATAGAGCTGAGCGGCTGCTGCTCTAGGTTATCTGTCACCGCTATTACGCAGCGTGCGAACGCGGCGTCCGGCATAGCGTAACCAAGAGAACCACACGCGCTGGGCGCATCCACGCCCGAGATGTTGCCCATACGGTCGGCGCGTGGCGCGGCAATGAACGCCACGTCTATCTCGAGACTGCCTTCTTCTATGGCACGAGCCCTACCGCCGTGCGAGCGGAACACAGCAGGGTACGGCAGTAGACCTCTACTTATGGCCTCTCCACAACCAGCGCGTGCACCACTTGTCGAAATCCTCGTAATCACACCTGCTTCCATCAGAGGCACCAGCGGGTCGTTCACTGCGCTGAGAGAACTCGGCGCAAGGTGGATGTTCTTGTGCCCGGTATGCGCAATCGCCTGCATCACGAGGTTTACCACGCTGTCGCCTTCGCGCAGATGATGGTGGAACGATACAGTGTCGCCGTCTTTGAGTCCGCTCTGGCTTATGGCGTGTTCTATACTGGGCAACACTTTATCATCATGCGGTGCATGCCTTGGGGGTTTGCTCTTGCAGTACTTGCTTGAACGCACCTGTTCGAGGCCTGCTATTTCGTCTGGTATCTCACGACTTCCACTCATACGCATGCCTCCCGCGCATCATGTCTCGTCTGTCAAGGATTCTCCAAGCACGCTTTACGACAGGGGCGTCCACCATGCTGCCTCCTACGCTATGCACACCACTCAAGCGTCTTGCGCTTTCAACTATCTTTTCGGCATGCACTATCTCTTCATCTGAAGGGTAGAACGCTCTTCTCACTACATCTACCTGACCCGGGCTTATGACAGATTTGGCGTCAAAGCCTATATCTGCTGCGTTCTTTGCGTCTTCGAACAACGATTGCTCGTCATCCAGAAACGGAAACACGCTGTCAATCGCGACAATCCCCGCGGCCCTTGCAGCGCACACAACGGCAGCACGCGCGTACCCGAGTTCAGTTCCGCGCTTTGACCTAACTGCTCCCATATCTGCGCTGAGGTCTTCACCTCCCAGAGATAACGCGTCAAGCCGCTTGCTACAGGTTGCTATCTGGGGCGCGTTGAGCAACCCACGCGCACTCTCGATCGATGCGATCAGGCGCACGCTATATCTTTCTAGCCGCAACTCGTGCTCCAAGACACCAATTTGCACATCCACTTGCTCAATATCCTCGTCGCTTTCGACTTTCGGAACGCGTATAAGCCGTACCCCGGCGCGCACTGTATGTTGGATATCGAGTCTTCCGTGTTCTGTTGACGGCGGATTGACCCTGACAGCTACCCCGTCCCACGCCTTCCACGGCAAAGACCGCAGCGCTTCTGCGGTAAGGTGTCTTGCCTCATGCTTTTTGTGGGGCGCGACAGCGTCTTCAAGATCTAACACCACGACATCTGCGGATGCTGCCAAAGACGCGTATATGAGAGAAGGACTGTTTCCGGGTACATACAGATACACCACGCGCGCACTCATGTTGCAGACTCTTCCTCCTTGCGAAGCAGTCTTTCTGCCGCGCTCTTCACCCTGGCGCGTATTACGTAGTCTAGCGCACCGCGGTCGCGTATCTCCACGCGCACACCATCCAGATGCATCTCTCGCAAAGCGCTTAGCACTACTTCTGCAATCCGCGCGCCAAACTGAACCTGCACAGCGCTCTGTATATCCAAGCACGCCATAGAACCTGCTTCAGCGCGCGAGATAACCACAAGAGCGTCGCCCGACTCGAGCGAGCCAGCACTCGCTTCGCACAACTGTATCGCCTCCACAACTTGTCTTGGACTAGTTGCTTCGCTCTGCAGTCAATTCTCACCTCTGAGTCATGCGTCCGCGCAGTTGAACACCATTGGTGCAAGACTACTTGGCTACGCTTCAACAAAACCTTGCTTCCCTAAACCACGAAACCCCGCCTCTAATAGAACGCGGGGTTCTCGAACCTGTATAGTCTGACTGCCAATAAGCAGTTGGCAGTACTAATAGTAGACTTTGCCCCAGAACTTTGGCGGAATCTCGGTGTACTTCTCTGCTTCGCTTCTCGAAAGAGCCAGTTCAAACTCACGCTGCGCAGCTCTCAGCACCGAACGCTCATCAACCGTAAGGACCTTGCGACCTTCCATAAGAACCTCGCCACCCACAATCACGGTATCAACATCCTGGCCAGCCGCCTCGTAGACCATGCGGTGAACAGGCATGGTCCATGGGTAGAGATGTGGCTGCTCAATATTTACGAGCGTCAGATCGGCATACTTGCCCGGCTCGATAGAACCAATAACATCGCCCAGTCCTAATGAGCGCGCGGCATCGATCGTTGCCATCTCGAACACTTTGCCGGGCGGCATATAAGAAGTGTCATGAAAATGGGTTCTCTGCACGACAAATGCTGCCCTCATGTCCTTGAACATATCATAGTTGCGGTCGGGTCCTGTGCCGTCTGTACCGAGCGCCACGTTTACACCAGCAGCTATCAACTCGGGTACCGGACACCGTGCCCTCGCAAATGCGCGGGCACTCGGACTGTGCGAAACATGGGTTCCAGTGTCGGCTAGAATCCTTACTTCCTCAGGCGAGATGCCGTTACAGTGCGCCAACACAACGTTTGGGCCGAGTACATTAAGGTGCTCGTGCGAGAACACAATGTCCCCACCCGACGCATGAGAGTTGATTACGCTACCGTACTCTTGTGCCAGCCTAACCACCTCGTCCGTCTGGCGAACCACTTGGTCTAACGGTAGCCCTGGCATCTTGCCAACGCGTGCAGGACTCACATGCACGAGCGTCTTACCGTAATTGCCTTTTGCATGAGCGTTCAACACTTTTTCTGTGGTCTTGAGTGCATCGTCAAGGTCACTCTCATAGCGCTCGACAGTATCGCCTTTCCACCGCGCATGAACTTTTGGCCATGGCGGTACCGCAGGCCCGATACCGAGTATGTCACGGATACCCACCTTCATGGCTCCTTCGAGGTGCCTCATTGCATACACAGGGTCATCTGCCCGAGGATTGTTGCCGAGCATCGAGTAGCCACAAGTCACACCGAACTTGAGTCGCTCAAGCGCCGAAAGCTGTGCTTCCACGTGCCAGAACTCCTCAGTACTGTATCTGAGATAGATGTTTTCAACGACCGAGAGCCAGGCGACTCCGGGAGTGTTCTCGGCTATCGTCTTGGTAAGCCCGTGACCTGAGTGCCCATGTGAGTCTACTAACCCGGGTATGATGCACATCCCGGTACCGTCTATGACCCTCTTGGCTACAGAAGACTCGAATTGCGATACGGGGCCGACAGCGACAATCCGGTCGCCTTCCACTGCTATAGCGCCATGCTCAATAATATCGCGGTCGGGGTTCATGCTAATTACACAGCCGTTCTGTATCAGTAGGTCTAACATTGAATAACCCCCAAGAAGCGCATTGTGGTCACGACTGGGCCTTTGGGGGGGTGAGGTGAATCCGATTCGTTGAAGAGCGTCTGAAATCTACCGCACTGCACATAACCATCATACCAGACCATGCTCTGAAGACAACCATTATCACCCAGCGCCAGCCGCTGAGCGGTACTAAAGAAGACAGGAGTGCGCCTATTAGCAAGGAGCAGAGGGCAAGGTGATACTGAATACGGAGCCTTCTTGCAATTTGCTCGTGACAGACACACTGCCTCCGTAGAACTCAGCTATGCGCTTTACAAGCGAGAGTCCAAGCCCTGCGCCTCCGCTTGACCTCGCTCGCGACTTATCCGCACGATAGAACCGCTCCCAAATGTGAGGCAGATCGTGTTCTGAGATGCCGTAACCCCGGTCCTCAACGGATACTCTTACGCCTGTTTGCGCGCGCTCAACAAGCAAGTGAACCTCACTCTCTTTGGGGCTGTACTTAAGCGCATTATCCAACAGGCTGGATATCGCCTGCACAAGCCGCGCCTCGTCGGCAAGCACAAATCCGATGTTCTCTTCAATCCGAAGCGTCACTCTGCGTTCGCCAGGGTCTAGCGTTTGAACCGCCTTCTGCGCGGCTTGTGCCACGTCAGTTGCAGCCGCTTCCGAAAAGCGTCCCGATGTCTCAAGCAGAGCCAAGTCGAGCAGGTCTTTTACAAGCGCAGCAAGCCGCTTGGCCTGTTCGTATACAGAATCTATGTAGTGCTTTTTGCTATGCTCATCACCCGCAACGTCATCTTTCAGCGCTTCGGCCAAGACCTGGATAGAAGAAATCGGCGTCCTCAGCTCGTGAGACAAGTCTTTCAACAGTTCTGTTCGGATCATGTCAAGTTGGATGTTCTTCGTTATGTCCTGCAGCACAATGACAACGCGCCGCATACCGCCGGGTTCGTCGAGCGGTGTCGCCTGTGCAAGCAGATGAGTCTCGCCGTGGCCGAATTCTATCGTGCCGGACTCCCCGGATTCCACTACCTGCGCCACCAAATGGGAGAGTGCACCGCCTTGCTGTATGTCGGCCACAGGCGTCCCGAGCGCCTGTTGTGGGATGTTCAGGATATGCCTGGCGCGGTCGTTCACGAGGTCTATGCTCCCGTCTTCTCGGAGCGCTATCACGCCTTCAGACATACTCTTTAGAACGCTTTCAATCTTCGCCTTCTCTCGCGCGAGGTCTGAGATAGTATGTTCTAGCGCCGCTGCCATGTGGTTAAACCTCTCCGCCAGTCGACCGACCTCGTCTTCTGAAGACACGCTCAGCCGCTTGCTGAAGTCTCCGCTAACCATGTGCGCCGTGGCTTGAGTCATCGCCTGGAGTGGCTTTGAGATTGAGCGCGAGAGCGCGTACGCAGATAGTGTAGACAGCACTATTGCGCCCGCTGCGGCGTACAACATCAGCCGCTTGAGCGCATCGACAGACTCGTTCAGACCGGTTACCGGCGAACTCAAAATGAGCCCGCCCGTGTTCTCGCCAGAAGATACTATGGGCACCGACACAGACAGCATAGGCTCACCAAAGCTCTGGCTGAGAGGCAGGTCAGGTGCCCTGGGGTCACCATGTACTCTGCCACCTCTTGGCACCTTTGCAGAAGTTGAGGCGACAACGTAGCCTTCGGGATCGACCACGACGATGCGAGCACCCAAGAACCTGTCCATAATGCCCAGAAACGACTCATCAATGGCTTTGTGGTGCGCTATGCTATCTGCAATCTCTTCTCCCATCGCGAACAACTCGCGCTCTCTTAGAGAGAAGTGATACTCACCAAAGAGGCGCGTCGACAAAAGGCTTACGCCAAGAAGCGTGACCACTATGACTATGGCATGTGACACGAGCAGCTTCGCTAGAAGCGATTTTCTCAGCATGCGCCTCATCCCAGTTCCTAACCCGGCAATGACGCCTCAAACCTGTAGCCCACACCCCATACGGTGCGGATGTGCTGGTTTGTCGGGTTGCCGAGCTTTTCTCTTAAAGTCTTTATATGGCTGTCAACGGTGCGAACGTCCCCAAAGTACTCGTAGCCCCATACATGCTGCAACAGCACCTCTCGAGTTGCCACCCTGCCAGGGTGGCTTGCAAGAAAGTAGAGCAAATCGAATTCTTTGGGCGTGAGAGATACATTTTTGTCACCGGACGTTACCTGACGCGCATCGTAGTCTACAACCAGATCTTTGAATCTCAGCACCTGCCTTGGCTCGGTAGCAGGTTTCGCCCGCCTGAGAACAGCTTTTACGCGCGCCACCAGTTCGCGCGGACTGAACGGTTTGGGCATGTAGTCGTCTGCTCCCATCTCAAGCCCTGCCACACGGTCAATCTCGTCTCCACGCGCGGTCAACATGATGATGGGGGTCTGAGAGAACCGACGCACCTCACGGCACACGTCCCACCCGTCCATCTCAGGTAGCATCAAGTCTAACACTATGAGATTCGGGTTATGTTCTTTTGCTTTTGCCACCGCTTGCTTGCCGTCTTCGGCCAGTACAACCGTATATCCGTCTCGCTCCAGGTAGTTTTTGACCACTTCCCTTATGGCGGGCTCGTCGTCAACCACAAGAATCACGTCCTGAGCCATAACGCACCTCCAGCCATATCTACAGCTTCTACCTAACAGTTTAGCGCACAGTTGTGTGTAATTTGTGGTTGTGTGGTGTAAATAAGCAAAAAGCGAGGAGACAGATGGCCTCTATCTCCTCAAGAGTACGGTACATGACTATGTGTTGGGCACCAGCCTAGCGGGTGAATGCTTTCATTCCCGGTCTTGCCCGCTTTGCACTTGCTCCGAACGCACCTTCTCGATGCAGAGCAAGTTGCTCTTCTGTCAACAGCGCGTTAACCTGTCCTCTTGTTTCTTCCTGTATCGCCTTGAGCGCGGCCTGGATGTGCTCTATCTCTGCCCGCTTGGCCAGAACAAGGCCTTCATCAGCCTTCAGGAAGAGCAGGTTCCTGAGTTCGTGCGTTCTGTCCATCAGCTCTATCCTGAGATCTCGCATCTTGCTGTAAGCAGCCGATTCTATCGCGGCAATCTGGGTTGCCTGTTCTTCTGAAAGGTCTTGCGTTTCCATCATCCTCGGCATGGCGCCGGGCTCGTTCATACCACCTCGGAATCCTCCGAATCCAGCCGCAGCCACGGTGCCTGCGAGTCCGAGCACCATAATGGTTGCCAGGCTTATCAAGACTGCGGTTCTGCTTTTCACCGTCGACCCTCCTTGTGTGTTGTCAGCTTCTGTTCCTGTGTTGCCTTGCCCTTATCTAAATCTAACCTATACATGTGATGGAACTGTGATGGAGCGTTGCAGAAAAGGTTAAACCTCATTCATACCGTAGCGCCACGATCGGATCGAGGTTTGACGCACGAACCGCCGGATACATTCCAAAGAACACCCCGATGAACGACGCAAATCCGAAAGAAACAGCCACTGCTTCGGCGGCGACGCTAACGGGAATGCCACCGAACCTGCCAAGAAGTGATGCGAGCTGCGTACCGAACAGCACCCCGACCAAGCCGCCGAACGCAGATAGCATCAGAGCTTCCATCAGAAACTGCATAACGATGTCCCGCTTTGTCGCACCGAGAGCTTTGCGGATTCCGATCTCGCGGGTGCGCTCAGTGACCGACACGAGCATTATGTTCATAATCCCTATTCCGCCCACCAGCAGCGATACCGCCGCTATTCCGGCAAGAAGCATCGTAAACGTGCCGGTTGTCTGGCTCATTGTATCGAGCAACTGGTCTTGGCTGAACACCCTGAAAGGCTCGATCCTCATGCCGAGTCTGTTGTCTCTTTCAGCCTGCCTGAACCTGTCCTCCAGAATGCGCGTTATGTGGCTTGTCGCAGCCGGGGCTACTTCAGAAGAATTCGCCTTGAAGACCATTGTCGAGAGGTACCTTGTGCCGAACATCCGCTGCGCTGTGGTGTACGGAATGAGTATCTTGTCATCGTAGTCTTCTTGCATCCCGGCGCCCTTTTGGGCGGTGATACCTATAACAAGGAAGTACTCACCTCTGATGTTTATGGTCTCGCCTATCGCTCTACGGTTACCGAACATCTCTTGATACACCGTGTAGCCCAGCACAGCCACTTTACGCCGGTTGTAAAGGTCGTCTTCATCAAAGAATTTGCCCTGCAGCACACTGTAGTTGCGAATCTCGGCATAGTGCGGAGACACGCCTTCTATCCGCGTGTCGTAAGTCAGCGTGCCCACTTTTGCCGTTACAGCCTGAGCCACCACAGGGGTTGCCATTGAGACAGTCGGTACCCGCTCAAGTATAGAGTACATGTCCTCAGGTTCTAGCCGTGATGATGTGGGCGCGCTCACGGTAATCAGGTTGGAGCCAAGAGCTGTTATTTGAGACTCCACTTGCTTTTGTGCGCCTCGGCCAAGCGAAACGAGCGCTATCACGGCGCCCACCCCTATGATCACACCGAGCATAGTCAGAAACGAGCGCAGTTTGTTCTGGGCGAGCGCGCCGTACGACACTTTGATGCTCTCGAAGAAGTTCATTCGCCCATCGCCACCTTCTGACGGAAGACGCTCTCGTCGGAGATTATCAAGCCGTCTCTGAGCTTCACCACACGGCTCGCGTATGCGGCAATGTGCTCATCGTGAGTGATCAACACTATGGTTATGCCGTTGGCATTTAGGTCGCTGAATATCTGCATTATTTCAGACCCCGATGCGCTATCTAGGTTGCCTGTCGGCTCATCCGCAAGCAGCAGGCCGGGCGATGTAGCAATCGCACGCGCTATTGCCACCCTCTGCTGCTGACCACCCGAAAGCTCTGCTGGCCTGTGCGAAACTCTATCCGAGAGACCAACTTTCGAGAGCGAGTCCAATGCTATTGTCCTCCGCTCTCTTGCAGACATGCCTCTGTACACGAGCGGCAGCTCCACATTTTGGAGCGCGCTCAACCTCGGAAGCAAGTTGAATGTCTGGAATACAAACCCTATCTTGCGGTTTCTCGTGTGTGCGAGCTGCTCGTCGCTCTTCATCGACACGACCTCGCCAGACAGTGTGTACTCACCTTCTGTGGGTCTATCCAAGCACCCAAGTATGTTCATGAGCGTGGACTTTCCCGAACCAGAAGCGCCCATTACCGCTACGAATTCGGCATCCTCGATGTCGAGGTCGACCCCGGCCAGAGCGCGTACGCTGTTGGCTTTGCCCAGCTTGTAGACCTTGGTGAGGCTTCTGAGGTGAATCAATAGCCCCTGCCTCCCCCCTGTCTGCCTCCTCCGCCTGAACCCGGCTGAGAGGGAGTCACGGGCATCAACGGAGTCTGGGTCTGAGACCCCTGATCTATAACAGAGATCACCACCACGTCACCTTCCTCTAGTCCGGACAGTATCTCGGTGAACACGCCGTTAGAAAGCCCCACCATTACTTCTCTCTGTTCGGGTACACCATCGTTCAACACGGTAACGCGCCTAGGCGTCGCCGCTCCTTGGACGCGTGTGACACCGGTGGTCACGCTCCTTACCGCCTCTGACGGCACCAGCAGCGCGTTTGGCTTGCTCTGTATCACGATTGTGGCGTTTGCAGTCATAGAGCCCCGAAGAGATGTGGTATCCTCAAGCGCAAGGGTCACGTCGTATGTTGCTATCCCATCTCGTACCGTGCCTTCGGCCGCGATCTTGGAGACCTTTGCGCTGAACACCCTGCCCGGCAACGCTTCTACCCTTACGCTCGCCTCTTGTCCTACGAACACGTTGGGTATGTCGAGCTCATCTACAGGTATAACCATGCTCATCGCAGAAAAGTCCGACACGCTGAACAATGAGGTGTTTGAGACCACCGAATCACCAGCCGCCACTTGGATGCTCGTCACAACCCCGTCTATGGGTGAACGCACTTCGAGCGCGCGCACTTGTGCTTCTCTGCTCGCAACCTGCGCGCGCGCCTGTTCCACTCTGAGCTCTTGCTGCACAATATCTGCGTCGCTCACATTGGCCAATAGCCCCGATTCCACTCGCAAGAGCGCCTGTCGCGCGGACTCGATGTCACTTTCGGCCTGCTTGATTGAAGCGTCCAACGAAGTATTGGCTATGGCTACAAGCGGCTGGCCTTTCGTAACGCTGTCTGCCTCGGAGACGTACAGCGTTTCTACCACGCCGGAGACTTCTGCCTTTTGCTCGTAGCGCGCGATCGGCTGGACAGTGCCCACAGCCGATACGTACTCAGACTGTGCCACTGAAATGGTCACATTCGCAGACAACCCAGACCTGTACACTGCTTCAGGATTTGCCACCTTGACATATACCGGTACTGTAACGCTCTTGGCACCCGAACTTGCCTCAACAGCCACGGACTGCACTACGCCTGTGGTAAGAGGCAGCTCCGCCCCAAACGCCACCTGCGCCACCTGGCCCGGTACTACTTTGGCTATGTCTTGCTGCGCCACTTGCACCACTACGAACACCTCAGTGTCATCCACAATGGTCAGCAAGACGGTGCTCTGGCTGACGCTATCCCCTGGATTCACCCGAACAGACAGCACTCTGCCTGCCGATGGAGATAGCGCGATGAGTTTGTCGCGTTCGCGCTGCCTTGCCTCAAGCGTTGCTTCCGCCTGCGCCAACTTTGCCAAAGCAGACTTAAGGTCTGCCTCTGTGGGTGTGCGATACGAGTCAAGCCTCAGCAACTGCGAAGCGAAGTCTGCACGTGCCTGTTCAAGTTGGTAGAGCAAATTCTCGTCATATAGCGTCACGACGACCTGACCGGCACTTACGGTATCGCCTTCTTTCGCGTGCACCTCGGCTACTGTTGCCGATGCTGGTGGCCTGACCGTGCGTTTATCCGAGGCAACCACGCTGCCGGTACCGCTTATGCTGACTTCTATCGGGGCAATACGTGCTTGCACCGTTACATATGAGCCCTCAGGTGAAGCTCCGCTGTCTTTGGCATAACCGAATTGCCAGTACCCTACACCTGCTGCCACCAACGCCACCAGCAGGCCTATCCACAGACGTTTGCTATTCATCTACTCGGTTACCTCCGTCCAGCCCAGAAGATAGTAGCCCTGATACTACGCCTGACATGTGTAAAATTCGTGAACTTTCTCCAAAAGTTGCTCGAAACCAGACGGAGCCCTTATCCCTGCTAAGATGAGCGAAACGGAAGGAAGCATTCGCCATTTACGCCAATACTAATGATGTAATAGGGTCATAGAGGAGAGAAGCCATGCAAGCACACCCGATTATCGACCGGTTTGAACGTACGTGGGCGGTTATAGAGTACTCTGATTCATTCTTTCGGTTCCCGCGCGTGTTGCTCCCACCGGAAGCAAAAGAAGGCTCGGTGCTGCGGTTTGACGTGCGCGTCAATGAAGAAGCAACAACCGAAAGGCGAGAGCGCATCAAAGACTTAGAAAACGAGCTCTTCAGATAGTGGTCGCACTAAAGCGTTTCAAGCCACGAGTGCTATGTGCGTTGCTGCTGGCTGCGCTGTTGGTCGTAACAGGCTGCATTGCACAAAGCGCCCCTCTTCCCCGAGAGCCGGAGCAGCCCTCACGACTGCTGAGCGTGCACTTCATCGACGTAGGCCAAGGCGACTCGATCCTCATCCAGTTCCCCGAACCAGCATCCGGTGTGATGCTAATAGACGCAGCAGACGCAAACGCAGGAAACAAAGTAGTATCGTACATCCAGTCTCTGGGCATAGAGCATATTGCCTGGCTTATTGCAACCCACCCTCACGCGGACCACATAGGCGGCATTCCCGAAGTGCTCGAGCATTTCAGCATAGGTCAAGTGTTCATGCCGCGCACCTCACACACCACGCGCACGTACTAAAACCTGCTTCTTGCCATAAAGCATAAATCACTTATGATAGACACGGCCAGTGCTGGCACAAGCATATTTGAGCAAGACGGGTTGAGCGCCATGTTTGTCGCACCCAACAGTTCATCGTACAGAAACCTCAACGACTGGTCGGCCGTAGTAAGAATTGAGTTTCTGCACACATCGTTTCTATTCTGCGGCGATGCAGAGACAGAATCCGAACAAGAGATGTTGGCCTTGGCCGGTGCGCTGCTTAACGCGGATGTGCTTAAAGTCGCGCACCACGGCAGCAATACATCGAGCAGCCGTGCGTTTCTCGAAGCGGTCTCTCCGTCATATGCAGTTATACAGGTAGGAGCAGAGAACTCCTACGGACACCCATCAGAGCGCACTCTCGAACGACTGGCGGATATCGGAGCAGAGGTGTTTCGCACCGACCTCTGCGGCACCGTAGTAATAGTGTCAGACGGCACCACAGTTGAAGTTTTGCGTGTAGAACATCCATGATGCGGGGAACTAGGCACATGAAGATTCTGGTGTACGGTGCAGGCCCTTTGGGTAGCCTTATGGCCACAAGGCTTATAGAGGCAGGTCACGACGTATACGTGCTTGCAAGAGGTCAGAGACTTTCTGACCTGAGAGAGCATGGCATAGTGCTCGAATACGGCACATCAGGCGAACGCTCTGTCACACGAGCCAATGTGGTAGAGAGCCTATCATCTGACGACTACTACGATCTTGTAATGGTGGTCATGCGAAAAAACCATGCGCTTCAGATCTTACCCATCCTCGCTGCGAACACCAAAGTGCCTACGGTACTGTTTATGATGAATAACGCCGCAGGACAAGAACAGCTTGTCGAAGCGCTTGGAGAACAGCGAGTCATGATAGGCTTTCCGTATCCCGGAGGGCGGCGTGCTGGCCACGTCATGCACGTGCTTCGTGCAGACGAACGCACGAAGTGGACGATTCCGATAGGCGAGGTCTCAGGCACGATAACACAAAGAACACGCCAGGTTTCAGAGGTGCTTGCAAGTATGCGAGGCTATAACGTGGAAATAAGGCAGGACATGGACGCATGGCTGAAGTGCCATGTCGCTCTCTTGATGCCTGCGTTGTGCCCGGCACTTTACGCATGCGGTTCCAGTGTCGAAAGGCTCTGCCGCACACGAGATGCCATGGTACTCGCTGTACGTGGAATCAAGGAGGCATTTCGGGCGTTGACAAAGGCTGGCATCTCAATAACTCCGCCCAAACTTAAGATGCTTCTCTGGCTACCCGAACCCGTAATAGTAGGATTAGTTCGGCGAGCGGCCTCATCACCAGATCTTAGGCTAAGCGCAGAAGGCCATGCAATTGCTGCGCGCGATGAGATGAAACATCTTACGGACGAATTCCTGGCGTACGTATCCGGAGTCGGAGCTAAGACACCCGTAATTGATTATCTCTACCGCTATTTCGATCCTGAGGCCGAGCACATACCAGACGGAAGCGCTGAGCTCCCGATGAATTTTGGCGCTGTCTGGGTAGTCTTCGGATTCGCGCTTTGCGCGCTAGGATTCTTCTACTTCATCCGGTGAGACCTCGCCGCCGCCTCAAGTTTTCAATACGCTCACCGTTGTCGCCGTGCTCTTTGTCGTGGCTGAATGCGTTGAGGTCGTCACACACAAACTCATCGCAGTAGCTGCAGTCTTCGACGTTCTTGCGCTGTGCGCACTTGGCTATCTTGCACTCTCCCCAAAACATGTCGCCTTTGGACTCTGCACAACCAGCACAGTTCGTCTGCTCTCTGTATGCACAAATGGCGCAATCGAGTCCGCACACTGCTATTTCGTGTTCCATAAACTGATGTTCCACCTTTCTCCAACACACCCGCATAGCTCAGATGTGCCTGCCTACCAGATAGCATAAGCGTTGGGGCAAGCGAGGTCTACAATTATCTCGTGTTCGCACTTGCGCGATATCTACCCGGCTGTTTGTGATATGATACCTTCACACAGGTTGCGCGACGAATCAATCCAGGAGTGGTGCATGTGCTCGATTTCGGTTCTTTTTTTGTAGGTTCCTTAATCGCCACAGCCATATTTGCGCTAGTTACGGTTTTTCACTCTCTGGTTTCCAGAAAGTCTGCGATTGCAAGAGTCTGCACGCTACTTTCGTTGTCAGTAGTGGTGTATGTTGTCGGTTACGCGCTGGAGATCACAAGCACCCAGATGCAGCAGGTGCTGTTATGGAACCGCGTTCAGTACCTGGCTGCACCATTTATAGCGCCGCTTTGGCTCAGCGTGACGCTCTACTTCACAGGCAAAGAGCGCTATCCCAGCAAGGTTCTGTGGCCAGTGCTCTTTGTGATACCTGTCATAACCGTAATAGTCCGCTGGGTTCCTTCACTCTCTCACTACATATATGCTGAAACAAGCCTCGAGCGCCTGGGCTCGCTTTCGCTGTTGCAGATAGGAAGGGGCCCGTGGTACCTCATCAACGCCGCCAACAGCACGGTGTGCGTGATTCTTGCAAGCGCTGTGCTCATGGACGCTTCGCGCAAGCGTTCAGCCATCAGACGAGACATGTTGCTCATGGTTCTGGCTTCGCTGGTGCCGATCATTGGGATGGCGATGCTCATCTTAAACCTGGTGCCATACGGCCTCGATATCATACCTTTGGGGCTATCTATAGGTTTTCTCATATTCTACGTCACCCTATTCAAACAGCGCTTCTTAGACCTTGTGCCCCTGGCGTATGACAGAGTGTTCTCTTGGAGCAAAGATGGTATCTTGATCGTGGATGCAAATGATAACCTCGCAGACTACAACGAATCTGCGGGCAACTTGTTCGGACACCTTTCGCGCTCCAGTATAGGCAAGTCTATCAGATCCTTATTCGCAGAGCACCCTGAAGTCGGCGACATAGCTAGCAGCAAGGCAAACAACCTTGTCACCATAAAGAATGCCGAGAAAGAACGCCACTTCAAAGTCACAGTTACGCGCATCTACGACCGTATGGGAGCCGAAGTCGGCACGATAGTCACCTTCAGCGACGTGACCGAGCAAATCGATACGCTCCGCCGACTAGAAGTAGTAGCCAATTACGACGAGACAACAAAGATTGCAAACAGACGGCACGCGATGACGCTCTTGCAGCGTGAGGTGCACCGCGCGCATGCAGAGGACAGACCGTTCTCGCTTCTTATGATAGATCTCGATTTCTTCAAGGAGATCAATGACACTTACGGCCACCTGGCGGGCGATGAGTACCTGCATCACGTTGCACAGGTCTGCCTCAACCAGATCAGAAGCAAGGATATCCTCGGCCGCTACGGTGGAGATGAGTTCATAGTCGGGCTACCCGGTACCTCCGAATCGGATGCTGTGCTGGTCGCAGAGCGAATCCGTAAAGCAGTTGAAGCATCACCACACACATACGGCCAAGACTCTTTCAACACAACGATCAGCATAGGTGTCATCGCAATGGATGCAAAGCAGCATTACAGTGTGGACTCTCTGCTCGCTAGTGCAGACAAAGCTCTCTATCTTGCAAAAGATGGCGGTCGCAACAGGGTCATGGTGTTGAAATAGGCATACAGGCTTTTGCTTTTGGTGTACATGTCATCTGCGTTCGCTAATCCGTCTCACAAGTGCGCATATCTCGTGCGATGACAAACCGTTCGGACGTCTCGGGCTCATCTCTCCAATGCGGCGGATGATTCCTAACAGGTCGAGTTTGTAATCCAGCCTTGGGTCAGGCTCATCTGTCATCTTGCACCTGCGCGCGTGGTCATGATTACATTGACAGTGGCCGTGAAGCAACCATACGTGCATACAGAACGTATCGAAGTCCAGAGACGAGACCTCCGAAGTCTCGTCTCGCTTCACAGGTCTCTGACTGACATCAGCGCCCACAGCTATTGCCACCGCTCTTCGGACTGAGCCCGGTGTATATGAACGCCGCGCCGCTGAGTACCAGTAGTGTCGGCCAGCCAACCGCCAGTATTATGCGACCGGCCTCCCAACCATAGCCCTCGACAGCGCCTATTAAGTTTGCAAACAGCATGAGCGCTGTAGCGGTAAACGCTGGCCAGTGCCTATCGCCAAAGCTACTTTCTCGGTGCCTGAGAGTATGTACGAAGTACACCATCCAGAAGCCGAGCGCCAAAAACATAAAGAACGTGGCTCCTCCAATCTTGCCGAGTTCCAATACGCCGTCTAGCCAGCCAAAAGCGGCTATAATGCACATCATGCAAGCTGGAATCAACAAGCCCACGTTCTTGTAATGCTTTGCCCCGCCCATGTTCAGGTATACACCGAAGAGTACAGCCCCGCCAAACGCCAGTGCCCAAGCGCCATCAAGTATACCGAGGTTTGCGAGCGCCATGAGCGCCCCGCCGATCATCAACGCTGCTCCGAGTGTTGCTCTCTTGCTCATCATTGGCCACCTCCTGGGTTCGTCATTAGTGTAGAACCCAGTGTGGTCACATGATAAGCCCACAAAGTCATGACATCGGTCACATGATTTTTCCAAGCCTCGCTATTGCTTGCGCTCTGTTACTGGTGCCGAGTTTAGAGTATATGACAGTAATATAATTCTTCACCGTACCTTCGGTAATGTACAGGCTATCCGCAATTTCGCGGTTGGAAAGGCCCTTAAGCATCAACTCGGCTATCTCTATCTCGCGTGGGGACAGTTCTGGAGTAGGTACCCTGGGCTCATGCATAGCAACTCTTGCAGCAAGTTTGGCAGCCACACTCCCGTGCATCAGTATGTCGCCAGCAGCTCCGTCGCGGATTGCCTTTAGCAGTTCTTCTGCGGGGATGTCCTTTAACAGGTATCCGCTCGCACCATGCCTCAGTGCATCGATGATGTATTCATCGTCGTCGAAAGTGGTCAGTACGATGACGGTTGTCTGCGGTATCTCTTTCTTTATTATCCTCGTGCTCTCGACTCCGTCCATCTCGGGCATACGGATATCCATGAGAATCACATCGGGCTGAAGTTCTCTGGTCATGTGGTACGCTTCTTTGCCGTTGGCGGCACATCCCACAACTTGCATGTCCTCTTCCATGTCAATTATCGTTTTGAGCCCTTCTCGCATGAGTGTCTGGTCGTCAACTATGAGCACTCTTAGAGGTTTTCGCAGAGCGGCTCCCTCCCAACAGGCAGTCTTAGCAGCAGAGAGCAGCCACCCCCGACGCCGGGCAGAAGACTCAGGCTGCCTCCAAGTTGTTTGACATCTTCAGCAATCGTACCTAACCCGAAGCCGAACTCAGCAGATTCACAACCCCGACCGTTATCTTTGAGACTAAAACTGATTTCGCTACCAGAGACATCCAGCCTGAACTCAAAGCGAGTTGCGCGACCGTGGCGTATGCCGTTTGTGATCCCTTCTTGAAGCGCTCGGAACAATACGCGCTGCCTGGCTGTGTTAAGTGGTGGAAGCGGACTAAGATGTGTCTCTACGCGCACACCGGTGCTCGAGACGGTATCTTCCACAAGTGACTCAAGCGAACCCACAAACTCATCAGGTGACTGCAGCTCTCGCAGCGCGCGCACCGAGCGACGGATCTCGTCAAGCCCCTTTCGAACTTGTGCCTGCGCCGCCTGAAGGTGTCTTTCTGCATCAGGGTGGCCATCGCGCGCAAGCCTTCGACCTGCTTCTATGCTCACAAGCACGGTGGTCAACGTATGGCCGACGGTATCATGGATCTCGCGCGCTATCTTGTTTCGCTCGCGCAGCACGGTCATCTCCTCGAGTGCACGGTTAGTGCTTTCAAGATCGCTGTACGCAGCGCTCAGTTCGGCGCTCTTTTCTGCAAGTTCATCCATCGCCCTTCTAAGCCGCGCTTGCTGGCTTATCTGTAGCCTTGCAACGTACACGAAGCTGAAAACAAACAGGAAGCTCAGCGCGTGTAGCGAAGCATCTACAACACCCGAGAGTTTGCCCTGAACGACTCTTGCGGTGACAAGCGAAACGTAAGATAGCGCAGTCATCGATACGCCGTAAGACACTGGATATACAAGCAGTGAGTCACCAATCAGCACGAAGAAAAAGATCTGCGAAATGCCGGATGCATCCATCAAGTAGATCCAGTACACTATCGCGAGATCGAAGAGCATCGTGTAGCGGCCGAAGCGGGAGAGTCTACTAGAAGGATAGAGCAGCATGTGTCGGATACTCACGGATGTAAGCAGTATGCACATCGCCACGCTTATCATGAGCCTGTTGTGCTCGTTAAGCAGCATGGCAAATACATACCCGGTCACGAGAGAAGTGTAGAGAAGCGCTGTGAGAACACGATCACTCTTTCTATCCATGCCCAGATGCCCCTCTATTCCGCACATATCCGGTACTGCATCCAAAAAGGCAGGTGAAGGAATATGATCTCTTCTGCCGCCCCTAAACCTCGCGCCACTCACTCCTCAGCAAACCGTAGAGGTACATATCGTGTCTTCGGCCGTCTCGGTTGATAAATTCACGATAGGTACCCTCGCGTATGAATCCGGCGCGTTCATACAGCCGTATGGCGGGCTCGTTATAAGAGATGACGTTAAGCTGCAGCTTGTAGAAGTTCAGCTCGTTGAAACCGAAGTCGAGCAGCAACTGCAGGCTCTCTTTGCCGATCCCCTTTCCCCTCATCTTATCGTCGCCTATCCCGATAAACACGGTAGCAGTCTGGTTGGTCCATATGATCTCGTCAAACCCTGCTACACCAAGTATCTCGTCTGAGCCAACCGGGCGGATCGCAAATACGTGGCTCTCTTCAGATTGGCGGTAACGCGAAAACATCTCGCTTACATCTGCTTCGTTCTTTGGCAGCGCTGGCAGCATATCGTAGGTACGCATGAACCCTACGTCATTGAACCACTTCGCAATTGTGCCGAAATCAGCGTCGCGTATGCACGTAAGACACACTCTTTCGCCCTGAAGCAGTCTCCTCATATAGAACACCTCTATGAAAGATCGACAATGCATTTCTTCTCGAGCCTCACGGGGTAGTATGATGCCTTTGCCCTGCGGAGACCTTCTATGCCGAGGTCTTCTTCCCTGTTGATGTACTTAACGTTGCGGAAATACCTATCCACAAACACCCGATTAATGAACGCATATATGCCTTTGCAGGCCGCATCAGCCTTTTCGACGTGTATAACGGCCATCTCTTTACTCACTTGCTCGCCGAGGGTGAAACCTGCGATGTGTCCATCGACGTACACCGCGATTCCCTTTACGCCGAGAAATTCGGCGTGGTTCAAAACATCTCTTATGCCCTTTATCTCTGCAACGAGCTGTTCAGACGAGTCGCCTCGCGCGTCGTGCCACGCCTGCGAGAAATCGATGCAGTCAGCTATGACTCCGGGTTCTAAGATGTCTTTTACCTCATGCTCATACGTCTTGACGAACTTGTTGTAGTGGTTCTTCTTAGCATGCAGTTTGCGCCCGGATAGAGTCGCAAGCTTCTTTGACTCATATATGTAATCGAAGTTGCCTTTGTCTTCTCTTGCGACCACACGCGAACCGTATATTTTTCTTAGCGTATCCAAAAACGGTGCTTCAACGTCGCGAAACAGGCAGCCCATCTTGTTGCACTTACTCATTCTGTGGAGCTCATCAACTATCTCACGCAGTTCCTCTGGCCTATAGCCTACGGGCGGCATGAAGCACGAGCACCCTCTGCGCTCGCTCTTTCTCTCGGTCTTTCTTATTATGAGAGCATCCTTATACACGACATGCTGTATCTTACAGAACTCACGCCACAGGTACAGCGTGGTAAACGAATACTCGTATGTCTTAAACGGATAGTCTCCCAGGTACTTGCGAAACAGATCCCTGTCTGAAATCTTGAGATCTGTGAACTCCAGCATCAAGTCTCCTCCCCGTCATTGGATAAATCTAAACGGTGTTCATTCGCCTGTAACTGCCTTTCCCAAGTAAATTGGCCACCTTTGTGAATATGTCCTTCGAGACCAATCCAATTCGGCCTCAAAATACGCAAGCCGGGGCATAGCACCCCGGCTCACACATCGTAGGCTCCTATTACTAGCCCACTATTCTCTCAAACACGCGGAGGAAATTCTCGCCCAGAACGCCGCGCACATCATCGGGCGACATTCCGCTAGAAAGAAGCGCCTCCGTTATGTTGGGCCAATCTGTCCACTTGGCAAAACCGTCTATCTTGGCGTCTTGGCCTAGGCGGTGCTCAGCCCTCCAGCCGACCCAATCAAACTGCCTGGCGTATTTCGCACCTTCTGAGGACACCTGACCCAGCGAGTTGAGCTGCTTTGGCCAATCATAGCAGCGTCCGGTGTCTGTGCCTATGCCGACGTTTTCGACACCAACTAGTTCGGCGATGTGTTCTACGTGCCGCACAAAGTCACCGAGATCTGCCTGAGGCGTCTGCTGGATGAAAGACGGCACAAGCAGAACTCCTACGAATCCGCCTGTGTCCACTACGGCCTTTATCTGGTCGTCTTTTTTCGCACGATCATGCGCGCACACCGCGTAAGAAGAGGTGTGGGTAAAAGTCACGGGCTGCTTGGAAACCTTTATGGCGTCCCAAGTCGTACGTTCACCACAGTGCGAGAGGTCTATCATGATGTTGAACTCGTTCAGCACCTTGACTACCTCTCTTCCAAAGTACGACAGCCCGGCGTCGTCCGCGTCGGTACAGCCGCCTCCGACCAGATTGGAGCGGTTATATGTTAGCTGCACAACCCTAATGCCGAGGTTATAGAAGAGTTCAATGTTGTCAAGGTTGTCGCCGAAAGCATCTGCGTTCTGAAGGTTCATCAGCACACCGTGTGCCCCGGCCGCATGCACCTTGCGCATATCTTCTGCGCTACAGATAACCTGAAGCTCCGGAGAGAGCACATCCACCAGCCCTCTTGTCGAAGCAGTCATCTCAATCGCTTCGGAAAAGCCACAGTTCGGGCTTACAGCCCCAAGCTGTGTGGTATTGCTGACTGTTACTCCGGCGGTATCTATGATCTGTTTCATCTGCTGCCTGACTTCCGGGTACTCACGCATCTCATTCACCAGCAGCCTGGCAAGTGCCACTCGCGCGTCACGCCTGGATAGACCTCGCCTGATGAGTTGCATCGCCTCTTCGGCCATGCGCTCTGTAAGTATCAGGTCGCAGTTAATCCTGGGTGCTTGAGTATCGATTACAAGCGCTGCTTTGTGCAGTCTTGCGCTTTCCATCGTCTTATCTCTCCTCCCCGAACTTAAGTACGGCTCCTCGGGTCGAGCGCATCACGCAGACCATCACCCAGGAAGTTGACGCAAAGCACTGTGAGCAAGATGAAAAAACCTGGGAAGAAAATCAGCCACCACGGCACCGTGGTCGAGCCCGGCATACCAAGCATGTACTGAAGCGACCTCTGTAGCAAGTTGCCCCACGTAGGCGTGGGCGGCTGTACTCCAAAGCCCAAGAAGCTCAGAGTTGCCTCGTACATGATAGCAGTGCTTACAGTAAGCGTCGCCGAGACCATTAAGATGTCTATCGAGTTCGGCAACATATGCCGGAAAATGATGCGCGGCGAAGAGCATCCGGCCGCCCTTGCTGCTTCGACAAACGCCTCTGTCTTAAGCGAAAGGAAGCGGCTTCGTATCATACGTGCGGTGCTCATCCAGAAGAACGCCGCGACAATGGCAATTACCGTGCCTATCCCACCTTTAAAGAGCGTCGACACCAAGAGCATCAACGGCAGGGTCGGCAAGGTGAGCATCACGTCTGTGATACGCATCAGCACGTTATCCACTCGTCCACCGTAATAGCCTGACACAGCACCCACCACACCGCCGAGCAGAGTGGTAGACAATGCTCCGGCAACCCCAACCAGCAGCGAGAACCTGCCACCCAGCATGACCCTCATGAAAGTCTGCCGCCCTAACTCGTCTGTGCCGAACGGATGTGATGTGCTCGGCGCTTGAAAGCGCTGCCTCGGGTCTATCTTGCGAAATGCCTCCGGGCTCGTCAGCGGAACCAGAATCACCGATAGCAGAATGATCGTCAGCACTACTATCGAGGCGACCGCCATCCTGTGCCTGCGAAAACGCTTCAGGGTACGCTTTCCAAAACTATCCTCGGTGGCATTAAGCCCTTGCTTTAGGGTATCTGCGCTTTTGTCCTGTTGAGGCGTCAAAGTAGGTTTCATCTGTTATCACATCCTCAATCAAAGGTAACACGCGGGTCTACTACGGCGTACAGTAGGTCCGCAAGCAAATTTGCCACCAGAGTGATGCTGGACAGAAGCAGTAGTGCTATTAAAGCAAGGTTGAAGTCACTGTTAAGTAGAGCATCGAACAAAGCACGTCCAACCCCCGGCCACGAAAAAATGGTCTCTGTGAGCACAGAACCACCCACAAGACCCGACAGGCTGAGCGCTATAAGTGTGATCAACGGCAAGAGCGAGTTCCGAAGCGCGTGTTTGAACAGCACTACTCTCTCTCCAAGACCTTTGGCGCGCGCAGTCCTGATATAATCTGAATGTAGCACTTCAAGCAATCCCGTACGTGTGTAGCGTGACCAGCCGGCTATCTGCGTAAGCGATAGCGTTATGACCGGCAAGATCATGTGCCGGAGCCGATCGCCTATGAGAGCCCAGCCTTGGAGGTTAACTCCTACTCGGTTCATCCCCGAAACCGGTGTCCAGCCGAGCATGACCGAAAACAGCATAATAGCCATCATAGCAAACCAGAAGCGAGGCATAGATCGTCCGACGAACGCAAGGAATGTAACCGTATAGTCAAACAGCGAATACTGTTTGACCGCAGATATTATCCCCACAGGTATCGCAACGAAAACACTGACCAGAATCGCGACCACCGTCAGTTGCACAGTGTTCCCAATGCGCGGACCCAAAATCTGGTTAACAGGTACATTGTACGCGCGTGAAAGGCCCCAGTTACCATCCACCACGATACTGGTAAACCAGGCCCAGTAGCGTACGGGAATCGGGTCATCGAGGCGGTAGTACTGTCTCAACTGCTGCACTTCTTCGAACGTGATGTTCGGATTCTCCATGTAGATGCGATCCAAAGGATCGCCAGGAGCAAGTGCCACGATGGCGTAGAGGATAAACGATAGTCCTAGTAGCATTGGTATTATCGTGAGTGCACGCTTTAATACATAGGTCCGCATAGTCTGTGCTCCCCCTTAGAGACGTTAGCCCCGGCGAGGCGGGCAACGCCCGCCTCGCCTGCTGTCTATAGAAAACTAACTACTTCCTCCAGTACCAGTACGGAAGGCTGTTGCTGTCACCTGGCAGGAAGTCGCGCGACTTAAACCCAATGAGTTCAGTGCGCCCAACTGCAACGTCAGACAGGGAGAGGAACGGTAACCACGGTAGATCTTCAGACCACACCTTGAGCTGCTGCGCCTGGATCGCTGCGCGCTTCTCTGGGTCGGGCTCTCGGATGAACTGCTCAAGCAGTCTATCGTTCTCTTCATTCGCCCAGCCCCAGTAGTTGACGCCTGCCCAGTTATTCTCCGGGGCTGGAATGGCATATGAATGCCACTGTGAGTACGGGTTAGTCGTCTCGGTGAAGCCCCAACTACCCAGGCACAGGTCGAAGTCTGCCCTGGGCCTATGGTTAGATGTAAACACTGACCACGGCATGTTGTTGATAACAATCTCCACGCCTACATCGGCCCAGTATGCCTGCATCATCTGCTGGCTTGTCTCGTATCCCGTACGTCCCGGTATGGTTACGTACTCAAGTGAGAGCCGCACACCGTCTTTTGCTCTCACACCGTCGGCTCCCATCTTCCAGCCTGCTTCGTCGAGCAGCTTGGCCGCCTTATCTGGATCGAACTCATAGATTGGTATACCTTCGGTGGTGTGGTGCGGATGCTGCTCAGACCAGATCCACGAGTGAGACACCTCGTTGAATCCACCGTACGCCACTTCGTTGATCGCATCTCTGTCTATCGCGTGTAGAAGTGCACGCCTCACGAGCACATCACCCAAGATGGGGTGCGGCTTTGAGACGTCTGTCCTATCACGCAAGTTAAGAGCAACAGGTAGCTGGTGGTTGGTACGCGGATAGTAGTGTGTCACCATGTTTGGAGGCAGCCTCGGCTCAAGCACGAGCGCCTGGTCGATGTTGTAGATGATGTGGTAATCGAGTTCGAGCTGGCTTAGGCTTGTCAGCAACACAGTCGAGTCGAGCACCACGCGCATGATGATCTTATCAACGTTTGGTCTGCCTAAGTAGTGGTCTTCAAACGCTTCCATTGTGTACGCAAGACCCTGCTGCACATCTGTGAGCTTGTACGGGCCGTTGAACACCGCGGTGGTTGCTACTTTCTGGATAAACGGCTCGTACGAACCGGTGCTCTGTGCCTGCCTGTACGACTCTTCGAATATGTGCTTCGGTAGCAGGAAAAACGTCCTATACTGCGGAGTACCTATATCTGCAAACGGGTAGTACTCTTTGTATATGACCTTTAGCTCGTATGGCGAGATGACCTCTGTCTCGTCCCAAAGTTCAAAACCAGAACGAGAGACTGTGGGCACCTTCCTGTCTCTTAGCACCTCAGCCATAAACAGTGCGTCATCAACTGTGATCTCCACACCGTCGTGCCACAGCATGCCTTTTCTGAACTTGTAAATGGCCTCCATTCGGCCGTCGGGCAGCATCTTGAGCAATCCGTTGTCAAACGAAGGTATCACTTCAAGCTGCTGTGGAATGTACACGAGTTCGCCCTGAACCGCGCCTTCTTCCGTCCTAATAACACGTGCGAAAAACTCATCCGAAAGATAGTCTACCAGCGTGCTTGTACCGCCGCTTGTGGTGAGTATGGTGTTGAACTGTGCAGGCTCGACCTCTCTACCACGCACAATAGTACCACCTTGAATCGGCGGGTTTTTCGTATGGAACAAGGCATACGCGGCCTCGACCATCGTGGCCGGCTCATCTGCAGCCACGAGCCTGCCCGCACGGTAGGCTATAAGTTGCACGTCAGTTCTTGCCGCGAGAGTCAATACTCCAACAAGATCTTTCGGTACATCCATACCGTCGTTTGCAGGTATCACGGGATAAGTAATCGCCTTCGCCTCATCGTCAAGACCTAACTGTGTTATGAGCGCAGCATACATCTCGCCTCTTTTGATGGGAGTGGCATCTGCCTCAATCTTGGCCTTGAGATCGGCGCCCAAATACTTCTGGGCAACGTCGACAAACTCTTTTCTGGTCAACACTTCGTTCGGCTCTTTGACCAGCGCACCTGCAGCCTGAAGATCCTCGATCTGAACTGCCGCCCAGTAATCCGGCTCAACGTCAACCGTGACGACCGGCGCGGGCTCATCCTTCTTTTCAGGTGCCGCTGTCGGCGCGCAACTGGTCGATGCTAACATCGCAGCAACGAGCAAAAAGCATAGCATCAGTTGCCAGAGCGCACGTCTTGGCTTACTCACAATCGTCCCCCTCCTTTGTTTATAGACAATCTGGCGGATTTAATTCTAAATCACAACTCTATACTCCTGCTTTTCCCCACCAAATAACTTAGAAACCCGAGTACTGGCATAAGTGGTTGTTACTCAAAGCACTTATTGTCCCAGCAAAGAGCGCATTTCGATAAGACGACAAGGCACGACACGATACCCGGGGTTCCGGTGTCGAACTCGAGGAGAATGGACCCACCTAATTCGGATTGCTTCAAACTGACAGCACACTTCTATCTCTCGGATTCTGTGTCTTGTCGAAGAATCACTCTCGGCCGCTTAAGAGCGTACCACTCGTACATCTACGTGATGAGTCAATGTGCTTATTTGCTATTTTTGTGTTTCTTAGGCTTCACCAACAGCGGCAACGTGATAGTTGCCAATCGGGAGGCTGTCGTGAGAACCATAGTTCTAGGAGCGGGCAAGGTCGGATTTGAGCTCGCAAAGAGGCTGACATCTGAAGAACATGACGTGGTAGTAATTGACCGCGATGCAAGCGCGCTGAAAGAGATTGACGAAAACCTTGATGTGTTGGCTGTTCACGGAAACGGTGCAAGCATGAAAGTGCTTGATCAGGCGTCCATCAAGTCGGCCGAGTTGTTTATAGCAGTCACGGACTCGGACGAGGTTAACATGATTTCGTGTATGCTGGCTAAACAGCTCGGCGTAACAACTACAGTCGCCAGGATTCGAAGCAGTGATTACCAGGGGCTTAAGGACTGGGCGCTTTCGAGCAGGCAAGTTGGTATTGACCTAGTGATCAATCCTGAGGAAGCTGTTGCATATGAGATTGTGAAGCTGTTGCGCGCACCTGCTGCTTCAGAAGTGGAATACTTCGGCGACGGCATCGTGCAAATGGTCGGGTTTCGCGTGCAAGAAGGTTCGCCAATTGCCAATAAGACCATCCAGGAAGCGCGTATCACGTCCTCCACTGTGGGAGCTATCTTGCGTGGGGGTGAAGTTGTTGTGCCTCAAGGTAGTACGCTAGTTTTGCCCGGTGACGAGGTTTTTGTCATCGGCAAGACTGGAGTGCCGTCCGAAGTCGGTTGGCTAGCTGGCAAAAATGACCAGGCAGCCAAGAACGTGGTCATACTGGGTGGCGGAAGCACCGGGCAGTTGCTTGCAAAGTCTTTGGAGCAACATCGCAAGCAGATTCCGTCCATTCGGATAATCGAGCGAGATCGCTCAAGATGCGAAGAACTGGCAGAGTGCCTTCATCACGTGATGGTGGTTCACGGAGACGGCGCAAGGCCTCATCTTTTGCAGGAAGAGAACATTCAAGATGCGGATGCTTTCATCTGCGTGACTGGACAGGAACAGACAAACCTCTTGGCAGGATACATGGCCAAACAAGCAGGTGTTGGTAGAGTAATAGCTCTGCTGAACAGACAAGATTACGTGCCCGTTGCCACTGCGATGGGGATAGATGCCACAGTAACGCCACGTGTGGTTGTTGCCGGCACGATTCTGAGGCTGCTGCACAAGACAAACGTGAAGTCACTATCACTCCTCAAAGAAGGCAGCCTTGAAGTGCTTGAGATAGTGGTGACACCTAAATGCAAGGTGCGTGGCCGCCCGCTTCGCGCTCTTGGCCTACCTGGAGGGGCAATAGTGGGCGCAGTGATTCGAGGAGACACGGTTGTAGTGCCAAGAGGCGACACCGTGCTCGGAGCAGATGATCACGTGGTCGTCTTTGCCACGCCATCTGTTGTACCTGCACTTGACGAGTACTTCAAAGAGATCTAGGGGATAACTTGTTGTGAACCTTCGTATGGTGTTCAGACTTGTTGGCACGCTCTCACTGTTGCTTGGGCTTCTTATGCTGATTCCTGCCCTTATCTCGGCGAGCTACGGAGAGAGCGATGTCCCCGCATTCTTACTTTCTATGTGCATTTCCGTGTGTATTGGTTTGGTGCTCAGATATCTCGCACGTGATGGAGGACATGTCGGCCCGAAAGAGTGCTTTGCGGTCGTGACTTTTGGGTGGGTGACTGCCGCCGCGCTCGGAGCTCTTCCGTCGTTATTTCACGGCACATTCGCCACTTTCACCGATGCCTTTTTTGAAGCAATGTCAGGCCTTACGACAACAGGTGCCTCTGTGCTCACGAACATCGAAGCGCAGCCTCACGGCATACTCTTTTGGAGGAGTTTTCTGCACTGGTTGGGTGGCATGGGCATTATCGTGCTGTTTATCGCCGTACTGCCCAGTCTGGGAATCGGAGCTACCAAGTTATTCCGAGCAGAGGTGCCCGGTCCGACCCCTGAAAGACTCGAACCAAGAATTCGCGACACTGCCAAGAAACTATGGGCCATATACGTTGGCATATCCCTGTTGCAGACTGTGCTTCTGCATATCGGCGGCATGACATTGTTTGATGCACTAACCCACACGTTCGGTACCGTAGCCACAGGAGGTTTTTCTACTCGCACGGCTAGTGTGGGCGCATACAACAGCGTCTTTATCGAAATAGTGATGATCGTGTTCATGTTCATCGCGGGATGCAATTTCGCGCTTCATTTTCGCATGCTACAAGGAAAACGAGATTGCCTGTTCAAGGACGCAGAATTCAAGACGTATCTTCTGCTCATTGCTGCTGCCACACTTGTCGTGACTCTAAACCTAAGGGCTCACGTGTTCCCCGAAATGTCGAGCGCGCTTAGAGGAGCGGCGTTCCAGGTCACATCAATCATGACGACCACCGGATTCGCCACAGCTGATTTCGACGCGTGGCCGTCGTTGTCAAAGACTATACTGTTAGTTCTGATGTTCGTGGGTGGTTGCACAGGGTCGACTGGCGGCGCTATCAAAGTTTCGCGCATCATGATTGCGTTCAAGCACGGCTACCGTGAAGCTCTCAGTTTCATTCATCCGCGCGCTGTGACCGTAACCAAAGTCAATGGTTCAGTAGTCTCGCCAAACGTGCTTAACAGCGTTCTGGGCTTTTTGTTCCTGTATAGCCTGATCTTTGTAATAGGAACACTCTTCATGTCATCACTAGGGCTGGACATCATAAGCGCCGGGTCATCTGTCGCAGCTACGCTAGGTAACATAGGTCCGGGTCTCGGACTCGTGGGACCCACTCTCTCCTACGCCACGATACCTATCTCAGGCAAATGGGTGCTGAGTCTGTGCATGCTGCTCGGAAGACTTGAGATATTTAGCGTGCTCGTGCTGTTCCTCCCCGAGTTCTGGAGAAGACACTGATCAAACGGCTTCTCTTCGCGGCACACCACGCATTGTGGAACATCTAGCAGGTATCGCCAACCCTATGCGCGAATTATTCCGAGTTATCCGACATATCTAGGGGGTGTTTCTGCTGTCTCGACCCAGATCAGAAGTGCCGGTTGAAGAGACATACCGGACAGAGGACATTTTTGCATCTCGAGAGGATTTCTACGCCGAGATCTCAGCCGTTGACTCGATGATCCCATCTCTCTCCAATTACCGAGGACGCCTTCACGAAGATGCAACAGTCGTCTACGAATGCCTTGAAACGCTTGATGAAATCGCAAGGCGCGCTTCGTGGCTAGTCAGTTACTCTCGGCTTAGACTGCTCACCGATGGTGGTAATCCCGAGTACACCACGGATGTCGCACGCGCAATGGATGTGCAGTCGCGTATGCTAAGGGCCGCTTCATTTGTGAAGACAGAGCTTTGCGCGCTTACGCCTGAAACGCTGCAAGAATACATCCAAACCGAACCGCGACTTAATCAGTTTAGTTCGCTGCTGAGGCAGGTTGACCTTACGAGAGAACATATGCTGGGGCTTGAGGCAGAGACAACTCTTGCCGCGCTCTCCCAGCTTCGCGCTTCGCCTTCGCAAATCTATGGGACAGCCACAACAGCTGACATGAAGTTCGAGCCTGTTCTGGATAGCCAAGGTAAGCAGCACTCGGTAAGCCTGATGGGCGTGATGATGCATACCGAGGTTTCGCCTGACACCACGCTGCGTAGAAACGCGTATGCCTCAATGATAAACGCGCTTAAACCCTACAGACATACGCTCGCAGCGTCGCTTTCTACACATATTAAGGCAAACGTCACCGTATCAAGACTTAAGCGTTACGAAAGCGTGTTCCACATGATGCTAAACGAAAGCGCGTATGGATTCGGCAGTGCAGATGAAGTGCCTGTCTCTGTCTTCGATAACGTACTCGACACTTTCCAGGCTAAAGTCTCTCCAGAGTTTCAAAGGTACGCAAAGCTCAGACAGCGTGTTCTTGGACTTGATAGATTGCTCATTGCGGACGTAAAAGCAGGGCTCGACCCTGACTACGACCCGAGCCTCAACCTAGAAGACGTTGAAGAATGGATAGTAGAGGCTGTCGAGACGATGGGTCCGGATTACGTGGATACCGTACGCTCGGCGTTTAAGAATCGTTGGATTGACCGTGCTGACAACTACGGCCGGCAAGGTGGCGCAAGCTGCACAACTGTCTACGGACTGCACCCGTTCATCTTCTCAGTCTGGACGGGCTCGATGCACAGTGCGTTTACACTGGCTCACGAGCTCGGGCATGCGGTGCACGGCGTGCTCAACACTCGGCACCAGCGGTTCTTGAACACCCGCAGCTCGCAGTTCTTGGGTGAGGCGCCATCCTGCTTCATACCGCAGCTGCTCGCAGAACACTTAAAGAGCACGGCGCCCGACACAAGGTTTCGTCGAGCAGTGCTTATAGAAGAGATGAACACGTACCACCACGAATTCGTCACCCACCTGCTTGAAGCAGAACTACTGCGAAGGCTGTACAGGCGCGCGGAGCGAGGAGAAGCGCTGCCTGAGAAGATCATTACCGGGGAAAAACGCGACATCCTGCGCCAGTTCTGGGGAGATACGGTGGAAGTGGACGATGATTCAGGGCTTATGTGGATGAGACAGCCTCACTACTATATGGGACTCTACCCTTATGTATACTCAGTGGGGCTTGCAGCTGCCACATGTGCCATTGAGATTATCAAGGAAGAGGGCGAACCCGCAAAGCAGCGTTGGCTCGATATGATGAAAGCAGGAGGCAGCAAGAACGCGCTCGCGCTGTTTAAAATGGTAGGCATCGATATGAGCACTCCAGAACCACTCGAGCGCATGTGCGAGCACGTCGGCAAGGTGGTAACAGAACTCGAAGATACTTTCTAGGCAAATACTTCTTCCGAAGGACTGTCCGAAACATCGGGCAGTCCTTTTGGTTACTAGTATTGAGATCAAGCAAATGTGCGTCTTTCTTGCAGGCATCGTGTAATACCACCAGCGAATTAATAATCAGAAGCAAGCGCCAATATGGAGGGATCATCTTGTCCAGCACACTTGGCACGTACTATCCCGGCCGCTGGCCGGACTGGCAACGCAAAAAGCCATCCGAAGTCGGCATGTGCGAAAGCCAGATCGAAGAAGCGATCACATTCTCCAAAGAGATTGAGACAGACGCCTCAAGAGACCTCTTGCTGAACAAAAAGATAGCGCTTGAAGAGCCGTGTCCAGAAGTCATAGGACCGATGAAAGAACGAGGCGACGTTACAGGCGTTATCCTACGGCACGGCTACGTGGTGGCGGAATGGGGTGAGCCCAATAGAGTAGATATGACGTTCAGCTGCTCTAAGAGTTACCTCTCTACGGTCGCCGCGCTCGCTCTTGACCATGGCCTAATCCACGATGTGCATGACAAGGTCTGCGACTACATCAAAGACGGGGGCTTCGATTCGGCTCACAACAGTCAAATAACCTGGCACCAACTTCTGAACCAGACAAGCGACTGGCAGGGTGAGCTGTGGGGCAAGCCAGATTGGGTAGATAGACCAGAAGGCCCTAAGTCTGGGTGGGCAAACCGCAAGCTCAACACCCCGGGCACCGTATGGAAGTATAACGACGTTAGGGTTAACCGGTTGGCGCTTTCGTTGCTGCGGCTTTGGCGCAAGCCGCTTCCGCAGGTGTTAAACGAGTTTGTCATGAGACCTTGTGGCATGTCGCCCACGTGGGAATGGCACGGCTATGAGAACGCCTGGGTGAAGATCGATGGAGTAATGATGCAGTCTGTCAGCGGAGGCGGTCACTGGGGAGGCGGAATGTTCATAAGCGCGCTAGACCACGCAAGGTTTGGACTGCTGTGCCTGCGCAAAGGCAAGTGGGAGGACACACAGCTCATATCTAGCAAGTGGTTTGATATGGCGCGCACTCCGACAGGAACCCGCCAGTGCCCGGATGCGCCCACGCATCCCACACAATCGATGCCTGCTGAGTGTCAACTGTCGTACGGGTATATGAACTATAGGCTCAACACAAAGAAATTGTTGCTGCCAAGCTGCCCCGAGTCCAGTTACTTCCATTCGGGCGATGGTGCAAACGTTATCTGGGTTGATCAAGAGCACGATCTGGTTGTGGTAGTAAGATGGATAAAGCGCGACATGATAGACCCGTTCTTGGCCAAGGTACTTGCCGCGCTGAAGTAAGAAACGGAAGAGGGGCTACGCGCTTGAGCAAGCCCCTCTTATTTGTCTGGTTACTTGATGACCGGAATGTCCAGAGACAAGTCACTGCCTGTGAGTATCCTAGGACCGTTATTGGTCACCACTATGAGGTCTTCGGTATGGTAGCCGACGCCATCGTCCAGATCCCAAAATAGCGGTTCGACATTCAGTATCATGTTCTCTTCAAGAAGCGTGTCTGTATACGCATTTATCATGGGCTCTTCGTGACACTCAACGCCCATACTGTGGCCGAAGTGCGGCATCCAATACGCGAGTCCTTTCTGCTCGGCGACTCGTTTCGAAAGATGATACAGTTCACTTATCGGTGTGCCTACCGTGCACTTTTCGATCACTATGCGCTGCACTTCGAGTATTCTCTTGTACATGTCCTTCCTGTGAGCGCTTGGCTCCCCGATCGCCACAGTTCTTGCCACGTCCGAAAGATAACCCTCATATATGCCTCCGCAGTCAAGTCGGAGCACCGTGCCTTTCTCGAGTACCGTATCGTTTGGAATCGGGTGGCTAATGAGGCCACGCTCGCCCGACCCCATAGTCATGAAGAACGTGAGATCCGCGCCGGAGTCTAGTATGTTCTTCAGTATAAGGCCTGACAGTTGCTTTTCCGTCCAGCCTGGCCTGGCCATCTCAAACGCTGCCATAATTGCGCTTGTTGTGCCGCGTGCAGCATGCGCGAGCACTTCTACTTCGTCCGGCCGCTTCACCGCGCGCAAGGCATAAAACACGTCTTTGCACTCCGAGAATCTGGCGTTGGGAAGCATGTTTTCGAGGTGAGCTGATTCAGACCACGGCAGATAATGCATCTCGATTCCTATGTGCTTGTCCTGTAGACCCTTTTCTTTGAGTAGGTCAGCAAATGCTTCGACAGGCCTATGGGTGAACTCGGTATAGAGCCTCAAATCTTCAACCCATGACTGGTCTTTGCATACAGACTCTTCGATACTGCACACCAGAAGCGTGGGCTGTGCGCCGTAGGGAAATAGCGCAAATCCAAGCCGTGGGGGCACGGTCTTCTGCGTGGTGATGTATGCACCTGTCGAGTAGTAGGTATTCTCTTGCGTCAGGGCCACTACAGCGTCGAGATTGCGTTTGTCCATCTCTTGCCAGAGTCTCTTCAGGTCCATTCGCCCTGTGATCACAAACATTCCCCTTCCTTGGTTCGACTGTGTTGCGTATTGCTATGGTGTTAACGGAACAGTAGCCCCGGAAGCCAGGTGGTCAGTGCAGGGATGAAGATCATCGCTACCACCACTGCCATCATTACCAGGGTAAATGCCCAGATTTCTTTCACTTTTGTTATTGGGATCCCGGCTATGGAGGACGCAATGTAGAGCTGTAGCCCAACGGGCGGTGTTATGGTACCAACCAGCATGGTCACAATCACCACCAGCCCGAAGTGTATAGGATCCAGGCTGAACCTCGTGATGAGCGGCATGAACACAGGCACGAATATCATGATCGCGGCAGTGCCTTCGACGAACAAGCCCACTATGAGCAGCATGAAAGCCGCAATGAGCATTAGCACCTGTGGATTCGTCGTCAGGTTGGATATCCACGCGACCATGTTCCCGGAGAAGTTCTGCCTTGCCAGCACCCATCCGAACACTGATGCATACGCGAGAATAAGCATCGGAATCGCCGTCATCACAGCTGATTCCTTGATTACTTTGGGCAGGTCGCGTATCTTAATGTCTTTGTATATGAATAGCCCGACGCACACGCCGTATACTGCAGCTATGGCGCCTGCCTCAGTCGCAGTGAACACGCCACCCAGAATACCTCCGAGGATTATGAGCGGCGCAATTAGCCCCCATATTGCCTCTTTTCCTCTACGCAGCACCTCTCTGAAGGGTACGCGCTGTCTTGCCTTGTAACCTCGCTTCTTGGCGTATGTCCACACGAGCCCCATCTGCGCAAGCCCGATGATTACACCGGGCAGAAGGCCTGCAGCGAACAGCTGGCCTATCGAGAGTTCTGTTATGGAGCCGTATATCACCATGACGATACTAGGCGGTATTATGGGGCCTATGCATGAAGATGCCGCCGTAACAGCCACCGAGAACGGTCTGTCGTACCCATCTTCTATCATAGCGGGTATCATCATCGCACCGATCGCAGACGCATCGGCCGACGCAGAACCCGAGATACCTGCAAACAGCATGCTTACGAGCACATTGACCTGTGCCAACCCACCCAAGAAGTGACCTACAAGCGCGTCGGAGAACGCCACCAGGCGCTTTGTGAGACCCGCGGAGTTCATCACCAAACCTGCAAGGATGAAGTAAGGCACAGCCATCAGCGGAAACGAGTTAACTGCCGAAAATAGCCTCTGCGGGAACAATGTAAGCGGTATTCTTCCTATGTTGAGAATCGCTACAAGCCCCGCGAATCCCATCGCAAGCGCGATCGGAACCGCCATGAGCAGCAGCACGAAGAATATCCCGATGAGTAACCACAGCGCCATATCAGATCACACTCCCTTATCCGCGGGGTTTTCTTGCTCGCTAGGTTGCGGCTCAAGCCGCGACCTAGCCATGTTTATCAGCATGAGCGCTGATCCTATCGTGACGGGCAGGTAGAACGCAAGCCCTTGCGAGAGCCACGGGAGTGTAAACGCCTTTCTGTGCCAGGTTTCCATGGTCAACAGCCAACCGTAGTAGACGACCACTAAAAGCACGATCCCGCCTGTCGGGAGAACGAGCTTATCGACCCAGTTTCTCACCTTTTCCGGAAGATAGCCCACGAAGAAGTCCACGACTATGTGCCGTCTGGCGTACGTAGCAAGCGCAGCGCCTATGAACACCATCCACACAAATAGTATCCTAGATGCCTCTTCCGCCCACGGTAATGGGGCGCTGAAGAACTTGCGCAAGATAACTTGCACGGTCATGAGCGAGATCATTACGGTGTAAAGAGCTATGACCATGTACTCTGATACACGATTAAGCATGTCTAGTGCTTTTCTCAATGGATAGCCCCCCGCATGGGTTCATCACTGTAACCGGCCGGCACGTCTTAGACATGCCGACCGGTGTTGTCATATCTATCTCACGCTATCGATTATCTTCATGATGTCTCTAGCTTGAGGAGCTTTCTGGTAGAACTCTTCCAGTTGAGGCTCAACAGCGTTTCTCCACTCTTCAATGTTGTCTACTTCGTGCACTTGCACGCCGGCTGCTATGAGCGCGTTGACCGAGTCATCTACCAGGGGCTTCACTATCTCCTGATTCACTTCTCTAAGCGCCTCAGTGGCCGCGTCCTTGATAATCTGCTGCATCTCAGGGTTGAAACTTTGGAAGTACTGCTCGTTTATGACCAGGTTCATCGTGCCGAACATGTGGTTTGTGAGTGTTACGTGCTTTGCTACTTCATAGAACTTCATGTCAACAATGCTTCGAGTTGGTGAGCAAGCGCCGTCAACCACACCTGTCTGAAGCGCAGTGTACACCTCACCCCACGTGATCGGGGTCGGACTTGCACCCAGCAGTTCATACATGCGAGTCCATGCCCATGCTTCAGGCGCGCGCATCTTCAAGTTTCGGATGTCTGCAACCGTGGTTACGGGCTTATTCCTTGTGAGAATCTGCCTGAAACCGCTGTGGTTAAAGCCCAAGAGCCTGATGTTAGAGTTCTCAAGTAACAGTCGTGCCATCTCTTCTCCGGCTGGCCCGTTCAAAGCGCGGTCGGCGTGCTCCCAGCTGTCGAACACGAACGGAAGGCTCTCAAGCCCCATAACCGGACTAAAGTGATCCATGAGCCCTGGTGACACAATGGACATTTGCAGCGTGCCCATATGGATACCGTCGATTGCCTCACGCTCCTGGCCCATCTGGCCGCCAGGGAAGTTCTCGACTTCGATCAGGCCACCGCTCTTCTCTTTGATTATCCTCTGGAACGCAATGGCTACCTGGTCTACGGTTCCACCAGCGGGGTTGTGGTGTCCCAGCTTGATGACCACCTTCTCCGGTGGCTTTTCTGCAGGTTGCTCTGGCTTGGTCTCTGTCTGTCCGCATCCACTGACTGCGACAAGCAAGACAGCCGCGACCACAAATAGCGCTGCGAATCTGCCGAACCTCATCATCTGTTTACCTCCTTCAGTATTCCGTGCACCTACTAGCTGCCAATGCCGCTTCTGCAACTAAAGATTCATGTCTTAGGACGACTCTTCGGAAGCAGCCACCTCCTCCGAGCACTTCTCCAAGCCATTTACTGCAAGTTTGAATACTTCGAGCGACTCGTCTTCAACTCTGAACCTGATGGTTATGAGTTTTGCTCTTCTGCTTATCTGACGTACAGCAGGCACTGCTTTGGAATCTGCTATGACCACCTCGGCGCCTGCCAAAGATTGCTTCAACGCTTCTTGGTCACACGAGACACATTCTGTCACATTTGACTGGTGAAAGGTCATACCAAGGCCTCTGACAATATTGAGCGTCCTCTCGTTGCTCGCGGTAAGACATATCCTTGTGCCCTGCGGTATCCGCGCCACCTCAATGAATGAGTCTCTTGACGGGCAGTGGTGGAGCGGGATCAATCTTCCTGCATGCTCAGACCATATATCCTCAACTTCGCGTATATGGTAGTAGGTGGTGAAGACCAGGTCGTATGTCTTGAGTATCGAAGGCTCGCGCGCGACTTCGTCGAGCACGAGGGGTTGGACATTCACAGGCACGACGCTCATAAGTTCATCACGGATGCTGGTTGCATCGTGTACGTTGCAATCTACAAATGCTACTCGGTGTTCGGCAGCGCCGAACACATCGTCGATCAGTGCAAGCACTCGCGATGTGAGATGTTCCTTCGAAGCGCCGCTCAGTTTCGACAGCCGAAAATACTGCCTAAGCTGCGCCTCGGTCTGTTCAATTGTTAGCCGGCCTGTGGCATTTCCTTCAGCTACGTAGACGCCCTTACCGGCCCTTGTGGATAGCACACCGGCTTCTTCGAGCAGCCTGTATGCGCGGTACACCATATTGTTGCTGACGTCCATATCTTTTGCCAGTTGCCTTATACTTGGCATCTTCGAACCGCGTGCTAGTGACTGCTCCTGGATGCGGTCCGCAATAATCTGCACTACATCATCGACTGTCACAAACTGCCTTGGCGTCTTCGTCTCAGCCACCCCTTCCATTATGCGAGACACTTGCCAAATACTGTTCTATGACTGCAAACATCAAACAGTTGATTTCTATTCCTTCTTCTTCTCATGTCCACCTCTGCGCAATGTGTATGAATCCCATCGCTTCGCTTCAGACACTTATTCGAACGGGGTTCGTTTTGATCCGGCAAGACGTCTGAATCAGTTGGGTAAGCAGGAGCATGGGTAGGCATCGGGGAACCTACTCGGCCGAGGGGTGATGCGAGAATGCATACGCTATGTGGCGTGGACAACTGCGAGCATGTTCGGAAGTATCTCAGTGGGCTACGAGTTGCAGTCATAACAAACCATACTGGGCTTGACTCTTCACACACGCCCACGTTTTGCTCTCTCATGGAGCAAGGAGTAGAGGTTGTCAGACTGTTTGCTCCTGAGCATGGTGTTTGGGGAGACATCGAAGATCTGGCCGAAGTGAGCGATACGCGCGAACCGCTCACGAACCTTCCGGTTCTGAGCTTGTTTGGCTCCACGCTTGAGCCCTCTTCCGAGCATCTCAAAGACATTGACGCGCTCGTCTTCGATATCCAAGACATCGGGTCGCGCTATTACACCTTCAACTGGACCATGGCTCTAGCCATGGCAGCCGCTTCAAAAGCCAGATGCAAGTTTGTCGTGCTCGATAGGCCAAATCCGATCACCGGCGTGCATGTTGAAGGCAACGTGCTTGATCCGGCGTTTGGCTCGTTTGTGGGCTTGCACCCCGTTGCAGTACGCTACGCCATGACCTCAGGAGAGATGGCGCAGTTCGTAAACGCAGAGTTCGCTCTGGGCGCAGACCTAACTGTGGTGCCGTGTACCAACTGGCAGCGTCGCATGTGGTTCGACGAGACTGGACTGGATTTCGTGCCACCCTCGCCGAACGCTCCTTCGCTCGAGATGGCCACACTGTATCCAGGCACATGCCTTTTCGAGGGTACAAACCTGTCTGAAGGCAGAGGCACTACAAGACCGTTTGAAGTGGTAGGTGCTCCCTGGATAGACCCGTTTGCGTTTGCATCAGAGCTTAGCAGCGCCGGGCTTAAGGGAGTATGGTTCAGGCCCGTGTATTTCACGCCATATACGTCAAAGCACTCGGGTGTTCGCTGCGGTGGAGTGCAAGTGCACATCTCAGATCGCAACCTGCTCAACGCATTCGACGTCGGACTATACATGCTGTATTTGGCAAAGAAGCAGTCCGGCTTTATGTGGAAGAACGACCCAAAGAGTTATGCTATAGACCTTCTTGCAGGCACCGACACACTGCGCCTCGGAATAGACGAGGGGCTTACACCGGATGAGCTCAGACATCTATGGCAGCATGACCTGGACAACTTTAAGGCAAAGAGGCTCAGATACCTGATATATGAGTAGTTTTGGAACCTAGACGATGTCTTTCCGGAAGAACACCTCGCCTATTCCGCCCTGGTTTATGCCGTTTAGGATTCCGCACTCACAAAACCCAACGCTTCTGTGCCACGCGTGAGGCGCTGGCTCGTCCACCTGCGAAGAGCTATAAAGCTCAGTGTGACCTTGCCGCCTTAGCGCAGAAGAAATATGTTCGAGCATCGCACGTCCTATGCCCTGGCCTCGCATTTGCTCTTCAACCAGTATAAGCCCGATGTACGGTATCTTCGACCACAGGTACTCAAGCCGCAAGTAGCCTACTCGCTGGTTCCCACTAAGAGCGCAGAATACCTCGCCTGTTTCTATCTTGCGCGCCAGAACTGCAGGCTCGACGTGCGAGTCTACCCGTTCACACCATTTTAGATCAGCCAACGAGGCTTTCCTCACAACTACGCAAGCCATCTCACATCCCGCCCTTTCTTGAATATTGTACAACCACCTCCTGTAGTTACAATGCGACTTCACACTGCTCCTCTATGTTGGTTCGGTTTGCTTAGAAGCAGGTGGCTAGTGTTTGCCCGTTGAAACGTGGGTACGAAACTCACAAAGCGAGGGGTAAGTCCATGACACGAACTGCCATAACCAATGCGCTGTACGTACTGGCATTTGATGGCTCAGGCCACCGTCTGCTCAAGAACGGCACGGTGGTGTATGAAGGCGATAGCATAATCTTCGTGGGACGCGAATACCCAGGCAAGGTTGATGCGGTTATTGACGCCAGTAATCAGATTGTGATACCCGGCCTGGTGAACGTACACTGTCACCTTCTGACCGAAAGCATCAACAAGGGATTCTTGGAAGACCAGGGCAGCCGCAAACTCGGCATGTCAGGACTTTTCGAGTATTTGCCAGCAACGGCAGCCAAGAGAAGCGAGCAAGATTCGGCATGGCTTTTGAGGTTCGCGCTTACAGAACTGCTAAAGAGCGGCTGCACCACAGTTGTTGAGATGGGAAACGATACCGACGCGCTGGTCGACGTGTACGGAGAGATGGGTGTTCGTGCATATATAGCGCCGGGCTATAAGGATGCGCACTGGTACACGAGGAACGGCCACGAAGTATTGTATGAGTGGGATGCCGAAAGAGGGCGTGAGTTGTTCAAGAACGCTGTGCGCTTCATAGAAAAGCACAGCGGCAGATATGATGACCGCATACGCGGATTTCTTGCTCCAATGCAGGTCGACACGTGCACGGAACATCTGCTGCTCCAAACAAAGGCCGCACAAAGACAGCTCAATGTTCCGGTTCAGATACATGTATCCCAGAGCACCCCCGAGTTCGCTGAAATGATGCGTAGGCATGGGATGACGCCTGTTGAATGGCTCGGAAGCATAGGGTTCCTCAGCCCGGATACGATTCTCGGCCACTGCATATTCGTAAACCACCACACTTCCATAAGATACAAAGACCACGACGATATGGCGCTCGTCGCCTCGAGCGGCGCGAGCGTTGCACACGCTCCATGGGTGTTTGCCAGGAGAGGGCTGCACATGCAGTCTTTCGGCCGATATGTTCGCAGAGGCATCAATGTTGGTATAGGCACCGATTCTGTGCCTCAAGATATGCTCGGCGAGATGCGATGGGCTGCAGTTATTGGAAAGAACGCTGAAGAAGATACGGGCTGTCCCACCGCTGCCGAAGTGTTCGACGCTGCAACTCTAGGAGGCGCGCAGGCGCTTGGACGAGAAGACCTAGGAAGGATCGCCCCAGGTGCAAAAGCTGACCTGGTGTTAATCGATGCCAACAACATGGCGATGCGACCGCTGCGAGACCCCATCAAAAACATAGTCTACTACGCGGACAACCGTGTGGTCAGCAGTGTGATCGTAAACGGTAAGCAGGTAGTGCAGAACGCCGAAGTGACTGCTGTACGGGAGGCCGATGTCATAGAACACGTCCAGCGCATCGCAGACAAGATCTTGTCACAGACAAGAGAGCATGATTGGGCGAATCGTACTCACGACCAGTTATCTCCTCTAAGTTATAAACTAATTGAATAGATGACGGAACTCAACGGTCAAACAGTTCGTTTATAGTTGTGTGCGCGAGAACCGGAGAAGGAGGCGCAGAATGCTAAGACTACTCCTATTTCCGCTGTGGTTGGTTGTCTGGGGCGTAGGCCTCGTGTTTCGGCTGGTGGGCGGCATATTCAAAGCCGTCTTGCTGATTCCGTTGCTGTTCTGCCTAGTAGTTGTTATGACTTTTGCCGGGGCATCTGTGGGCGTGTTGATGCTTGCAGCGTTTGCTGTCCTAGCGCTTTTCATAGCCCGGTGGTTCTTCGCGCTGCTTCGCGGTGTCTAGCCGAGAGAGGATGCATCTGACGTGAAAACCTGTCGGGTAACGCGCGAGAACTACACACAGTTTCGCGAGATGCTCAAGCAGCGGGTCAGCGAGACGCATCCTGCAGCCCGGCCGCTTGGAGCTGATGAACACTCGTTTTTCGCGAGATACGGAGTTCTAGACGGAGATACTTTTTGGGTGTTTGCGGCAGAACACGAAGGCCGGTTCTGCGGCTGGATCAGCGCAGCGCTCATCCCGAAACCGGACGCACGGTTGGGCACCATTTACATAGATGAGCTCTGGGTTTGCCAAGAATACCGTAGGCAACAGGTGGCAACGCAACTTGTTGGCAAGGTGCTTGAAACCGCTGGGCAAATGGGTATCTGGCGTGTACGGCTGAACGTTTCTGTCTCTAACCAGCCTGCGCGAGAATTGTACCGTAGCATTGGTTTTCGAGAGAGCGATACATGCATCTTCTGCGAGATTGACGTAAGAAAGAGTTACGAAGAGTTAGAGCAAGAGAGGTGATAGCGTTGGAAGTACTGGGATATCTTGCGCCTATTGCATTCGTGTTCGCAATAGCTGCGTATTCGCAAGCGGCTGGGTTACAGAAGCAAGTCGGTTCATTGAAGGCTGAGGTAGAAGAGCTGAAGCAGAAGGTTGGTACGCTTACGAAATAGCACGAAATCCCTAAGCGCCGCAAGCAATCACTTGTGCAGCGGGTGTGTAGAGCAGGTGCTCTATTAGTTCGGCCACACCGTATCGACATTCTTGTGTTGTGCGTAGCGTCGCGACCCGCTTAAGAAGCGGGTTTGCGTTCGCCACGGCAACTCCAAGTCCGGCCCGAGTTATCATGTCGATGTCGTTCTCATTGTCGCCCACCGCCACTACGTCGCTCATACCCATACCGTGCGTACGCACAAGATTCGAGAGCGCGCTGCCTTTCGATACATGCCGTGGGCCTATGTCCCAACAGTACTGATGCGACCTCACAATGCTAAATCTGCATGCCAGACATCTCGGTATCTCAGGTGCTGCTGCTCCAATGAAGCTCACCTTGGATATGCCATGCATCTGTGATTGTCTGTGCGGGTGGTTTATCACCTCGTCGGCTCGAAATGCCACCACTTCGCCTTCGCTTGCGTGCAATGCACTCACCAGCATATCGACGTCTGCGGCCGAAAGCGTATGCTGAGATACGATCATATCGTGCCGTGTGTCATACATCACTGCGCCGTTGTTCAAGATAACGGGCAAATCCACTGCTATCTGCTCCACTACCGGTTTTGCCATGCTCAAGTTTCTGCCGGTGGCAAGTGTGAACAGCCCTCCTCTGGCCCTGAACTCTTCCAGAAGCCGTATGAACTCGTTCGGCAGCCTGTCATCAGAGTTTACGAGTGTACCGTCTATGTCCGAGACAAGCAGCGTTCCTCTCCGCATTGCCATCTTCACTCCCTATTCACCTCCTCTACTTCAACTATAGCAACCCATAATTAAGGTCATCTCAGACTAGTGTTAAACCTCCGTGAACAGTCATGTGGCTCGGTCGCACTTGATAGCATCTTCAATTAGTTTCCATACGGCACTGTTACTGCATTTTTGCGAGGAAATGCGACGCCCTAGCAGGTAAACCGGAAATTTCGACTAATCCTTTCATGAAGTAGCACGAGCCTGCGAGAGAGGATGGTTGCTTCGGTGCCGGTATCCAGCATGCCGAAAGGTTTCATGCTTAGACTCACAATTGCGGCCGGATTGGTGGGTGCTCTGTGGTCGATATACGCCTTGCACCTCTCAAATCTCAGCCTGTTGCTGGTAGCGGCAGTTTTGATGATCCTTAACGCGCTTATCTTCTTTGCCTTCGGCACGGACGAATTCAAGTCCGGGATCGCAAGATGGGTTAAGACCGTGCAAAAGAAGATAATCTCGGTTGGCTCGCGCCAAGCTCAAACTGCTCCGGGCGCACCGCCGCCGGAGCGTCGGAAATCGCGGCAGGAGGCTTCCGCGCCGCAAGATGGTGTAACATCGAAGTTCCCCTCTTATACGCGTGAGGAAGTAGAAGACGGCATACAGCACATCCGCGCGTCACTCGCGTCGTCCGTATTCTCTGATCCTGTAGCGGCAGCGAATCTTAAGGACAAGCTACACTACCTGCACTGCTACCGGCTTGCATATATGTCATCTACTTCACAAGACCCTCACGATAAGGTCAAGCAATTAGCGGTTAGCCATTACATAAAGCAAAGAGACTTGCTCGGGGGTGTTGCTCGTGATAAAGGCATTCGAGATTCTGGGAACGACCGTGGTGAGCCTGCAAGACGGTGACGAAGTGGGAACAGTCAGCAGAGTGCTCACAGACAGGTCGGGGCGTACAATAGGTCTGGCACTCGAACAGGCCAACTGGTACGATCCGGTGAAGGTTATACCATTCGAGTTCATAACAGCTGTAAGCAAAGATGTGGTAATGGTTGAAAACGTTTCGTCGGTGTTCCAGTTGAGCGAGCTCCCCGAACTACTCGGCATGGTTCGCTCGAACCCGGAGATTCTTGGGCTGCCCGTGCTGACGAAAGCAGGCAGGGCGCTGGGAATCATATCCGGCTACTCCATAGACGAGAATACCGGGAAGATTGAAGAATACAGCATATCTAAACCCGGAGAAAGCACCCAGGTGGGCGTAATACCTGCCGATAGGGTGATAGCCATCGGCAACAAGGTAGTAGTAGTATCCGCGTAGGGGTTTCTTACGGGGTCGGGAGACTTTGGGATGTTGACACGTCACAGGCATGACCTGGCGACACAACAGTTATCCGGCAGTCAAAGGCATACGCTTGCGTTTTTGGTACGACACTGGCTTCTATCTGTAGTAATCTCGCTCGTGGTTGCCGGCGCGTTTACGTGGGTGTACGGGCTGGCACAATCTGAGTTGCCACCCGAGCCCGGCGAGTTCAGCGCGCCTCAAGTCGAGCCCGCGCCGTTACCTACGCCGCCCGAGAGCACACCCGAACCAGTTACACAGCAAGAACCCGAGGAAGAGCCGGACAGGCCTGTGCTTGCTTCGGGTGACGAGATAACCATCTCGCTAGAAGACCTCCGCGAATCCGAGTTCATACCGAAGGACGCAAGGCCCGTTAGGATCCTCGGCATTGGCTCGTTTGTGCTTGTCATCTCCAGCGGAAATACGGTACAAGTCGATGAAGATGATCTTGTGCCGCTTCCGCCCACGATTGAAAGGTACGACGTTGACCCACGCTCAAACATACTCGCGCTCACTTTTGATGACGGGCCTCATCCCATCTACACGCCGATGGTGCTTGATGTGCTCAAAGAGCACAAAGCACGCGCCACGTTCTTTGTGGTCGGTGAGCTCGCAGAGAAATATCCCGATGTGGTTAACCGTATCCTCGAGGAAGGACATGAGATAGCCAACCACGGATATACACACAGAGTGGATCACTCCACTACCTATCCTGACTTAGTGATAGATACGCTCAAGACACGTGACATCATAAAGCAAATCTGTGGACATACCACCAAGTGGTATAGACCAAACAATATGCTCATCACGCCTGTGCTGCTTCATGCGATGGAGATGAGCGGTCACACGATGGTGCTGTGGACAATAGACACAAAGGACTGGGCTGCTGAATCAGCAGAAGAGATCGTCGAGAACGCATTCCGCCCGGGTATCCAGCCCGGACACGTAATGCTGTTTCACGACGGCGGAGGCAACCGCCAGCGTACAGCAGAAGCGCTGGGCCCGATTCTCACGCGACTTGCATCCATGGGTTACAAGAGTGTCACCTTGTCTGAACTCGTGGATGACGCGCAAAACAGGATGCCTGGTGAGTCGTACAGGTAAGCTGGCTTAACAGGCGGCACCACGACCCATAACAGCCAAAAGGAGACAGATGATGAAGCCGAGCCTTAGGCCTCTCTTTCTGGTGCTAGCTGCTCTACTACTGTTGCTTGCGTCACCGGTGTATGCACTGGAGAATATGCCAGAACCGGTTCACGTCAGAGCAAGAGTAGTCTATGTCGGGGACATGATCGAAGAGACGTACGCAGGCGGTATGTTCAAAGAACAGCCGGTACAGGTCAAGATACTGCAGGGCGAGTTCAAGGGCCAAGTGGTTGACATTCGCCATTCGAGAATCGAGTACAACCCGGCTTACGACATAGAGGTTAAAGAAGGCACAGAAGTAATACTGTGGCTTGTAGCCGACTCAGGCGGCATAGTTGAAGCTCATATCGACTCTATAGCGCGCGACAAGTCGATGGCGTGGCTTGCTGCGGCATATCTGGGATCGCTTGTTATCGTGGGCGGTAAGAAAGGGCTGCGTACGGCTGTGTCTTTGATATTCACAGTGGGTGTTATCATGAAAGTGCTGCTCCCCATGTTGCTCAAAGGCTACGATCCGGTGTTGCTCGCCGTTGGCATATCTGCGGTGGTCGCTTCGGTTACCATACTGCTCGTCGGTGGCAGAGGGAAGAAGGCACTCTCCGCTATATGCGGTACGACTGGAGGAGTTCTCATAGCAGGCATAGTGGCCAAGCTGGTCGGAAAAGGCGCTCAGTTGACAGGCTTCGGCACCGAAGAGGCCAGCATGCTGCTTTACATCCCACAAGAAATTCAGTTCGATTACCGCGGATTGCTATTTGCCGGAATTCTCATCGGCGCACTCGGCGCCGTAATGGACGTCGCGGTATCGGTGGCCTCTGCTATGTCAGAGATAAGGCAGGCAAGCCCTGATATGCCACGCAGCAGACTGTTTGCTTCAGGTATGAACGTTGGCCGTGATGTGATGGGCACGATGTCCAATACGCTGATCCTCGCGTATGCCGGCGGTGCGATTCCTCTGCTATTGCTTTTCTTGGCGTATGACACACCGTTTGGCTACGTCATAAACCTGGACATCATCGCGACCGAAGTGGTCAGAGCGCTTGCCGGTAGCTTAGGCCTGATAATGGCTATACCGCTCACAGCTGCCGTCTCGAGTTACTTGCTGGGCTCTGGATCGACCAGGCCGGACATATCTTAGCGCACGCATTACGCTTGTTTGTGCCAACTACTGCTGTGAAAAATGGGGAGTAATACTAATCGGGCCCAGAGGCTCCGAGCGCATAGTCGTTCGTTCTGCTACCTCTGTCTTGTCGCGCTCGTCAAAGTAGTTGGTGCTCAGGTCGTTGTGTACATTGCCATCCCGAAGAATGTGGTATCCAACAGCCAACTTTGTGCGCGCGGCCTCTGGGGAACATGCATTCGGAAACTGGGTCGAGGGCATAGTTCGCTTTGACCGTCACCGCCAACCGTATGCCGATAGCCAGCTTTGCTGCCCTAAACAGGACTGACTGGTTCCCGGAACAGGATTCCAAAGAGGATCCATGAATGTCCTCTGACAACATGGCGCCCACATCGGTAGACTACAGTAGCCTGAGTTGCTGAGCACCCTTACGGCCCACGGGCACCAAACCATAAGCCACGCACAATGGGTGCATTAACAGCGATGCTGGCCTGATCTAGTATATCTTGTTGCACCCATTTGTGGCATAGTGCTGGCGGGAGTATTTCATGTGCCCCGATGCTCCACCTACTGCTGGGTAAGCAGTGAGGAACAGGCCTAATACAACCGCTTCTCTCTTCAGTACTAAGAGGAATTAGCAAGGGAGTACATCGCAAGAAAGAAGCAGAATGGCCAGGGGGACTGGCGCATACTCAAGGTCAGGAAGGATGTGGGCAGCGGCAAGTCAACCGAGAAGCGGCCTGGCTTTCAGGAACTCATCGATGATATAAAGGCCAGGCGCGTTGATGCCGTGGTGGTGTACAAGCTCGACAGGCTGTCGCGTAGCGTCAAAGACGTCTATGCTTTCCTCGAACTCGTCAACCAGCATAACGTATCTCTCATAGCCATTGCCGAATCGCTCGATACCTCAACCGCTGCAGGAAGAGCATCCGTCGGCGTGATGGCCGTCTTTGCCCAGTTCGGGCGTGAAACGCTTGGCGAGAACTCTAAGAACGGTCTCATACAGCGCGCTCGCTCAGGTCAGTGGAAGGGTGGCATAACTGCGTTCGGCTACATATATAGACCTGGCGAAGGACTGCTCATAGAGGCTGACGAAAGCGCTATCGTGAGACGCATCTTTGACCTCTACACAGAGTCAAAGCTGTCGGTATCACGCATAGCAAGACTCCTCAACGCTGAAAAGGTTCGCGCCAGGGACGGGCACACGTGGTCGGCGTTTCACATCTCCACGATACTGGGCAATCCGGTCTACGTTGGCAATCTGCGATACGACGGCAAGGTGTATTCTGGTGCACACGAGCCCATCATCTCACAAGAACAGTTTGAGCAGGTGGAGCGGATAATGGCGAGCAGACGAACTGGGGGCAGCGCACCTGGACCGCGAACACGTGAGTCTACTCAGCTTCTTGGCGGCATAGCGCGCTGCGGTACGTGTGGCTGGCTGCTCACAAGCCGGGATAAGGCCAGAGGGCTGAAGCGCTACCGCTGCAGCGGGAACCAGAGAGTTGACGAGAGAGCGTGCCGTGGTGTTATCAGGAAAGCGGAGACCGTGGACGAGATCGTGCTGTCCAGGGTTCGAGCGTTCGCGTCTGGCGTAGAGATCCAGGCCATGGCGAGAGAGGAGGCCGCAAGGCTCATGGCTTCAGAGCCCGCGCGCCTGCATGAGCGCAAGCGAGAGATTGAGGCCGAGATCGCTAAGAACACCGCCAGTTTCAACAGGTGGGCCGACATGGTTGACGAGGGGCTGATAGATCAAGAGCAGTTCCGCGAGCGCAACACGAAGTTACAGGAGCGAAGGAACGCTCTGCATCAGCAGATGGCCGAAGTTGAAGACGCCATGCAGAAGGGCGAGAGTCTCATGACACTGCTGGACGACGTGATGGCGGCGCTCACCGACTTCGACCGGCTGTGGGAAGTGGCCACGCTTGAAGAGCGGAAGCACATAATGGGCCTGCTGGTGGAGAAGCTCACGATAACACACGACCGCATGGCGCTGAAGCTCAGGTTCCGGCCCGAAGAACAGATACGGTTTGAGCATAAGGCGGGGCGTCCGAGGAAGAACGACCTGGTAGCTACTTCGTGATGATCTCAGGTGGCAGATCTGATCGAAGTCATCCGGCGTATATATATAAGTAATAGAAGATCTTATTATCACCCCAGGGTGCAAAGTTGTGGAGTTGCAAGGTTGTGAAGTTGTGGGGTTGTGAAGTTGTGGGGTTGCAAGGCGACAATGGATGAATGGATGACGCAGGCTCTTCTTCGAAACGCCGGAGTCTGCATGAGCGCTACAATAGTCGGTTCTTGCCTGAATAAGAGCTGACGCGTTCCTACTGCAGGCGTTGGTAGCAAAACTACGTTCTTCCGCAGAGGAGAATAGTATGCTCACACGAGTTCTGGGTGGCGTTCTCATGGTGCTAAGCATATCATTCTGGCTTGAGATGAGACGCAGAATCAAGCGCAGGGTTCCCTACACGTATACGACCGGGTTTCAGACCATACTGCTCAGCTTCACCTCACTGACCCTCCTAACAGGGGGGCGCCTGTGGGTTCTGGCTGCTGCGACGGCTTCGTGGTTTCTCATGCAAGCACTTGTGCTTTCGCATAGGGATCGTGCAATGTATTACCTGCTGGCAGTCGTGCTGGCTATGGCTGCCGAGTTCAGCTGGGTTATGCGGCTCAGCACACCTGGATGGGTTGTCTCGCTCATCATGGCAGCAGTACTGTACGAAGTGGCCTTGTACGCTGCTTTTCCTGGTGCCAAAGAGCAGTAAGGTCTTCCATCGCTACCGGGTAAGACTGTAGGTCCTCGATAACCCCATGCCTGATACTAACCCTTCACGGCACTCCGCATCGCTTTCCCGACAACACTCACGAGCTCCTTAACGATTTCTGCAGGCACGCCTGACTGTAATTCGATCTGGCGATATGGCGCGTCCGTGTCACCTTCGTCGAGAAGCCCTTCCATGCCCTCCCAATAGTTTGGGTAAGCACAAGGCCCCTCAGTATCTTTGGCCTCTGACAACGCGCTGGCAAGAGATGAGACCACAGAGCGCAGTTCTACCATCTTTTCGGAGACCGTCACGCGAGTGTCATATATCAGGGCGCCAACATCCGGACGTGTATCGACAATACCAGCCACTTCAGAAGCCACGTGTATTAATCTGCTGATCATTGGAACTAGCCCGTCTCTTACTTCTCTCGGTATGACTTCCAGCGCTGCTAGGAACATCAGCTCACGCTCATCACCGCCAAGCACTTGAGCAAGTCTCCTGACTACTCTCATGTCCCGCCGCCGACCCTGCTCGTTTATGTACTTGTTCAAAGTCTCATGCTCTACATGCACTTCAGCGGCCACCTGCTGTTGAGTCTTTCCACTCTTATCGAACAGATCTTTCACACGCGACTTAAATGTCACCCTCGGCATCATAATCGACACCCTTCTGGTGCGTTTGTTTGCCGTAATGATACCATATACGTCCGATTCTACCGTGTATTGCTTTTGTGTGATCTTTTGCCATCACATGTGTGATCGAAAGCATTTGCAGACACCACCGATTCTATTTCGTATGCTCGAAGCGAGAACTTGAAAGGATGTGGGGCGATGTTGCGCGTCAAAGAGCTGCGCACGGAGCGTGGTTGGTCGCAGATGGAGCTCGGGATGAGGTTTCAGCCACCGAAGTTCCCAACACAAGTCGCTCGATGGGAGCATGGTCGTCAGCTACCGTCAGCCAGGTCGTTGCGGCAGTTGGCGGCCATCTTTGGGGTACCGGTAAGAGACTTGTTCGAGATAGAAGCAGCGCAAAAGCCGGCATAAACACATGCGATTCTGATAACTGCCTGGAGGTGAGAATCTTGCGAGCTCCGGAGAGTGCTTGTGAGGTAAAGAAAGCGCCTGGATCAGAGTTAGTATCGTCTGAGGTCTGCGAGCTCGCCAGATTGTTGGCCACTCTGGCAATCCGGGCTGCCGCTCCAGGCCAGGTTGTCGAAGCCGATGCATGTGCGTCCCTCTCTGCCTCTCGGGGACCACTGACGTCGTAGGGCCTCAATCTGTGGCGAGATGTGTAATAGTGCAGGGAACAAAAAAAAACACGAGGCCGCGCAAATAATGCGGCCCGAATGAAGGAGTGCTTTCAATGCCGATTATGCATGCAAAGCAACCAGCCGTCATCACTGTGGCATTTATCGACGAATGCATGAGCCACAATTGGGGCTCAACCTTGCGTCTGGGAGGCACGTCCCTGGAGGAGGAGGTCGCGCTCGGCGATGGCGATGAGCAGCGTGAGACGGAACGCACTCGTACTCCACTGCATCACACTGTCAAGATGTCCGGACTTCCTGTGCTGCTTGTCGCCCACTTAACGGCTGCCCAGGCTTTCCATGGACGCCTGAAGTCTTTCTCAGGTGCGGTACGATACTCGACGCGAGCGGGGCTCAGGCAGCTGCACCGGGTGCTGGCGGTAGCACAGCTTCAAGAGCTCATGACTAAGGCCTATGAAGAGCGCAGCGAGGCTGTGCTCCAGGCCTTTCTAGGAAAGCGCAGACTGAATCTCAAGATCGGTGAACTGTCACTTGATGCTCCTGAATATGCACAAGTTTTCTCCCGCGTTCACGTACATCTGTCGCAGATCGCGCGGTGTACAGGTCTCACCGTTCCGCAGACGATCGTGGCCGCGTGCATAGCTGGCCTGGCACAGTCGGACTCGTGGCTTGATCACAGAGCTCAGACCGAGCTGATTTTCGCCTTCAGGCGGTACGTCGAGAACCTTGAACAGAGAGTGGCTGTCCTCGGCAGACTGGTCGTGTGACAAGGTTAGGATCATGGCAGATTTGAGCTCTAGATCAACACCATGCCGGTGGGAGATATAGACTGTCAGTGCAGGCATATGTGGCTGCTCTAGCCAACTTCGGCGATTCGGTCCAGAAGCGCAGACTTATGAGCACGACCGCTATCTTCGTCGATGGCACCCACTGATACCATCTCATCTATCGCGATGTCGAACAGACGAAGCAGGTCGCTACCTATATCTAAGGGGTTTAGCCAACCGCTATGAATGTGGTATCGGCCAGTTTCCAGCAAATCGCCAGCAACGTTGGCTATCAGTGAGTAGGCATGCTGATGCGGAGATATGCCCTCGTGCGTGGCCTTGATTACTTCCTTAGCATTACCCCATATCAGATCTTCAGCAATGCTTCTCACAGTCCGGTACGCCGAAGAATCAAGACGTAACCGTGCTTCATCCAGCGCATCAATGACTGCACGCACTTCCTTCGGGGCAAACCATTTCAGTCTCAACAGTATCACATCCCTCATTCTTGAGGATCGGTACAGTCTGCCCCAGTGAAGCACTTGAGAAGGTAATCGCAGCAGTTGCAGTATACCATAGAGCCCCATTCCGCCTGTCGGTCAGGCTGCTTCTACAAGCAGCAATAATCACTAAAGAGAGTGTGGAGCGAATGCAAGTCGATACTCACCTGAAGCGCTCTAATCCACCCGGAATCAGCCTTGTAGCAGAATACTGTGGGTTTTCCACCTTCTAACTCTTTAACCCTACAACTTCTCACCTGAGGTTATAGTAAAAACCCTATATACTACTATATGAGGCGCGTCTGCTTGGGCATCAGCGGTATTGCGTACAATACTCGTTCTGCAGGGAACACCGAGTACCTGTGGGAAACAGGCTACATAGTACTCGGGTCAACGCGTTTGACACATTTTCAGAGTGATCATCTGTACGCCTACCTAGCTGCAGTATTGCTCACTACCCTGCACATCCATTGCCCAGTCCTTAGCCTCTCCGTTCGACTAGCTCGGACTAGTTCATGACCTTCGAGTTTGGAATGACAGATCTCGCAGAGGAGCTGAAGATTGGCCAAGCTGTGGTTTCCGCTTTCGTGTGACCTAGGTACGATATGATGAACGTGAAATGGCACTTTGCTTCGCAGTCGCTTCCTACCGCATGATTTACAGGTATTGTTGTCTCTCTCCATGACTTGAGACCTTCTTTCTTGCCAGTCAGGTGGAAGCGGCCAATACTGTGCATATATGGAGGCAACCTCAGCGCGCAGCGAGACCATTACTGCGTAGAGATCATCAATTTGAGACTCAAGGGCACGCGTGAATGGCAGTTTTCCCTTGTGAGCTTGTCGTTCCGATACGTCCATGCCCCACATCCCTGCAAACGCAGTCGCTATTGATATGGTTGTGACTCCATGAAACCAAGCATGACCGCATGCCAACACGGTAATGCCAATAGCGCCTAGCCTAATGAAGTCCCAAAGGTTTTTCGGAGGATTCCTCTTCTCCAGATATAGACAACTGATCTTGCGGGATGAATCGTGAATCCTTTCCTCTCTCTCCTCAATACAATCTTGGCATATATGCCGTCTATCCCGTAACTGAAGTAGCCGTCGGTCCTTACTGCCACAAAGAAAACACCGTTTCTCAACGGGACCCTGCACAAAGCACCCCTCCCTGGTAAGGAGATTGACCGGGATTGCCTTGGCTCGCTTAGGAGCGTGACGTACTGATTACGTCGCCTATCTCTTCAGACCAGCTCAACTCGCCCTGGAATAGATACTCCTGTCCTGGCCGAAGTACGAATCGTATATATGCTGATACACCACGTCACACTTCCTGCGATACAGCTCGGGGCCGTATTTCCGCGGCAGCTGCCTGTCGAGAACGTCCTGTATAGTAATCAGCACCTGGGCGCGGCTCTGCTGCCGTTTTCGCCAGTCGAGCACGAGCCTGCCCCGCTTGAGCGTCTCTAACAGTTCTCGCGCTGCGGACTTGACCTGTCGCTTCTCCTTTTCGGTGAGATCCGGCTCGGGGTCTCTCGTGAGCAGATCGAACAGCGCGAGTTCCTCTTCAGTGAGCGCTTCGGCGAGCCCCCTCTTCTCCTCTTCTCTGAGCTCCTTTGTGAACGCCAACAGCTTATCGAAGAACAGTTCCACATTGGCACTACCGGCATTGTACTCGTCTATCATGCTCTGGAACTTCTCCAGCAGGGTGACGCGCGTCTTGTTCAGCCGGACCATGGCCTGCAACTTGCTATTGATGGCGCTCCTGAGCCGCTCGACCAGGGTGCGCTTGCGTGCTTTGTCGAAGTGTTTCTTGAACGCCTCGAAATCGATCTTGCTCAAGTCTACCAGGCCATACTTGCCGCTTGGGTCCCGGATGATGTAACCTTCTGCGGCTATGGATTCGTCCAGCAGCTGCTCCACCTGAGCCATGACTTCGTCAATCGAAGGTTCACCAGGCACGAACAGCCGTATCTTGTCCGCCAGCACTTGAAACAGCGTCTTCTGAGCCACAAACTGTTCGGCAGACGGGTCAGGCAGTATCGCCTTGTACAGTCTGAAAACGTTCGCTGCGAGGGACAGATAGCGCCTCTTATACTCGTCGTTTAAGATTATCTTCTCAACAGAATCGTCGATGGCGTCCTTCGTCCTAACGTCCACGAGGTGCTTCGCGGCATCGTCGAGCATCTTGATACGCTGAAAGCCCGCACTCTGCAATATAGCTTCTGTGTCCACGCCGCGTTCGCGGCAGAACTGCTCGGCCTCAGTTATGGCATCCCGCAACGCGCTGATCAACACCTGCTTGTTCTCCACCGGAGAGTCTCCCGGCCTCACTCCTCCGCCTGAAGCCGCACCGTAGATCGCAAGCGCCTTCTGTAGATCGCGGAATATGCCCACATAATCCACGATCAGCCCGTTCTTCTTATCCCTGTACACGCGGTTGGCCCGCGCAATCGCCTGCATCAGCGTGTGGTTTCGCATGGGCTTATCCAGGTAGATGGTTGACAGCGGCTGCACGTCGAAGCCGGTGAGCCACATCGCGCACACAAACACGATACGGAAGCGGTCATCTGGATCTTTGAACTTGGTTTCGAGGTCTTCCTTGACTATACGGCGGCGGTGTGGAGCGATGTCGAGGCCCTTCTCACGGAAAGCGTCAGCCTCGTTCTGGCTTGAGGAGACCACAACAGCCATGTCCGTCTCCTCCATGTAACGTATCCTGGCGTCAAGCGACTCTTGTTGCTCCAAAGGAGCGGTGTCGCGGTCGGCCTTTAGCCGCTCAAGGTACGCTCTCCAGTAACTCTGAACCTTATCGTACATGCGCACTGCCGTGAACCTGTCGATGGAGATAATCATCGCCTTGCCCATGTGGCCCCTGCCCATGAAGTGGGACACGATATCCTCCGCGACTTTCTCCAGCCGGTCGTTCCGCGTGATAAGGTGATACTGGCGAGAGAACTCTCGCTCCAGTTTCTTCTCCTGATCCACGTCCAGTTCAGCCTGTTCCAGCAGATCGTTAAGGTCATCGTCGAGGGCCTCATTGACGATTTGCAGCTCGGGGATGCGGTTCTCGTAGTAAAGCGGTACCGTGGCGCCGTCCTCGATCGACTGGCGGAAGTTGTAGATACTTATGTAATCGCCGAACACCTCACGCGTCCTCTCCTCGCCCACCATAAGCGGAGTACCGGTGAACGCAATAAACGCGGCGTTGGGAAGCGCTTTTCTCATGTTCATGGCGAGGGTGTCGTACTGGCTACGATGTGCTTCATCGGTGATCACGATAATGTCGGAGCGGTCTGATATCATTGGATACACGCCCGTATCCCTGTCCGACTGGAACTTCTGGATCAGCGTGAATATGTTCCGGTGATCCTCGCGCAACAGCTGCTTCAGGTGGTCGCAGTCGGTGGCCTGAACCTGCTCCTCGGTGACCGCTCCAGCGCCATAGAAGTTCTTGTAGATCTGGCCGTCTAGATCCTGGCGGTCGGTCACGATCACAAACGTCCAGTTGCCCGGCTTCTTCCTCAGGATCTTCTGCGAGAAGAATACCATCGAAAAACTCTTGCCGCTTCCCTGGGTGTGCCAGAACACGCCGAGCCGTCCCTGGTTGTCGCGGATGTTGTCCACCGCTTCGATGGCGCTGTTGACGCCTAAGTACTGGTGATTCTTGGCGAGCATCTTGATGTTAGTGCCGCCGCTGTCGAAGAACAGCGTGAAGTTCTCGATAAGATCTAACAGCCGCGCTCTATCGCAGGTGCCGCGGATGGCGGTCTCCAGGCTCACTATGCCCTCTTCGCCTTCGCTGTTGATCTTCTTCCACTCGTTGAAGTGCTCCCAGTTAGAGGTGATGGTGCCCAGCCTGGTGTCGCTGCCGTTTGACAGCATGATCAGGTTGTTGTACCAGAACATCTGCGGGATCGTCTGCTTATAGTCGCGCAGGTTGTCCTGATACGCGGTCTCTAAGCGCTTGTGCGAGGACTTGAGTTCGATGAGTACTAGCGGCAGGCCGTTCACAAAGACGACGAGATCTGCGCGTCGCTTATAGATTTCTCCGCTCACCCAAAACTGCGAGGCGAGGAAGAAGTCGTTCCGCTCGGGGTTGCTCCAGTCTATGACCGCTACCCGCTCGACTACCTCTTCATCTTCATCTTCGCCACTTCGGAAGGAGACTGCGACGCCGTTCTTGAGCAACTGGTACACTTCTCTGTTGGCCAGCACAGGGTTGAGTGCGCTACGGTCTCTAGTCAACTCTTCGACGGCTTGAAAAATCGCTTCCAGGGGTAGCCCAGGGTTGAGTGCTGTGAGTGCTGAGCGCAGCCGCGGGACCAGCACGACATCGGCAGGGGTTTCGCGACCAAGAGTGCCGTACGGGCCAAACGATTCATTGAAGCAGTTAGCTGTGGTGTAGCCTAGTTCAGCGAAGAGTTCGATGGCAGGCTGCTCTATAGCGTGTTCCTCGGAAAAGGGATTTGCGGCGGGGGTCATTCGTCCAACCTCCCGGTATCTATGTCAAGATTAGAGACGTCGATTTCGCCAGAGATGAGTTTGGGGAGAAGAAGGTCTCGGGTGCGGCGGAGTATCCGGTTCTTGACCCTCAAGCCGAGTACCTGCTCCAGGAACGCATCTAGCAACTGTCGAGCCCGAGAGATAAGATCAGGCGACGGCCATAGAATCTGGATTTCTCTAAGATGCTTGTCACCAAGATGTGCTACTGTTGTTCCGCTAATAGCAGCATTGAAGTTCCTTATGGGCGTTCTCAATGCCCAAAACAGATGATATGGCCCGATGTCCCCTTTGGGTCTAAGGCGCGATACTCGCTGAACAAGAAAGGCTCTTCCGCCGCTCCAGACTCCCATGTGGAAGTCTCCATCCATGCCGATGAGAATATCGCCATTCGTGACAAGGTACTTGTCTGCTACGTCTTCTGTCGTGAAAGTACTCGTTTCTGATGCTACTATGTCGCGGATTCTGATGATGGGTCGCCCGACACCGGTGTCGTTAAACAGATGAGACGTAAATGGAAACCCGTAGGTGACATCAGCGATGGCAAAGAGGTTTCTTACCTCCCACCCCTCCGGTATTCTCCCCAGCGGTGAATCCACCATCTTCACCTTTTCATAGCCGGGGAAGCGGAAATGCACAAACCACTCGCGGTAGATCATCTGCGCCATCTCTTCCAGTATCTTGATGCGGCGAAGGTTGTTCTCGATTAGGTCGTCGTTGGCGGAAAGGATGGCGGCGATTTTGTGTTGGGTGGGAAGGGGGGGATATGGAACCCTGACTTGCCGGAGTTCACTCTGCTTTATGCCAGACACGGTGGTTCCGGTAGCACGTTGACTCAGACCAGCCTGTACGAACGGCGAGCGCAATGCTTGAAAGAAGAATTGCTGATCTATGACATTCGGATTCCCTCTTAGCAAAATGACCCGTTGAGCGAGGGCCAACCTCTCGGATGTGCGAATCTGTGCAACTTCTCCGAGGGGTGCCTCGGTTGTGATAACGATATCAGAAGTCTGAGGATAGCCCCGGCGCATCCACGATTCATAGGTTTCCTCGCTTACGTATTCTGCTCTGTCGTCTTGGATGAAGCCATCCTTGATCACTTTAGCTGTCACAAGACGTATACCAATATCGCTTTTGGGAGGTGTCTTACCTCGGTAGTCAATAAGAGTTTCCGTCACGTCTTGAACTGTTCGAGTCTCAAACCTTATCACTACTGCTCCCCCAATAGCCTTGCAAGATTCTCAGAAATCTTCTCTTCGAGCTCCCTAGCCTCATTATTGAGCACTTCCAGTTCCTCATGGAGTTCCCCTAACCTCTCCCGAAAGTCGAAATCCTCGGCAGGCCCGTCCGCAACTCCCACATACCGCCCAGGATTGAGACTCCATCCTTGCTCCTCTATCTCCTTAACCGTGGCCACCTTGCACAGTCCCGGCACATCACTATACTTCCCGTCGGGGAAGCGTTGCGCCGTCATCTCGCCTCCACCGTGCAAGTCCTCGGGCTCCTCACCCCTGTATAGCCTTACGATGTTAGCTATGAACTCAATCTGCTCCGGCTTAAACTCGCGATGCGCCCGGTCTATCTGGTTATAGATCTGTCTCGCGTCTATAAAGAGCACCTTGTCAGCGTGATTCGTATCCCTCTTACCCTTATCGAAGAACCACAGCGTACAGGGTAACGTGACAGTGTAAAAGAAGTTCGGCCCCACCGAGATCATCACGTCTACTACCCTATCCCTTATCAGCTTCTCCCTTATCTCCATCTCGCTGGCCCGAGCATCAGAGGCGGAGTTAGCCATCACGAACCCGGCGCGTCCCGTATCTTTCAGCGCGCTGTAGAACTCCTGTATCCAGATATAGTTGGCGTTGTCCGTTTTGGGCAGGCCCAGCCGGTAACGCTTATCGTCCTTGATCTTCTCCTTATCCACGCCGTTTACGTTGAACGGTGGATTTGCCATCACGAAGTCAAACTTGCCGATACAGTTGTGAGCGTTGTCGTAATACGTGTTAGCCTGGCGAATATCTCCCGACAGACCGTGAACTGCCAGGTTCATGCGGCACAGGCGCACCGTCTCGGCCACCTTCTCCTGACCGTAGATGGAGATCTGATCACTAGGGTTCTGTTGATGCTTCTCCACGAACTTCGCGCTCTGCACGAACATACCGCCCGAGCCACACGCCGGGTCAAGTATTCGTCCGCTGTAAGGTTCGATCACTTCCACGATCAGCTTGACGATCGAGGTAGGCGTAAAGAACTCGCCACCCTTCTGTCCTTCGGCCATGGCGAACTTGCCGAGGAAGTACTCGTATATCTTGCCGAACACGTCACCTTCTATGTCCATCGGTATCTCTGAGAACAGTTTGAGCAGCGCGAACAGCGTATCGTTTTCCAGCCGGTTATAGCTCTTGGGCATGACGTCTTTGAGGTCTTCGTTCTCCGCCTCGATGGCGCGCATGGCGTCATTGATCGCCTTGCCGATGTTCTCGCCTTCGGGCAGCCGCAGCAGATTCGAGAAGCGCGCCTGCTCGGGCAAGTACATCACGCCTCGCGCCTGGTAATCCGCTTTGCTCACGACACGCCTGCTGCCAGCGGCGACGGTTGCTGCTTCTATCTGCTTCTTCGCCTCCGCGAATCTGTGATCCGCATAGCGCAGGAAGATCAGTCCCAGTACTGGTACCGAGTACTCGGACGGTTTGAGCTTGGAGTTGGCACGCAGCTGATCTGCGGAGCTCCACAGGCGTGTTTCGATGTCACGATGGTTGGCGGGCATGATAGACCTCCCTCACGAGAAGAGCGTGTCCACATTATGCTGGGATGTATTCCCAAAGGTCACGTTTCTGTTTGGAGGCCCTATTTCCTGCTTCGTTCGACAGGACGCGTCCCCGAGAATCTTGAGCATCCAATCACATAGGGCGGGAAGGTATTTGAGAAGTTTTGGCAAATTGCGACAAACTAGGAACACTTGTGTGATAATCGTCTGCACTGAGGCTGTGGGTACAACGCGATAGATCCATAGACACCCACATAACCATCACTGACGGAGGGAGCCCAATGCAAGTCATCCGCTTCGCGAGCGCAATGGCCGCCGCCAAATCTGTGGCGAGTATTCTCACCTCAGAGAAGAAGCGCTATTCGCCGTATCCATACAACAGATTCCGCCCTGACGAATCGCTTTGGTGGGTTGCCACGGCCAAGGAATGGCCCGCTTACAAGCACGGCAAGTATGTGTTCTTCGAGGATGGGGATTTGCTACACTGTGGGCTGCACGTCGAAAAGGGGCTCGGGCTTCTCGCCGCTCAGTTCGAGCCTGGCCTACATAAAAGGCATCAGATACTGGGAAACGACTGGATGTGGCACAGGTTTATGGCGGACCTGAAGGGTGGCAAGCTCGGAGAAGCGCTGGACGAGTCATACCGCATCGGCTGTGAGTCTGTCCGCATCAGGATTGACTGTATCGTGGTCCATGGCTCTGGCGGCTACGATCCCTTCGCGCCCAAGCCGGATAGCACAACGTTTTCGGTCGCGCCCGGTTCCGCGCTTGAGGTTATCTCTTACAAATCCACAAACGCCACGCTGGAACGGTTGCGCGGCGCGGAGACGCTCAGATCTGTTCCCGAGTGCCTGCCAGACGCGAACACGCTCGAATGGGTGTGGATAGACGCGTATGTCACGATGCCTTTCGTGAAGATGGGTGAGTACGGCACGGGGGGCGTGGAGTTTCTCGATGGATATGGCTTGGGCCGCTTGCTTGAGCCGTTGGAGCAGTGGATAGGGACATCTGATGGCTCGAATACGGTGATGGAGTCCTAGACTTGAGACAGGCAACAGCCTTGCCCTTTGAAGCCCTTAGCGTACGGGTTTGTACCAAAGCGATATAGGAGGAAGGATCTGTGGGCCAGGACAGTCATACGAATGATCGCATTAACACCGTGGCGTGTTATGTTCAGGAAGTCTTAAGAGATTACGAAGCGCTTGGCAGGCCACAAGCGGTTTGGTACAGAGGACACATGCGAGAAGACTGGAAGCTCGTGCCATCTGTTATGCGAGGTACGTATAGCCGAGAACGTGAGAACACTCTCCTACAGCTCTTCCGATCCAGAGTCCGATTGTACTCTCCTGACGTTAACCGCGAACACACAGACGAACTGCTGTTTCTTGCTCAACACAATGACCTTCCTACTAGGGTGCTCGACTGGACTGAAAGTGCCCTAGCCGCTCTGTTCTTTGCCCTTGAGGAGATTCCGCGACATAAGCACCACTGCAATGAGTGGTGTGGTTCTGAAGCAATATGCCATAAACAATCTGCGCCAGTAGTATGGCGTCTATTGCCCGGTCATCTCAACAAGCTGTCAACCAGATGTTCAAGGTTTCCGCTACCATGGCACGACAACAAGCATTACGAAAAGAGACGGGTAGAAGTTGCTCACCCCAACATAAGGGGGGCATGGGAAGGAGAGGGCCGTGCGTTTGATCTTCCGGTGGCCTACTTCGGGGCATACGTCCATGAGCGCGTACGCTTGCAGAGTGGCTGCTTCACAGTTCACGGTGAGCTGTTAGAGGACATGTATGATCTAGTTCTTAAGGCGCACGGACTGGACAACGGCAACAACTGCCTTAGACGATTCCCAATTGCCGGCGATGCAGAACGTATTGTCACCATGCTTGATGATCTGAGGCTTCTTGGGGTGTCACGATCACGACTGTTTCCCGAAATGGAGCACATGGGCAGAGACCTTGGCGAGCAGTTCAGACCATGATTCAGCCTACATGGAGTCCTGACTTCTTCGATCATGTAGTTATCCTATTCAACCAGGACGCAGTATTGCGGTTGCGTCACGACAGCGGAAAATCGGTTGTATACTATGAAAGCGACATGTGACGATCCTTCCGATGCTGGACGGACTTGAGTCATATCAAGCACGGAAGCACACAGGTAAAGGTGTTATGCCACTGAGCGAATGACGCAGGTGTCCTAGATTGGTACAGGTCTGTCATCTGACGGGGGGTGCACCGATGCGTGCCGATGACCGAAAGCTAAAGCACCGAATAGCACGGCGCAAGGAGAAGGTGCTTCGCCTGATCGCAGAGCAGGAAACCCGGCTGGCTTCGGTTCGCGCCACCACCTATCCGCGTCGTGAAGACTACTTGAACGACCTGAGCCGGGTCACAGGCAGGCTTCACCGGCTGAGGCATGAACTGTTGGCCCTGGAGAGGGGCCAGTTGCCTGGAGTATGAGTGAAACAACTACCTCGGCCTGATGATCAGGTCGAACCCCTTCTCCGGATCTATGCCGTTCGCCTTCAGCACCGGCTTGGGCAGGTAGATAGTCGCGTTGCCGATTACGCTATCGTCCTCAGGCCGGAATCTAATCGTGCCCTTTGTCTCCTTGTCGAGGACGTAGCGGAGTTCTATGTTCTGAGCCATTACATGCTCACCCCTCTTCTTAGACTAGCGTCGCTCTCATGCCTGCGTATTTGGCCATGGGGCCAGAACATCGGGTACAGTCGATGATGGCTGCCTCCCTACAATCACAGGGTTATGGCCTACTTCGACCAGTGTTGTCGGAATTCTCCTCTCAACATCTATGACATTGCTCGGTTGTCTTCCGGTTCCAGCGTGCCCAAAGTGTTGCGCATCAGCGGTGCCGCTTGTCAACTCTCACTTAAAGGCACCCAAACTTCCTAAGGCGTGCGCTGGATACGTCTGTCAGGCCTTGATCCTTACTTGGATTTCCAGAATCGCACTTGCTCACGAGCCCCCAAGCGATCATGTACACCGTCAAGAACTCCACTTAGGTGGTCACGGTTCCAACCATAGTAGAGGCATTGGAACCAAAGAGCGCGAGCAAATGCTTGGACTACAGAAAACAGTAGGAGTGCAATTCCATCAGGGGCAGCACCCTTCTGCATAGCTCTTTGCTCACCAGGGAGCTGCGGTTGCTGTGAAGTTACGAGTCGAAAAGACAGGTGGCGAAGGGCCCAGAAATGTGCATGGGTAACCGCCGACGCTAACCGATACAGCGATTCTTCGTGAAGCATCAGCCTGACAAGATCCGTGATGCTCGGCATCTGTTGACCAATTCCATTGCGCCTATCACGCCCGTCTCTTACGGGCCGAAACCCCATATTGACGGCTTCTTGTTCAACCAGGTCGATGCGTTCTTGAGCCTTCTTAACATCTGCACTACCAACAGAGCGTAAGAACTTGACCTGTTGATAAAGCCCTTCGTACCGAAAGGACAGGCTGCGCCCGACGCGAGTCCTCACGTCGATCGAAGGATCGAGAAGCCATGTAGCTAACGCACTAGCTTCTAACACGGCCCGACCAGCTGACCACGGAGCGATTGTCTCGATAGGGACCTGAAGCATCTTTACTAAGGCACCAGTATGATCGCCGGCAACCTCAACAAGTGTCGCCCCCTGACTCTGAACGGTATGCACTGCTTCCGCCTCTTGAAAAGAAGATTCCTCAGAGGCAGCCTGGGAATTGCTTGTCCGAACGATACCTTCGGAGTTAACAAACTCCGAGATATCGTTAAGAAATCTCGATACGGCTTCCCGCATCTGAACTACAGCCTCCGGTTCCAGCCGTCTCACAGTCCGACCCCCTCTGTTTCTAAGATCATAGGCCTTACAGTACCTTGATCACCCGAGACCGTCTTCTCTGCGACCGCGTCGTCCCTTACCTTCTTGAGGCTCTCAACTCAGCAGGCACGCTGCATTGGCCACTGCCGTTATAGCCCCATGCCCTCACTGTACCATCCTGCATAAGGACCACTGTATGAGCTCCACCAGCGGCTACTGCCTTGACCCCTGTCAGTCGAGCGGGTACGTCACATTGGCCCTCCTCGTTATTGCCCCAAGCCCTGACTGTTCCATTTTCTTGAAGCGCCACCGTATGAGAGTGTCCTCCCGATATGGACTTCACCTTGCCAAGTCCGACAGGCACATTGCACTGTTGATCTTTGTCATAACCCCATGCCCTAACCGTACCGTCCTTCAAAATCACAACAGTATGGAAAGATCCGGCGGATACCGCTTCCACTCCACCCAGACCTGACGGCACGTCACACTGGCGGTCATCGTTATAGCCCCATGCTTTCACTGTTCCGTCCTCCAGCAGCGCAATGGTATGCGAAGCGCCTGCAGAGATGGATATCACGTTGCTGAGACCTCTTGGAACATTGCACTGTCCGTCCCTGTTATCACCCCATACCCTAACGGTACCGTCTTCCAACAGAGCCACAGTATGGAATAACCCAGCCTCAACGGCGATGACTCTCTGAAGATCTGTGGGCACACTGGACTGGCCGTAGTCGTTTCGCCCCCATGCCTGTACGGTGCCGTCCTCCAGCAACGCTACGGTGTGAAACACGCCCGCTGATATGGCTGTTACACGGCTGAGATTGGGGGGCACTTTGGTTTGACCTTCGTCGGTGCGACCCCAGGCTGTTACTGTGCCGTCCTGAAGCAGCGCCACAGTATGGCCGAATCCCGTAGAAATGCTGGTGACTATGGGCGTGGATCTTGTATCAGGCCCGACGGGTTGAATCGCCCTTCCGCACCCACCGATACCGGTTAAGGCAGCGCATAGGGCCAGTAGACCAATAAGATAGGATCTTTGTCTAAAGCTACTCACGCAGAATCCCCCTGTCTCAGCCACACAACAAGACTACACGTGGTGTCAGATGAAAAAGAACCGCCTATCCCGATGAAGCTGAGAATACTGTCAGTACGGCTCAGCCCTTCTGCAGAGTGGTTACTTCTTCACATCACCTCGAATAGCCTCCGGGGCTGGAATTCTCTGTTTGACCTTCTACGGCTTACCACCCAGTTTTGTCCACTTCTCTCGCTTCTGCTCCAGTTCACGCTGTCGGCTCCAGAACTCCTCGGCCATCTTGCGCCCGGCCTCTTCCGCTTCCTCTCTTTTCCGCTGCTGATGCTTCTCCAGCCGCCGCGCGAACTGCTTATCCGTGATGATCTTGCCGCGAAGCACCTCATCCTCGATGCATGCGAGTTCGACCGGGTACAGGTTGTGGCGCTGATCGACGAACCTGTATCCCACGTTTCGCGGTGGGTCGATAGTCATCCGCTCGTAGACTAACAGCATCTCGATGTACTCCCTGTTGTCCCAGGACGTCTGCTTGAGACGGTTTCGCACGAACTGTGTCCTCGGCTCGTTCATTGGAGACTACTCCTTTCTGTTGGCTCCCTTGTAGTCACATCTGGTCATGATCGATCATCGTCGTCGCGCCTGCATCGAAGCCGTCAACTGGACTCATAGAGGCGAGGCTGGCAATGCGCCGCGGACTTCTCCTTGGACGAAGAGTCTACGCAGCCGCCCAAGTCTCTCTTCAGCGCCTCGATCGCGTCACCGGACACCGTTCCGCCCTGACCTAATCCGATTAGCCTCTCCCACAGCGCCATGAGGATAATGTGGGAAGCGCTGTTGGGGTGCATCGTAGATCGCGACGGTATGTGCCGTCTCCTGGCGCAGTCCTTGATCAGTTCCGAGTGCTCATGCCATAGCCCAAAGTTGTTGCGTATCCACATCCCGAGGCTGAAGTGCAGCCCTGAGAGAAGGTGCCACGCGCGTTTCCTCATGGCTGCCTCACTGGCTCCGGGATAATACTCGCGCCTCCACAGCACCTCCCAGCGCGGCAACACGCTCCGCTCGGGATCGTCGATGTTGGCTATGCCGCACAGTGTCCGCTGATCCAACACGAGGATAAGCAGATTCACAGCTTCTTCGACCGTTCCAGGACAGTTCTTCTCGTAGCCGATTTCGCGCACTCGTAGTCGATCCGCCATCGTGGGCCGCTTGTCTTCCGCATCCGTCTTACCCTGCAGACAGTCCATCACCAGACCACTCCTTTCTACGGCGCCACTACAACAGCAAACCCCTCTTCCACAAGGAAAAGGGGTGATAGGTCACACGGCGCCTGTCCTCATGGTGCGATACGTATCGCCTGGCTGTGGCACCGTTGCGATATGTTCTCGCCGGTTGCCGTGGCTTCGTCGGGCCAGATCCCTCTGCCATCTCTTCATGAAGTAACGCGATATGGAGTTTTTCAATTATCATGGTAACGGTGTGTGGCTTAAGTGTCAAGGCGAGCGAGTAGCGGGAGATATGCGAATAGAGAGATATAGGGAGAGGCGCCGTGGATTAGAGCAGATAAGAGACAGATACGAGACAGCGACAGGAGCACACGGCAAGCGCGAGATCGAGAGAGGATATGAGGACAATTGAGGCATGTCACGGGACGAGGCAGCAATGAGAGACGCCCGATAAGAGGCGGGACGTTAGAATAAGAGGCACGAGATAAGAGACCGGCCGTGAGAATATGAGGCGCAGGCGGAGCGGATAAGAGAAGCACATTGGCGAAGGTGTCGTCCCGAGATTCGCCGCTGCGCTGCGCCAAGGTATCGCAGTTATTGTGGGGACAAGCTCACCGTCTGAGCGCTTACGCCTTAGTGGATAAGCGTTGTCCGGGGTTTTCCCTGCGCGGGAACCCGCAAGAAAGCGTCCCAAAACCGTAAACCCGCCGCTAGGCGGGTTAGTAGAAGCGGCCACGCTCTACGTCCCAGCGCCACCCGGAGCCACAGAACAGAACACTCGCAGCCCGTACGCGACAGTCGAAGGGGATGGTAGCGGCCCGCCTATTCACGGGTCTCAAATCAAGCCTGAGCGCCCTTCACGCCTACTCCAGAGCGATCCTGGCCACGAACACGCCTGCTGCAACATCGCGCGAACCCTGCCAGATTGATCAGCGCGACTCAAGTGATTAAGTGTAAGGTGTAGGCTATGTATGCTTTCTGCTACACTTTTTCTATCTCGAAAATCAACGCAAGGGAACTCAATAAGAAGTACCTACAACCGTACACCGAGGAACGGCGCGACGCCCGTAAGTTCTGCTAGCTGATCACACATTGATCGCCTGACCCACAGGCGCCACTGTTGGTGTCCATAGGCCAGTTTTGCCGCTTTCGGGAGAGTTCGCATCGGCAGAGAGAGCGGCTCTCCGTCAAACGGAACCAAAGCCAGGGTGCGCAGACTTTCTCGTTAGCGCAGTTACTGGGGAACTTTGCGCTTGACATTCCCACAAGACAGAAGGATTCCACCATATGTCGGTGTGCGCAGGTTGTGGGGCCCCTCGTAATCCGTCGCCAGATCGGTATTTGGGGTATGTTCTCTTTGGACGACTGCCAGATCAGATGAACCAGTCTTGAAGCGGGGGCAGAAACCAATAACTTACCTAGAAAGGAATGCTACTGAACAACGTTGCATTGTTGGAAGTTGCCATGAATTCGATATGCAGCTTCCTCGATCGAAACACCCCAAATACCTGCGATCTCACGTGTTAACCGTGGCACATCCACAGGAGAAATGGGCTTATTGTTGCGTTCTACGAATGGCCCATCCGTTTCTGTGAGCAAGTTCCCCTGCGGTATGGACATTGCCATAGTCCGACCGGACTTTGTGCGCAACATCTGTTCATTAACGGAGAAGAACGCTCCCATTCCAACGGCTTTGCTCAACTCCTTGGTCGTCCCTGTAAACCAGTGAAGAATGATCTTTACGTCTTTTGGAACATTAGGCGAAAGAGCAGCCAATACATCACCCACTGCCCGTTTCGAATGAAGGCTCAGGACTTTCTGAGTACCGTTGCTACACCAACTAAGAATTAGATCCAAAGCGACCCGCTGGTCATACTTCTGACTTCTTGTTGCATTTGAGTAATCAAGTCCAATCTCCCCCACGAACGCTGATTGCACGAAATCGGACTTACAGCCCCGGAGCTCCCTAAAGCGTTCCGTGACTAATAACGGGTGCAATCCAATAGCAGGCTTAAGGTTAGCATATCCTCTGCATAGTCCTCTAGTGTATGCATACACAGAAGGAGCATTCGTAACTGCGATGACTTCAATGCCCTGTTGGCAAGCCTGCTCTATTATCTTCTTTGGGTCATCGTAGAGGTCAATGTGACAATGGGTATCGACAAAGTGGTACAACAACAACTCACCCTTCGATGAAGTGCCTAATCTCAGCCATTCCTCGCTCATATACACTAACATAAGCTGAAATGTCTGAACTATTCCGCCCCAACGGGCCCGTTGAAAGCACCCTCGCAACGATCTCTCTGTGTGACAGGCTCCCGAGTTCCTCAAGCGCCAGCTGGAATGCACGCAAGTCGCTGCCCGCTCCACTTCCAGGCAGCGGCGGCGACTCTTTCAGGTCATTCCTATATAGGCCGGTATCTTTCCCCACGGCTCTGAGGGCAGATCGCCGAACTATGCAAGGCAAGCAGTTCCCACAATTCATGGCGCGACCATCGCCGATCCATCTACCAACGGTAGGGTGTGCGCAGGATATTGTCACCGGAGTTCCACTATCCAGCAAAGGTATGTCGGCGCATTCAGCAAGCATTTCTCCCTTCGTCTTGAACCTGTACGGGTTCTTCAGTGAACTGGGCAATCCCAATAATTCGAGAACCTTGGAGAGTTCGCCAAGAAAAAAGGGATGAGTCGTACGGGTTGTTACACTACCAACTCGTGACCGAGTGAGCGGGACGTTGAGCGAAACAAAACCGTTTTCGGGAATGAATATCGGTATTTGGGGGCCTATCCTAGAAGCTTCGAGGACGGCCAGACTAATGAACAGGAGTGACCTACTCCGAGTGGTGGGTTCAGTGAAGCCAGTGACTTTGACGGGAGGATCTAGGTAATGGAATGACGCCCTGACAAGGGCATCATCGAACGCGCCCTTCATTAAGTGATAGAGCTGCAACTGTATCTCTCTGGCATAACCCTTCCTGTAGTGGCCTACTAGCAGCACCTGGGCCCCTTCTGACAACAAATCAATGGCCCCGGTGAAAGAGTCGAGGCCCCCGGAAAGAAGGCATACCGCATCTACCTCATTTTCTTCCGCCGGTGGGGCATTCTCATCCAACACCGATTTCCTTGTGCCATCTATAGTGACGACCCAACGGTCACCCGTTAGGTATGAGAGGAGGCCGGACAGTCCCACTGCAGTTTGATCCCACTGATCCGGTGAACTAACTCTTAGGTGCAAGTGAAGATCTCGTGTCCACTGGTCGTAGGCGCTTTGACGCGGAACCCGTAGGTCCGCTACGTAGACGGACACGGCGAGTGCAAACAAATCCATTGCAAATTCCGAAAGACCTGAAAGCGGCACGTGTTGCGTGAATACTGGGATGGTCTGCAGATTCGTAGGGTTTGGGCTTATCCCGACCCCCACAGTTCCTCCTGGGGCAATACTTGAGTTAATGTGCCAGCTCACTGTCCCACCTCCAAAAGGCCGTAGGCCATTTCGAAGATGCTCTCCATCGATTCGCGTCCTTGTTGACTATTCCAGTCAATGTGCAGAACATCTATCCCCTCAAAATCCAGCTCGACAGTCTGAATGATGAACTCCTTGACTTCTCTCTCCAGACGCAAAGCGTCTTCTTTATCTATTGACTTGTTTTCAATGCGACTACCGAGCTCTTGGAGCCAGCGCTGGTAGATGTACTCCTGAACAAAGAGTGTCACCACTTCCCTGACAGCCGCGGCGTCCATAGAATCCAACTGCTCCAGTCCTGCGTCTTCGACGCTGTACTTGTCGAACACGCTTGCCAGAACGGATAGCATCGCACTACGTGCCGCACTGGCCTCCAGGCTGGTAGGCGCCTGCAAGATAGTGTCAGCTACGCCCGCGATTAACACGTCAACCGGAGAGCCTGCCAGTGCGCCAAGGCCTAACTGTGACATGGTCGCAGTGACTCCTGTTGACGATACGCCTGAAAAGAACCGTGCGACTCCTCTGGCTACGGTTCTCCCGAACCCTGCGGAGCGTGCGGCAGCTTTGGAGCCGCCCATCGCGCTTACGTAAGCTGTAGCTGCAGCACGTAAACCTTCACGCCCAAGTCCTCCTGCAAAGCGTGTCATCTGCGTCTTTGCAGCTTTCCAGCTCCCATCCGACGCTCCATTTGCGTTGGCGGCTTGTTGAGCCCCCTCAGGTTCTACCTCTGCCCCTTCGGTATCGCCTAATTCGTCAGGGTCGGTGGCCCATCTAGGAAGCAGAGGCCGCTTCTTTGGTCCCCCATAGGATGAAGATGTACCCATTTTCTCGCCCCTCTACAAGACTATCTCTTTTTCCTACGACTCTGCAGACTCTTTGTTACCGAGGCCAGACCCGGATGTTCCGTGCTGGAAGAAATCCTGTCAAGTAGACTATGAGCACTAGATCCGGGAGTCTCCGCACCAGGAATTCTCATAAGCGCCGGTGGCACCCACAGCGGAATACTCCGTTCCGGGATTCTTCCGATAAGTGTCACGAGTTGTGACAGCAACTCCGGGCGGGCGTCTGTAACCCCGTGTAGTATTTTGAGTGCGGCATCCAGCCCAGATTGATCGCCTTGAGAACTAGCTTTGTCGGACAGCACTTGAAACACGCCAGCGGCATCAGAGGGGCTGAGGGATTTCATCTTGTCGATACCGATCTTTGTAACGGCTTCGCTAGCACTTAGGAGATTGGCCAAAGCCTCCTGAGCCTCTGGCGTTAGCCTTGTGGCGTGGACGGGTATTGGGCCCAACGTGTCGCGAGAGAAATAGAAGTACGGCCGCAAGTCAGTCCCACCTAATGAAGGCTCCATGGAGACCCACTCGCGAACCAACGAGTCATCCAACCATGGCTGGAGTTTATCCGAAAGGGGTTGGCCCTCCTTGGAAGCATCGAGTTCCTTCGGGTCAACTTTGGTAGCGGTGGGTGAAGGTCTGGAGTCCTGGCTGCTAGCCACTGCGGACTCTAACTTCAGGATTTCCGCAGGCTTTCCAGATTGCTCGCCCTGTAGAACAGCCAGTTGCTTAAATGATTCGGGCCGGAAGTACTCAAGCACCATGAGTTTTGCTAACATTTGTATATTTAAATCCACTTTCCGGGATCTTGCCATGCCAAGACGCATCATGAGAGTATTGAGAAACCGCTTGCATTGCCTTGGGTTGCCGTTTAGTCCGCTGGTCAGGACTGGTGCCAACCTTCTTGCTAAGAGTAGTTGCTCTCTTAGCTCGGGCTTTACGGCCCCGAGAGCTGTCTCCGCTGTTTCGTAGTTAAGACAGGCATCATGGATGCGGGAAGCATCGCGACTGACTACTAGAGTGCGGATCTTTTCGAAATCCTCCTCACTGAGGGATAGGTTTGCGAACAAAAGACCAATGTATGATTCCATTTCGGATCTACCCATGCTGGGCACCCGTACCGGGAACTGGATCAGCTTTTCAAGGTAGTCGCGTCCGACTTCGGCCCGCTCACCCGGTAGTTCCGGAAATCTTCTCCTAACCGCATATCTGACTAGTCGTTCGTCCGCCCCGAGAACAAAAGCAGTATGTGGTACATAAAGGAACAGTCTAATAGCCTCCAAAGTCTCGATGATTGTGTCGGGGGTACACCTGTCCAAGTCGTCGATAAATACCACCAAGGTCTTGATGTTCGTGTCTGCAAGAAGCACCTCAAAGTCTTGCCTAAATGACATAATGCTCTCTCGTAAGTCCTCGTCGGGCTCGTCCTTTATCAACCCGGAAATGGCCTCTAGATCCAAAACCGTCTTGCCAGAACTCTGTGCTTCCTTGACTTTGTCTTTGAGGCCTGATAGCAAACCACCTATTGCACTGACGCCGACCCCCACCAAAGATACCCCACCGGTTGCGAGCGCTAGTCCACCCTTTGCAGCTAGACTAGCGACCTGAAACCAATCAACACGTTTGATAAGCCTCTCGAAGAGGGTCTTAGCCTCTGGTCCCAAAGTTCTCTGAGCCGAGATTTGCTGAAGAATGGTTCCCATCAGTGCCGATTTCGCATCCGAATATCCCTCAAAGAGCCATCCATTGAACGGAATCGCCAAGATTTCCGGGTTCTTTTCGAGATCTCTTCTCACCATCTGAAGGAGACTTGACTTTCCACTTCCCCAGTCGCCGAAAACACCAATGGTAGCTGGTAGTAGAGTGGGGCTACAAACTACGCCCCTAATGGCTTGCACCAGGTGCTGAAAGTCAATCCAATCAACACAGGTTTCATTGTCACTCCACAAGACCAAGTCAGCTCCTTTCTGAGATTCAAAGGTTTGATTTGGAAGATCGCACTCTATTAGTCACAGAACGTCTGTTTTGGTCACTGTTCGACATCATGTTTGCAGCAACCTTTACCGTACCGAAAGGAGCAATCGTGGATTTGCTGACAGGCTACACGTCCTCGAAACACAAGAACGTGGTTTGGGCTAATTGAACAAACTGTGGAGACAAAGTACTGACTACTGACTTCGCATCTCAATACCATATGCGGCGTCACCGATATATCGTAAACACTGTCCTTGACAGTGTGAGTGCAGGACCGGATCATGAAAGAGAGTAAAGCCCCAAAATGGGTGCGCCAAGAAGTGTTAGCCTGGGTGAGTATGAGGTCCGGAGCTGTACGCCTAGACTCTTGCACAGATCTGTCGATGTGCTGCTGTCCTAGCCTTGATGCTTTGTGTTACGCAGATGATAAGAGACAAACTTCGCTGCAAGTCTTGCCGTGTATTCTATCTTTGACTCGTCAAGCATAGACACAACGTCTCCAGCCTGATGATAGTTGGCATCCGGCCACCAGATAAAACACGAACTCGGTAGTCCCAGTTCGTAGAAAGGATAATGGTCTCCGGCAAGAGGTGGGTTCAACACTCTCACCTCATGCGCACACGGCAAGTCGGCCAACGCTTGTTGCAGGGTGAGTTCTGTCTTGTTGTCCACCCACGGCCAGAAATGTTCTCCTACGCCAACCATATCAAGATTCAGCACGAGAGCAATGCTGTCAAGGGAGTTGTCTGCAACGCGCTCAGCCAGATAGTGCCGTGAGCCAATCTGAAGTAGCTCTTCACCACCGAAGAAGGCGACCACAAGACGAGTGTTTTTTGGCAAAGAACCGTTATTCATATGCTCTCTAAGTATGGTGGCGGTCTTAAGTGCACATAGCATTCCCGAGCCGTTGTCGTTTGCACCTGGCGAGCCATAGACGGTGTCGTAGTGCGCAGTAATGATGACCTCAGATGCACCATCTGTATTCGCACCGGCCAGACAGTAACTGCCGATGATGTTGTCCAATTGTGCCTTCTCACGACACGTACGCAGAGATATCTCGACTCGAACCGATCTGGTCGGGTCACCTGTCAACTCGGAGATCTTGTTGCCGTCCTCACAGCCTATGATCAGCGTGGGTAGGTTCGCACTTTTCGGGTCAAGCGCAAGCGGTATTGCCGGGCCCGAATCAGTTGCCACGATCTGCGCAACCTCGCAGCCTCGATCATCTATTACGCTAAAGTGACGCCAATCGAAAACCCCGATCAGCTGCTTGCGGCCCACCGCCTCAAGCACTCCAGAAACCGAGACGCTTGGACTGTAGATCATGCCGCATGCGTTCAGTCGATGCGTGTTGACCGCAAGGTATGTGTCACCGATCGCACTCCATTTATCAAATGGAACCGTCTGACGCACAACACGAAATCCCGCCTCCAGCAGATCACTAACTAACGCTTCACACATTTTGGCAGATGCCGCGGTGCCGGAATACCTGGGCATGTCCAGCCCTATCTGTTCTCTTGTGCGTCTTGACACGCGTGAATCCCTCCAACCGCAGTGTGCTAATTCCTGGTGAGAGTGCCGACTGAGCGTCTTATTCTGGGGTCTGTTATGTCTCTGAGCGCATCGCCCAGTACATTGAGCCCGATTATGACGAACACAATGGCCAGTCCTGGAAAAAGGCTTAAGTGCGGCGCTGTCCTCATATAAGTACGGGCAGAACTTAGCATCAATCCCCATTCAGGCAGAGGAGGCTCAGCACCAAGCCCCAGATAGCTGAGGCCGGAAGCGGTCAAGATCGCGGTAGCCATGCTGTAACTCGCCTGAACGGTGAGTGGAGAAGTGATATTGGGCAGTATGTGTCTCAGGGTTATCCACAGATGCGTTGCTCCTGATGCACGGACTGCTTCAATGTACTCTTCGTTCTTCACTGACAGCGTAGTGCCGCGTGCAAGCCGTGCAAACCTGGGTATGCTTCCGATTGACATTGCAATGGCAAGATTTACGAGCCCCCCTCCCAACATCGCCACTATGGCCAAAGCAAGCAGCAACCCTGGAAACGCCAGCATTCCATCCACAACTCGCCCCACAAGTTGGTCGACCAGTCCACCGCTATACCCGGCCCATACGCCTATAGCCGTACCTACCGAAGCACCAACTAGAACCGCGACCAGTCCGACTGATACAGTGTATCGGCAGCCGTATATTACGCGCGCAAGCAAGTCTCGCCCAAGCGAGTCCGCTCCGAACGGGAGACTCGAGTCAGGTGGCTGCAGCGCCCTCGGCAACACCTGCTGGTACGGGTCCCGACTAGTGAGTACCGGCCCAAACAAGACGACTATGAACACAGTACCTACCATTATGCTTCCGAGCAGCAGCCCCTTATGCTGTAGCATCCGTTTCATAATGCTTGAACCTCTCATTCGTAGCGGATCTTTGGGTTCAGCATACCGTACAACATATCGACGACAACATTGGTTAGCACAATACCTATTGACGCAACGAGCACCGCTCCTTGTACCACAGGGAAGTCACGGTCCTGGATGCTGCGTACAAGAAGCCAACCCATCCCGGGCCACGAAAACACGCTCTCGGTTATTACAGCACCCGCCATGAGCATTCCGAACTGCAGCCCGACAATCGTCACCGTAGGGATCATCGCGTTTCTGAGTGCATGCCTGTATAATACGGTGCGTTCAGCCAGACCTTTGGCACGGGCAGTGCGGATGTAGTCTTGAGCAAGCACGTCCAGCATGGTCGACCTAGTCATCCTGGCAATGAGCCCCATACCGGATACGCCTAAAGAAAACGCCGGCAGTACGAGGTGCCTCCAAGTACCGACACCTCCTGAAGGTAGCCAGTTAAGCATCACACTAAACACGAGGATTAGCATGAGGCCTAGCCAGAATGCAGGCACAGACATCCCCAGAACTGCCAGCACCATTACTGAGGTGTCAAGTGGAGAACCACTCCGTACGCTGCATACTACACCTGCTACAACTCCGAAAAAGACAGAGTAACTGAGGCTCGCGACAGTGAGCGCGAGAGTCCTGGGCAGACGCCTTGAGATCTCATCTGAAATGGGCACACGAGAGCGAAGCGATGTACCCAGGTCACCCTGCAAAACCCGGCCGAGCCATTTTGAGTACTGCACATGCAACGGCTCATCAAGCCCAAGGTGCCTCCTCAGATTCTCGATGTCTTCGGGCGTGGCAGTTCTATCTGACATCATCCGCACCGGATCGCCAGGTGCAAGATGCATCATCAAGAACACTACGATGCTGACAATTAGCACCGTAGGTACGCTCTGCAGCAGACGCCTGATTCCATATCGGAGCATGCGGCTGTACCTTCCTTGTTCGGTTGATTGGTTGAGAGGAGGCGGCTTTCACCCCGCCATCCTCCCACTGAAGTGACGCATACGTCCTTACCCGCTTGTCCGTGGTCGAGCTAGCAGTAATCAGGCCAGCGTCCCGGCGGCCGTTTAGGACGTGTTCTCTGATCTCCGGTCTCTAGACGTATGCACAACCGTCTTTCTTAACTACCTTGCCGCGCGCCACGACAGTCTTGACGTTGGTTATGACTGAGATGTCTTCGAGCGGGTTACCCTCTACCGCGATTATGTCTGCTTCTTTGCCGACCTCTATGGTACCGATCTTGTCTGCAAGACGGAGCAGTTTCGCCCCCTCGGACGTACCTGCCTTTATGGCCTGCATAGGAGTCATGCCGCATCTGACCATGTACTCCAATTCTCTTGCGGATAGACCGTGGTCGTTGAACACAGTGCCAGCATCAGACCCCATCGCAATAGGCACTCCAAACTCCACAGCCATGCGGAAACTATCCTGGTTCGTCTTGACCGTCATCTGAGCGTTCTCAACCGCCTCGGCTGGCACGCCCTTATCACCGCTTATCGCTATGAGGTCGTACGCAATAAGCGTCGGCACTAGGTATATTCCCTTTTCCCGCATCTTCACGAGCGACTCTTCGTCATCAATGAAATAGCCGTGTTCTATCGAGTCTATGCCTGCCTCGACGGCATCTCTTATGCCCTCACGGCCTTCCGTGTGACCTATTAGAGTTATTCCTCGCTTTCGTGTCTCCGTGAGCACCGCCTTGATTTCGTCGAGATTCATCTGGGGCACACCTGGTCTTGTGCCTGGAGTATTGACTCCTCCAGTCACCTTGATCTTGATGAGATCCACACCGTTCTTAATAAGGGTTCTGGCTGCCTGTCTGAACGCATCGACACCGTCACACTCTATGGAATGGAACCACCCGTGCCCGCCTGTTATGCAGAGGCCTCGTCCCGCAGCTTTCAATCGTGGCCCGGGAATTGTGCCGGCTTCGATCGCATCTCTGAGATTTACGTCAATGAAATCACGAGTGCCGGCAGACCGTATGGTGGTTATGCCGCCAAGCAGGGTATCACGAACGTTAGACACCCCTCGAATAGCGGCACTCGCAACAGGCTCGTCTCTGAGTTTCGGGTAGTCGGGCCGTGCGCCTGAGGTGATATGCACATGCGCATCCACAATCCCGGGCAGCACAGTGAGGTGCTCGGCATTCAGTACCTGTGCGTCGTTCGGAATAGTGGCATCAGGCGTGTGACCCTCTTTAATTGCTGTGATCTTGCCATCTGTTATCCATATTTCTTTCTTGCTCTTGGCATCCTCGGATACACTGTCAATCAGAATACCTGCGCGAATTATGACATCAGACACTTTGCGCACACCCTTTCCTCTGCTCTGGCTGAGAGACCTTATTTCTTCAGTGTGGCTTCTTCGAGAAAGACCGTCTCGGTGAATATCTTGACTCCCTCAAGATTCTTGCTCATCGCAAATACCTGGGTCTCTACGTATCCGTGAATCCAAGGAGCGTTTTCCATGAGCAGTTGCTGGACTTCTCCTATCAGTGCTAGCCTCTTCTCCCTGTCCATCTCACCGTCAATCGCGTCTAGCAAGCGATCAACCTCTTCGTTTGCGAAAAAAGCCTCGTTGTAGAACGTCGGTGGAAATGAATCTCCGTGAAACACAGCCTGAAGTCCGTAGGCAACATTGTTGGTGCCCCACGTTGTCTGCACAAAGTCTCGCTGTTGTGCTGCAGGATCATCCGGACCGGCATTCCATATTGCGTCGGTGAAGGCACCCCACTCTAGCACCCTTATTTGCACCTTAACGCCAACAGCATCCAGCATGCCGGCGACTGCCTCTGCCGACTCGCGATCCTGATAGTATCGTCCCTGCGTCACATACGTCGTAAGCCGCAAGTTTGAATCCCAACCAGCTTCTTGCAATAGCTGTCTAGCCTTGTCAGGATCGTACTTGTAAAGACCTATTGCACGATAGCCTTCTACGGTCGGCGCCAGGTAGGAGTCAGCGACTGTGCCCACGCCCTGAAGCACATGCTTCACCAGAGCCTCTCGATCTATGGCATAGTTAAATGCCTGTCTGACTCTGACATCCTGGAAGTACGGTTTGGTCATGTTGAACGCCCAGTAGAACACTCGATACAGCGGAGACTTCACAACACTTATGTTTGCGTTACCTTCGAGTGTCGGTATCGCAGCCGGGGGTACATTACTTATGAGGTGGACCTCGCCGCTTTCGAGAGCCATTACCCTAGCGGAGTCGTCACTTATGACCCTCATCTCGATCTGATCAATGGCGGGCGCGCCAAAATGGTAGTCGTCATTCTTACTTACTACAACCTTCTCGCCGCTTACCCAGCTATCAAACTTGAAAGGTCCGGTGCCTACCGGATTGCGCCCAAGGTCTTCGCCATATTTCTTTATGGCTTCAGGACTCGGTATCCACCCGGGAAAACCCCGCGCGACGATATACTGGAAGAACGGAGAAGGCGCGACTGTCTTAATCTGCAAAGTATACTTGTCTAACACGACTATGTCTTCGGGCCCGGCAACGTACCCTTTCCAACGCCTGCTATGCGCCAGGTTCAGGCTGTCATCGAAAAAGCGGTCATATACAAACTTGGCGGCATGAGCGTCAAATTCAGTACCATCGTGAAATTTCACGCCTTGGCGGAGATGGAATGTCCAGGTCAAGTCGTCTTCGGACACCGAAAACCTCTCGCACAGATCAGGCACAAGTTCACCTTTCTCATTGAGATTGAATAACGCGTTGTAGATATTGCCCATGACGGCGGACTCGGGAGCACCAATTGCTTTGCCGGGATCTAGCGTTACAGGATCTGCCCGAAGTGCATAGACAAGCCGAGTCGGTTTGGTCTCCGTTGCTGGCTGTGTAGCCTGAGGAGTGGGCCCACACCCTACCAAGCTCACCAAAACCGCGACCAGCAGAGATATCGCCGTGGCTGTTGTAAATCTTATTCTCAATACTCTTCACCTCCGGAAAATGGAATCCTAACTCTTTACTGTGGTTAAGTACTATGCAGGTATTATAAACTATTTGAAAGCATTTGTCGCTTATATATATACACTCTATCGCATGCATTGCCCGCTTAATCCCTATCCGTTGCTTTCGTTCAAAGGCTTAAACGCTCTCTGTGAGCGCGTACAGGGTTATGAGTGCCTTTGCTGGCAGATCAGGTTCAATAGTATGGGAATCGCATATGCATACATTGCTTATCTTGGATGTATGATCAATGTCTCTGTGTGGGCGTCAATCAGCGGTAGATGCTCCGGAAAAGCAGGCGGTCTGCCAGGGTCTGAGAGACAGCAAGAGCACCCGGCCAAGCGAGATGCCTGCTCTCACCGAGTGCCATATCGCAGATCTGTGTGTAGAAGATGGTACCTATTCGCGCACTAATACCTGAACAACGCCGCGAGCGGCCTGCCTTCAGGCATTCGCGAGCGTTCTAACACGTGGACAGTGCCGCCATTTAGCACAGTATGCACCGCGGCGAAGTCCAAGATATCTTGGTCTTTGGCTTCGTGCTGATCGTGAATCTGTACCTCTTGAACATCTGGGTCTATTTTCCCCCAGATCTCAATAGTACCGTCAACAAAAAGCGTATCCACCATGCCGTGATACGCGCGCATTGCCACCTCAGATGGCTCGGTAGATGTCTTACCCGTGCCCGCGACGTGGTTGAACCTCTCAAGATCCGCGTTGACAGCCTCTTCGTAATGCGGCTTCATTATCTCGACCGCGTGCGCGTGCAACTGAGAAGCAGTCATCACATCTGGGTTCCCAGATATGAAGCGCGGCGTGAGCCGCATTCCCGACGCCATGGCTGCAGCAATTGAATGCAGGTACTCCACTCCGGCGAACACCACGGGAGACTTGCCGGTTAGGGGCCTGGTGGCGCGCAACACTTCACGGAGATAGGGCTCTGCCACCGTCTTTTCATCTTCAGAGCCGGTTGCATGGCCGTAGAACACAGACGCGCTGCGTCCAGACTTCGTAGGAGTCCTCGTTGATACGGCTGCTACGAACCCCTCTTTCGGGTCTCCGCTAAGCGACATCGCGCCTTCGGGCATTCCAGACACTTCCACCTCGACAACATCGTACAGTCCTGCTTTGAACAGCCTTGCGGCATTTAGACTTACCGCGAGTACGTAGAACTGTTCGCCCGAATCTAGAAGAGGTAGCAGTGGTTTCAGATGAAACCGGTCAGACACTACAGCAATCTCCTTGGTCGGCATCGGCAACAGATAGTGCCTGACAAACCCTTCGCCGATGAACACGGCGAGCGCTTCGCTCTGGTTTCGCCAAAACCTAGTGTCCTCCATCAAAGATACCGCCGGAGATACAAAGTGATTCACATCAGGCTGTCTCTTACCCGTCGCCAGCAGTCGCTGCTCAACACTCTTGAGCAAGTTCTTGAAGCGGATGCGGTCATGCTGGATGTCTATACCGATCCTGTCAGTGGGCATGTAAATCGAGACGCAGTGCTCAGACGAGCCCTCGGCCAGTAGCCTGAGGTCCTGTTTGGATACTACCATCTATACACCTCCCACTTAGTAAAGTCGGTTACGTTGCGTCCCTGAGTAGGAACTCCCGCTAACCGCTTCTTTGACCGCCCCCTGTTCTCCTGCCGTGACACGAACTATACTCGCCGGGCTGCGCAAAAGGACATCTTCCTCGTGCATCGAATCCAAGATTAATGAGCGACCACACATCAAACACCTCTGGACAGAGAATCCCAAGCAAGCGTCTGCGTATCTACTACGGCTGGTTCATGGTGGCGCTTGCGGGCCTTGCCGTATTCTTGTCCGGACCCGGCCAGACGTACTCTGTGTCGACATTCATCGACTCTGTGATGGCCGAGTACAACTGGAGTCGTTCTCTGGTCTCGAGCCTTTATTCAATGGGTACACTTCTTGCTGGCTGCTTCATGATGTTTGTCGGGCGGCAGGTAGACCAAAAGGGCTATAGACTGATGCTCACGCTAGTGAGCATACTGTTTTCGGGCGCACTCCTATTCATGAGTACCGTTCGCACTCCGTTAATGCTGTTCATTGGTTTCTTTCTCATCCGTGCATTCGGCCAGGGCTCGTTGACGCTCATACCGTATAGCCTCGTCCCACAGTGGTTTATCCGTATGAGAGGACGTGCGCTGAGCGTTCTTGCGGTATGTGCGGCGCTGAGTTCTGCTGCGCTTCCGTACATTAACCTCGGAATTACACACGCACTTGGCTGGCGTTACATGTGGCTTTTCTGGAGCGCAGTTCTCTGCTTGGTGCTTGCACCGCTTGCCTGGTTTTTCACCAAGAACAACCCGGAAGAAATCGGGCTCTTGCCAGACGGTGGCCTAAACCCAGTGGGCCTTGATTCTGGGTCACCACAGCTTCAGGAGCATTCTTTCACGCAGAAGCAGGCTATGCAAACCAAGGCTTTCTGGCTTATCCTCGTAGTGGTGTGCATACCGAGCATGGTTGGAACAGGTGCACAGTTTCACCACCTATCCATAATGGCAGAAAACGGTGTCGCGCCTCAGATTGCCGCATCCGTATTTGCCGTTGCCGCTGGAGTTGCGCTCGGTTTCACACCCATCGCAGGCGTGCTGTGCGACAGATACCCGGTTCGTTACGTGCTCGCAGCGGCGCTTCTACTTCAGTGCGTAAACCTTGTGCTGCTACTATTCACATATACGACCACTCAGGTAGTACTACTCGGCGTAGTACAGGGCACACGGCAGGCAATGCTGTCTGTAGCCGGAGGAGTCGTCTGGCCTCATTACTTCGGACGTGCTAACCTGGCGAGCATTAGGGGAGTCACCACCGCAGGAATGGTTATCGGGTCGGCGCTCGGCCCGATGCCGTTCGGAGCCGGTTACGACTTCTTTGGCGGCTATCTCGAGATTATCCTTGCGATGTCTCTGTTGCCACTTCTGGGGGCAGCAGGTATTATGTTTCTCAAGAAGCCGGAACGTCCTGACGGGCCGGCCACGAGCAATACTGCTTTGGCATCTTGAGCTCTACCTATCCCGAGACGTTGTTCACCGATGAGTCGAGTTCAGCAACATACGATGGTAAGTCGAACTCGAAGGATGGGTGATGTGTGATGAGAGACCCTGCAGTAGTTGCGCGTATGATTAGGGCACGCGCAAACGAGATCGCGGACAGTGTGATCGACCAGCAGTACTCCGACTATCCTGAGCTGCTCTCACAGCACGGCGAAGCAGGTAGAGAAAAATGCAGGCAAGACGTGCATTACCACCTGGCATACCTGTGCCAAGCACTCGATCTTTCGCTTCCCTCGCTGTTCAGCTCGTACGCCGAGTGGGTTGCAAACCTGCTGGCAAACCTAGGTCTTGAGCCTATTCACCTCGAACGAAACCTCTCTTACCTGGAAAACGGTATAGCCAGTCTGCTAAAGCAAGACGAGCAGAGGGTGCTTCTCAGTGAATACTTCGTAGCAGCTCTGTCAGGCGTAGCGCACGCAGACGCTTCGGTAGAACCTTTTGTCTCAAAGCACGACCCACGGCATGAGGCTGCACGAGACTATCTAGGGGCGCTGCTTAACAGCGACCGTCGCAGGGCTACCGAACTCGTTCTCGACAGCATACGCACGCGAGAAGACATTAGGCGGGTGTATCTTGAAGTGTTCCAGCCTGTTCAGCGCGAGATCGGGAGGTTGTGGCAGCAACGCAAGATGTCTGTCGCACAAGAGCACTTTGCCAGCGCGGTTACCCAATCGGTGATGACCCAGATGTACCCATATCTGTTTTCCGAGCCGTCAACCGGTCCGCGCATGTTGACTGCGTGCGCGCCTGGCGAACTACACGAGATAGGGCTGCGGATGCTCACCGACCTCTTCCAGCTCGAAGACTGGGATACGGTCTACCTCGGTGCAAACCTACCCGCTGAGAGTCTGGTGCAAGCAGTGCTTGAGCACAAACCACACGTAGTCGCGCTCTCAGCAACCATACCTTTTCACCTGTCAGGGCTGAAACATATGCTGTCTGCCCTAAAGGCAGAGCCAAAGTGCGAGCACATCAAGACTATTGTCGGCGGCTACGCGCTGAATCTCACCCCAGAGGCAGTCTCGCGCATCGGAGCCGATGCATACGCAGAAGACGCGCAGCACGCACTGAGTGTGTGCCGGAGCCTTGTGCAATGAGCGGCCTGAATTCCCAATATGCCATCACGCGCTTGGTGTGTGAACCATCGGGCAAGATCAAGAAGGTGCTCACAGATGGCTTGGGCTTGAATCTTGACCGTTTGCCGCATATGCATTTTGCCGGTATCGTAGAGGCCGCAAGTCAGGCCGACGCATTTGAGTTCTTCTTGCGCCTTGCTGACGGCAAGACGCATACGCAAAGACTCCGACTCATGCTGCACTCGGGCTCGCGCGAAGTATTTGCTGCAGCAAGGACCGAACTCTCTCAGGTGCTTGTGTGCATATCGAGCTCGCTCGATAACGCCGTCGAATGTCTGCACGAGAGCATCTCGCACGATGACCACTCGTCTGACTCAAAGGTATACGATGAGTTCACAATACTGAACAACCAGCTTGTCAACGCGCAGAGAGAGCTTGCTAAGAGCAGGGCACAGGCTGAAAGAGAACGCGAGTTCCTGCTCGTGACGCTTCGAAGCATCGGAGACGGCGTTGTCGTGATTGACTCTCAGAAGAGAGTAACCATGCTGAATGAGGCAGCACAGAACATGCTCGGCCTGTCTGCTGAAGAGGCGATCGGCCTGCACATAGATGAAGTACTTGTGATGAAGTCAGAAGACGGTTCTAAGACGGTTGAAAACCCCATTCACGAGGCATTTCGCATAAAGAAGCCTGTGTTCTTAGACGAACATGTGCGACTGCATAGACAAGACGCATCACCACTCTACATATCCGACAGCGCGGCTCCCATCCTCGATCGCGAGCACAGGCTGCTAGGCGGTGTGCTGGTATTCCAAGACGCCACCTCTATGCACACGAGACAGAAACAGTTGCAAGAAAGCGAGGCGCGGTTTCGTTTACTCGCCGAACACTCGCGGGACATGCGGTACAGAATTGACTTGGCATCTTCACCCAATCTCGCCTACGCCAATCCTGCGCTGTGCGATCTCATACGCAAACACTTACCGGCTGCTTTGGAAGACCATTCTAAACTTTGGGACTTGATACACACAAGAGACAGAGCGAACGTGAGACGTGCACTTCGCTCCGGCGTAGTACCTGAACACCCGTTTGTGCTGAGACTTGTCGGCTCGGACGGTGGGATTATCTATACCGAACACATGGTGGTGGTCGAGACGGGTGACGACGGCAGCCCAAAAGCAGTCTATGGGTCGGCGCGAGACGTCACAGAGCAGGTTCTCGATCGCAGGAAACTTGAATACCGCAGTACGCACGACCAGCTCACGGGAGTTGGCAACAGGGCGTTGTTCATGCGGGATCTCAGAAGTGCGTTCTTGAACGCGGATTTCCCCATCTGCGTTGCAGCTATCGATGTGAACGACCTTAAACAGATAAACGATACTCTAGGCCACAGCAAAGGCGATGAGCTGCTCCGGACGTGTGCCAGAATACTGCAGCGCACTTTCAGAAGGACAGATACTGTCGCGCGGCTTGGAGGAGATGAGTTTGCTGTTCTAATGCCAGCCACCTCACTGGAGTCGGCACAGACCAGCGCCCGCCGCTTCGAGGAGAACATAAGAGCACATAGTGAGGCAGCCGAGAGAATTGCGTTATCGGCTGCCATAGGTGTGGCATGCGCAGATGGCCCCGCGGACTCGCCTGAAGCGCTAATGGAACGGGCAGACATGAGCATGTACCAAGACAAAAGCCGCAAGAAAGCTCAAGACAAACACTCTCAACCGGAAGTTCCTTAAGGCTTGTCGCTTATGTCCGGCAGTATAAGCCGTGCACCTGTTGGGGCGGGTCGGGTTACCAGTACCCGAGTGTCTACTCCTGCTCTGCTAAACCCTGCCCGCATGGCATCTCTTACCGTATCAGTGCTTGATTCGCGCGCAAACGCGACAACAGAGGGTCCAGAGCCGCTCAGCGCAGCACCTAGAGCGCCGGCCTCCATTGCTGCCTGCAGCACTGACCTAAAGCCTGGCACGAGTTTGCTCCGAGAGTCTTGGTGCAGCGCATCTCGTGTGGCCGTACGAAGCATCTCCAGTTCACCCCTAGCCACTGCTGCAACCCAAAGCGCTGTTCGCGAAAGATTATACGTTGCGCTTTCCATGGATACGCTTACAGGAAGAAGCCCCCTGGACTCACGAGTTTCGAGTTTCAGACGAGGCACCGCGACCACAATGCGCACCTCAGGTGGAACAGGCAGTGTCACAGCCTCAACGCGACCAGAGTCTGCAACCGCACTCGCAACAAACCCTCCGAAGATGGCTGGGGCAACATTGTCCGGGTGACCTTCGATCGTCGCAGCAAGGTCGAGCAGTTCTTCCTTTTCTAGCGGCTTCTTGCGGAGCGCGCTTGCGGCAAGAAGCCCCCCGACTATAGCGGTAGCGCTTGAGCCCAGACCGCTGTAAACAGGAATGTTGTTCATAGAGCGAACCCTCAGACCCGAGAGCCTCTTCTCACCCGCAAGCCCAAGTCTCATCGACTTGCATAACAGGTTCTGCTGGTTCTTCGGTATGTCTTGTGCGCCCTCCCCCTCGCACGCTATCTCAAGCATATCTCCTCCTACGCTGATCTCAAACCTGTTCCACAGGTCGAGCGCCATCCCAAGGCAGTCAAACCCCGGGCCTAAGTTGGCGGATGTAGCTGGCACTTCGACGACGATAAAGCTGCTCATGGCCTTGCCCTTCCTTCAGAAAGCGCTTTCAAAGCCTCCGGAACTTCATCAACACGTAGGCACGATATGCTGGCTTTGGCACCGCACACAGCGCGTGCAGTAGCCGGATCCTTAAGGCCGGCACCGGTGAGTATGCATACGCTCAACGAGTCATGTGTGAGCAGCCCAAGCGCACTGGCTTTGACAAGCCCTGCAAGCGAGGCTGCTGATGCCAGCTCGCAAAATAGCCCTTCCGTCTCTGCGAGCCTTTCGTACGCCGCAAGCATCTCGCCATCAGATACTATGTCTATTGCACCGAGCGACTCATCTCTTGCTCTTAAGGCAGATTGCCAACTTGCGGGATTGCCGATGCAGATGGCCTGAGCAATGGTAGAGGGAGACTCCACTACCGCACCGCGCACTATCGGCGCCGCGCCCTCTGCCTGGTAGCCCATGATGCGCGGCAATGAGTCTGTTCTAGCCGCATTTTTGTATTCCACAAATCCCCGCCAGTACGCGCTTATGTTGCCTGCATTGCCCACAGGCATGAATACATGCGATGGAGCGCATCCCAGATCGTCGACGATTTCGAAAGCAGCCGTCTTTTGCCCTTCGATTCTGTCAGGATTGAGCGAGTTGACAAGAGTTATCGCGGTATGCTTAGATGCATCCCTCGCCTCGTCCAGCGCAGCATCGAACGTGCCTTTAACCATCAGCACGGTTGCACCGTGTATCATGGCCTGCTGAAGCTTACCGCTTGCCACCTTACCTCCGGGCACCATAACGATGCATCGCATGCCTGCTCTTGCCGAATATGCGGCTGCCGAAGCCGCAGTGTTGCCGGTGGACGCACATAGCGCAATCTTGCTTTGGCGCTGCTTTGCACGTGTAATTGCGAGTGTCATGCCCCGGTCTTTGAATGAACCGGTAGGATTCAGAAACTCACATTTGGCGTACACGCGCGAGCGTATGCCCAGCGAGTCTTTGAACCTGTCAAGAGGAAGCAGCGGAGTCGAACCTTCTCCCAACGAGACCACTTGCTCTCCCTCAAACGAAAGAAACTGCCTGTACCTCTCAATAACCCCGGACATCGATTAATCATCCTCCCATCCTTAGCCATTTCGAACGTCGTCCAGGGTCATAAGATGCAGCAAACCCCGTCCCACACAAGGGACGGGGTTAGTTGATCCCGCGGTTCCACCCATATTCGCCGACACGTCCGGTCGCTCTTGGGTCCGTATAACGGTGGTCAGCCGTCGAAGCCTACTAGGTCATACCGTTCGGTTCGAAGCTCGGCGGTGGTTTTCCTCATGCCCTCACCCAGGACAGCTTGCAGCCGGTGGCCGTCCCTCTCTGCTGGAATCGACATGAGTACTCGTCCGCGTCAAAGCCTGGACTCAGTTATTAGGCATCAGAGTATAGCATGAGAGGCGCCATGTCAACAGCATTTGCGCGCTGCCAACTGCTCGGGCATAATTGTGTTGTGACTATATGTACCGGGGGTTATGATCTAATGCGTTCGCAAACTACGCTTGTGGTGTACCGGTCGAAAACGGGTTTCACTAAGAAGTACGCTGAGTGGATAGCTGAAGAGCTCGATGCAGATTTGAAGCACGCTGCTGATGTAAGCACTGAGACCCTGCTAAACTACGAAAACATTGTGTACGGTGGCGGACTCTACGCAGCTGGCATCAACGGCATTGGACTGATCAAAACCAATCTGCCAAAACTCAGATCAAAGAAGATCGCCGTATTTGCCACCGGCTGCACGCCCCCGAGGCAGGCCACAACTCAAGAGATAATGGACAAGAACTTCAGCGCCTCAGAGCTGCAGCGGCTGCACTTCTTCTACATGCGTGGCGGATTCGACTACTCAAGACTAGGGCTAGTTGACAAGATTGCGATGAGCCTGCTCAAGATAAAGCTCAAAAACAAGAAGCATCCTACTGCAGATGACAAAGGAATGCTCGCATTGTACGGCCATCCGGTGGATTTCAGCAGCAGACGCAATATACAGCCGTTGGTCGACTACATGAGAAGTTGACACCTCGGACGAAAGACGCGACTCCTCCTGCCCCGAAGTCGCTTCATACGGCTATATTGGGGTGTAGGTAAAATCTTTGCTGACTCCGAGTCGCCTCAGTACCTCGGGCCTGAGCCGCTCGGCATTCTCCCTGATTCTGTCTTGGTATATTTGCCCGTGCGTGTCCATGTCCACTAGGAAAGGCCCGAATTGGTTCACCTCAAATACCCATGTTGCCTCAGTAGGGCCTATTTCTTGTAGAAAATGCACATCAAGCACTTTGGTTATCGAGTGGGCAAGTGCACACGGTATGATACCGATGTTGCTTAGGTGCACACACCCTACTTGGCACATAGCCCGAAGCGTCTTTTCTGCCATTGCACCTTTTCCGATGAGAGCTCTCGTTCCGAGTCGTTCTACCAGTCCAGCTGCATATCGTTCCATCCTTATGCTACCTGTGGGAGTGAGCCCCACTACTCGGAAGCCATTCGGCGTCTCGTCTATAACAGGACCCACATGCATCTGCACGTTGCACCTGTCGTAGTCGATGTCAGGAAGAATGGACTGCTCTGCAGCGCGCATGTAGAAAGACTCTCTTCCTGTAAAGATGTGACCGTCTAGCATGACCACGTCTCCGACGTGCAAGCCGCGCACCACTTTCTCGGTCAGCGGGGTTGTCAGCGTCTTGACTTTCACCGGCTTATCCCCCTTCCAAACCAATCGGGCCAGTCCAGTTCTTCTATGCTGTTATCTCGGTACACTCTCACTGTGGCCCTACGCGCAACCGAGCACTGAGCGTTAAACGCTACCGGAAGCGCTGCAGTGTGTGTACCTGCCCATTCAACGTGCACATCAAAGCATGACGGCTCGCCGCCTGTTCCCATCGGACCCATCCCGAGGGCGTTGATAGCCTTGACGAGTTTCTTCTCCATATCGCTTATTAGATCGTCGGGATGACGGTCGCCAACAGGCCTTAACACTGCGGCCTGCTTTGCTATCTTCATGCACACATCAGCCGTACCACCGATACCCACTCCAACTATGTTGGGTGGACAGCTCCTGCCAGACTCAAGCGCCTTAAGAGCGCTGTCTATGACAAAAGTGTAGATGCCGTCAAGCCCGTCGAGGGGCACCATCATACGGTAGTACGTGCCGCAGATCTCAGAGCCTCCGCCTTTCGGCACGGCGGTTATCTCGAGATAGTCTATCGTCTTGTCGAACTTCAGCTCTATGTGCGGCATGCCACCGATCACGTTAGTAAGCGGGTTCTCGCGCGTGATTGGGTTTACCATTGTCTTACGCAGTTTTGACTCTGCCGTGACACACGCCACTGCTCGCTCTACTTGCTCAGTTAATGCGAACATGCCTCCTTCGAGTTCGACTTGCCGTCCTACCCGGATATATACCGTCGGATAACCTGTGTCGGGACAAGCGAGAGTAGATTCTCGCTCCGCAGTCCTGACGTTTTCTAACGTCTTCTCCAGGTGCACACGCCCAAGACTCGCCGGAGTGCTGCACTCTTCGATGTGGCGCAAGAACGCGTCTTCCACATCTCGCGGGATGCTTCGCGAAGCCCGAGAGAACGCCTCATACACCGCCTGATACACAAGCGATTGCGCGATCACAGGGTACTACCTCCTCGCTCGGTTTGACCGTAGTCGCTCAAGCCGCGGTATGCGTTGAACATCTAAACGAGTTATTCTGCGTCGCGAGGTATTGTCCCTATGCTATGAGACGCAACAACCGAGACAACTACTTTGCGACTACCTGCCGGAAGTATGGGCTAACCATAAGGAGAACGGGGTTTTCAAGAGGATGAGGTCTCTCAACCGCCGGCCGCTATCCGAGACCGAGCCATCTGTAGATGTGCGACAAGATAGCAATGACTATCTCCGTGTGGTTTGGAATCTCTTGATCGACTCGCTCTCCACCAACCACAAGCGTGGCATATACGCCTGCCCCAAGCCACAGAGTGGCAAATACCGCAAAGTCCCACCAACGTCTTTCGGCAAGTAGAGCACCACCTTGCGTCACGCCTATGAGCAGCAGAGCAAACCATATGAGGAGTATCAAGGGGAAATGCCTCCTCCCGACGTGAGCGGCGATACCACAAGACCAGGACGCGCGACATTCACCTTCGCATTCACTTCCACGGGCATGTTTGCAAAGATCTCTTTCCAGTTGTGCTCCACGTCTCGCCACAGTCTTGGACGTTTGGTGTGCAGATGGTGGCCCAAGCCAAGCACGTCTGTCCCAAGCTCCTGGGCTTTTCTGATGGCATCCTCAGTCCTTTGCTTTATCTTCTCTGCGACGAGTTGCTCCATCTGATCGACATATTCTGGGTCGATTTCAAGACCAGTTGTGTTGGTCATGTTCTGCAGCCGCGCAACTGCTCTGACTCGTATACTGATGCACATATCGTCTGCTGCACACTCGACGCATATCTCACTCGATATATTCAGCAGTTCCACCGTAAGAAGTTTACTCTCATCAAGCGGGTCATTGACGGTGTAGATGGCCCGCCTTAACCGATTTGTGACTATCATTATGCCTTCAACCTGCAATGCGTCAAGCCATCCGCTGAGCCTATCCCCGTCAAAGCATGCGGCGCCTCCAAACTCTACCGGCATCTGGCCCGCCGGAGTGGGGCCCGCCTCCGGTGATTGACCGTCACCTCTTGGCTCAGCGTCCGGCAAAACGACTGTTACAGCGCCCATCAGCACTTCTTGACCTGGTCGGTCCAGCAGCCGGTAGACCATTGTGAGCGACTGTACGGGAAAAGCAGCGCCTTGATTCAGCAGATTACGTTCGGCAGTGCTTATCGCACGGGTTCCAACCTCTTCAAACGGAAACTCCGCTTGCATCAACATATCGATGTCGCCCCTCACGACTACTGGAACAACCACTGAGCGCATCTGCCGCTCTCTCTCGAAGAGATCCAGCACAGGCCCTATCCCTGATACAGCAAGCCGCTCAGACACCAGCACAACGCGGTTGTGCGCCCAATACATCTCACGGCTGGTTCTGTATGCGAGGTTTCGCATTGCTTCAAACGGTGTCTGCCCCTCTGCAGACGAGACCCAAAAAGGCAGTCTAAACCCCTGTCCTCCGCCTTGATCTCCCGCATCAGTTGAACCCACAGGGTTTGCCACCTGCGCAATCACCCGATACACGCGTGATTCAGGGTCATAGTCAAATGCTGCACCTATGACCACTGCCAATAGTTCTGGTTCTCTCCTGTTCCAACAGCCTGCGACAGACGCACATACCAGCACCATAACGAGAATGCAGCAAATAGGCCTCATTGCTTCTTCCTGCGCGTAGCACTTATGGCGTAGCCAATCCACAGAAGACCCATGGGCAGCAGTATGAGCGAGGCTGCAAACGGGCCAGCCACAGATGGCTTAAAGAAGGCGTACACTTGAAATACGTCTCTATATGCGTGCAGCGAAAACGATGACCATAGCACGAGCATTGGGCCAAGCAGAAGCCGGTAGCTGCTGACGTTCAACACCTCAGCAAGCAGCCTGGCGCTGCAGAACAAGAAGACAGACACACCAACGAACAAGCCAAAGCCCCACGCCACGGTCACGAGCACTTCAAGCCGCTCCAGAAACTCGCTTAGCTGCGTGGCGCGCACCATCACAAAGAATGGGAAGGTCACTCTTGAAGCCCTGCTTGGGCCCAATATCGCTACAGCGCCTGCAGCAGCCATCACCAGGATGACGGAGGATGCCGCAAGAGCCCACAGCGCTGTGCCAAGCGCCTTTTTGGGTGCGTTTGTGTGAGGCGTCAGCACTGTCAAAGAGAGATACTGGGCGGTTATTATGGAAGGCACTATCGCCCCGCGCAGCACAGGCCCAAAACCGCGCGCAAACACAGGCTGGAGTTCGGAGAGGCTTATCTGCGGCAAAGCGGCGAACAAACTGAATAATACTGAGGCAGTGAACAAGGGAAACAATACGTCTGCACACCTGCCTATGACTTCTATACCTGCGTATGCGGCGAGCACGCTCAACGCCATCATTGACACAATCAAGAACTCGACAGGTGTATCCGGAAGGTACCCTGAGACAATTGCTTCTGCATATAGCCTTGTGTCAGTCGCAGCTATTACCAGAAGCGCCCACACAAGTACGAGACCGATAAGTTTTGCTGGCCACTTGCCTAGAATTTTCGTTCCGTATGAGACTATGGTATCCTGGGGAAAGCGAATTCCGAGCCCACCAATGATGAAGATGAACGCCGCCCCACCAAAAAACGCGAGTATCGCGGCGAGCCATCCGTCCTGTAGCGCATCCGCCGATGTCAGCACTGGCAGAAACGAGATGACTATGGTAGTCCTCATCATAAACAGGATAAATAGCAGTTGTCTGTTGGCTATTTTCTCGCGAGGCATCTATCTGCCCCTTTCTTAGGGTCTCGGAGGGCGTGGTTTCGCGTGCTCCGACTGGCGCGTATTATCCTCTTCCACAAGCAGTTGTGGCCTTGACCTTTGTGCCCACCACCATAACCGTACGATGTTGTCTTTCATGTCTTGCCATATGAACGGTCCAAGAGGAGCCATGTACGGCACTCCGAAAGAGCGCAGAGAACACAGGTGAATCAACAGCAGAAGAATGCCGAACTGCACTCCAAACAGACCAAAAACCGCACCGAGAAAGATGAACCCGAAGCGGAGTATCCTGAGTGCAATTCCCATGCTGAACACTGGCACCGAGAAGCTTGCAATGGCGGTAAGCGCTATGACTATGACTACGCTTGGAGATACCATGCCTGCTCGGATCGCTGCTTCGCCGAGCACAAGCGCACCAACGATAGTTATGGCTGGACCTATCGCGGCAGGTAGTCTGATGCCAGCCTCCCGCAGGATTTCGAACAATAGCTCCATGAAGAACACCTCAACAGCTACCGGAAACGGAACGCCCTGCCTCGTAGCGGCGATACGTAAGAACAGCTCTGTGGGCAACAGTTCATGGTGGAAGTTAACTACGGCGACGTATAGACCAGGAAGTGTGAGTGCGGCCACGCCGGAAAGCCAGCGCAGCACGCGTATGAAGCTACCTATGGGCACCTTCTCATAGTAATCGTCCGGGGCTTGAAAGAAAATGGGTAGCTCAACGGGTAGCACCAACGCCTGGGGTGTACCGTCTGTCAGTACCGCCACTCTTGCTTCAAGCAGTGAAGAAGCCACGACGTCCGGTCTTTCGGTTCGTCTGACCAGCGGGAATATGCTGAACGGCTGGTCTTCAATTTGCTCTTCTATGTATCCGCTTTCAAGTATGCCGTCAATCTCGATACGCTCAAGCCTGGACCGCAGTTCGGTGATGAGCTCTTCTTTGGCCAAGCCCTTTATGTAAGCGATAGCTACCTGAGTCTTGGTAAGCGAACCGATCTCAAGCACTTCTATCCATAGGCTCGAGGTTCGTATCCTGCGCCGGAGCATGGAAGTGTTTGTTGCGAGGCTTTCTACGAACCCTTCTCTGGAACCCCGGACGGTAGTCTCCGTTGTTGGTTCGCTTGGGTGTCTTGCTTGCCAACCCTTGGCGTCACAGATAAGTGCCTCTGATACGCCGTCTATGAAGATTCCCACATCACCTGAAGTGATTGCCGAGAACACATCTCCAATAGAGCAGACCTCTCTTACCTCGTGCACAATCAGCAATCTCTCTCTTAGCATGTCAAACATGGCTCGACCCCGCGCAGTAATCTTCAGATGCTGCGAATCCACCATCAGCGCGTGTAAGAGGTCTTCCATGACTCTTTGGTCTGCCATGCCGTCCACAGCAACCGCAGCTGCCGAGATACTCTCTCCTATCCGAAATCGGCGCACGCTAATATCGTCGCTCTTGCCGGAGATCTGCTGCAAAAAAGATATGTTCTGCGACAGACCTGGCTCCAGTAGAGTCTCTTTTGATATGGCTTCGCGCTCAGATATGTCTGCCTGGTCTAGATCCAGCTTAGCATTCTTGGTCTCTCTCGCCGGGGGCTTAGGTCTTTTCACCGTACACCTCTGCATATGGCAAGTTACGAGCTAGTATTGGTGTACTCTACACCTGTAATTCATCATCCAGCTCGGGCTCGTATGCGTTATCTGGACTGTGTTGCCAGTTTGATTCCAGTAGCAGCTAATTATCTGCGTTGGGACGCACCAGAGGCTTAGACTGCAGATGAACGGAGTCACGTGACCTCCTTGCACGAAATGTGCACCTTTGGCGGGATAGGCCGTTCGCACGCTGCGAGGACAAACGCAACAGCATTAAGTGGCCGTTCGGGTATCTTTCAAGCATTCAGGTTCTAGAGCTTCCGGCCGCACGCAACGTGAACTGACCAATGTAGAAGCCACGCTCAGAACATGAGCGGGGCACAGCCGGTTTCATTTCACTTCTCTACTACTCTATCGACACACCCAGGTATTTTAAGGATGCAAGCGAATACGCGCCTGCAAACGCGAGCAGATCATCGCTAAGTACGTAATCACCATCACCACTGTAGGCACGAGGTCCAAACACCGCGGCGGGTTTGCCAGCGTAACGCCAAAGCCGTGCATCGCTACCAGGCAGCGAAAATGTGGGTACCGGAGAGGTGGCAAAAACTATCCGACCTGCTTCCACGATAGATTTGAACAGAGCGTCGTCGGGGTCAGAGATGCTTGGGTCATTAAGGCTTGTGATTTCGATTGTTGCCTCGGGGTAGCGGGCCACCAACCTCTCAAGATGGGGCACAATCGCGCGTGCGGTAAGCCCCGGAGGGACACGGATGTCCAGACTCATATCGAACTTGTCGGGTACTTTGTTGTGGGAGAGGCCTCCTCTTACGGGCGAAGCGCACGTGGTCACAAGCAGCGCAATATCGTTTGTGCGCTTCCCGGTAAGCATGTCGGCGAGTTCTCGCGTCGCCTCAAGTCTTTCGGCAAGTTCAGGTGATGCCTGACCTTGAACTGTCTCGATCTCAGCAAGGTCACCGATTAGACGTGCGCCTATCTTCACCGCATCAATCCCGGCATGAGGCGTAGCAGCATGGCTAACCTTACCTTGCACATGCACATTCGCCCAGACCACTCCCTTTTCGCCAAAGCGCACGGTCTCTGCCCCCGTCGCCATCCCGATAATCGCGGCATCTCCGATGACTTCGGGTCGCTGTGCGAGCAGATATCTTGCACCCCAAGGTCCAAAGTTGCCCTCCTGCGAGACTGCGGTGAGCGTAACCTTTCCGAGCCAGCGGTCACGGCACGAATCTAAGAACCTAAACGCATATGCGAGCGCACTCAAGCACGCTCTGCTGCCGACTGCTGCACCGTACACTCGCCCCTCCTTGATACCTCCTCCAAACGGGTCGCGCTCTTTTCTTGCAGCCGGACTCAGCACCGGCGTGTCAAGCGGAACGTTGTAGATCAAGTGAGGACCTGCAGATTCGGCCTCAATCGTCGCCATGACATTGGGCTGTTCTGGATCTCCTACGACCATTTCGTGGGCGATCTCCCACTCAGATAATCTCTGAGACAGTGTCTCTGCCACTTGGGCTGTAACACCGGGCGGCGAAGAAGCGGGCGCTCGCACCAGATCGCTTGTGAACTGGTTCATCTCGTCTCGCTTTCTAGCAAAATACGCAATGATATCACTGTGACGCAAGACTGTCCCTCCCTCTCCATCGTTTTGCTATGTTAGTAGCAAAGTCGTTCCAGCGCCCTTGCAAGCAGTTCCGCGCCCCGTACCAGATCACGTGGCTCAGTATGCTCCTCAGGGCAATGACTACGACCGTCAACGCTGGGCACGAATAGCATGGCAGCAGGGCAGATGTGTGACATTCCCTTGGCATCATGACCCGCACCGCTGGGCATGAGCGCATACGGAACACCCGCGTCTTGTGCTGTCGCGCTGAGAAGGTTTATTAGGTCGGGGTGCATAGGAGCTGGCGCGCTATCACGCAGCACTCTGACGTCAACCTGAAGTTGATGCTGTTCAGCTACCTTCTCGCACTCTTCGCCTATTCGTCTTACAAGTTCCAGTTGCCCCTCTCTTCCAGCGTGCCTAACGTCCACGGTAAACCGCACAAACCCGGGCACAACGTTTATCTGGTCAGGCTCAATATACAGCTTTCCCACGGTGGCGACCGCAGGGTCACCTATGGAAGCGGCGACCCCTCTAATGGCCACAACCATTGCGGAGGCTCCAACCAGCGCATCGCGGCGCAGAGACATCGGCGTCGTGCCAGCATGGTCTTGCCTTCCGGTTACTTCTATCTGCATCTTAGTCGCGCCAACAATGCTCGTAACCACACCAATCGGTACTTGCATGTGCTCAAGGATCCCACCTTGCTCAACATGCAATTCCAAATACGCGGCTATCTCACTCGGCTTGCGAACAGCAGTCGGCAGTTCACCTGGGTCAAGCCCAATACCGCGCATTGCGTCTCCAATGCTGACGCCTTCTGCGTCTCGCGCGCCGTCAGCCTCGCCGGGCTTAATCCGGCCTGTGATCGCTCGACATCCCCACCCGGAGACCGAAAAGCGGCTACCTTCTTCCTCACAGAAAGCAAGAACCTCAAGCGTTCGGCGCGGCGCACCGTGGCATCTCTGTAGCGCAGCAGCTGCGACGATTGCGGCAAGCACGCCGTAGGCACCATCGAGTTGTCCGCCGCCCGTGACGGTGTCGATGTGGGAGCCGGCCACCACGGAAGGTAGAGGCGAGTCACCTTCTATCAGGCCCCACAGGTTTCCCGCTGCGTCTCGTCTGACGCACATCCCTGCGTGTTCCATCCACCGGGTCAGCTGCTCTGTCGCCTCTACCCAAGCCCCAGAATAGACCGGCCGATAGATGCCGCCACAAGCAAGCCTACCGTAAGAGCCAAGGCAATCTATGAATCGGAGTAATTGCTCACCATCAATCATCTGGCTGGGGACGACTTCGCTAAGGATGGTCAGTCTTAGTTCCCTCCATGACTGGCTAAGGTCTCCGGCGCCACGTGAAGACACTTCTTGACGAAATCAAGGATACCCTCCAGAGTAACCTCTGTTTCCGAAGAGTGACGTATCGGCTCTCGCTCGGGCGTCGGCTCGAGCGGATAGGCCTCATCAGTTCGCCCTGATAAGTACGTGTGTGCAACAGGTGCACGGCTAGAAGCAGTAGGTAACATCATCTGTCTTTCGTTTCTAAGGCACCACTCTCATTTCAGGATGCGAGCGGCACATAGCAATGGTCTCATCATCTAGGCGGATGCCAGTCGCGAGACTCTACGGCTACTTATATTACTAGTAGCGCGTGTGGGGCCACACGAAAGGGTAGCAAGACCCGAGCAGAAGATCGGCGAGAGCTGGGCAACGAGTTCTCCTAATCAGCGTGCCATACAGTATATATTGGGTAAGGCAATCTTTGAGAGACATGTACACTAGTCAATCTTGCTCCACGGCCCGTGTTTTCGAGTTCGCCGCAAGTGCACACCGGTTAGTCTTACCCAGTAGACGTATCATCCGATACGCGCTAAGTAAGGGATCGTACTCCTCTCACAAGACTAGTTGTATGCTGTCGCAACGCCTCTAGGACATGGCAGGCAGGCCTGTGTGGCAAGGAGTCGTGCCTACAGATAGGGATGCCGAGAGCAACGGCCCAGACCACAAGCAGAGCGGCAGAACTCTGCTTAGCAAGCCGGACATGCGTTGGCAAACGCTAGCCTGTTGCCTGTCCTGTGACCCCTGCAGCATCTCTAGCCCACGTTTCACGACAGGTGATACTTAACTATGACCAAATAGCGGCCACAAGTGAAACTACCAGGTCTGGGTATGCCAACAGTCCTGGTAGTTACTGTTTTCTATGGAGCCGATGATGGGATTCGAACCCATGACCTGCGCATTACGAGTGCGCTGCTCTACCCCTGAGCCACATCGGCAGTATACTCTTTACACTAAACAAGCGTCTTTCGACGCTTGGCGTTCGCACATGGAGCGGGAGACGGGGTTCGAACCCGCGACCTTCGGCTTGGGAAGCCAACGTTCTACCGCTAAACTACTCCCGCGTCTACTGCAATTATACGTAAGAAGCGAACGAAAGACAAGTTGACTTACATATATGAAATGGTGGGCCATGATGGTTTCGAACCATCGACACCCCGCTTAAAAGGCGGGTGCTCTACCCCTGAGCTAATGGCCCACACAGTCTTGCCGGACTCTATTTATACCACAAAACGCGCACTTTCGCAAACTCATGAACCCACCGAAAACACATGACCATTTTATATGCTGCCACTTGCTCAGTCAACCCGTTGTAAATCTTGGCATTGCTGCTAGCAGCGCTAAAACGCAAGATGGCCCTTAACAATAGTGTGCGCTCTATCCTGACCTATGCCGAATATCTTAGCTTCTACTCCAACGAGTGCCTCAATTGTCTCAACGTACCGCTTGACGCTAGTTGGCAGCAATTCGTAAGCAGTCGCTGACACAATCTCATCTGCCTCCCAGCCGTCGAGTTTCTCGTATATAGGCTCACAACGCTCGACGTCTGCAAGAGACAGCGGCATATCCTCAGTAATCTTGCCATCGAGTCTATACGCCGTACATATCTTTAACTCCGGTATCCCCGATAGTGTGTCAAGCCGTGTTATGGCAAGTGCACTTAGCGAATTAACACGAACCGACATCCTAAGGCCCACAGCGTCCAGCCAACCCACTCGCCTCGGCCGACCCGTTCTTGTGCCGTATTCATGCCCTCTTTCTCGGATATGGTCGCCCATTTGGTCATGGAGCTCAGTGGGGAACGGCCCGTTGCCTACCCTTGAAGAGTATGCTTTCACCACACCGATTACACAGTCTATCTGAGTTGGTCCTACCCCCGCCCCTATACACGCCCCACCGGCCGTTGGATAAGACGATGTCACGTACGGATAAGTACCATGGTCTATCTCAAGCATCGTGCCTTGGGCGCCCTCAAACAGCACGTTCTTGCCTTGTTTAAGTGCATCGTTGATCATAACAGACGTATCCTGGATGTACGGGCTTAATGCTTCAGAAAATCCGAGGTATTCTTCAATGATCTGCTTGGAGTCAAATCCAGGTTTTGAGTAGATCTTGCTCAGTATCTCATTCTTGTGCTCTACATTGGCCTTGACCTTTGCAGCGAACAGGCCGGGATCCAGCAGATCGGCCATCCTGACCCCGCAACGAGAGTATTTATCCAGATAGGCGGGCCCAATACCTCGCTTCGTCGTGCCTATGCTCTTGCTTCCCAGCCGCTCTTCATCGGCTTCATCCAGCGCCCTATGGTAAGGCATAACAAGGTGCGCCGCATGGCTAATGCGTATGTTTGTCGCCGGATGGCCTTGAGCCTTAAGATTATCTATCTCTTCGACTAGCACCTTGGGGTCTATAACCATGCCGTTGCCGAGCACACATAGCGTGTGGGCTCTCAGAACACCTGACGGCACCAAAAACAACCGGTATTCCTTTCCGTCTATTACAACGGTATGACCGGCGTTGTCACCACCTTGGTACCTTACGACTATGTCCGCTCTCTGAGCAAGAAAATCGGTGACTTTACCCTTACCTTCATCTCCCCATTGCGCACCAACCACAACTGCTGCGGGCAACTACCTCGCCTCCAAACCCCTAATATTGCATGTGCTAATCTGTCTGTTCTAGCATCTGCTGAGCTATGCTCCGGGCCGCAATAACACCCGACACCGAAGCTTGCGCCAGGCTTCGCGTGACTCCTGCACCATCTCCAACGGCATACAGGTTCTTGGTCTTTGTCTCTAAGTGCTTACTCACTTCTGGACGAGAGGAGTAGAACTTGACCTCTACACCGTACAGCAATGTGTGCTTTGAGTTCACTCCCGGCGCAATCTTATCCAATGCCTCCAGCATTTCGAGGATATCAATCAAGTGGCGGTATGGCAACACAAGACTCAGGTCGCCCGGAGTAGCTTCTTTGAGCGTGGGCTCCACCATTCCCTTAAGCAGTCGCTTATCGGTCGAGCGTCGCCCGCTTTGCAGGTCGCCAAGCCGCTGCACTATAACGCCGCCACCTAGCATGTTTGCCAGGCTCGCAATGTATTTTCCGTATGCTATCGGCTCTTTGAACGGTTCGGTAAACGTCTTTGAGACGAGCAACGCGAAATTCGTGTTCTTCGTGGGTTTGTCCAGATAACTGTGGCCGTTTACGGTGACGAGCCCCGCGTTGTTCTCAGTTACCACTTCACCGTTCGGATTAAAGCAAAACGTCCTGACTGCGTCGTCAAACGACGGCGAGTAGTAGATCAGTTTAGGCTCATACACATCGCGTGCAATGTGTTCTGTGACAACAGCCGGGATCTCTACTCTAACTCCAATGTCTACTGCATTGTTCACAAGCGTCAATCCCAGCCTTGCTGCCTCAGACCTAAACCATTCAGCACCCTCGCGCCCCGGAGCCGCTATGACGTACTTCGCGTGGATCTGCTCTCCTGTTGAAAGCACTACGCCTGTCACTTTGTCTTCTCGACTCAGTATCCGAGTCACGCTTACACGCTGCCGTATCTCAACCCGCTTCTCGAGATACTCGCGCATGTTGCGTAGGATCTCGGGGCACTTCTCAGTGCCAATGTGCCTTATCCGCCCCGGAAGCAGTCGCAGACCTGCCATCGCCGCAAGCCGAGTGAGATCTTTTACCCGGCCTTCGTCCGTGCCATATACTTTTCCGGTGGCGCCAAACCGCCGGTACGCTTCATCAACGTACTCTATATGCCTAAGCAGTTCAGCACTGCTGATGTAGTCAGTTAGAAAACCGCCGAACTCGGCCGTGAGTGTAAGCTTGCCGTCAGAGAATGCGCCTGCGCCACCCCATCCAGACAATATCAGGCATGGAGAACAGTTAGCGCAGCGCTGAGTCTTGCGAGACAGCATCGGACATGCCCTTTCGGTTATATCAGGGCCTTTATCCAGCAATAGCACAGAGCAGGCAGGTGCTTTCTGGCTGAGTTCCATGGCCGCAAATATGCCTGCGGGTCCGGCCCCAATGATCACAACATCTACTTTTTGCACCGACACACAGTTCACCACCCACACATAGTATCTCGGTTAGTGGGAGCAAATAGAGCCGTTACTCTTCAATCCGCTCGTCAACGCGGTTGAAGCGACCGGTGCTCTTGTGGAAGTGCAGTTTGAGCGCACCTGTGGGCCCGTTCCGCTGTTTGGCAAGAATCACTTCTAGAAGGTTTTCGTTGGTGTCTTCCAGTCGATGGAGGAATATGACGACATCAGCGTCTTGCTCTATTGCTCCGGATTCACGCAAATCCGACAACACGGGCCTCTTGCCCTCTCTCTGCTCAACTTGCCGGCTGAGCTGCGATAACGTGACGATCGGGATGGATAGTTCCCTTGCAAGCGCTTTGAGCGAGCGCGAAATCGCGGCTATCTCCTGCTGCCGGTTTTCTGTTCTACCCCCGAGATGCATGAGCTGCAAATAGTCGATAAGCAGCAGCCCTATATTGTGCTCCGCTTTCATCCTCCTGGCTTTGGTGCGGAGTTCAAGCGCTCCAATGTTCGGTGTATCATCTATCAGGATGGGAGCCTCACCAAGACGCCCAAGCGCCACTGAAAGCCTTCTCCAGTCATCCTCTTGCAGAAAGCCTGTTCTCAACCTCTGTCCGTCTACACCCGCCTCAGAAGCCAGCAACCTCATTGCGAGCTGCTCTTTGGACATCTCCAGGCTGAAAACGCCGACCGGCATCTTGTCTGTAACCGCCACGTGCCGCGCGACCTCAAGCGCAAACGCCGACTTGCCCACGCTCGGACGGGCAGCGACGATTATCAGGTCGGAGCGCTGAAATCCGGCTGTCTTGTTGTCGAGATCCGCAAAGCCGCTTGCGACACCTATCGCGCTGCCTTTGTGCGCGTAGAGGTATTCGATATCATCGAGCGTATCTATCAAGATCTCTTTCAGCACCGTGTAGCCCTGGACGCTTCTGCGCATCGCTATCTGGAAGATGGTCTGCTCTGCTCGGTCTAGCGCCGTTGCGGCTTCCTCCTGGGCAGTATATCCCATGCCCACAATGCTTGTGCCAGCAGAAATCAGGTTTCGAAAGATCGACTTCTCTTCCACTATCCGCGCGTAATGCTCAACGTTAGCGGCTGTCGGCACGATGTTCGCAAGCGTGGCTATGTAGTGGACGCCCCCAACTTCATCGAGGATGTCCGCCTTTTTTAGCTGTTCAGTAACAGTGATCATATCAACTGCATGGTTTCTGTCAAACAGATCCGTGATCGTACGGTAGATGACCTTGTGCGATTCCTTGTAGAAATCGTCCTCTTTGAGAATCTCCATTACCTTTACGATGGCTTCCTGTTCAATCAGCATGCAGCCTAGAACCGATTGCTCTGCCTCTATGCTGTGCGGAGGCATTCTCTCCAGCAAAGCACTCATCTAGAACGACCTCCGGTCTATGCCGTCGCGCCCTTGGCTTTCGGGATGTCGAGCATCACGTGAGGCATCGCCTCCATGATGTCTCTCACCAGCACTATTTCGACTCCTTTTAGCCCCTGTGGAACGTCCTTTTCGTTCTCCAGCGGCACCAGCACCTTAGCTATACCTGCTTGGCGCGCGCCGAATATCTTCTCATACACGCCTCCTACAGCGCGGATTTTGCCCTGAATGGACACTTCGCCTGTAAGCGCCACGTCCTGCTTTATCGGCCGCTTTTCAATGGCACTAATAATTGCCATAGTAACGGCAGCTCCTGCTGAGGGACCATCCACTCTGCCGCCTCCGAGCACGTTCACGTGCACGTCATAGTTGCCTAGTTCTTCTCCCGTGACAAGCCTTACCACGGATGCAGCATTGAACACCGAATCCTTTGCCATTGTACCGGCTGCGTCGTTAAATCTCAGCGTACCTTGTCCACTCTGCCTGGCGGGAAACGCAATTGCCTCGATCTCAAGCACAGAACCTATGAACCCAGACACGCCGAGTCCGAAGCACTTTCCAATCTCAATCTCGTTTGAAGCCTTCTTGGTTATATTGGGCACAAGCCTGCTATTTTGGATAACTTCCCACATGTCGGGTTTCTTTATGGTTATGCTGGCTCGTTTCGGCACCTTACCCCCGCGCCTGTACAACGCGAGACTGTACGCGTCTGCAAGCAACCCTATGGCTTTTCTGCCTTCTATGGTGTACTCGGTTATCGTGTCCACCGCGCCTTCTTCGACTTTGACTCTGAGTTTGGCTGCGGCGTCCAGTACTATCTGGCGTATATCCTGTGGGCTGAGCGGGTCCAAGAACACCTCGGCTGCGCGTGAACGCAGCGCCGGGCTTATGTCGTTCGGGTCACGCGTCGTCGCACCGATCAGCACAAAATCCGCAGGCGCTCCTTCTTCAAACATCTTGCGAACGTATTTCGGCACGCCCGGGTCTGTCGGATCGTAGTAAGACGAGTCGAACATCACGCGCTTGTCCTCAAGCACTTTCAGCAACTTGTTCTGAAGCAGATCATCCATCTCGCCTATCTCGTCGATGAAGAGCACTCCGCCGTTTGCTTCGCTCACGAGTCCGAGCTTGGGCTCTGGCACTCCGCCCTCTGCAAGATCTCGCTTTGCTCCTTGGTATATCGGGTCATGCACAGAACCGAGCAGAGGGTTGGTGATCTCTCGCGGATCCCAACGCAAAGTGGCGCCGTCACATTCGACGAACGGCGCTGCCTGCTCAAACGGAGTTGACAGCAGCTTCTTGGCTTCTTCAAGCGCCAGTCTGGCTATTGTGGTCTTACCGACTCCCGGAGGCCCGTACAGCAGCACGTGCTGCGGATAGGGCGATGCGATTTTAGCTAACAGGCTCTTTACCGCGCGCTCTTGGCCGACGACCTCTTCGAGCGAGGCAGGCCTGAGGAACTCTAGCACCGATCGGGTAAGCCTCTTTTGCTCCATCTTCTCAAGCAATGCAAGTTTCTTTAGTGTCTGAGCGTTTTCAGGACCGGCATCTTCTTTTACTATCTGCATCTTAATCTCACGCACATAGTCTTCGTGCCGCTCTTGCATCTTCTCGGCAATACGCCTTTCGATCTTCTCTTCAACCGAACGCCTTGCGATTATATCTGCGATCTCTTCTTGCACCTCATCCAGCACTTCCGGAATCTCATCGGCACACGGCTTCCTCGTGACAGTCGGGTCATCGAACACTATCTTCTGAAGCGCCAGCACCTGTTCGGACACATCGTCCGATCGCATTCCGGATAACGCTTCAAGCTTTCCTGCTTTGAGCACCAGTTTATCCGGTCCATATATGTTCGAGAGCAAGCTGAACAACGCAGAGACCTGCCGCCTAAGCAGGTCATCCTGGTTAAGCCTGTCACCCAGGCTTTTTCTTCTACCGGCTATCTTATCCAAGACCAACTCTAAGTACGCTCCTCTTCGGCAACTACTTCTACGTTCATAGAGATCTGCACATCCTGATGCAGTTTGAGAGTCGCGGTGTAGACCCCTACGGTCTTCACCTGATCTTCAAGATCAATACGTCTCTTGTCCACGGCTATTTTGTACTGCGCCGAAATGGAATCTGCTATGTCCTTCGTAGTCACCGACCCGAATAGTCTGCCGTTATCTCCGGCTTTGGCTTTCACTCTGACGCTCTTGCCCTCCAGCCGGGCGGCAGCCGCTTTGGCTTGCTCCAGCAGTTTCCTCATCTTGGCGTCCTCGCGCTTCTTGCGCTCAGCAAGATCGCGCATGGCGCTTTCATCTGCAAGAGCAGCAATCTTGCGCGGAAGCAAGTAGTTTCTCGCATAACCGTCAGATACGTTAACCACAGTTCCCTTTTTGCCAAGATCTTTTGAATCCTGCAAGAGAATAACTTTCATAAGGACGCCCCCTCGCTACGAGTCTGCTTGCTCATTTCTTCACAGCAGCTCCAAATCTCCTGTAATCAAATACGGCGTCCATCAATCCAAACATAAGTATTATCTGAGACATAGTGGGGTTGAACCACGCCCAGGCCAGGATGAACACCGATATCCCCCTGGGCATCCTAAACCTCATCAAGAAATGATAAGCTAAAGACAGCCCTTGCACAACTAGTAAAAACTGCGATGCAAAAGCAACGTTCGCAGCAGTATTGAACAATAGCAGGCTCTCGTGCCCAAGGTGTAGAGTACGTCCGAACAACTCTATCGCGCCTGCTCCGTAAAGAGCCGCGGCAACTTGCCCACCGATAAACCCAAGCGCCGCCCAACTCGGAAACCGCCACTCGGCAAAGCCCGGTAGCGGCTGCATATTGTAACCGAACCTGCTCATTACCCTGCGCGCGACCTCATAGTTCAGCACAGCGTTCACGAGTCCGCCCACCAGCAAAATGGCGGGTAGGATCAACCGCATTAGATCGATGGCCTGTGTCCACACTGCGGTAAAAGGCTCTAGTGTATCTCGAGATACGCCAAATCGCTCGTATATCTCAGCGACTCTGGTCGCAGCTTCGGCCATCTGCTCAAACATCATGCTTATATTGAGATCGAAAAACAGTATGCTGATACTGAACGAAGTGACGGTGCCGATGACCACTGCCACCGTGGCCAAAAGCACGGTATTGACAGGGTTCCAGCGCTTGAGCAGCGCGTATCCAAGCGCGAGGCCCACGAGCCCCATAACAAAGGTCATCAGCGCTCCTTCGAGCAGACCAACCACCATCGATAATACCGCTCCTGCTACGACCACTGTCATCACAGAAGTGCGCATACCATGCCGCACTGCTATCATGGCAATCGGCACAGGCCACAAGAAGGTAACGAATATGCCCAGAAACGGAACGTAGAAGCCCAGAAGCGCCAGCACTACTGCTAGTCCGGCAAATAGAGCTCCTTCTGTCAACGGCCTCGGATCTACTCTATTGGAACGAGACAACAAATCACCTTCCCGCAAGACAAATGCCAATAGTATGCAGATTGCCCGATTCTCTTACATTGCACACTTCTTGACTCGTACATTCTATCATAGCAAAAAAACACGGCCCCCCACGCGGGAGGCCGCTGTTTTTTGATGGGTGTCATTCCATACTATAGGGCAACAACGCTAACACACGCGCGAGCTTGATAGCGTGGGTCACTTGTCGCTGGTGGCGAGCACAGTTTCCCGAAATTCTCCTCGGGACAATCTTGCCTCGCTCATTGAGGTACCTGCGCAGCCTGCCTGTATCCTTGTAGTCCACCTTGTCTATCTTGTCTACGCAAAAGCTGCAAACCCTTCTTTTTGGTTTGCGCCCGCGGTCCCTACGCATTGTTTAAGCCTCCTCTTAGAAAGGTTCGTCTTCAGAGACCTTGATCTCTGAGCCGAACTCATCTTCTTCGCTGGCTTGTGTATCCTTGGGTCTGTCCAAGAAGCTGACGTTATCTGCCACAACCTCGGCTGCCCTTCGTTTCTGGCCATCCTGAGTCTCATACGAGCGAACCTGCAGACGGCCATCAACTCCGACGAGCCTACCCTTGCCAAGATGGTTTGCCACTACCTCGGCCAGCTTATCCCAGGCTACTATGTCTATGAAGTCGGCGTCGCGCTCTCCCTGTCGGGAGAATCGCCTGTTAACAGCAAGGGTGAACCCGACAACGGCCTTACCACTTGGTGTATACCTGAGTTCCGGGTCTCGCGTGAGTCGTCCCACCAGTACAATCCGGTTAATCATTATTCACACCTCATTACTACTTGTCTAGTCTTACGATTGCATGCCTGACCACTTCATCAGTGATCTTGAACACGCGATCCAGTTCGCTTGCCACCGAAGGTCCACCATTGATCTTCAGTAGTACGTAGCACCCTTCGCGCAAGCCCTGAACCTCGTAAGCCAAGCGCCTCTTGCCCCAGATATCTGTGCTTTCGATAGTCCCGCCTTGGTTGGTGACCATCTCGTTGAAGCGTTCTATGAGGGAGTTCTGGTGCTCTTCCTCGAGATCGGGTCTGAGGACGTACATGACCTCATAAGGTCTCATGCTTGTTTTCACCTCCTCCTATGGACTGTACGGCCCCACGCCGTGCGCGTGGAGCAGGGGAGTCTCATGTATTATGTGGATTTCGGCCGGTGGACGACCTTTGCAACCATAGCAGATTATAACACCATCACACGCCTCGCACAAGTTTAGGTACTAAGCAGTAAACCGGATGAGTATGACGTCCGCGGGCTTCACCACGTAATCTCTGCCCTCTATGCGCGTTAGTCCTGCCTGTCTTGCTGCCACCAGCGAGCCCGCGTTTATCAGGTCTTTCGCCTGAACGACCTCCGCCCGCACGAAACCACGCGCCATCTGCGAATGCACTTTTTCTGCCGCATCAAGCGCTCTGCTACCACGCCTTATGCTCCATGCGCGTGTCTCATTCTCATTTGACGTGATAAACGTTATAAGACCCAAAAGATCATGTCCTGTACTCACAAGTCTTGATCGACTGCGCTCCTCGATATGCATCTCTCTCGCGATCTCATCGGCCTCTGCGGGATCGAGCTGCGCAAGCTCTGATTCGAGTTTTGCGCTGACCGACACAAGCGCGCATCCTTGAGAACAGGCATATTGTCTCAGACGCTGGTATATCTGGCTATCACCGAGGCATGACAAGCCATCTTCGGCTACGTTAAGCACATATGCTGCAGGCTTTTGAGTAAGCAACGAGAGTCGGCTCAAAACAGCCTGTTCTGATGCGTCTAGTGAGACCAGCCGTGCAGATTTGCCAGCACTCAGAGCTTCACATATCTTCTGAAGCGCGCCGTGCTCAAGCCGGACTGCGTCAATACTTTTGGCCATCTTGGCTGTCTTCTCTAGCCTGCGCTCCACTACCTCAAGGTCTGCAAGCACAAGTTCTAGGTCTATGATCTCAGCATCACGCACCGGGTCAACATCGCCCATAGTATGCGGCACATGGCCTGCATCAAACCACCTGACCACGTGGAACAGCGCATCGACGCTCCTTACGTGCCCCAAGAACTGATTTCCGAGGCCTTCGCCGACATGTGCTCCCTTTACCAGCCCGGCGATATCCACCACTTCCAAAGCGGTTGGAGTGACTCTTGCCGAACCAGATATTCTGGCAACTGCGTCTAGATCTGGGTCGTCGAGAAGAACCACCCCTACATTCGGATCAATGGTGGTAAACGGGTACTCTGCAATTTCGGCACCTTTTCCAACGAGCGCGTTAAACAGCGTAGACTTCCCCGCATTAGGCAGCCCTACAAGTCCGCACCTAAAGCCCATCTGGCTCAGCTCTTTCCACGATTTGCCTACAAGCGCGCTCAAACTTGGTTCTAGGGATCATCACGCGTCTACCGCAGCCCTTGCACTTGAGCCCGATATCTATCCCCGTGCGCGTTACCTCCCACAAATCGCTTCCGCATGGGTGTTGCTTCTTCATGCGCACCACATCACCGAGGCGCACCTTCTCCAATCACTTCACCCCCGGGCCTGGCTTGCCTAACCTCCACCTGCAATTAACCTCACAGCCCACATGAATATGGCTGCAAGGAATGGAGCCACCTTTGAGTTCACAACTAAGGAACCGAGGCCCCTACCTCCCGTGAGATTCGCAATAGGCATCAGCAGCCCCATCAGCACAACTAAGACAGCAAGGCTTTCCGTCAATCCAAGACCGGCGCCAAGAAGCCTGTTCGTCAGACTTGAAGCCGTTCCGGATGCCATTATTTGAGTCATTACCTCGGCAAGCAGCACGGATATGGCCCTGATAATCGAAAGTATCACCAAGAACGCTACTGCATGCAACGCAAGTGATGCAACCGCCCGGTAGATCACCTCACCTATGGTGCTACCGGATATAGCGCTCATGTTACCTAGCAGGTTTGCGAGGTGAGCCGCAAGTTTATCGCGCATATCTGCTGGCAAAGGCAACACAAGCACATGATGTATGGCATCTGCGTATCCACCGGGTTGAACCGGCACAAGCGCGACCTCTGCCGGAATCGAGATGTACTGACGAAGGATGCCGGCCAGGTGACTCACAGCTCTGAACTGAGCCTCAACAAGGTTGACAAGAGGCGCCGACCACTTCGCAGCACCCCAGAACCCGCATATCAGGCCAGCCAGGCTCATGAACCTGCGGATGAAGCCTGCGCGTAGCCCTCTCGCCGCACCCCACAACAGCAGCACTGCTATGAGGATGTCAAGCCAGTTAAGATCCATCTGTAGCATGTTGTCCACCATCTGACTCCCCCGTTAGCGCACGTAGCGCACGGCCTGTCCTGAACTCAGCGTTACAAGATAGCCGTCGCGGAAGAATGAAACCGCACGTACGGTTGATGCTGTGCGCATCTGCCACACTCGAGCACCTGACGCATCAAAAGCCTCAAGCCCATCAGGCGTCGCGACAAGCCTGGTATCGTCGCGCGGGTCTATCCACAACGCGTAGCTACCGAGCGGCACCTTGCGTTCCGATATCCGCTGCCCAGACAGCGATAGCGTGAGCAGACTGTGACCCCCAAACAGGTCAAGCACCAGATTTCGCGACTTGGGCCTTACCAAAGCAATCAGCCTCTTGCTTCGGTCGATAGCCATCGCTGCAACGTGCCCCTGTACTTGATACGTCCAGCGCTCGCTTGACGCAACTCCGGCTATGCTACCTGTGAACGAAACAGCATGAAGGTCGCCTTTAGGATCCACTGCCATACGGCTTAACACGCCGCCAGGACCGTTTAGCAGGTGTAGTATATCGCCTTTTCTGTCAAACGCGACGAGTCGGCTCCCGATTTGCTCTCCCGACACAAGCCATAGAGTGGTCAGCACGTCCCCCGCTGCAGACGAACTGCCTAGCATCAGCGTGGCATCGGGAATGTGCATCTCCCATTGCTTCCTGCCACGCGCATCAAACAGCACGAGCAGTTCCCCAAAAGGGCTCTCCCCTGGTCTCTCATGCGCTTTCGGTATCTCCAACGAGACTAGAGCGCTTCCGTCTCTTGCAGCAATGGCGTGCAGCACGGGCTGCTCAAACTGTGCATGCCAGGTAAGCCCGTTGGCTTGGTAGTAATTCACATAGTCTCTTGAGAACACCAACAACCCGCTGTTGCTATGCGAAGCGCCCATAGGAGTAGATGGCAGAGAGTCCGTCCAAGTCTCGTTTCCCAGTCTATCAAGGCCTGCCACACGGGGCTGCTCTGCTGTGCTCACCACTACAATGCTGTCGCCAGTGTCAAGCGCAGCCGGTTGATACGGCACACCTACATGCATTTGCCAAATCTCGCGCGGTGCGCGTGCGTCATCTCCAGGACGTCCGAAATGGCGTATTGCAGCATAGCCCAGCAAACTAGCAACAGTTAAGAGCAACAAGAGCAAGCCTACTCGGCGTGCGCGCTTAACAGGATTGGGTCGCATTACCTTAAGAGCACCAGGATGGCTACCATCGCCGCGAGCACTATCAGCCAGAACAAGCAGCCTCCGAATCCGCGTTTCGGTTCGGACTTGTCAATCGCGGGATAGCCTCGCATGTCCACGGACGACCGTGACTCTATCGATCGTGCCTTCTTTATCTGGGCCACTGATTTGTCAATCTTGCCCAGCTTCCTATAAGCGGCTGCCAGGTTATGGTGTGCTACCGAGTAGTCTGGCTGGTAGCGTATTGCTTCCTCGTACAGATCGGCAGCCTGCTGCGCGTTACCCCTTGATAGCTCGATGTTCCCGAGGTTTGATAGCGCCTGCGACATCTGTGGTTCATTCTCCAGTGCCTTCCGAAACGCGGCCTCGGCCTGCTCAAGCTCATCCATCTGTGCGAAGCAAACACCCAGTTTGTTGAAAGCATACGCGCTATCGGGGACGTCCTCTAACACGGACTCCCAGGCCTGCTGTGCCTGAGCCCAGTTGCCGACATCCATCATCTGGGTACCGTGTTCGGCCATCTCCCTGGCGTGACCCTGAATCTGCTCAGGTATATCAGTTCTTGGACGTTTTCGGCTCATCTTTATCCCCTTGCATCTTCATCGAGTGCGCACATTTCTTGCAGGCAGGCACACTGTACGCGCTGTATGTCTCGTTCCAACCGCAGTTGCTGCAGCGCCACAAAGCTGGTTTGTTGTAGAAGTCCATAAGCATCTGCTCTGCGGTATGGTCGTCAAAATACCTTCGAACTCCGTCAGGCCACCACTTCTGTTTCGCACGTGACAACTGCTGCATCCTTTCCTCGTTTACGAAGTATAAGCAGAATTGTGGCTGCAACTCGTGTGTTTCTATATTACCATCAATGTTCCTTCTCAGCATTTCTGTGATACCTTGCCATGAATACTCCTGCCACAAAAGTCCATATACTTCTACTGCTTCAGGATGTCTCGCGTCAGCAAAGGAGCTTTTCTCATGCAACAGTCCGAGTCACGCGCGGCGGTGCCCCTTTCCAACAGGGTGTTTGCTTGCGAGCCGGGCGCCGTGCACCGGCTTGCGGCTCACCTTGCTTCGCACCTGGTTTCACTAACCGCATTTCGGGACTCATTGCTCATTATGTGCATAGGCACAGACAGATCTACGGGCGACTGTCTCGGCCCTCTCGTCGGAAGCCTATTGCAGGAACGGATACGCGATGGGCTTCGGGTGCTCGGTACGCTGGACGAACCTGTGCATGCGGGTAACCTAGCAGATACAGTTCGTCGGATTGAGGCTGGTGGCGTCATGCTTGCGGTTGATGCCTGTCTCGGACAGGCTGAACAGATTGGCAGCATTGCCATAGCACTTGGCCCGGTGAAGCCCGGCGCTGGCGTAAACAAAGTGCTACCGGCTGTCGGCACACTGCATATCACAGGCACGGTGAACGTGGCTGGGTTTATGGAGTACCTTGTGCTTCAGAACACACGCCTGTCTCTCGTGATGCAGATGGCGCGAGTTATCTCAGACGCAATTCCAATAGGATTTGGATTGGCGAAAAGCACGAGATCTGAGGCTACGTGTCGTGCACTGGAAGCAAGATGATCAGCGACTCTTTATCTGGTAGAGCACCTCTTCGGGCGTCTTTCCCGCAGCGTCTATCACATTGCTATCAGTTGTTCCATCTTGCATGTTAAGGAAATCACTGTCCATACCGCTCACAACGACAGCCTGTGCGTTCTTCCAACGCTCGTCTTCTAAGCCTACTACTGTGTATCCCTCGCGTTTCAGCAGAAGAGTAATCGGGGTAAGCCCTTCTTCAACAGCCACAACCTTGTTCAATATCCCCACCTCCACGCACTATTCTGTCCGCGAGTACCGCCGCATATGCGGCCTGAGTATCTCAAGCACTTGCTCGTCTGAGACTTGCTCAAACTGTGCGTACCACTGGCCTACAGAATAGAACGGTTCCGGAGTGTGCAAAATCACCAGTTCATCCACCAGGCGGGTGAGTTGTTTTGTGGTATCCTGCGGTGCTACAGGCAGGGCAAGCACCAACTTGGCCGGCGTGTCAGCCGCTACCGACTTGAGCGCGGCCTTCATGGTCATACCCGTGGCCACACCGTCATCTACGATGATGAGAGTCCTTCCAGCGAACGACTGTGGTTCTGCCTTCCCACGGTACTCTTGCAGTTGTCTTTCTATCTCCTTCTTCTGTCTTTGGGCTTGAGCGCTTATGTAATGATCCGGCACGTTCATGAATGAAAGGATTGTCTCTTCGAGCAGTACGGCACCGTCAACGGTAACCGCACCGATGGCCAGTTCCGGGTTCTGCGGTGCCCCGATTTTTCGTGCAACGAGCACATCCAAGTCTGCGCCCAGAGCCTTGGCTATCTCGTCTGCCACCACAACTCCGCCGCGCGGAAGCCCTAGGACCAACACTCTTTGCTCTTTGTACTTCTGTAGTTTCTTAGAAAGCCTTCGGCCAGCGTCTCTCCTATCTAAGAAGACCATGACGTTACCTCCCAGTGCTCTTGTGGCTAACGAGGCTCAGAGCTGCCTGCATGACCTCAAACGTTATGGGGGTTGTAGCTATGACTTCGCCGTCTGCATGTACCGGTAGCGTCTCGTGTGACTCTACGCTCACGCGCTTGCCTCGAAACTGTGTCGCTTTCGGATGCTTGACATGCTCTCCGGTGTACACTTTGGGTAGAGTTAGCAGCGTCTCTGCCTTGGTGAGGTCACCTGCCACAACGATATCAAACAGTCCATCGTCAAGTACCGCCGAGGGAACAATTTTCATGCCTCCTCCAAGATACTTACCGTTTCCTACCGCCACGAACAAGATACGCTGTGTCCATCTAAGCCCGTCGATGTCTATGGTGACTTCTCTGCATTGAAACTTGTAGAGCGTGGCAAGCACGGATAGAAAGTAGGTGATGCTACCGCTTACTAGCATCTTTGAGCGGTTAGCCCGCTCTGCTACGTCTGCATCAAAACCCAGTCCGGCAACGTTTGTAAACAGCCTGCCGTCAACTTTTCCTAGGTCTACCGGCCTTGCCTCACCTTCGAGCGCCAAGACCGCAGCAGCCAGAGGCTCTTTCGGTATTCCTGCCGTTCGCGCGAAGTCGTTACCCGTGCCTACTGGAACTACGCCTATCTCAAGTCCCATTCCGTAAGTGGAGTTTACGACCTCCTGAACTGTACCGTCTCCGCCCACAGAGATGATGCGGGTTGCGCCTTGGCTTGCCGCGCGAAGCGCCTTGTTGCGGCCATCACCAGGGCACTCTGTGTACATTACGCTGAACTCATGACCGTCATAGCGAAGATGGCTTTCGATGTTCTGCCATATAGCAGCGCTACGCCCTTTTTGCGCCACCGGGTTTACGACGAATGCAATCACGTTAGGGCCCCCTACCGAAAACGCCCAACTTGCGTTGGGCGCCGCGGTGCTAGTGATATCTAGGTGTCGGAGTTCTTAGGCTGCTTTGCTTTATCCACTTTCATCTCGCTCTTGCCTTCGAGTTTGCCACCTTCTGCTATTATGAGGCTACCAACGCAGATGTCTCCAATGAGAGAGCCCTTCTGCGAGATCTCGAGCCGTCCTGATGCATGAAGGTTGCCCCTCAGTTCTCCTGCCACAAGCACGTTACGCGCCTCGACGTTGGCTGTAACTACGGCTCCTTCGGCTATAACAACGTCGCCTGTGCCTATAACCTGGCCCTCAAGTTTTCCGTCGACACGCAATCCGGACGAACACGAAATCGTTCCCTTAATCTCGGCGTCCTTTCCGATAACCGTGTCAAACTTATCGGGCTTCTGAGTCGATAAATCGCGCCTGAACACGGCTCCCTCCCCCCATGTGAGTCAAGCAATCCGCTCAATCTTATTCTGGCCGCAGATACTGCATCGGGTCTACCGCTCTTCCGTCAACACTTACCGTGAAGTGAAGGTGCGGTCCTGTGGAACGGCCACTCGATCCTACAGCGCCTATCGTCGTTCCTCGCTCAACAGTTTGGCCTGCTTCCACGTATATTGCAGCAAGGTGGGCGTAAAGAGTCGTGATGCCGTTTCCGTGGTCAAGTATTACCACCCGGCCGAACGTAGACTTCCACCCGGCTGCTGCTACGACTGCATCTCCGGCAGCCACTACAGCAGTGCCCAGCGGAGCTGCTAGGTCGATGCCGTCGTGAAACTCAATACCGGAACCAAAAGGTGAACGCCTGGGGCCGAAAGGCGAAGTGAGCGTGCCATGGGTCGGAGTGAGGGTCGGAAGTGCACGCCATTCGCTGATTTGGTCGACTAGATGAGTCTCGACCGCCGGCAGCGACTGCTGCATATCGCTTATGAGCTGGCGCACAGAACCCGCAAGCACGCTCAGGTTGTCCAGTTCCGTGGGAGCTCCCGCACCAGCTTCGGGATACCATCTGAGGGTGCGACTCGACGAGCGATACGTTAGAGCGACAGGCTGTTCTACAACAGATGAGAGGCCGTCATACAGCGCGGTATAGTCTCCAAGTGCTACTTGCAGCACCTCTTGTTCGGCGTCTAACAAGTCGCGTAGACGCTGCTCAAACAGCCTTATCTGCATCAAGTCGGCCTCAAGCAGTTCCATCTCTCGCTCCATGCTTTCGATCCTTGCGGCCTGCCGCATTGATAGCGCTCGCAAGTCGTCTAACTCCGGCATGTGGCTTAGCACAAACCGATAATGCATACCGAAACAAGCGACCACCGTGATGGCTGCGAGGCAAAGAACTGCTAGTGCTTTGAGAGAATTTGAGTTCACAGAGTATGAACGGACACAGCCAGCGCGCGGTATGAGCATAAGGGTGTATGTCTCGGGCCTTCTTCGCTTACGACCCTGGGAGTGACCTGGAAGCATGTGACAATCTTCCCCTTCCTGACTTACCCCGCATGAGCCATAGGGCTAAGACGGGCGCAAGGTAATTCTCCCAAAGTTGACCAAAATCCTCTTCTGTCACCGCGTCGAACTTATGTTCGCGTCTATCCGTTCGGTTGAGAGTGGATGGATCGCGTATGCCGACTCAGCCTCTGTATACACTCTCGGCACGCGTCTACCGATTTGTGCAAGCAGCTCGTTAGGTATGGTATCTATGGAGGCTGCCAGATCCTCTGCGGAACAAGACATATCCCCTTGCCGGCCAATGAGCACCACTTCATCTCCAACACTGACACCTTCGACCTGTGTCACGTCTACCATCATCTGGTCCATGCACACGCGTCCAAGAACCCTGGCCGCCTTGCCTCGTACCAGAACGTGCCCGCGGTTAGAAAAGCGTCTGTCGTAACCATCTGCGTACCCAATTGGCAGCGTAGCGACCAGCGTGGGGCTCGTCACCTTATGGGTCCGTCCGTATCCGAGGGTTTCGCCTTCACCGGCAAGCCTTAGGTGCGCTATTCGCGCCTTGAGAGATAGCACAGGCTTCACATCTGCCCGGCGCGCAACGCTCTGTGACGGGTAGTAACCGTACAGTAAGATCCCCGGGCGCACGATGTCTAAGCTGGTCTCAGGAAAGTCCATTACGGCACCGCTATTAGCTGAGTGGCGCAGCACTCCCTCGAGTCCGCGGTTTTCCAGGGCGCGGAGTGCTCGCTTATAGTTTTCGAACTGATGCCGGGTATACTCGTGGTCCTCCTCCGATGACGCGAAGTGCGTGAAGATCCCTACTAACTGAATCTGCGAAAGTTCAGTGAGTGCGTCAAGGAGAGCGTCCAGCGCGGGACCGGGTGCAGTTCCAAGCCGACCCATCCCGGTTTCGACCTTTATGTGCACCCTTGCACGCTTCCCTGCTCGAGAGGCGGCTTCGGCTACATACTGCAGATGGTCTGTAGTGTATACCGTCATGTCTACTTGCTGTTCGACCAAAGCCTGTGCTTGCTCGGGCGGAGTGTAGCCGAGCACAAGTATGGGCGCGCCGATTCCACCAGCGCGCAGTTCGAGCGCTTCTAGCCCTACTGCTACGCCAAGCGCCTCTGCTCCTGCGTCGATCAATGCTTTCGAGCACTCCACCGCGCCATGACCGTATGCGTTGGCCTTGACGATGGCCATAACTGGGCTGCCTGCTGCCCGCTTGATGTTTCTGAAGTTCTGTTTGAGTAGGCCGAGATCTACTTCGGCCCATGCCGGTCTGATCTGGTTGACGTTCATTTGGCTCACCTCTGTCTAGATTGTGGTACGCAGCACCATGAGCACGGCTCCGACTAGTATGCCGGGAAGCAGGTTGGCTACCTTGACTTCTGTCGCTCCCAACATGTTGAGTCCGATAGCGGCTATGAGAAGTCCTCCCACAGCACTCATCTGAGCAACCACAGGATCGCTAAGAAAGGGCTGAATCCAGGACGCCAGCAGCGATATCCCTCCCTGGTATATCAGGATCGGGATTGCTGAAAACGCGACACCTATGCCGAACGCCGAGCTGAACACAATAGAACTGATACCGTCAAGCGCGGATTTTGCCAACAGTGTGTCGTACCGGCCTGTCAGGCCATTTTCCAACGCGCCCATTACAGCCATGGCACCTACACCGAATACCAGGCTAGCGGTGACGAATCCTTTCGCAAACGTCCCGGCTGATTGCGCCCCGAATCTGCGTTCGAGCCTCTTCGCGACTGCATTCAGCCGATCATCCAACTGCGCAGTCTCCCCCAGCAGCGCACCGAGGGCCAGAGAGATGATCAGCACGACAAAGTCAGGTGCGTCCCAAGCTGTTCGGAGGCCTATCAACACGACGGCGAGAGAGATTGCGTACATCACGCTGTCTCGTACACTGTCAGGGATCCTTTTTACAATGAACGTTCCAATCAGGGCGCCGACCACTATTGTCAGGCAGTTAATTATGGTTCCTGTCATTGCACACCTCGTGCGTGTTTCACGTGAAACATCTGCACTGTTCCACGTGAAACATCAGACTCACTCTCCGAACCCATTAACCTCGTCCAGGCGCATTAGTATCGCGTCCACCACACGTTCAAGTTCCTCTTGAGAGAAGTAGTGGATTTCCATCCTGCCGCGTGACGTGTTGCCCGTAATCTTCACCCTCGTGCCGAGCACCCCGCGCATCCTCGTCTCAATCTCCTCTACTTGAGGATCTTTCCTCTGTTTCGACTTCTGCCCGGGCCGTCTCTGTACTCGGCCGAGCAAAGCATTTACGTATTCCTCCGCCTCGCGCACTGACATCTGCTTGGACACTATGCGTTCAGCAGCCGCTTTCTGCACAGTAGCGCTCTCGAGAGCCAGGAGCGCACGCGCGTGCCCCATGCTTAGTCTCGCTTCACGCACCATCTGTTGAACATCTGATGCGAGGTTCAGCAGCCGAAGCGTGTTCGCGATATGAGGGCGACTCTTGCCCACTCGCGCAGAAACCTGCTCTTGCGTCAGGCTGAACTCCTCGGAAAGCTTCTTGAACGCCTCCGCTTCTTCCATAGGATTTAAATCCTCTCGCTGCAAGTTCTCAATAAGCGCAACCTCCAGCGCCTGTGCATCACTCATCGAGCGCACGATAGCCGGTATGCGCTCGAGCCCGGCCCGCCTCGCAGCTCGAAGCCTGCGTTCACCAGCAATAAGCTGGTAAGAATCGCCGTCAGGCCTAACGATGATGGGCTGAACGACCCCATGCTCACGAATGGAAGCTGCCAGCTCCTCTATGGCAGCCTCGCCAAAATGCTGGCGTGGCTGCTCTGGATTTGGAGAAATCCGCCCAATCTCCAGTTCATTTACTTGATCAGTGCTTTCATCAACCTCGGGTAGAAGCGCACCAAGCCCCCTACCCAGCCCTCTTTTCTGCATTAGCAATCACTTCCCTGGAGAGTTCCCTGTACACCTCGGCTCCTTTGGACTTGGTGTCATACAGGATGATCGGCTTACCGTGGCTCGGAGCTTCACTTAGCCTCACGTTCCTCGGGACTATTGTGCTGTATACCTTGTCCTTGAAAAACTTCTTCACTTCCTCGACGACCTGAATCGATAGGTTTGTCCGAGCATCAAACATCGTAAGCACTACACCCTCCAGAACCAGATTCCGGTTGAGCCGCGACTGCACGATCTTGATTGTGGACATCAGCTGTCCGACTCCTTCTAACGCGTAGTACTCGCACTGTATTGGCACCAGTACCGAATCAGCTGCCGCAAGCGCGTTGATGGTGAGCAATCCTAGCGAAGGCGGGCAATCTATAAGCACAAAGTCATACGCATCGCGCACCGGCTCCAGAGCTTCCCGCAGTTTCATCTCGCGTGCGAGCACCGGTACCAACTCGATCTCTGCTCCTGCTAAATCAACCGTTGAAGGCACAATCCAAAGCCCTCGAATTTGCGTCGGCAGCGCAACGCTGCGCATTGGTGCGTCGTCTATGAGGCAGTCGTAAATTGAATGTCGAACACGGCGCTTGTCTATGCCAAGTCCACTGGTGGTATTTGCCTGGGGATCTATATCGACAACAAGCACCTTCTGACCGGCATCGGCCAGACAGGCTGCAAGATTGACAGTAGTGGTGGTCTTGCCTACGCCACCCTTTTGGTTCGCCACTGCAACAACTCTGGACATCTCGTCACCTCGGCTCTGCAAAGCATAGATTTCAACGATGGCATGAGCGTTCCTGCCGGTTCATGAAATGCTCATGCAGAGCAGAACGCTGCACCAAACACAGCAAGGGAGGGCATAATGAAGGAAAATGCCTGTTGGAGCCACAAAACTGCTACTGCCCGCTCGCGTCCTTGTGCCGGGGTTTCTTAGCCGGTTTAGTCCTCAGCTTACTCATCGTCACGATTACTCGTATCTGGTCGCCTTCATCGCACTGCTCAATGTTTGCCTCCAGCCCCGCCTTCTTCAGAGCCGCGACCGCCTGCTTGAAACTGTTCAACACAATACGAATGTCCTTGACGATGGGGATTCGTCTTGGCTTTGCCAGTCGCTCAGGCACGTTACCGCTCTCTGCCAAAACCCTAGTTATGTAAACTTCGGCCTGTTGCACATTGAGGCCCCTATGTACTATTGCTTCAAAGGCGCCTATCTGCGTTGGCTCGTCTCTTATCTGCAGCAGCGCTCTCGCATGCCGCTCAGTGATTATTTCCTGGGAAATTGCATCCCGAATTCTCTCCGGCAAGCGGAGCAATCGAATCTTATTGGCTATCGTTGGCTGGCTCTTGCCGAGCCTTTGTGCAAGCGCTTCCTGCGTGAACCCAAACTCGTCAATCAGCCGTCGGTAACCCTCCGCCTCCTCAAGAGCGTTTAGATCTTCTCTCTGAAGGTTCTCCACGAGTCCGGCCATCGCTACTTCAGCGTCATCCATTTCAACCACCACTGCCGGCACAAGTTCCATACCAACTATCTTTGCAGCCCTTACACGGCGCTCGCCCGCGATAAGCTCAAACCCTTTCATAAAGGGTCTGACCAACACCGGCTGGAGTATGCCGTGTTCACGAATTGACTGTGCTAGTTCTGCCAGATCCGAGTCGTTGAACACACGCCTCGCTTGAAACGGACTAAAGACAATGCTGTTTACGGGAATCACCCTGCTCTCTTGCTGAGACAGCATGTCCTTTCGTTTGCCGCCCACAAAGTTCGTGCTGCAAGGCACCGACATCTCCCCCGATCAAGTTTCCTGATATCCGCACTGCGCTACCATTTTATACCAGTTTGCGCGTCTTCGGCTATAGCGGCCTTTTCGCCGGCACGCCCGGTCTACGCGGAAACCCCTCAGGCGACCTTCTCACCTTTCTTATGCACACGAGCCGCCTGGATCCTACGTTGAAGGGAAGGTCTATCTGCACTACGTCTTCGAGTTCTGCTCCAAGAACGCCCATAGCGTGCATCGCCTCTCTTACCTCGTCTGCTGCACCCGGCCCTTTCATCGCAATGAATAGCCCACCGACACACACAAGAGGCAAGCAGTATTCGACAAGCACGCGTAATTTCGCCACGGCTCGCGCGACGGCCACGTCAAAGTACTCCCTGCCTTCGGCTCTGCCGTATTGCTCGCTTCTCGCCGTGACTACCTTTACATCGCGAAGCCCCAGTTCTCTTAGCACGCGCTCCAAGAACAGGGTGCGCTTTGCCAGCGAATCCAGCAACGTCACATCGAGCGACGGAAGTGCTATCTTAAGCGGAATTCCGGGGAAACCAGCACCCGAGCCCACGTCTACGACAGTTGCAGATGGGTCGATCAGCGGTACGCAGGCAAGCGAGTCCGCAAAGTGCTTAACGGCCATCTCGCGCGGTTCGCATATCTCTGTCAGGTTCACAACTTCGTTCTGCTTAGCCACTGCCTGTGCATACGCTCTCATGACGAGAACCTGGGCTTTGGTGAGCTCAAGCCCCATTAGTTCGGATGCCTCTATGAGCGTATCGCTAAACTCCTCCCACACGTCTCGATCCGGCCCCCGATCTACGGTAGTCTCGCTCAAGGTGCACCAGCAACACGGAGATATCCGCAGGCGACACTCCTGGAATCCTCGAAGCTGCCCCAATCGAACGCGGCCTAAGCTTGTCGAGCTTCTCTCGCGCTTCGGTCGAAAGCCCTGTCAATCTCAGATAGTTCATGCCTTCCGGAAGCAACCTCGATTCCATCTTCTTAAACCTCGCGACCTCAACGCTCTGCCGCTCGATATACCCCTTGAACTTTACGCTTGTCTCTACCTCGCGCATCACTTCTGCGTCAATAGCGGGGAGCATTCCAGGTGACTTCACCGCAACATCTTCATACGAGCTACCGTGTCTGCGCAGCCTTGCTTCAAGCCCTGTGTTCGCTAGAGCCGCTAACGCTGCCTCGTAGGCGTGCCGTTTCTCCACGAACTTGCTGTACCTTTCTTCTGTGACAAGTCCGACATCATATCCTACTTGCGTAAGGCGCAGATCGGCGTTACCGTGCCTCAAGTGAAGCCTGTACTCTGCCCTTGATGTGAGCATCCGGTAGGGCTCTTCGGGCCCTTTAGTGACGAGGTCGTCTATCAGCACACCGATGTACGCCTCTGCTCTATCCAGGATGAGCGGTTGCTTGCCCTGGACATCTCTTGCTGCATTCAAGCCTGCCATAAGCCCTTGCGCTGCAGCCTCTTCATAACCAGAAGTGCCATTTATCTGGCCAGCGCCGTACAGCCCTGCAACGCCTTTGTACTCTAGCGTGCTGCGAAGCTGCGCGGGTACGATGTAGTCATACTCAATCGCATAGCCGGGCCTCGTTATCTGCACTTTCTCAAGCCCCGGTATTGTACGCAGCATTTGCAGCTGCACATCTTCAGGCAAACTTGTGGACAAGCCGAGCACGTACATCTCTCGTACGTCCCATCCTTCAGGTTCGATGAAAACCTGATGCCTCTCTTTGTCTCCAAAACGCATGATCTTGTCTTCGATCGAAGGGCAATAACGAGGGCCAGTACCTTCAATACTGCCGTTATATAGCGGTGCTCGATGTATGTTCTCCCTTATGAGCTCGTGCGTCTGCGCATTAGTATGAGTCAGCCAACAAGGAAGCTGCTCGCGCAAACTCGGCGTCGACATGAACGAAAAAGCCAGTGGCTGCTCATCTCCGTGCTGAGCCCTCATCTTGGTGTAGTCTACGCTCTTGCCATCTATCCTGGGAGGCGTGCCTGTTTTAAACCTGCCGATCTCAAATCCTAGCCTTCTCAGATTCTCTGACAAACCAACAGCAGGAATCTGCCCGTTCGGGCCAGATGCGAAAGACGCATCGCCCATCACAACCCGTGCCTCAAGATACACGCCAGTGGTGAGAATTACCGTCTTCCCCCGATACACGGTTCCGGTTCGAGTCCTTACGCCGTATACCCGCCCATTTTCTTTGAGCACTTGCTCTACCATGGCTTGTTTGATCTCAATGTTCCGGCGTGACTCAAGAATCTTCCTCATTAGAGCTTGGTACCTTTGCTTGTCCACTTGCGCTCGGTACGTTTGAACGGCCGGACCTTTGCCGGTATTGAGCACACGCATCTGAATCGCCGTCTGGTCGCACACCAAACCCATTTGCCCGCCTAGTGCATCGATCTCCCGCACGAGGTGTCCTTTGGCAGGCCCTCCAATAGACGGGTTACAGGGCATTAGAGCGATATTCTCCATACTCAGAGTGAGCACGAGCGTCTTGCAGCTTAGCCTGTCAGCGGCCAACGCTGCTTCGCAACCCGCATGCCCGGCGCCCACAACAATAACGTCATATGTCGCTTCATGCATTGTGCTCCCTCCTTGCCCAAGACTACTTACCGATGCAGAATCTGCGAAAAATCGTGTCCAATAAGTCTTCTTCTGCAGTTTCACCTGTAATAAGCCCAAGCGCATCTACCGCAGAGCGGATGTCTATCGATGTCAGATCGTACGGCACCTCTTCGCTTAGAGCCACAAGTGCCTCTTCCACATGCCGCTTAGCTCGAGAAAGACATTCCTGGTGACGAATGTTTGTCACCGTAGCTGACTCAACATCTATGCGCCTGTCGCCCGTCGCCATTGTGAACAACGCATCTATAACTGCATCCATCCCCGTACCGCGAAGCGCTGAAACCTCCAGGACATCCTGCCCACCGAATGCTTCGCTCAGTTCGAGCCTGGCCGTCACCTGGCTCGCTGCATCTATCTTGTTGAGCACAACAATCGTCGGCTTCTTGTGCGCTCTTTGTATCACTTCGAAGTCATCGCTCGTAAGTTCCATTGTGGCGTCAAACACAGCTATCGTCAAATCTGCATTGCCCAGAGCCAGCTGTGCTCTTTCAACGCCTATTCTCTCAACTGCGTCCTCAGTGTCTCGTATGCCTGCTGTGTCTGTCAACACAAAGGGTATCCCCCTTATGCTGGCCGTTTCCTCGATCAGATCTCTTGTAGTGCCGGGCACAGCCGTAACGATAGCTCTCTCGTGACCGAGCAGTGCGTTGAGGAGCGAGGACTTGCCTACGTTCGGCCGACCGACAATGCTTACGCGCACGCCCTCACGGAACACCCGCCCGGCTACTGCCGACTGCAGAAGATGTGATATCTCAGATCTCACGCTACGGAGCCCACCGTCCAGCTCGCTCCTGGTGAGTTCTTCAACGTCGTGCTCGGGGAAGTCAATACCAGCCTCTATGGAAGCAAGTAACGACAACAGTTCCTCACGAATGGATCTAACCTTTCCCGAGAGTCGGCCCTCCATCTGCTGAGACGCCAATCTGGCGCTCGCGTCTGTCTTGGCTTGAATCATGTCGCACACGGCTTCAGCCTGTGCTAAGTCTATACGACCATTGAGAAACGCCCGCTTGGTGAATTCGCCTGGTGAGGCGAGCCTTGCCCCCGCTCTCAATAAGAGATTCAACGTCTGGCTAAGCGGAACCGGGCCACCGTGGCAGCTTATTTCGACAACGTCTTCTGCAGTGTAAGACCTCGGCGCTCGCATAACGATCAGTAACGCCTGGTCAACGACATCCCCCGTCTCGAAATCTACCACATGCCCATAAGTCACGGTGTGACTGCTTGCTTTGCTGCGCCTACGCTTGGGTCGGAACACCCGTTCCGAGCAAGCCAGCGCCTGTTCACCGGATACGCGAACTATCCCTATTCCGCCATAGCCAACAGGTGTGGATATCGCGACAATCGTATCCTGGTCGTTCACCGCCTTACCCCTCTCGATTAACAAATAAGCCCAGCAATATAGAAATATCACCGGGCTCTATGCTCATACGTCGGCACCAACGTCGATCAGTGCTTTTTTCGGTGTACTATCACTTTTCGGTAAGGATCTTCACCCTCACTTCTTGTTGCAACATAGTCGTCTGACTGGAGTGCTGTGTGTATAACCCTGCGCTCCTGGGCGTTCATCGGCTCCAAAGAGACGCTCTGCCCTGTGCGCCTTACTCTATCCGCCACGCGCCTCGCAAGCGCCCTGAGAGTCTCTTCACGGCGCTTTCTGTAGCCCTCGACGTCTATTACCACACGCTCATGACCGATCGTACCCTTTGCCGATGCCAAGTTTGTCAGATACTGTAGCGCCGACAACGTCTGCCCCCGCCTGCCTATGAGCGTGCCGAGGTCTTCGCCTTCTATGTCGAAGAAAACGTATTCTCCCTCAACAGTAGAACTTATAGAGGCATCCAGACCTATGGCCGAAAGCACGTCCTCAAGAAAGCGTTCAGCAGCTTCAGCACGCGTCATCTTCAGCGTCACCTTTACTCTTGCGCCTTTTGTTCCCAGAAGGCCGAATAGTCCCTTCGTGGCCTCCTCCAGAACCTCAACCTCCACATCTTCGTCAGAGACTCCTAGTTCAGTAAGAGCAAGCTCAACTGCCTCTTCTACACTCTTGCCTCTCTTTTCAACACACTTCATTTGCCCGTGGATTCTCCCTTCGCCGTTTTGGGCCTTGGGATCAGGTACCTCTCAGCAATGCTAAACAAGTTGCTCATAATCCAGTAAAGCGCAAGACCTGCCGCAAATGTGCGAGCCATCCAGCCTATAAGCAGCGGAAACATAATGAGCATCATCTGGCCCTGTGCACCGCCGCCAGGAGGTGAACTTGCCTTTATCTGGAAGAAAGTAGAGATCGCCGCAAGTATTGGCAGCACGATCGGATCGGGCGACCCAAGGTTCATGCCCAGAAAATATGCTTCTTTGAGCGGTTCATATTGCTGAAGCGCACGGAAAAACGCGATTATGAACGGAAACTGCACCAAAAGCAACAGACAGCTCGAGAACGGGTTCACTTTATGCTTTTTCCAAAGCGCCATCGTCTCTTCGTTCAGCTTCTGTGGCTCGCCTTTATACTTCTTGTTAAGCGCGTTTATCTCCGGCTGCAACTCTTGCATCTTAAGAGATGAGCGAGTCTGTGCCAGAGTAAAGGGCATCAGCACCAGCCGGATCAGGATGGTAAGCAAAATAATCGTGATCCCGTAATTACCCGTCAGGCCGTAAATATACGTCAAGGCCTGCTCCATGATCTCCCCAAGAAACGCCAAAATCGAATCCCCCTTTGTTGCCACCCGGACCGTACTGGTATCCTTTCCCTATTATGCCACTACCGGCGCATTTATCACCGCACCGGATCGTACCCTCCTTTGGAAAACGGGTTGCACCTGAGGACTCGCCAAACTGCCTTTAAGCCGCCTCTTACTACCCCATACTTTGTGATAGCCTCGAGCGCGTACTGCGAGCACGTTGGATAATACCGACAGGTCCTTCCAAAGAATGGGGACACTAATGTCTGGTATCCACGGATCAGGAGGCATACCAATTTCCTCAACATGGCAATAATACGCCACCGCGTCTCAGTAGGTCAGTAATTGCGGGTTCAACATCAGATAGCCTCTTACCTCTAGCCTGAGAGCGCGCGATGAAAATCAGGTCATGTCCGGGCGCGATTTTGCATCTGTGCGCCCTGTATGCTTCACGGAGCAACCTCTTGACCCGATTCCTTGCCACGGCCTTTCCATAACTGCGTCCAACGACAAATCCGACACGTGTGTAGTCCAAGCCTTGCGGGCGAACGTATAACACAAAAAGCCGGTTAGCATGACTCCTCCCCAACCGGTAGACGGCTTTGAAATCGCTGGATTTTCGGAGACGCACACATTTTTTCATGGTACATCAAGGGCCCTCTTGCCAGGGCCCTTAGGCGGATAATCGCTTTCTGCCTCGCGCTCGGCGCGCCTGGATGATCCTGCGGCCGCCCCGCGTGCGCATCCGTTTCAGAAACCCGTGTACTCTCTGATGTCTTCTTCTCTTTGGCTGATACGTTCTTTTCACTGAATACTACCCTCCATCAAGGCTGTGGAAATTACCACAGTCACGCAAAAATTATAGTTTAGCCTCTTGACCAGTGTCAAGGTTTACAGCCTGCTTGAAATCAGCATAGGTTTCCCCAAAAGGTGATTGCCGCACAGCTGTCGATTCTGGTATCATAGGCATAGAGTGGCAAGAACCGCCGGACAAAATCCGGCGTTTCTGCGCCTTTATCCACAAAATGTGCATAACTCTGTGTATAACTTGTTGGTACTCTATAAGATTGACATAAGCCTCGCAACACATAGACAGTGGTTTTTGATAAGCCGGATAAACTCAGTCTCATCTTATCTTCCCAGCATGCGGCGTCTATGCATTGGATGTATACTCCCAGGCCCGACGCTGGACATGCTCTACAGATAGTCAGGGGGGCTCTTGTGCTAATGGTAGACGACCTAGGATATCTCTGGGAGAAGACCCTGGCGGAACTTCAAAATGATCTGCTCAAACCAAGTGCCGAAACGTGGCTTAAAAGCGCAAAACCCCTGGCGCTTTACGAAGATACTGTCGTCATCGGACTGCCGAACGAATTTGTGCGTGAATGGGTAGAGTCGCGTTATGCCCCTGGGTTGAAGAGGGTAATGCAACGGCTCACGTCTCGAGACATGGACATACGATTCGTGGTGCCTCCGGAAACTTCAGCTGCCTCGGCAGATGCTCCTCGGGAACCCAATCCAGTTCAGGATGTTGCTGCGAACATCTCAGCAAACGGAGCTACACGCCTCAATCCAAAATACACCTTCGAGACTTTCGTGGTCGGGCAATCAAATCGCTTTGCGCACGCGGCGGCGCTTGCGGTCTCAACCTCGCCTGCACGTGCGTATAATCCGCTTTTCATATACGGAGGAGTCGGTCTCGGAAAGACACACCTTATGCACGCTTTGGGCCACCAGGTGATGAACGTGAACCCCGCACGAAAAGTGTGTTATGTTTCGACCGAGACGTTTACGAACGAACTCATCTCTTCCATCCGTGATGGCCGTACTTCGGACTTTCGGTCAAGGTACCGAAACGTAGATGTTCTACTGATTGACGATGTACAGTTTCTGACCGGAAAAGAGGGCACCCAAGAAGAGCTGTTCCATACGTTTGACGCGCTTCACCAAGCATCAAAGCAGATAGTTATATCGAGTGACAGGCCTCCCAGAGAAATCGCCACACTAGAAGATAGGCTTCGGACGAGGTTCGAGTGGGGTCTTGTGTCAGACATACAACCTCCGGATCTCGAGACGCGTATGGCAATTCTGAGGAAGAAGGCTGTCACAGAGAAGTTCAGCATCCCTGATGACGTCGCGGCACACATAGCGCAGACCATTAAGACTAACATCCGCGAGCTCGAAGGCGCTCTTGTCCGCGTGCTGGCATACTCGTCACTTACCAAGCGAACTGTCAATCTGGAACTAACAGTTGAGGCACTTCGAGATATCTATCCGGATACACCACGGATGATTACTATTGACCTCATTCAGAAGACAGTTGCAGACTATTACTCGCTTAATCCACAGATCCTCAAGGAAAAGAAGCGCACTCGCGCAGTTGCTTTCCCTCGTCAGGTGGCCATGTATCTGTGCCGTGAGCTGACCGATGCTTCGCTCCCCAAGATCGGTGAGGAATTCGGCGGGCGTGATCATAGCACGGTCATTCACGCCTGCGACAAGATAATTGCCGACATATCGTCGGATCCGATGCTTGCGACAACCATACGACAGCTCACCTCTAAGATTCGCGGTCAGTAATCTGTGGATACATTATGGATTGTGCTGTGGGTATCTGGATCTTAACTGTGGACAACACTCCATCCGCATTTTTGTCCACACTCGTCCACAGGTCGAGAAAAGTAGTCCACAAAGGAGTCTACTGTAATTCTGTGTCGAATACTGGTGATTTGAGAGCAATCCACAGTATCCACACTACCTACTACTACTACTGTTCTTCTATAAATACCGAAGTAAAAGAAAGGGGTTGGGGATAAGTGCTCATACGCATCTCCCAGGATACGCTGTTGTCTGCACTTGGCACAGTACATCGAGCTGTTTCTTCCACGTCACCGGTTCCCGCGCTTACGGGAATTCTTCTGACGGCAACTGACAACAAACTCCGGCTTGTGGCAAGCGACAGCGAGATAAGCATTGAACACAGTGTTGAAGCTTCGGTGGAGTCCGAAGGAGGAATAATATTACCTGCACGCTACTTCCTTGACATTGTGCGCAAGTTGCCTTCAGGCCAAGACGTGCGGATCGCGTGTGACCAAGCAAACTGGACTGCGACGATAACGTGGGGAAGGTCGCAGTTCGTCGTACACGGGACAGAACCCGGACAGTTCCCTTCAATCGCTTTTGACTCAGGCAGTGAAGCGATTAATCTCTCGCAACCAAGGTTGCGCGAGATGATTCGTCGGACTGTGTTTGCAGTCGCACAAAACGAATCAAGGCCTATTCTGACTGGCCAGCTTCTTGAGATCGCGCCGTCTGAAATAAGGCTTGTGTCTATCGATGGAGTTAGGCTTGCTTATTGTAAGAATGAAATTGAACAGGAAGGACTAGAGCCACAAAAGGCGGTTATACCCGGCCGGGCGATGAATGAACTTGCACGATTACTATCTGGAGACCAGGCCAGTTCGTGCTTGATATCTGTTTCAGATAACCAAGCGTTCTGCCATCTGGGCGCTACGCGATTCGTGTCTCGTCTTCTCGAAGGTCAGTTTCCTCCGTATGAGCAGATTATCCCAGCGAAGTTCAGAACAGCAATTACGCTCGATACTGAGCATTTCCACGATGCGTGTGAACGAGCTAGCCTCTTGTCTGCGGATAATGACAAGACTATACGCATAGAAGCACAAGATGATCTCTTGGTGGTCACTTCGAACACTCCAGAAGTGGGCAAAGTGAGAGAAGAGATGGAGTGTTCGGTCGAAGGAGACCCGCTTGAGATTGCGTTCAACGCAAGATTCCTCATAGAAGGGCTTCGCTCAATAGATGCAGACAAGATCCGGTTTGAGGCAAATGGTCCTTTCAGCCCCTGCTGCATCAGGCCAATCGATCACGAGAATAACATATACGTAGCTATGCCGCTGCGCACACTCGGAGACGCCTGATAGGTGGTAGATAAGAGCGCCATGCGAAAGACTGTATACATAGATACGGAATACATCCAGCTTGACGCCCTGATGAAATGGGCGAGACTCGTCATGAGCGGCGGAGAAGCAAAGATGTGTATCCAAGAAGGCGATGTAGAAGTCAACGGGGTTACTGAAACCAGAAGATCCCGTAAAGTGAGGCCCGGTGATACAGTGATCTACGCCGGTACAGCCGTTAGTGTGGCGAGGAAGGAAGGAGATTCCGGAGCCAGTGCTTCTTGAGGCGCTAAGGCTGAAAGATTTTCGTAACTACGCCGTCCTGGAGGTATCACCCGGGCACGGCGTAAACGTATTCTTCGGACAGAATGCTCAGGGAAAGACCAATGTCCTTGAGGCAATCTTCCTTCTTGCGAGAATGACGTCTCACCGCGCAGACAGAGACCAGGACATGGTGAGGTGGGGCCAAAAGAGTTTTATCGTGAGTGGGAGATTTGTCGAGCAAGATAGATGCGCAGAGGTACGGGTTTTTGGTGGATTTGAACAGCCTAAACAAGTCACGGTAAACGGTGTGCCAAAGAAGCACTCAGAAGGGCTCGCCCCGGACGTGAGAGTAGTGTTGTTCGTTCCCGACGACCTTCAGATGGTAAAAGGGCCCGCGGCCATGCGCAGGCGGTTTTTAGACCAGGAAATAGCGAGCGTTGACCCGTCTTATTCGCACGACCTCACACGATACACTAAGGTTCTCTCTCAAAGAAATGCGTTGCTCAGGGCAGGTGTTGCACCTGATCACGAATCATGCAAAGTCTGGACAGATCAACTGGTCGAACATGGATCTCGGATCTATTCTAGGCGTGTCGAGATGCTGAGAAGACTGGGCCCCGTGGCGAGAGACATACACCTAAACCTAACCGGCGAAGAACGCCTGGATGTGATATACCGCCCAAGCGTGCCTCTACGTGGAGACGAGAGCCTAGACAGCACGAACAGCTTGTTTAGACAAAGGCTGAGAGAAAGGGCGCATTTAGAACAGCAAAAAGGAATGACCCTCGTAGGCCCGCACAGAGACGATATACGGTTTTGCATCGAAGGGCAGGATGTTCGCCAGTATGGATCACAGGGACAGCAGAGAAGTGTAGTGGTCAGCATGAAGGTGGCAGAGTTGCACTTCGTGCAAGACGAGACAGGCACCTACCCGATACTGCTTTTGGATGACATACTGTCAGAACTAGACTTCGTGCGGCGCCAGGGACTGCTTGATGCCGTGGCAGATCAGATTCAGGTGTTTCTGACATGTACTGACTATAGCCTGTTTCGGGATGAACTACCGGACAGAACTGCCTACTACAGAGTGCAACAGGGTCTGGTAGAGGAGATGAGAGATGGCTGAGCTTGCCGGCCAGACAATAGAGAAGATCCTCAAGCAGCGTGGCTTGCTCCTGAATGTGATGAGGCACAAGTGCGCGCTGCTATGGAACGAAGTAATCGGCGAAAAGATATCTTCGAAAACCGAAGTGCTAGGAGTGTCCGGCTCTTGTTTGGTAGTCTTTGTGGAAAGCGCGAGCTGGAGACAAGAACTCCACATGATGAAACCACGCTTGCTTCAAAACCTTGCAACAAAAGCAGGCGGCAACTATATTGAGGACATTCGCTTCGTAGCCAGTAGGGCGCAGCGCACTTGGGATAAGCAATCGCGCGGTTCGATAAATCAAACAGAAGCCTTAGCGCGTGTGGCGCACGTTGAGATTGGTCAGGCCGAGGTAGAGAAGATAGACAATATCGTCACAGCGGTGTGCGACAGTCGACTGAAAGACTCTGCTAAGCGGTTCTTCTTGACGCTTTGCAAGCGCGATCTTTTTCTCAGGCGCCGGGGATACGTGCGATGTAGGCTATGTGGCTCACTTGCACCCAAGGACACATGCCCAGTCTGTGCTGAACAGCTTGAGAACGATAAGTTTTCAAGAGCGCTGGAGATACTTTCAAGGCTGCCATGGCTTGATGCAGAAGGTCTACGCAAGGTAGACCCCGAATTGAGCGAAGAAGAGTACTCGAGCGCCAGGGACACACTGCTATCATGGTGGTCAAGCGAGGCTCGGGCATTGAGCGCGAAGCGCACTAAGAGGGCGATCCAAGTAGCGCGCATGAACCTGTCCCTGATCACCATGCTTACAAAGAATGTATCGCCGGACCAACTTACGGAAGAACTAGTATCTGAGAGTGTCTCACCTCGGTTGGCCAAGGCGTGCGGATTTCTCAAGGGGTCATGAGGCATCGGAGGTGACACAATGTTCTTGCATGTCGGTGCCGACACAAGCGTCAGAGCAAAAGACATAGTCGTGATTATAGATATCAGGACGACGAAGTCGTCTGTAGCGACGGCCGAGTTTTTGCAGATAATGAAGGACGAAGGCCAGCTTGTAGACATCTCAGATGGAGCTCCAAAGTCTCTGGTTGTTACACACGAGCGGGCACGAGAGCGAGTCTTCTTGTCCCCGATTTCTGCCGCTACTTTGTGCAAGCGAAGCCAAGCCCGACTCGAGAAAAGAGGGGCGTACTGACTCACCCACCATAAGAACCCACTCCGGTGCAGGCCATAGAATAACTCCCAGGTAAGAAGGTGTATTGCGAGTAGGAGCCGCATAATGGGCGCATGCTGTGATGTGGTATAATTAGGGTTGAGCTACTTTCAGGAGGAAAGTCATTACGTGACACTAGAGACTACATCTTCAAGATACGACGAAAACCAGATACAGGTGCTTGAAGGCCTCGAGGCAGTGCGCAAGAGACCGGGCATGTATATCGGTTCCACCGGGGCGCGAGGCCTGCACCAGCTTCTATACGAGGTCGTAGACAACGCTGTTGACGAGGCGCTTGCGGGTGTGTGCGATAAGATCGTTGTGACGCTTCGCAAAGACGGCAGCGTTTCGGTCGTGGATAACGGGAGAGGAATCCCGGTTGGGATTCACCCCAAAGTGGGAAAGCCGGCTATCGAGGTCGCGCTGACGATGCTACACGCAGGGGGCAAGTTCGGTGGAGGCGGCTACAAGGTGTCCGGAGGGCTCCACGGTGTGGGAGTTTCTGTTGTCAACGCGTTATCCTCGTGGCTGGAAGCCGAAGTGAAATATGAAGGCGGCATCTACTGCCAGCGGTACGAGCGTGGCAGGCCAGTTACGGAGCTGAAGCGAAGGGCGAACACGAACCGGTCGGGAACTAGCATAACGTTTTTGCCCGACCCGGAGGTGTTCGAGGACCCCGTCTTTAGTCTTGATACAGTATCACAACGCCTGAGAGAACTGGCCTATCTGAACAGTGGGCTGAAGATCGTGCTTTATGACGACAGGGCTGACCCCCGGGTAGAGGTAGAGTATCTTTACAAAGGCGGCCTCCGGCAGTACGTAGAGCATCTCAATAAGGCCAAGAATGTGCTTAACCCAAAGCCCATGCACTTCGTTGGCTCGAGGGACGATGTCGAGATTGAAGCGGCAATGCAGTACAACGACGGCTATGTAGAGAGCATCTATTCGTTTGTGAATACGATACGCACTATAGAAGGTGGCTCGCACGAAGCAGGCTTCAAAACTGCGCTTACGCGCGTTGTAAACGACTACGCGAAGAGAACCGGAGGCATAAAGAACGGCGAATCACTCTCCGGTGAAGACATACGAGAAGGACTAACAGCGGTCATTCATGTCAAGATGCGCGACCCGCAATTCGAGGGGCAGACGAAGACCAAGTTGGGCAACAGCGAAATAGCCGGAATGGTCAACTCGGTAATAGGCGAAGGGCTTGCTACTTACCTTGAGGAGACGCCTTCGGCAGGCAAGCGCATAGTCGAGAAAGCAGTGAACGCCGCGCGAGCGAGAGAAGCTGCAAGGAAGGCGAGAGACCTTACGCGCAGGAAAAACGCTCTTGAAGTGTCGGGCCTGCCCGGCAAACTGACCGATTGCACAAGCCGTGACCCGGCGGAGTCCGAACTGTTTCTGGTTGAGGGAGATTCGGCCGGAGGTTCGGCCAAACAGGGCCGCGACAGACACCACCAGGCGATACTGCCGTTACGTGGCAAGATACTCAATGTCGAGAAGGCGCGGCTCGACCGCATCCTTAACCATGAAGAGATTCGTAACATCATCACTGCGCTTGGAACGGGCATTGACGAAGACTTTGATATCTCGAAGGCGCGTTACCACAAGATAGTCATAATGTGCGACGCTGACGTAGATGGCTCGCACATCAGGACGCTGCTTCTGACGTTCTTCTTCCGGTATATGCCCAAACTCATCGACGCAGGGTATGTATATATTGCTCAGCCGCCTCTTTATCTCGTGAAGAAGGGTAAGGTCGAGAAGTACCTTTACAGTGATCGTGAACTAGAGGCGCACCTCAGACAGAATGGTGATGGATGGAGCATACAGCGGTACAAGGGTCTCGGCGAAATGAACGCTGACCAGCTGTGGGATACGACCATGAACCCAGAGAAGCGGACGCTGCTGAAGGTAGAGATCAAAGACCCGATAGATGCTGAAGAAGTGTTCAGCACGCTGATGGGGGAGAAAGTAGAGCCCCGAAGGAACTTCATCCAGAAGAATGCGCACAAGGTGCGCTATCTCGATACGATCGGCTAGGAGTGAAGAGCGTAAGTGGACGAAATCGTCACGTCTAAAGTGCTAGATATTCAAATAGAAGAAGAGATGCAGAAATCGTATCTCGACTATGCAATGAGCGTGATTGTGGCCAGGGCATTGCCTGACGTAAGAGATGGACTTAAGCCTGTTCAGAGGCGCATACTCTACGCGATGAGTGAGCTCGGCCTTGACCCCGATAAACCGTTTAAGAAGTCGGCCAGGGTTGTAGGAGAAGTTCTCGGCAAGTACCACCCGCATTCGGACACTGCCGTATATGACTCGATGGTAAGAATGGCGCAGGATTTCGCGGCCAGATACATGCTTGTACAGGGCCACGGCAACTTCGGCTCGGTTGATGGTGATGAGGCTGCCGCGATGAGGTACACCGAAGTGCGACTAGCGCCTATTTCCCGGGAAATGTTGTCGGATATCGACAAAGATACTGTGGACTTCACGACAAACTTCGACGACTCGCTAAAAGAGCCGGCAGTATTGCCTTCTCGGTTTCCCAACCTGCTTGCCAATGGCGCAGCAGGAATCGCGGTCGGCATGGCAACAAACATTCCGCCGCATAACCTCGGTGAGCTGATAGACGGTGTAGTCATGCTCATAGATAAGCCGGAGGTAGATAGCGAAGAGTTGATGGCGGCGATCAAAGGCCCTGATTTTCCAACTGCCGGGCTCATCGTGGGCAGAGAAGGGATAGTCTCGGCGTATACCACCGGTCGCGGGCTCATAAGAATGCGCGGTGTCGCCCGCATTGACATGGCCCCCAACGGCAGACCACGCATTCTCATTACTGAGCTGCCGTATCAGGTCAACAAGGCCAGACTCATAGAGCACATCGCCGATCTGGTTAGAGACAAGAAGATAGATGGCATAGCCGATTTGCGTGACGAAACAGATAGGCATGGCCTGAGGATATCCATAGACTTAAGACGTGATGCGAACGCGCACGTGATCTTAAACCAGCTGTACAAATACACGAGCCTTCAGGGAACGTTCGGCATAATCATGCTCGCGCTTGTGAACCAGGAGCCCAAAGTGCTCTGCTTGAGGGACATGCTGTTCTACTACCTCGAGCACCAAAAAGATGTTGTCGTACGGCGCACTAGATTTGACCTAGCGCGCGCCGAGGCGCGTGCACACATACTCGAAGGGCTTCGAATCGCTCTTTCGCATCTTGATCGCGTAATCAAGATGATTAGAGAGTCGGCGACGCCCGACGAGGCAAAGCAGAAACTGATGGATGCTTTCGGGCTTTCGGACAAACAAGCTCAGGCGATCTTGGACATGCGGCTGCAGAGGCTTACAGCGCTTGAGAGAGATAAGATTGAAGCCGAGTACGCCGAACTGCTCAAGACAATCGAATATCTGCGGGCAGTGCTTGCGAGCGAGAAGATGGTGTATGGGATCATTAAGAAAGAACTGTTGGACGTAAAGCAGAAGTATGCTGACGAAAGACGCACCAGAATCGTTGCCGCAGAAGGCGAGATCGATATAGAGGATCTCATTGCAGAAGAAGAAGTTGTCATTACAGTGACTCGCTTTGGATACGTAAAGCGGCTACCGGTAAGCACTTACAGGAGCCAGCGCAGGGGTGGCCGCGGCGTCACCGGCATGGGCATCCGCGAAGAGGACTTCGTAGACAGCATACATATAACGACGACACACCATAACCTGTTGTTCTTTACCAACAAGGGCAAAGTCTTTAGGTTAAAGGCGCATGAGATACCGGAAGCAGGCAGGCAGGCAAAAGGAACCGCTCTTGTGAACTTGCTACCGCTTACTCCGGACGAAAAAGTCACAGCGGTAATTCCGCTAAAGCACATAAATGGCGATACGTACCTGTTCTTTGCCACTAAGAACGGCACGGTCAAGAAGACCGCGCTTGAGGAGTTCCACAACATACGCAAAGTCGGACTCATCGCGCTTACTATCAGTGAAGACGACGAACTCATCTCGGTTCGCGTTACAGACGGCACCAGCGGTATACTGCTGACCACAGCACGCGGCCGAACAATCCACTTCCCGGAGAAAGAAGTAAGGCCGATGGGGCGCAGTGCCAGAGGCGTCCGGGGCATGAGGCTTTCATCCGATGATGAAGTCATAGGCATGGACGTTGCAGATCCGAGCAAAGAACTGTTTGTTGTAACGGACAAGGGATACGGCAAGACCACAAAGGTTGCTGAGTTCCCTGTGCATTCACGCGGCGGCAAAGGCGTATTGACCATCAAGACAGGCACAAAAACAGGTTCTGTTGCTGCCATTCGGGTGGTTGACAGGTCAGATGAAGTGGTTCTGATCTCCGCTGAAGGCATAATAATTCGTGTGAAGGTTGACGAAGTAAGCAGGCAGGGCAGATATGCATCAGGGGTAAGGCTTATGAAGCTCGGCGCCGAGAATGACAAAGTGGTCGCCATCGGTCTTGTACTGCTGAAGGATGATGAGATCTGACGCGCTACCGCATACGCGAGATAGAGCATACAGCCGATGCTGGCGTGGTAGTTGAAGCAGCTGAGATCACAGATATTTTCGCAGGCGCGCTAGACGCAATGTACCAGGTGATGGGCTGCGATATCTCATCCACGCAGCCAAAAGAACAGTGGGTGATCAACGCCGAAGCAGAGAGTCTTGACGTGTTGCTGGTGGACTTTCTGAACGAAGCTCTCTTTCTGTTTGGCACGAAAGGAATGCTTGCCCACACGCTCATGCACATACAACTGCGGCACACCGAAAGCGGATATTCGCTCATTGCGACCATCTTTGGAGAGACATATTGTGTGCATCACCACGGTGCTCTCAAGGAGATAAAGGCGGTTACCTTCCATCAGGCCGAAGTCATTGAACACGAGTCCGGGGTGCGAGCCCAAGTGATATTCGACCTTTAGGGAGGCTTTCTATTATGGCAGTCAAGTTAAAGAAGACTGGAACGTGCAAATACACAATACCCAAAGAGCATAATCCTGGCATGAGAGTGCCTGGGGTAGTCTACACCGATGAACGACTACTTGATGATTTGCAAGAGGATGGGTGCCTGGAGCAGGTTGCAAACGTTGCCCACCTGCCGGGCATCGTAGGCGCGAGCCTTGCCATGCCCGATATACACATGGGGTACGGTTTTGCGATCGGAGGCGTTGCCGCCACAGACGTGGCCACAGGAGTGATATCACCAGGCGGAGTGGGATATGACATAAACTGCGGCGTCAGGCTGATCACGTCCACACTCGATGAGTCGGATGTGCGTCCTCGCATTGATGAATTGCTTGGGGCGCTGTTTTCTTCGATACCCGTCGGTACCGGTTCAAAGGGAAAGGTGAAGCTGTCCACTGCGGAGTTGAGAGAAGTAGCGCAAAAAGGCGCAGGCTGGGCGGTATCTAAAGGCTACGGGGTCAAGCAAGACCTAATCTGCTGCGAAGAGGCAGGAGCCATGGACGGAGCAGATCCTGACAGCGTGAGCAGCAAGGCGTACGCGAGAGGCGAGAAGCAGATCGGTACTCTTGGTGCCGGTAACCATTTCATCGAGGTGGCCGTAGTAGATGCTATCTGCGATGAAGAGTGCGCGCGAGCGTTTGGATTGCGTACGAAGCAGGTTGTGTTCTGGATTCACTCGGGTTCACGGGGCCTTGGGCATCAGGTATGTACCGAGTATATCAAGCTGATGATCGAAGCAGTCAAGAAGTACAACATTAGTCTGCCGGATAGGCAGCTTGTTTGCGCGCCTGTACGCTCGCCCGAAGGAGAGAGGTACTATGGCGCGATGGCGGCAGCAGCCAACTTCGCGTGGGCAAACCGTCAGGTGATGACGCACTGGTTGAGAGAGGCGGTTTCGAGAACGTTTCATACGTCAGCAGACCAGTTGGGTATGCACTTGCTCTACGACGTTGCACACAACATCGCCAAGATCGAAACGCACACAGTAGACGGGCAGAATCGGGCGCTATGCGTGCATCGAAAAGGCGCAACCAGATCATTTGGGCCCGGACATCCGCTAGTTCCCGACAAATATCGCCGAGTAGGCCAGCCTGTGCTTGTACCCGGCGACATGGGTCGAAGCTCTTACATAATGGCAGGAACCGAGCAGGCTATGCGCGAATCGTTTGGCTCATGTTGCCACGGCGCGGGACGCCTTATGAGCAGGTCAAGCGCCAAAAAGAGTATCAGCGGAAGAGAACTGCAGAAGCAGCTGGCCGCGCAGGGCACCAAAGTACGGGCCGGACACATTGGTTCGCTTGCCGAAGAGGCTCCTGAAGTGTACAAGGATATAGACATAGTCGCGGACATAGCTCACCAGGCAGGCCTAGGCAAGAAGGTCGCCAGACTAGTGCCTATCGGAGTAATCAAGGGGTAGGACGGTATAAGAATAGACCTGTTAGTACTTCTGGAGTGCTAGCAGGTCTTCGATTTTCTCATTTGCATAGCGATACGAGTCGTAGACTCCCTGGTTGTAAAACTCCGGCGCTATCTTATCCATGAAGAAGTCCAGGATTAGCCGAGAAGACAGGTCGCCGAGGTCTTCATCGCGCTCTCTCAGAAAGTACTCCTTTATTTCTTTGACCATCTCGTCTCGCTTCTCCTTAGATAGACTGAACTTTGCATTCATGCTGTGTTCCTCCCGTTATCCCAAGATGCGTGAAGCCAGAGTTCAAGAAGCATACGGTTGCTTCCTGCATCATAGAGGCGCTCTAACTGTGCATGTCGAAAGCCCAGCGAAAGACTGCTGGAGGTGTAGCGTTGAACCAAATCATAGAGACGATGCTTTCGCACCGGTCGGTGAGAAAGTACACAGGTGAGGTGCCAACTGACGAGCAAATACAACTCATTGTGAGAGCAGGACAGCAGGCGGCGTTCGCGGCTCAGTTATACAGCATATTGCTTTCGCGCAAGACGAAGCACGCGTTTGGCGCGCCTCTCATGTTCACGATCTGCGTGGATTTCCACAAGATGCAGCAGGTAATGACGAAGAGAGATTGGCAGCCCATAAGCAACGATCTATCCATATTGCTCATGGGAATGCAGGATGCAGCGTACATGACTCAAAACATGATCCTTGCAGCAGAGAGCATGGGCATAGGAAGCTGCCTTCTTGGCAGTGCTCCGTACAGGGCAAAGCAGGTAGCAGAGCAATACTCACTACCACCCAAAGTCTTCCCAATGGTACAGCTCGTGATGGGATACCCCGACGAGCAGCGACCTCCCAGACCGAGGTATCCTCTAGAGTTTGTGCTGTTTGAAGATAAGTACCCGGAAATGAGCGATGAACTGGTTGAGCGGGCGATGCGCGTCATGGACGAAGGTTACCTGGCGCAGGACTATTACCATAGGATGAACGCAAAGATAAAGATAACTCAAGATAGGCAGGACACATCCACGTACGAAGACTACAGCTGGTGCGAGCACATGTGCCGCAAGTGGGGACAGTGGCACGAGTCAATTGACGAGATACTGCAACAGCTTGGCGCGTGTGGTTTTGACCTTGCCCCTGGGCCAAACGCTAAGCGGTACACCCCGGACACTTGATACGCGGCGTCGAAGAGCGTGGGAGGATTCCGTGCATGTCTCCAGATGCAGCCATGTTGAGGCATTCTTCGGCACTGATGAGGTACATAGCACCGCGAGCTGCTTCAAAGCCGCAGTTTTGGGCGGCAAGTGCCTGAGCGAGCCGAAGCGCATATAGGATATCAGGGTGTGAGGCAGCAGTAAGGCTGGCCGAACCCCTTGGGCCAAGCGAGTGAATCAGAGATGCAGAACACCAGTCGCCGCATCCGACAGTGTCTCGGACTAGTGCTGGCGTAGATGCGGGCTGTCTCTGCCATTTGGTCTTTCTCCATCGAAATTCAAGTCCGTCTGCTCCGAGCGTCCTTATTACAAGCGGTGCGTCACACTCATGGATAGCGCTGGGCACAACCGGGAACCGTTCTCCGGAAAACTTGACTATATGCGCCGACTTAAGCACCTGCTCAATCATTGACGGTAGGTCATCATTGGAGAGCTCACAGAACACAAGAGCTCCCCGGGCAGCCGCACGATGAGCAAGGGCGTAAGACGAAGCGTTTATGACATCGAAGTAGTACACGTTGGCCCCAGTCAGGTCAAAAAGATCTTCTGGCACGTCAAACTCGTGCGCGGCGTAACGCGGCAGGTCTGAGCCACACCACGGACAAGAGACAGCAAAACGGTGGCAAGCACCGGGGGTTGACCATTCACATACGCGGCCGTAAGCCTCGGCTTGCGTGGGAAGATCGCCGGGTGAGCGCAGCATCTGGTACACAAACGGGGTGTGAATGGTCGGGTTTGTTGACACAAAGCGTGTATCAACTCCAACGTGACGCAGGTCGCTCATGAGCGCTGCGCTTGCATCGTCTTCACCGATCTGTGCCAATGGGTAAGACTGCCATCCTAGAAAACTCAGGATTGCGAGCACATTACCGCAAGATCCACCGGCAAACGTCCCAATAACCTCGCGGCCACTTCGCAAAGGCCTTGTCACAATGTCCAGCATTAAGGAACCGGTGCCTATTACGCTGTTATCGCTATTTGCCACGCACTCAACCCCCACTGTGTGCTACACACCATTCTAACCTATCTGACAGGAGAAACGACAGGAGTCTCCATCTACCGAAAGAAACACTTCCTAAGGCTTATGTGAGTGCTAACTGAGGATAGGGTAAGAGCATATTGGAAAGGGGATTTTGCGGATGCTCGACGTTATTATCAAGAATGGCAAATTGATCGACGGCGAGGGTAGGCCATCGTACAGAGCAGATATCGGGATTGCTGACGGCAAGATAGTCAAGATTTCGCCCGCCTTAGAATGTGAGGCAGCGCAGATTCTGGATGCCGACAACCTGTCTGTGGCCCCTGGCTTTGTGGATATTCACACGCATTCGGACATTCCCATAGCCATAGACCAGCGGGCGCAGAGCAAGGTGCAGCAGGGAGTCACAACAGAGCTCACAGGTCACTGCGGAAGCTCTGCTGCTCCGGCCGTCGGAGGAGCCGAAGCGCGTGTAAGAGAAGAAATGGCACGCTATGACTCAGAGCACAAGTTGAAGTGGCAACACATGCACTCGTACCTCGCCTACCTCGAAAAGGCAAAGCCCAGCAATAACCAAGCGATACTTGCGGGTCATGGTACGCTGCGTGCAGCCGTATTTGGTTATGAACAGCGCGAACCATCTGCCAAGGAACTTAGCGAAATGAAAGCGCTTCTCATCGAATGCATGCAGGCAGGAGCTTACGGCATATCTACAGGCTTATACTACGCGCCTGGCAGCTACGCGAACACAGACGAAGTGATTGAGATGTGCAAAGTTGCAGCCCGGCTTGGCGGCGTGCACTGCTGCCACCTGCGTGATGAGTCGGACTACAACATAGGGCTCATAGCGGCGCTTGAGGAAGCAATTGAGATTAGCCGTGCTTCTGGTGTGTCAACGCAGATAGCACACCTCAAAGCGCTAGGACCAAGGCAGTGGGGCAAAGGTGTTCAGTTGCTGCAGATGATTGAGCAGGCGCGAGAAGAGGGCCTTGACGTAAGCTTCGACCAGTACCCGTACCCTGCCTCGGGCTCAAGCATAACCGGCGCGTTGCTCCCTCGATGGGCACAAGAAGGCGGAAGACAGGGCACTATCGCGATGCTGAAGTCGCCCGATACACGCAAAAAGATATTTGACTCAATGGTAGAAAACCTTGACAGGCGCGGAGGAGCTGACCGACTTGTCATTGCTTCTTACACCCCAGATCGCACACTTCAGGGTAAGAGCCTCGAGCAAGTCGCTCAGGATATGAGCGTACATCCTGTCGAAGCGGCGATGAGACTTCTTGAAGAGGCTGAAGCGAGCTTCGTCTCTTTTGTTATGAGCGAAGAAGACGTGGACACAATCATGAAACACCCGGTCGGCATGGTGGGCTCTGACGGCAGCTGCCTTGCGGCAGACGGGCCTCTATCGCACACCAAGCCTCACCCGCGGCACTACGGCACATTCCCAAGAGTGCTCGGGAAGTATGCAAGAGAGAGGCGAATCATCCCGCTCGAAGAGGCGGTTCGGAAGATGACTTCAGCTCCCGCGAAGAAGATAGGGCTTCTCGGAAGAGGCGTGCTTCGCGAAGGGTACTGGGCAGACGTATGCGTGTTCAGCGCCGAGCAGGTGGAAGATAGAGCCACGTTTGAGCAGCCGCAGCAATATCCAGAAGGGATCAAGTGGGTGCTTGTAAACGGCGTGGTTGTGGTAGAAGACCAGAAGCATAAGGGTGTGTTTCCAGGACACGTACTGCGAAAGAAATGTTAGAAGTGAAGAGGCCGGCGGACACAGGTCTACCGGCCTCTCGAGAGGCTATCTTTTGTGAACTACCCATCTACCAGGCAACTCGCCAGTCGGCTTTCCTGAGCTAAACGCCACAACCCCACCTACCAGCACATGTTCAAAGCCTGTTGCAAGTTTATCTGGTTCTGTGTACGTCGCGTTATCTGCAACGGTGTCAGGGTCAAAGACGACCAGATCTGCGTCAAATCCTTCTCGTACGAGCCCCTTGCTCTGTAGGTTAAACCGTATTGCAGGCATCGAACTCATCTTCCGGATTGCCTCTTCCATACTAAGGATGCCTTGCTCGCGAGCATACCTGCCTAGCACCTTGGCGTAAGTCCCGAACCCACGCGGGTGAGGTATTGTGCGCTCTGAAGGAGGCGGTGCGTCGGTACCCACCATCACAAGAGGCGAGGCTATGAATCGCTGCACGTCTTCTTCGTTCATCATGAAAAGCACAGCCGTCGCACTGTGTCCCGTCACCGCAACTATATCCATCAGCGTGTCGACCGGGTCGGCGCCCCTCATCTGTGCTATCTCAGATATGGATTTGCCCTCGTATTCCGGCGTCTTGGGAGATATGCCCACCACGAAACAATCCCATGTGCCCATTTGCTTGGGCCAGTTCTGCCAGTCGGTGCGTTCGTTGATGTAATGCTTCACCTTTGCGCGAATTTCAGGCTCTTTCAGCCGTTTCATCATCGCGTCATCTCCGCCACCTTTTACGAAGGGAGGCAACGCAGACGCAAGGAATGACGCACCTGCTGTGTACGGGTACGCGTCCAGTGTTACATCGATGCCTTGGTCGCGAGCTTTTGACACAACGTCAAGCACTTCGCCTGCCCTACCCCAGTTGTCTCTTCCAGATATCTTCGCATGCGCGATGTGGACGGGCACGCCAGCTTCGCGAGCCACCGTTATGGCTTCGCAGAGCGCATCCCTTATGTTGTCAGCTTCATCGCGCATATGGGTGACGTACACCCCGCCAAATGGCTTGATCGCTCGGGTCAGCTCGACTATCTCGGGCGTGTCAGAGAATACACCAGGCACATATATGAGCCCGGTTGAGAAACCGAAAGCGCCTTCTTTCATCGCTTCTTCTATGAAGCATTTCATCTCGCCCAACTGCTCTCTCGTGGGCTCGCTGTCATCAGTCTGCATGACGGCCACCCTAACCGCATTGTGGCCAACAAGGTATGCAATATTTACAGCCGACCCGTTCTCGAACATTTTGCCAGCCATATCAGAACAGGTGCTCCAGTTGAGATCTGCACAAAAGCCTATGGGGGCGACAAGAGACGCAAGCGCACTGCGTCCGCTGTCTGTAACAGGGAAGAGGCTGTATCCACAGTTACCAGCAATGACTGTCGTGACTCCCTGGCTCAGCCTGCCCAAGTTATACGGGTCAACCAAGGGGGCCGAGTCATCGTGGCTGTGAGGATCTATGAATCCGGGACACACCGCAAGGTCTGTGGCATCAATAACCTTTCTGGCGTCAGCAGTGCAAATGTGCGGTGCGACATGCGCAATTCTGCCTTCGTGTACGGCTACATCTGCGCGGTACCACGGCGAACCGGAGCCATCAAACACCCGCCCGCCGCGAATGATCAGGTCATAAGCCATCAGTCATACCTCCAGAAAGCGTAGTTTGGCAGATCAAAGAGATGTCTAATGCCAAGTGGCTACAACACTTGTTGCACTAATTCCTCTATGCATAAGTCATATGCGCGATAAAGACAACCAGATAAGCGTTGCGAACGCCCGGCTGGCTGGTTGGTTTATCAGTAATCGCTTTTCAGGCACAAAAACTGCAAAGAGATGAATTAACTCAGTCGCTTCGGTCAAGGGCTGAGATTATCTGGCTCACAACTTGGGGAACAGGCCCGTCAACTCTTGCGACCACATCGACCATCTGCATGTGTGGAGCCAGGCCGTCTGACTGAATCTGCAGAAGCCGCGCAAGCCGCTCGTCAGCGTCAAATCCGCCGAGATCGTGAGTGGTCGCTTCCTGGCACGCATGCTCGAAGACCGTCTCAAGGTCTCCGGTCAAAAACACCGTAGTGCAAGATTTCTCCAAGATCTCACGTATAGCCAGATTGTGCAGCGAGCGACCGTCTGCTGAGATAACCACACTTGACATGTTGGTTGCTTCTCTCAATGCGCGCGCCTCTGCTTCCAGGAAGCCGGTTTCACCCAGTCTTGTGATAATTTCGTGACGTGCAATTCCAGACGATTGCTCCATCAATTCGTCTACGTCCAGAAAGCGCATATTCAGTCGCTCGGCCAAGTGTTTTGCTATCTGTGTTCTGCCGCTTCTCACAAACCCCATTACTGCCACCACATTTTTGTTGGTCACCAGCATACCATCCTTCCGTTGTGACAAACACAAAACCCGTCCCTAGACCAAGGGACGGGCTCCTACCCGCGGTACCACCCTAGTTGGCAATGACTACCCACTCATGGGATACACACTAGTATCCTTATCCCTGTAACGGGGGACGCCGTCGCCCCATTTCGCAGGCGCAGCTCACAGGTGTATTTCGACTTACTACCACGAGTCCTTGCACCGCCGGACTCTCTCTTCGGTGGCGCACAAGCCTACTCTTCTGCTCATCGCCGTTTTGGCAGGTGTTTGACCATGATTCTATGTGTGTTAGGCCCGTATGTCAAGTTGCTTCGCACGCTTACTGTTGCTTGGAGCGTGACTCGGCTCGGATCCCTACATCCAGCAATGCTACGATTTCGGCCGCCGCATTTCGAAGCCGGTGCTCGTTGGCCAGAGGTTCCTGACCGTAATGATTCATCATCTCTTCCACGCCACCCGCCAGCATGATCCCGATTAACTCAGGATCGTGCTGCCTCAGCTCACCCTGCTGCTTGGCTGTTGCCAACACTTCAATCAGATATCTGGAGAGAGGCGAAGACGTTTCGTCAGTCGTCGCAAACTGGTGCCGCAAGTAGCGTTCTCTATACATCAAGCGCGCAGTCTCTGGGTTTTGGGCGAGGCTTTCAAAATGAAATCTCAGGATAGCTTCGATCTTCTCAAGAGGTCGCAGCGTCTGCTGTGCCACCACTTGCGAGAAGTACTCAGCTCTGCGCGCGTGCTCTACGCTGAAAATGTACTGCAGTATATGCTTCTTGCTGCTGAAGTAATTGTACAGGGTGCCGACGGAGACTCCTGCCTCGCTAGATATGAGGTCTGTTGTCGCGTCATGAAATCCGCATCGGGCAATCACGCGTATAGCCGCCCCGCGGATCAGTTCCTTCTTGTCTGCTGCCACTGGCTACACTCCTTGCTTACGACTAGGCCGCCATAGTAGTGCGCCTTTGCGTGGGCAGGCTGCAAGACATGCGCCGCACGCAAAGCAGTCCGCGTGAATCTTCTTCTCGGCGAGCATGTCTGCCATGGCGTGTGCAGGACACGCTCTTACGCACAGTTTACAGTCTATGCAGAGCTCTTTATCCACTCGGGGACGGAGAATACTCACCTGCTCCAATAGCCAGCTGACCAGTCCGAATGGGCAGAACAGTTGGCACCACGGCCTGTACATGAACATGCTCCCGGCAAGTACTGCAATTACGAAGACCAGGGCAAGTGGAGCCAGCGCAAGTCGAAATACGGCGAACGGATCAACAACGCCTATCCAGTCAAACCCGTAAGATGATACACCCAGCACAAGCAGCACAAAGGCCAAAACTCTTATGCTATTGGTCAACCAAAACGGAGGCTTTGCTTTCTTGAGGCGGTTCTGGTGCAAAATATCTTGCAGAAGCCCCAACTGACACGCCCAGCCGCATATCCCCTTATTGCTTATCCACCCGGCAAGCAGCATCACTCCGAGCATGCCGAGCATCACAGTCCCCATTGATGCCTGGGGCGGCGGGAGTTTACCTAAGATGGCTCTTAGTGCGCTTCTAAGCGCAAAAACTGGGTTCGGGTCAAGCGTCTTAGGGCCCAACATCGCAAAGCCGAAACCCAAAACTGCAACTACCACTGCCATAATAGTGTTACGCAGGCGGGCGTGAACCTTCCTTCTTGCAAGAAGCACTGCGGAAACTGCCACGAGCACCAGTACGATAACGAGTCTTGCGCCGAGTACAGGTGAGAATGCCATATAGGGTCCACCACTTTCCGCTATGAGTGAGCGCTCACTCACCATGCTACATTATATCACGCTCTTTGTACAGCCGCCTTTAGCAACTGACTCTTGCATTGCACTCAAATCGGATTATACTGTTCTGTAGAGAACGTTCTTGCCAGAACGACTTTGTCCGAGAGGGTGAGAAGGTGTCGGGATCGCTAGAGACGCTTGATTCACTGCTTAAAGCGGTGAACCGTGAACTACATAGGATAGTAAACAGCGTGATGGATGAGTACGAGATGCCTATGCCTGGGATGGCTGTGCTCTCGCACGTGCTCAAAGAGCCAGGGCTTAGCGTCAGTCAGATCTCGAGAAAGACGAATATGGCCAAATCTCATGTGAGTATGACGGTAAAGAGCCTGACAAGGAGTGGCTTTTTGAAGAAACAGAGCGATTGCCACGACCAGAGGCTTGTAAGAGTGTATCCTACCGAGCGCGCCCGCACTGCGCATGATGAAATATCCAACGCAATCAGATCAGAGGTGTCGCGCGCTTTGGCCGAACTCTCCCAGGACGAAATAGGGCGACTGACTGAAGCGCTTAAGTCGCTGAATGCTGTGCTTTCGCGTAGCAGGGCGCGTGAGAGGGATCAAACTACTGTCTGAGGTGATATGCACTTGCAAGTAACGAACACACGTCCGGGAACCGTTCGCCCCACGGTCGTATCTGATATGACCGTCGGCAGCGTCCCTAGGCATCTGATCAAGTTCGCAGTTCCGCTACTGCTCGGAAACCTTTTGCAGGCGCTTTACAACACTGTTGATGCCATATGGGTGGGCAGGTATCTTGGGCCAAACTCGCTTGCAGCGGTGTCAGTCAGTTTTCCCGTAATAATGGTGCTCGTGTCCATGATAATGGGTGTTTCCATGGCGACTACAGTGCTGGTCGCGCAGAACACAGGCGCAAAGCGTCCTGACGAGGTGCGTAGAATCACCGGGAATTCGATGAGCGTGCTCATTTTGCTTGGAGCGACTGCGTCTATCATTGGGTTACTGTTCCATAGACACATCCTTCACCTGATAAACGTGCCTGGCGAAATCCTCACCGAGGCATCGCTATACCTTTCAGTGTTCTTGAGCGGCTTGGTGTTCATGTTCATCTATAACGTGCTTAGCGGTATTCTTCGGGGGCTCGGAAACTCCCGAGCTCCGGTAGTATTCTTGGCATACGCAACGACGCTTAACATCATCCTCGACCCGTTGCTCATATTTGGCATTGGGCCGCTACCGAGGATGGGAGTCTCAGGCGCGGCGCTGGCCACCGTGATATCTCAGGTGTTCGCAGGGCTGCTTACCGCGCGCTACATCTTGAAGAACACAGACTTGCTAAGCAAGAGACTCTCAGATTACAGGATTGACAAGGACCTGACCATCACCACCTTCAAGATAGGCTTGCCTGTGGGCGTCCAGCACACCATGATGTCGCTCGGCGCGCTAGTCGTAAGCTCGATCATCAACTCGTTCGGCGAGACTGTTGTTGCCGGTTTCGGCGCGGGCTCACGGCTTGATCACTTCGCGATCATGCCATTTATGTCTTTGGGCATGTCTGTCTCCTCGCTTGTGGGTCAGAACCTTGGCGCAAGAAAGCACGAGCGAGTACACGAGACGGTCAAGTGGGCCTTCGTTATCTCAGGCGCTATCGCGGCCTGCATGACCCTGCTATTCTTGCTTGTGCCTGGGCCTGTTCTCAGCATATTTACCGTCGACCAGCAAGTGCTCGCGGTTGGCGTGTCGTATCTCAGGGTGCTTGCGCTAAGCTACATCCCCTGGGCATTGACATTTGCAATGACAGGTGTCATGCGTGGAGCAGGAGATACGGTACCAGCAATGCTCATATCCGTGGCAACACTGTGGTTTGTGCGCGTGCCACTTGCAAGGTATCTGAGCACTGTGCCATCGCTGCAGCAAAACGGCATATGGTGGGCGATGGTAGCAAGTGCGTCGACGAGCATGCTGCTGTCTTCGGCTTACTATCTTAGCGGTAGATGGAAGAAGAGATCGGTGCTGTCTGCAGCACCCGCGGTCGCAGCCGAATAGCCGTGACATATGACACTACTACCGCAGCTGCAGCCGCCCGGGTAGCGTTTTATGGGAGCAGGCGGACCAAGATTATACGCTATCAACGCTCCCCTAAGATCTGCACATAGCCGTTAGTACCGTCAAGTCGTATGCGTTGTCCTGTGATGATCAGACTTGTGGCATCAGGCACACTCGCCACAGCCGGCAGACCGTACTCGCGCGTTATCACGGCGCCATGGGACATCATGCCTCCCACCTCTGTGACGAGCCCTGCTACAGACAGAAAAACAGGACACCAGCTCGGATCAGTGAAGGCGGTGACAAGAATGTCGCCTGGCTCAAGACTTACTTCGTCCAGGCTAAGCGCTACAACGGCACGCCCTTCAACAACACCGGCTGAGACCGCTATGCCGCTAAGCGCACCCTCGGGTATGTGAGAGGTATCGTACTCAGCGGGCGGCACTTCGCCATCAGAGAATATGACGCGCGGCGGCATCATCAGTTCGTACTGTGCGTACTGCTCTTTTCTAGCGCGTATTCTCTCATGGTCTACACAACGCTTGGCAATAGCCTCACGCAGTTCTTCAAGGTAGAGATAATACGCATCAGTTCGCTCTTGGATAACCCCGTCTGCCTGAAGCGTGTTGGCCATCCTGACAAGTGCCTTCTTGTATATGTCGTTGCGCCGCATCCAGAAGTATTTGGGGTATTCGCGAACGCCTGTGAAGTTGCGGAAAAGCGAGAGCATGCGCCGAAGTTTACGGGCTCTTCCCTCGCCTCGGGGTGATTTCTTGGCTTCCGTCACGATAGATTCTATAATCGCGGCTGCTTCGCATTTGCCGTGTTCAAACCTTGTTCTATGCTCTCCGGGCGAAAGCACTCTCAAGTTGCTCAAGATCGCAGGGACGAGTTGCGAGGGGTCTTCTCGCCAGCGAGGCCTCGTAAGGTCTATCTCAGCTGTGCAACGAGAGCCGTACTTAGCCAAGAATCTGTCAATCGCTGATACTACTTCATCTGCTTCCATCTCACGAAGTCGCTGCATCATATCGTCTTCGGGACGAGAAGCGAAGTACTCCACCACGCGTGGATGACGTCTTACCACATCTGCCACATCACATAATGCAAGCCCCATCTCCGACGTGATATTCCGGTCAATAGACTTGGATAACGCAGCGAGAACATTGCGTCTTGTCGGGACGTTCTTCCTTAACCATCCGGACACATACTGACACAGAAGTACTGCCCCAAACCAGGTGGCATCAAATAGCATCGCCTGCAGACGAGGTCTATCTCGGATGATGTAGTCAACGACATCAGTCCCGGTGAGTTCATCCATCTCGCGTTCAAGCTCGCGGAGTTCTTGTTCAAAAAAGCTGACCCTCTCGTCAATGATCCTCGGATCGTTCGCCCTATACATCTTGTAAGCCTGTATTAGCCAAGGCATCCATCTTATGGAACTCGAGAGGTTGCCCTTTCCCCGCGGAATGGCTCGGAGGTAGTCCATCCGCTGCATCACTTGCTTCACTGCGCTTGTCATGAGTGGGTCCATATTGCTAACCTTTTGGAGTACCACACGTCTTCCCGTCGGTCGCGCAATGTCTTCAGTGATGTCAACAAAATGTCGCCCACCGGCTCTATCTAGAGTGAACTGAGAGGCAAGTTCGAACACGGACATGCCAAGAGGAAGAATGGGATCTGTCATCACTTGCATGTGCCCCGACGAGATGTACACCCTTTTGAATCCATCTTTGCTCTTGGGTGCAGGGAAGAGCGTAGTCACGGGGCGCGCTTGAACTATATAGAATTCTCCGGCTTCAAGACACCACTCAATATCTTGAGGGCTTCCGAACTGAGAGGCAATGCTTGTTCCGTGTACAGACAGCGCTAAGATTTGCTCGTCGGATAGCGCCTGGCGGCTGCGTTCGTGGTATTCAACGTCGTGCCTGACAGTGCCTCCGCCGGAAATGGCACCGACCTTGAAACTCTTGGCGCCTATGCGTCTTGAGACGATCTTCTGCCCACGCACCTTGTACGTATCCGGTTCGACCAGCCCTGCAACTAGTGGTTCGCCCAGACCGTAGACGGCGTCAATCGAGATCGTCTTTCTGTCATGTGTTAGTGGGTCGGCCGTGAACATCACCCCTGACACAAGAGGAGTGAGCATATGCTGGATGACGACACACATGCTGATTTCAGTGTGGCCGATCCGCTTTTCGTTGCGGTACGAAAGCGCGCGTTCGGTAAACAGTGAAGCCCAGCACTTCGGAATGTGCTGAATCACTTGACTCGGGCCGGATACGTTAAGATAAGTATCGTGTTGGCCTGCAAACGAGGCGTCTGGCGCATCTTCGGCTGTAGCACTCGACCTTACTGCGTACGTGTCCTGAGTACCGAGCGCCTGAAGAGCTTCAGATATCTCCGTGCATACATGGTCTGGAATAACGAGGGATTCGATCAAAGTGCGTAACTCCCCGGCCGTCTGCTTGGCTCTGCTGGGTTGCGAGTGTAGACGACCAATCAATGTTTGAACCTTGGGGTTCTGCGCTACCACAAGGTCGTATGCTTCGGTCGTGATGCAAAATGCGGGAGGAACACGCACATCGGGAATGCGAGCGAGACGAGACAAGTTATAGGCTTTTGCACCCACCCTGGGCAGATGAGCCTCGGATACCTCGGCCAGAGCCAAAACGAAACCACCCACACAACACCACTCCTGTTCAAGGTCATAAAGCGCTGGGCTACATCAGTAAGATTGATCACCTGACGAAAACCAGCGGTATAGAGAACGCCTATCCACCAACACGAATGAACCCTTCGGCATACCGAGCGCCCTTTGTATGGCTTCGGTATAGGCGGTAACCGTGTTCTCGACTCTCATTTTCGCAACACATGAAGAAAGCGCTAGCCTGCCAACTGCTTCGGCTGAGTGCTGTAACAGACAGAGCAGCAGCTCTGCCGTCTCGTCCGGACAAGACACGGTGAAGACGCCTTCGTGAATTCCCTGCCGAATGATACCTGCCATTTTGGGAGCTGCTATGGACGTAACCGCCTGCCGCATTTTGTGTCTCAGCAAGGCGTTATCGTCTGAGTACCAGACCTTCATAAGTGCAAGCAAGAGACCCCTTTGAGAGGCTTTCCATGTTACAAGCGCTGACACAAACTGCTGCAAACGAAACACAGCATCGCCGTTTGTCTCGCGTGTGATGGGCTCAAGCAAGTCTCGGACTTCGTCGGCCATGCTCAACACGATAGCCTCGAGCAAAGCCGGTTTGGAGTCAAAATAGTGATAAAACGCACCTTTAGAGATCCCCAACTCATCCAGAACGTCTTGGATTGACACCTGTTCATATCCCTTGGATTCGACCAGGTGGCGGGCTGTCTGTACGATGTCATTGCGTTTGGCTGCATGTTGTTCGGGTCTCAGTATTCTAGGCATGGTGTTCCTCCAGAAATAAACAGACTAACGGTCTGTTATTCTCACAGTACTCGACCCGACGCCATACTGTCAACCTATGTGAGTGCTGTAGACGGGGCCATTGCATCGTCTTCTACTAGTGAAGGACTACGCGTTCCGGAAGTGTGCCTGTGACGCAAGTTCGCCATATGCTGTCTATATAGCGGTGGGTGTAGTGCTGCTCCGTTAGGTGGAACAAGTACGCTCCTTTCGAAGTAAGCGTATATCCCGAGGCAGTTTTCTCCAGCAGCCCCAAGCTCGAGAGCAGCCGGAACTCTCGACCAAACACTTGTGTAAGGTCGGCCGAGAACAGATGCCTGAAACTCTCAAAGCAGATGTCCATGCTATATGCTCTCCAGAACACCCAGTAGGCATAGCGCGCTCTGGGCGAAAAGTGTAAGCATAGTTTGTCTGGCAACACGCCTGATTCGAGAGAACTTGTGTAACGGTCGACGCAGAACGTGTTGACGGCAAAGCTAGATCTGGACAGCGATACGGCGCTAGGCCCATAGCCGATGTACGCATCACGAGTCACAGAAGAATATTGCGGTGCGTGCCGTTGCACAAACGTCCATATCGAACGGCGCTCAAAACCAAGTGTAGGCGCGAGAGCGTCAACGCTTTCAAGCATGCGCCTTTTTGCAATCTCGGTAAGCGGCTGTTTTGCATCACGTGCGTACGAAAACCTCATGAACGCGTAACACGATACCTGCGTTGCGCCTGCATCAACCGCTTTCTTGAAATCTTCACTGATAATGCCGGTAGTCTGGCCCGGTACGCCCAGCATGAGGTCGACATCAAGGGCGCTAATGCCTGACTTCTGAAGCAACATGACTCGCCGGACCGAGTCTACCGGATCGCGGCCCAGTGTGCGCAGCACTTCTTCGTTGAACGACTGCACACCAACACTTGCCATAGTGAAACCTGCGGCTCTGAGCAAGTCGCCTGTATCCAGGTCTATATCCGTTGGGTGCAGCTCTATGCCTGCCTCACAGAAGCGGTATTTCTGACGAAGCGAGGCCATTACTTGAATGAGATCGCTCCCTAGCAGCGCTGGGCTGCCGCCTCCGAAGTACACGCTGTCGGCAGATAGGCGTTCAGTGGGGGAGTTCTTTTCAATTTCTTGAATGAGAGAGCGCACAAACAGGCTGCACTTGTGCTTCTCGTACACAGTCTTGCAGTAGGGACAGAACCCGCAGAGTTTGCTGCAGAATGGCACATGCACGTAGACGCCAAAAACGGGCGTATCAAACGGGTATTGCTCGTACTGTGCGCGGCGAAACTCAAAAGGGCGAAACGAACGCGTAGCAAGAATGCGTAGCATTGATGTAAGCAACAAAATCTCTCCTGAAAAACACTGTGTCTGTCGCTTCTCCCTCTTGGTGCTCGCTTCCTCTACCTATGCAAGCGGATACATCTTTACATTGACGTAACGTAATAGCGTATAGTCGTGTATGAGAAGGCGGTGACCTGTTGGAATACTCGACCAGACAGATTGCAGAACTCTCCGGTGTTACTCCGCGCACACTGCGATTCTATGATCAGATCGGGTTGCTAGTACCGGAAAGAAGCGATGAATCGGGCTACAGGCTCTACCATGAGGCTGAGGTCGACAAACTCCGGCAAATACTGTTCTACCGAGAACTAGGGGTTTGCTCGCCGATATCAAGAGGCTTCTTGATTCGCCGTCTTACGATATGCTGAGGGCGTTGAAAGAACATCACCAGAGTCTCGTGCTGAAGAGGCACCAGGTTGACGCTTTGATTCTCAACGTCGAAAGGTCGATAGCAGCTGCAGAAGGGAGAATCTGCATGGAAGCCAGCGAGAAGTTCGAGGGGCTAAAGCAAAGACTGGTTCGTAACAACGAAGAGCAGTGGGGTCGAGAGGCACGAGCTAGATATGGCGACGAAGCGGTCGACGCGTCTTGCGACAAGATCAAGAACATGTCGCCCGAGCAGCACGAAGAGGCTGTTCGCCTGAGTAACGCTGTCGAGGATGCGCTGAGACAAGCGCTTGTCACGCGTGACCCCGAGTCAGAGTACCGCAAAATGCTGCGGACATGCACCGCAGATGGCTTACTTGCCTTTGGCAAGATTACTCGAGCGAGGCGCACACAAGCCTCGTAGAAATGTACGTGACTGACGAGCGTTTTGCTCGGCACTATGACAAGGTGGGCGAAGGAGCTGCAGCGCCGCTGAGAGACGCAGTTCTGGCCTACACCAAGAAGATGACACGCGAGGAGTAGGACAGACAGCGACAAAGGCCGACAGCAATTCGCCTGATTGTGCTCCAAATTACAGGTAGGAGAGCGGTAGGTGCAGAATCCTGGTAATGTCCAGGCAATGCAGGAGGTGTGCACCGTGCCCTATTCTCTCGAACCCCAGGTGTTTGCTGGCAGCAGCAGTCGGGAATTTGCAGAGCGAGTGTGCTCGTACCTCGGTGCTACGCTCGGAGATACCACCATCATACGGTTTGAAGAGGGCAATACGTTTGTCAAGTTCGGCCAGAGTGTGCGAGACAAAGAAGTGTTTATCATACAGACAGTTGGGGTCAGTCCCAACGACGACTTCATGGAAGTTCTGTTTTGGGTAGATGCGATGAAGCGCGCCAGTGCCAGTTCGGTTACCGTGGTCATGCCGCATTTCAGCTATTCTAAGGCAGACAAGAAAGACGAGCCCCACGTTTCCATAAGAGCGCGAGTTTGCGCCGACTGCCTCGAAGTTGTAAACGCCGACCGCGTGATAACAATGGACCTGCACAGCCCGCAGGTTCAGGGATTCTTCCGCATACCGGCAGACAATTTGCACGCTTTACCCGTACTCTGCGCTTGTGTAAAGAAGATCGGGGTCACAGACTTGGTCGTTGTCGCACCTGACGCGGGCTTTGCCAAGATGGCGAGAAAATTCGCCACACATCTGGGTGCATCTGTGGCCTTCGGCGACAAGACGCGGAACGATCATACCGAAAAGGCGCACGTGCTCGAGATAGTGGGCGATGTGAGTGGCAAGAATGTGCTTATAGTCGACGACTTTACCCTCACTTGCGGCACGCTCGCGGATACGGCAAAGGCGGTTAAAGCCAGAGGAGCTAGAAGAGTGCTCGCAGCCGTGTCGCATGCGCTATTGCGCGCTAAAGGGCTCAGAGTACTCTCGGAGAGTCCCATTGAGAGGCTCATAGTAACAGACACACTAGATAACGCAGGAGCTTCCGCGCACCCCAAGATAAGCGTCGTGTCAGTGGCCCCTCTGTTTGCAGAAGCGATAATGCGAATACATAATAGACAGGGGCTCAGCGAGTTGTTCGAAGATGCCCCCGAGTCAGTGGTCACAGAGTGCCTGCGCGGCTGTAAGCCATGAGCGGAAGTTCGTTACTGGCCTGTTGACAGCGTGCGTTCCGCTCTGGATAACCTGGCCCTCGATGAAGTCGTGGTTTGGTATGCAAAGCCGAGACACAGGCTTTGCGGTGCCGACACTATAGTCCGGATACTCGGAGCAGCTGACTTAAGAGCGAGGCCTGGTTCTGGCGGCCAGACCTCTTCCCTTAGAGGTGGCGATCAAGGCTCAATTGCTCTTGCTACAGCTGCCATATCGTAGATGTCTATAATCCCATCCCCGTTAAGGTCGTACTCAGGGATCCAGCCAGCATCCTGCGACGTAAGCCTATATTTCTGTGCAAGAATCACGAGGTCGAGCAGGTCAACTCTACCGTCTTGGTTGAGGTCGGCCTGTGCGAACTGACGGAACCACGCCACAAGGTGACGTGCGTGTGTAGCGGTGAAAGAATAGACAGGGTCAGTGCTCACCTGCACACCATCTTCCATCCATCTATGGAAGACGAAGGGCTCTGTAGCGCTTGCCACGAGTGTGACAGTGGCAGCGTAATCGTACGCTGCCGCACCGGACACGCTCCCGGACGAAGCCGGGCTTACTTCTGTGCTGATGACCACGCTGAGCGGCTCGAAGTTTGCGACAAGAGTCCTCGGGCGCGTGACCGTAAACACATAGGAATCGTTGGAGCTAACCAGCTCACCATCTTCTGTCCAGCCGGAAAATGCATATCCGGCAGCAGGCGTCGCCACAACTGTGATAACCTGGCCTTCGGTGAAAACGCCGGATCCTTGTACAGCGCCTGCGTGTTGTGGACTGCTGGAGACGCTAATGCTGTGTCGTGCTCCTGGCGCTTCGGGGATAGATGCCACGAGCCTACCAGCTATGCTGCCATATACAGGTGCAAGTTCTGGCTGCAGATATGTGGTTCTACCGCCTCTCACTGCAAGGCCGGATATGGAGTAGTTAACGTAACCGTCTGATTCAACGTGCAGGCTATAGCCCAGACCCCACAGCACGTCACTAAACTCGAAAGCGCCCTCTGTGTCGGCAAATACTTGTCTTTCTGCGCTGCCCGCGCGATGCAGCGAGACGCGTGCGCCAGCCAACGGAGCGCCTGTCAAGATATCTCTTGCAACGCCCGCCACCGCACCTGGCTGCGGGGAAGAGAGTGCGGTTGTAGTGGGTGTATCGGTGCGGCATACTGCGTCTATGTTCGTAGTGGTGCCAGAATGAACGAACACGTTGCTGACTGTTGCCGAACTATAACCCGTTCGAGAAAACACCAGTCTGTAGGGTTCGTCAAACGCGTTTGCAGGTACACCGGTCATGCTGAAACTGCCGTCTGAAGCAGCCGTGGTGCTTCTGAAGGAGTAACTTGTGTTGTGGCGATACAGCGCCACAGATGCGTTTATCGGGGTGCCTAAACTGTTGGTAACCACGCCACTTATGACTCCGTTTGAAGGCCACAGCCTGCTAGGAAGCGAGGTTTTAGCCGCGCCCGATATGGTAAGCCCGTCTACCGTGAGTGTTTCATACCCGGATGAGGTGAGCGCAACTCTATAAGGCTGAGCAGCGCTGTTTATATCTACCAGACTCAGTGTGGCAATTCCATCGGTACCAAAAGCAGAACTCCGGTATGAATAGGTCGTGCCATGCCGATACAGACTGATGCTGCCTGAAATCGGCGCATTCGTGACAGCATCTTTCGAGATAATTTCGAGCGTGCCTCGGTTAGGCCACATGCTAAGGTCTCGGTAAGTAGTCAGGCCTCCTGCCACGATTATGCCGTCAATGGTAATTGTGGTGCGACCAGAAGACGTGACCCTAGCATAGTAGGGCAGTCCGGCATCGTTTGCGTCAACAAGCGTGAACGTGGCAATGCCATATTCATCGAGCGACGTGCTCCTGTACGAAAACGTAGTCGCATGCCTGTAAAGAGCAACAGATCCGGATACGGGCTCATCGAGTATCGCATCCCTAACACTGATCACAAGATTACCTCGACTCGGCCAGAGGCTTATCGTGCGCGGGTTAGAATGTCCGCCGGCCACAATGAACCCTGTCAGATCAACTGACGTGTATCCACTCGAGGTGGCTCTTATACGATACGGCTGTGAAGCGGCGTTAGCTTCAACAGACGTGAAGTTGGCAATACCATCCGTCGATGTGGAGGTGGATTTGTACGAGTATGACGTGTTGTGTCTATAGAGAGCTAGCGAACCCGCCACAGGCAACCCGGTAACTCCGTCTACCAAAGTCACGGGAATCACGCCACTAGCAGGCCAGAGTGCTACGTCTACGGTCGTTGTGGCAACTCTCACCAAAATACCTGTGTAGGTCAGAGAGGTGTATCCCGATGACGTTACCCTGATCCTATACGGTGCGCTTCCGCTGTTTGCGTCTACAGAAGTTAATGTTACCTGCCCGCCATCCCCGGTGGAGCCGGATTTGTAAGAGTAAGTAGTGTCATGCCTGTAAAGAACTACGCTTGCTGGTATGCTCTCGCCTGTAACAGCGTCTCGGATGTTTACGACTATAGTGCCCGAGCCAGACGAAGACCCTGGCAGAGGCGCAAGCGGCATATCCACCGGTCGGACTCTACCTGAAGACACTGCTATTCCGTCCTGTCTAAGGCTGACATACCCAGAATTCGAGGCCGTCAACACACTCGTAGGTGCCGCTGGCAACGATTCGAGCAGATATCTTCCGTCTGTGTCAGAGACAGTCGAGACAGGATCATGACCCGAAATCTCCACTGTTACCGTAGCGCCCACCAGCGGCTCGCCGGTATCCTTGTCGCTTACGATACCTGTAAGGCTTCCTTGTGCAGGATCCAGTGCTATGGACACGTGTGTGCGCACACCCGGACCCACAGGAAACGCGCTCTTAGTGGCGCTTATGTAGTTCTGTGCGTCTACTTGGAGCCAGAGTTTGGTGTCTACGCCAACTGCATCTATTAAGAACGAACCGTCCGAATGCGTTATCACTTCGCGGAGCACTTCCGAGCCATGGTACAGAGTCACTACTGCGTTGCTTATCGGCTGTGACGTGATGCTGTCAAAGACGCTACCCAAGATATCTCCTGTAGCATACTCCATGGCAATGTCTAGTTCGGAGACAATACCTCCTGCCGCGTCGACTCCCTTGATTACTGTAGTTATAAACTGCGGTAGCTCTGAAGTCACATCATAAGCGCTTCTGGCCTCAAGCGAGTCCACTCGGTAACCGCCGGTGCTGTCCGTCGTGGTTGCGCCGACAGTCTCATCGCCTGTCTCAACGCTGATCGCCGCCCCGGCAATTGGCCCTTGTACAAACGCTGAGCCGCCTGATGCGCTGACTGTACCCACAATCAGTGCGATTGCCAGAAACAGCGCGAGGCCTATTCCGCTCTGGTATCTCATCGTATAGCCTCCTATTGGAGAAGACTCGCACATGCTCTAACCTCAAAATGGTAAGATGCACATCAAGATTTCTCATAATTTGGCCTGACACAATTCTATTCCATCGTATTGCTACAGGCTATCACCCTTAGGGATGAAATCAGAGCGCTGAGCCATAAGAGGGAGATACTTGCGCTAGCAGAATAACTGAACAAAAGGAGGGAAGGCGAGTGCGCAGCGATGTGATGAAGAAAGGGTACAAGAGGGCACCACACAGGTCTCTGCTCAAGGCGATCGGTCTTACATCAGAACAGATTTCTGCACCGCTTGTAGGTGTGGCCAACTCCTGGAATGAGATTGTGCCGGGACATATCCATCTGGACAAGGTAGGTCGCGCCGTAAAAGACGGCATACTGCTCGCGGGTGGCACTCCGCTCGAGTTCAACGTGATTGCAGTATGCGACGGCATGGCACAAGGACATGATGGTATGCACTATTCGCTTCCGAGCAGAGAACTCATAGCAGATAGCATAGAAGTTATGGCGCAGGCCCATGCGTTTGATGCACTCGTATTTGTAACCAACTGTGACAAGATAGTGCCCGGCATGCTGATGGCGGCTGCCAGGCTCAATTTGCCCTCAGTGATCGTAAGCGGAGGCCCGATGCTTGCGGGAATATACGAAGGTAGCGAAGCCGGACTGCAGCACATGTTCGAATATGTTGGAGCCGTGGCGAAAAAGACCATGAGCGAAGAGTCACTGCGGCATGCCGAAGACAGTGTGTGCCCGGGCTCGGGATCGTGTTCGGGGATGTTCACCGCAAACTCCATGAACTGCCTCACGGAGGCGCTCGGTATGGCGCTTCCAGGAAACGGCACGATACCCTCAGTTGAGTCCGGGCGATACAGGCTTGCGAAGCACGCGGGTATAGCAGCGATAGATGCATGGAAGCGAAATCTGAGACCCAGAGATGTGCTTACTAGTGCGGCGTTCAAGAATGCGCTGACCGTGGATATGGCGATGGGTTGCTCCACGAACACAGTGCTTCATCTGATGGCGATAGCGAAAGAAGCAGGCGTCGCACTCGACCTTGCAGAGATCAACCACGTGAGTGATTCCACACCACAGCTGTGCACTATCAATCCGGGCGGCCCACACTTCCTGCAGCACTTGCATGAGGCGGGCGGCATCTCGGCAGTGATGAAAGAGTTGAGCGGACGAGACATCATAGCGCTTGAGGCGCTGAGTGTGTCCGGCGGCACAATTGGTGACGTGGTTCATGACGCGTCAGTAGTGCGCCGAGACGTTATCCGAAGCATAGACGCGCCCTATCGCCCAAACGGCGGGATAAGTGTCTTGTTCGGCTCACTCGCTCCAGAGGGTGCGGTGGTCAAATCCGGTGCTGTGCATGAGTCCATGCTCATACACAAAGGCCCTGCCAGGGTGTTCGAGTCTGAAGAAAGTGCAGTGCAGGCCATACTCGATGGTCGCATACGAGAGGGCGACGTGCTGGTTGTGCGCAATGAAGGTCCACGTGGCGGCCCAGGTATGCGCGAAATGCTCACGCCAACAAGCGCGCTGGCCGGTATGGGCCTGGATAAGATCGTGGCTCTTGTAACCGACGGCCGGTTCTCAGGCTGTTCGCGCGGAGCAGCCATCGGTCACGTGTCTCCAGAGGCAGCTATGGGCGGACCCATAGCGCTAGTGCACGAGAATGACTTGATACGCATCGACATACCAGGCAAGAGAGTCGATCTAGAGGTTGAGTCAGGCGAGATGGCGCGAAGGCGAGCCTCGTGGAGACCTCGCAAGCCGCGGATTTCATCTGGCTACTTAGCCAGGTACGCTAAGATGGTCAGTTCGGCTTCCGAAGGCGCGGTGCTAAACTAATTGTCTACGCCGCGATCCGTATAGAACAGCGGGCAAGACGCATAGCCGCCTGCTGTCAGCAGCCTTTGTTATGCGGGCACAACACACATGTCGTGTGCCGGGTTGTCTAACCGCTGGCTCGATGCTTAAGCCCGTGCTCGTGGTGAAAAGAGCAGAGGCACGAGCGGCTTGCGTCCATACGAAGTCCGGACTATTAGCACCGACGATGGAGATGTCAGCAGCTCTCCGAACAGCACGATTCCGGCTGTCATAGTCGTGGTACGCAAGGATGAGCGTCTCTTGCTCTACTAATAAGATACCGCATGGTAGAGTCAGTTGCATTTTACCAGTTCATTGGGATATAAT